>JAVHTD010000001.1:0-251150 GCA_032161105.2 Candidatus Thermosaccharophagus tengchongensis
GACAGCACCTCGTCCACGACCGCCACAACCGATAAGAGCGACTTTGAAAGTTTTACGCTGCTGAGCAACCAAAATCGTCGGGACACTCAAACTTGCTACCGCTACCTTGACAAAATCTCTCCGGCTGACCTTTCCCTTGCCCATTGTCATCACCTCGCTGAAACAGAAATCTCACTGCATCCGTTGCTGATGCACTTTTACTCCCCTCGCCACTCAAAAGGTTCCTGCACAGGATGCTGTAGCAACTTGCGCACGGCTTGATATGTCAAGACAGCATCATCCACTTTGACAAATTCGTCGTGACAGTGCTGGTTGTAATAGCCGATAGCAATGTTCACACCACACCGGTTAATGGCAGGACAGATGACCGTTATGTCCGTATAGATCCCTTCGCAAAGATCCCATTCTGGCAAATTTTGGGTAAGAAATGCCTCAAATTCCGAAGTGATGTGACCATAGTGAGCAAAATGCTGACGGTAGCGTCTGTCTAACTCAAGCAAATAAGGATATCGTCGCAGTTCATCACCCAAATTTCGGACCGCCTCCTCAGCACCTCGTTGTCCTTGTTCCTCATAATTTGTCAACAAAAAGCCAATGTCTGGATGTTCACGAAGTAGCAAAACAATCAATGCCACACCCAAGCGGTCGTCTGCTCCTAACCCCTTTTCCTCGTCTGATGCTTCCAGACGAATTTCGTTCGCCTCTTGGTCGTAAATGATTTCATCCTCGCATGGTGGCGACGACCATACAGTGTCTACATGGGCGATAAGCAAAGGTAATTCGTTAGAGCCCTGACGGTAAGCGTAGAAATCCTCGTAAACTTGCGCACCGAATTGGTCTTGGAATTCTCTTAGGATCTCAGTGGGTGACATAACCGCCCACTTCCGAAATTCTTGCACTATTAACTCGGCGAGATTTTCTGTCATTGGAAGTCCCTCCTTTCGCCAAAGTTATGCTTGATGATTACCTTGCTGGCACTCCGGGAACGGGCACGACTCCTTCGGCAGGCATCTCAACGGTTCCTTGCTCCCACGATAATGCCCATAAAATGCCAATCACTGTGGGAGGGGCTTTAGCCCCGAAAATCCAATCATCTCAATTGTGCAAGTCCTGCGTTTTTTACTCCTGTAGCCACTTTCTCAAGTTGATTTGCCAGTTTGGCTCACCTTGACGAACTGCGAAAATTCGCCCCTTATCAACGAGCTTCTCCACAAGCCCAATGCAATTCTCCCGCAATCCGTCGGCAAGAATGATAATCTTTCCGTAGCGCTTAAGTTGCTTAAGCCACTTTTGGTCTCCAAACAACGCCTCAGCAAAAATGACATGATATGGCACACTATCGGTGTCTATCAGCACATCGGCGATTAAGGCAAGGTCTCGTGGGCTGCCATACTGTGCACGCCTATCCTTTTCGCAAATGACTGCAACTCGTGCGTCGGCGGCTGCGACCATGATTTTCCGGAATTTTGGCGCAAAATCTCCCAAAACATCATGACCATGTGTCAGGGTTAGCGTCTTTTGTCTAAACGGTGCCGCCATCCCCGGAACCCCCTCCCACCATGCCCAATAAAATGCCCCTTGAACTCCCATTTTTAGCCATTGCTCAAGGCAAGCGCGCAAGGTGTCGGAATAAAGCGCGTCTTTCAATGGCGAATTTCCAAACAATTGGTAGCGTTTTTGTAGGGCATCTTTGTTTCTTTCAAGCCAATTTTTCCAAGTTAGCCCTGCGATGCCATATTCGCCGACAAGAACTGGCTTACCCCATGCCAAAAACCAACTCACCCAGTTTGCCGCTGCAACTTTTAGGCTCATTTCAAACGGCATATCTGGGCAATGCATACCAAAGTAAAAGTGCGGGAAAAGCGCGTCAACTTCCTCTGGGACACGCCAACAAGACGATGGTGGCAAGAAGTTGACACAAGCGCCCCAATCCTGAGTGTCCATGAAAACGAGCCTATTTCTGTCCGCATTTTTCACGGCTTTTGCGCATTCTTGGACAAGATTGAAATAACTTTCCTCCTCATTTGCAAGCCCACCAACTGGCTCATTCCATGGCACTTCAATTGCTGCAATTGTTGGATTGCCCTTGTAATGCTTTGCCAGCCATGCAAGTGCTTTTGGAACATGCTCAAAAGCTTTCTCCCAATCCAGCTCAACTTTTTCAATTGTTCCGTCCTCCCTCAATGTCAACTTTGCCATCCATGAGATAGCGCCACCATGTTTGCCCGTTTTTCGCAGTTGTTCGTTGCCACCAGCAAAATAACGCCACGGGTCTGAAGGCAACTCATGGAACTCAAGCACGACATAAAGCCCAAGCTTGCTCGCTTTCTCCACGAGAGCATCAAGAAATTGCACGAACCCATCCTTTAGCCTATGTTTGCGCATTATCTCGCCATATTGAGCGTCGTCTGGGAAGACATTCGGTGCTGGCTCAATGTAACTCATGTTCATTGGCACTCTAATTGCGTTGAAGCCACACTTTGCAATTGCTTCAAGGTTTAGCTCCATTTCTCCAATGTCTTGGCGAATTGCCCACCCAAGGTGAGTCTCAAACAAGTTGACGCCAAACAATCCGATTGGCTTACCACTTTTGGCATCTATGAGTTTGCCGTCACGGATTGCCAACGGTGAAATTGCGAAAGCCGATGAGACGAGCATCAGTGAGAAAAGAACAACCGCTTCCCTTCGCATAGTCCCCACCTCGTTCCTCGTAGGGGCGGATGGAATCCGCCCGTATTTTCGGGCAGGCTTTGCCTGCCCCTACGGTTTACGGTTGGCGAAATCCGTCATCCATCTTCCATTTGGTTTTCAAAGTGACCATCTCAGGTCAACTGCAATTTTAGCGCGTGAAACTTCTGTCATCAAGGCTTAATGCCCTCTATCGTTCCTTCAATTTGCCCAAGGAAAATGTGCAAAGCACACCATCTTCAGCCGCTGCCAAGAGCATCAGTTGTGGCTTGGGGATGAGCCAAATCCCGACGACTTTTTCCGGCAGTTCGGCTACACCGAGTGGGCGCAATCTGCCATCAAGCAAGATGATGCGCCCATCGTCGCCGCCAATGACCAGCCGATAACCTTGAGCGTCAGGGAGAAGGAGCATCGCTCTCACTGCATCGGAAGCACGGTAGGTGGCTTTCACTTGACCCTGTGCGTTGATGGCGTAAAGATAGCCCGTTTCCGAAGCCACTATGACTTCCATCTTCCCATCCCCATCTACATCTGCCACTGCCAATGCAGTGTTGGCATAGCCAAAGTTGCAAAAGCGCCATCGCTCACGCCCACGGAAGGTCTTGACCGCCAGTTCGCCAGTGGAACTCCCGTTGACCACCTCCATTTGCCCATCGCCATCTAAGTCGCCCAAGGCGAACTCCACATCGCCCAGTTCCGAATAGACATTCTCCACCTGTTTCCCATCGGCGTCAAAGATTTCCACCGAGCCATAGCGGTTGCCGACGATGATTTCCCTTTTCCCATCGCCGTCCAAGTCCACCAGTGCGCCTTTGATAGTTCCATGCTCAATTTGGTCAAAACGCCAAAGCATCTTCAACTCTACATCGTAGGCGATAAGGTTGCCATTGGCTGTGCCCACAAAGAGGCGCATCGGTCCGTCGTCGGTCAATCGCCCGCACAAAATTGTGCGAATTTTTGGCCGTGCCACGCTTGAGGTCCCGATGCGCAACGGAGCCTCAATGGGCAATCGGCGGAGCAAGCGTCCATTGGCATCCAGCCAAAACAAGGTTTCTTCATCGCCGCCTGTGAGCACATCCGTTTTCCCATCGCCATCCAAGTCGCCAACCCAGACGGCTTGCAGGGCATCGTGTCGTCTGAAGCGCCACAACTCTTTGCCTTCTCCGTCAAAGCACCTCAAGAACCTTCCTTGGGCTACGAAAAGGCGCCCGTCGCTCCATGCCACATCATTCACGATGGGCAATGGTTCGCCCGGTTGAACGACGGGTGGCTCCTGTTTCCAGATGAGTGGCAAGCGCACCTGAGCAGTGGAAGGTGATGGCTCTGTGTGCGGTTCAAGCCATGCTGGGAAT
The DNA here is from genome assembly GCA_032161105.2 of Candidatus Thermosaccharophagus tengchongensis. Taxonomy (GTDB): domain Bacteria; phylum Armatimonadota; class Fervidibacteria; order Fervidibacterales; family Thermosaccharophagaceae; genus Thermosaccharophagus; species Thermosaccharophagus tengchongensis. Next base: position 4,041 of record JAVHTD010000001.1, read on the forward strand.
CGGGCTAACCGTCGCAGGAGGGACTTCACATCAGTTAGTGCGGGCAATTCCACAGTTTTGGGTTCTATGGAGCGCCACTTGCCCAATTGTGTCCCTGCCACTACCGCTGCCCAATCAGCCTCAACCCAAAACAGGGCTGCGTCAATAGGGAGCAAGGCTCTCGTCGCCTCTTGCTGACCTGTGCCGAAGTAGGCAATTGGCTCGCCATGGCGGAGCAGCAACCCTTCCCGAGGACCTAAGCGATGCAGGCGAAGAGCCAAAGGAGCCTTGGAGTGCTCGGCATAGAGCAGGTTCAGGAAAGCGCGCCCATCGCCGTGTTGAAGCTGCCCTGTGAGGCGTTCGTGGACTTTGCGAATCCTCAAGCCCACATTGTTGATTCGCCGTGTAACCTTTGCCCGTCCAGAGCCATCGCCGACAAGGTAAAGGTTCACTGTAGGCGCAGCACGCCGTTGCTCTTCGGGGATTGGTGGTGCGTCCTCAGCCTCCGCTGCCCACACCTCTTCACCTGTCGTCTTGCGCAACATGATGCGGTCAAGGAGCGGTCCCGGAGCCTCACGGAGGGTGATGGTGAAGCGGTGCATGCCATCTTGCTTGATGCGAACATTGGGCGTTGGCGTGTCCTTCGTGTGCGTAGCGCTGGAAGGTCCAAATTTGCCAACTGGGATATGGAAAGCCGCTGGCTCGCCATCGTCCACTCGCACCCAGAAGGAGTCACTCCCCGTGTCCAGTCCTTTGGCAATCAGCGTGAGGGAATACTCGCCGGCGGGCAGGTTGAGGATGAAGTCCAATTGGCTATCCGTTCGTGCGAAGCGCAAAGCCCAACCGCCGCTGGCTTCGTCGTCCTCCGTTCGCACCAAACCCCAATTGCCGATGCGCCCGCCTTGTGGCACAAGGCTAAGCCAAATGCGGTTTGTCCTCTCCTCAAACCATTTCTGCTCCTCACGCTCCAAGGTTTTCCAGACGCACTCAAAAGTGAACTCGCCCTCTTGGCGTGCCTTCAATTCATCAAGCACCACGAAGCACAGCCCTTTGCGCCAAAAGATCGTCCTCAGCCAGTCGGCGCCGTTCCAGTCGTAGACCGCTGTTTGCGTTGCGCCAAAGTGCGGCAGGTCGGCAAGGTGTTTTAGAGCGGCATAGATTGGCTCTGGTTCCTCAGCACGCCCGTTGCGAAGGATGCTCACCATGTTGTGCTCGGTGGTATTTCGGACAAGATAATCGCCATCAATGAGCAGGTCCTCTCCCAACATGGAGAGTTTCACGATGGCATTGCCGTCGTAGTGAAGGTGCTTCCCCGTGGCGATGCCGTCCAAAAGGAGAAAGGCGGAGTCGGGTTCCCATCCCTCACGAAAGGCAATTTTGTCAAAGGTTTGTTCGTAAGGCACATTGGTTGGACGATGTGGCTCGCCATAGGCGGGTTGCTTTGTAAAGTGCTCGTAAAAGAGGCGAGGCATGGGGAAGGAATGGACGCCGATGAGTTCCGGCCATGGGCGAGGTTCTACATCTTGCCAGTAGGGGTTGACCCAATCAGGCTTGATATGCTTTAGACGCCACAAGTAACGCCCATCACGATAGAACCAAAACGCCAAAGGCAACGCCGTCAACTCCAAGTAAGGCACACGGCTATAGCCCGAATCGCCAAAGCCGGGAATGTAGCCACGAGCATCGCTGACGAATGTCTGATACTCTGCGAAGAGGCGATAGTTGCCATTGGCGAAGAAGTCGTAGCGCCCCTCAGCGAGTTCGTATTGCACCTGATGGTTAGGCGTCAAGGTGATGTAACTGTCGGCGTCCTCTTGCGGCTTCCAAGAGTTGCGCTGACCACGAAAGGCACCGTGCACTTGCGCCAAATAATCGTCCATGCGCTCATCCACATCGCCGTAAAAGCGGCGAAAGTAGCGAGCCAAGCCGTAAACGCCCAGGAGTGGGAATGTCTGGTGGTTCCAAATGATGCCCTTATTCTCGGCAAAAGTGCCCCAATTGTAAACATGGCGGGTGAGGATGTGGAGTGTCATAAGAAGGGTCTGCGTGCAAATGTGGCGTTCCTCGTCGGTGAAGACTGGTGCTTCCTCAATGGCGTCCCACAAAAGACCGATGCGGAATGATGAAGTCTCTTCGGGCCATGTGAGGCGATGGTTCGGGTTCTGGCGATAGAGTTCCCAATAGCGCAACAACACACGCTTTGCGCCCTCGGCATAGACTTCCTCGCCTGTGCGAAGGTATTGCTCAGCGTAGCGCAAGAATAGGGTGAAATCGGCGGGAGGTGCGGCGATTGTCCGTCGCTCCTCTTCCGAGGGAGGTTTGTGCGGCTCAACCAGCAGCGTGTATGGCACGAGCCAGCGGTCACCTTGCCTCTCCACTCGCTTCAGCAGAGCCTCCACTGCCTTTGTCACTCCCGTTGCATTGCTCCCGCCAAGCACGATGACATTCTGGTCAAGGCGGAAATTGTAAGGCTGGCAGACAGTTCGCAACGCAAAGCCGTCTTTGCCGGGGAAGGCAGCATCTTCAAAGGCAGCCAAGTTCCAGTAAAGCCGTTCAATGATGGGATTGTTGAGCATGCTCCCCAACGCCAAGATGGAGCGCTCTCGGAGGTTGGGCAATTGATGGGCTGCCAAGATGTCCTCCAACCTTTCGCCTCGCACACGGGGCACAGTGCGTAGGGGAAGGGCAATGCCCATCTGCCTTTGCAGTTCGGATTGCAGCCTTTGGGCAATGGCTAAGTGGTCGGCATCGTCTGGAGCGACGATGATGGCTTGAGCCTGCCCTCCCTCCACCAACACCGTCTCCCGTTGGAGGGAACGAACCTTTGCGACACCTTCCGAGCCGTGGAACAAAAGTGGTCCAAATTTTTGCGCCACTTCGGGCGGAATCTCACGCAATGAGGCGTCGTCCAACAGCGTCTCGCTTCGCCAGAAGTGGATGGTGTAAAGGTAGATTCGCGCTGTTTTTGCATCCGCAGGAGCCTGCATCATGACACGAAATCGCTTCCAATCGCCACCGATGGGAGGGTTAAGCCAAACGGATGCCAACTGGTTGCCGGGCAAGAAGCGCAACTGTAGCTGCACTGCCTCAGGGTGATTGCGTGAAATTGCCTTTACCCACACGCTCGCTTCATACCAGTGACCGGGCTGGACGGGGACATCCTGCTGTAGTCCGATGCTCCAACGGCTGTCTCGCTCTTCGGGTCCCTCATCCACAAAGCGCACTGCCCATTGACCTGAATGAGCCTCCTTTGCCATTTCCACACGGCTCTGCGGCACGCCACCGCCGTAGCGCTGCCATCCGACAGGCAAGCCCTCCCGCCATGCTTCAAAGCTCGGATTCACAAGCAGCTCGCCATCAATTGCCACCAAAAGGCTAATTGTCATCCACAAAATTGGCATCATTTTCACATCACGCTCCTTTGTTCGCCCAATTTGGAGCTGCACTCCCGTGGCATTTCTCCGGCGCCGTTGCTGTTTTTGCTCGCTTGACTCAAGGTGCTCTTTTCGCTGGGGGATTTCAGTTTTGGTGGGATTTCCCCATCCAAAGCCGAAGTATTCCGTCACCTTTAATGAGCCATCTAAGCGTTGCCAATCACAGTTGATTATGGTGCTATTATCCTTATCAACTTTGCCCTGAAAGGCTCAATGCCAATTTTAACCCCATTTTCTCCGAGTTTTTCCGAATCTCCCTCGTATAGTATTTCGTCGGTGCACTCATCAACCAGCTTTATTTTGCCACGATGCCTTAGGTTGAGAAAAATGCGGTAACTTCCGCCTTTCCCTTTCCTTTCATAAAAGACAACACCACTATCGCCATATGCAATGAGGATATTTGGTGGGCTCTTTTGGTCAACAGTGACACCATTTTTTTGGAGGAATAAGGCGAGTTTTTCCACAACATCTTTTTTGCCCCGATCAAACTCAAAACAGGGTATTTCCCCAGCCTTTGCAGCATTTATCACTTCTTCAGGCAATCCCTCAGCAAAAAGAATGAGCGCCTTATAACGCTTCATCCAATTTGGCTTGACCAAAATGCACTCATCAAAGAGGAAATCAAAGGGCACAACATGCAAACCCAAAAGAGCCTCAACAACTGGATGTGGCGGAAGGTCACGATTATGCCTCTTTTCCGAAGCCATGACAATGGCGACTTCCGCCTCCCTTCTTGGATTCACTTGCTGCCAGAATCTACACCACGCATGGTATCTGGCAAAGCCTATTCCAAAAATTTCCCTCTCTCCGCCTCCATGCCCCCAACCGACTGTCCCTTCAATTCCCATAGCGAATTCTTGGGCAAGTATAGAATCAACTCCCCTTTCACCCCATCCTGGCTCTAAATCGTGCTTGTTCCAGAAGAAATAGAAGCAATGCCCTTCTGTGCGCACGAGCGGTATCCTTGATGCCCTCGGATAAGCATACCACTCACACAATGTCCCCTCCTGCACTATCCTGTGCTGCGGGTAATCGTGATAGTGGAAAGCATCAATTCCTTTTGGGAAAAGCCAGTATGATGAGGGTGCAATCCATGGGTCATCATTCCTTATTGAATTCCAGCCGTTTGGACCTAAGATGCAAATTCTTTGCGGATCCTCGGACTTTATTGCCTTAACACATCCCTCCACAAGCTCCCGATAAATTTGGTCATACTTCCTGCTATCTTCCCTCGTTTTTATAGCCCAAGGTCTTTGCCCTATTAGTGGCTCGTTCCACGGGACTTCAAACCCTACGATGAACGGGTTGCCTTTAAAATGCTTGGCAACCCATTGCCAAAGCTTTGAGATGCGATGGCGGGCAAATTCAAAGGCTTTTGGATAATCTTGAGGGTGTGTCTTTGCACCGGAAATTGGTATGGGCGAGAAATAGCCCCATGGTGGGTTATCATGGAATTCAAAGATGGTGTAGATGCCATATCTGGCGAGCAAGTTAATGAGTTCGTCCACCATCTTTGGAAAGAGCGGGCAATAGCCATTTTTCGCCATAATTTCCCAGTATTTGGGAGAATCCGGGAATGCATCCTCGCCGTCGGGTAGATACAGTGTTCCGGGGACACCAAGCCTGACGCAATTTATGCCGTAATAGGCAAATGCCGCGATTTCTCTCTCCCTTTCGGCGAGCCATTCGTTGAAGTCAATATGTGTGCGTCCCTTGAGCTCAAGAGGTGGGGAATACCACCAACCAAAAAGCCTGATTCTTTTGCCGCTCATGTCATAAAATTTCCCATCCTTTACAGACAACGCGCATGTCTTTTTGTCAAGCGCTCTTGCCAGCGGCCTTTTTGGGTCATATTGCCATGAAAATTCAAAACCATTGACAGTGACATTTCCCCCAATTGTGCACTTGAACCGAATTACTCCCCACTTAATCGGAATTTTGGACATATCTCCGCCAGTTGGTATGGGATGCCAACTCTCACCGTGGTCAAGCGAATACTCCCAACGGATGAGCCCATTACCTTTGTGAATGCCTGCAAATCGTGACCATCTTATCGCTCCAATGGGCATTATGTCGTTGGTGATGAAATAGCCAAAGTTGTAAGTTGCCGCCTCAAAAACTTGGAACTCAGACAAACCGCACCTCCCCCTCCTCTCACCCCAAAATTCCCGAGCTTCTCCGAATATCTTCCGTGTTTTCTTCGGTGGTTCAATGTAAAACCAGTGGCACGCTGTATCTTTCGGCAAGCTCAAAGTAGTTTCACTGCCGTCATCAAAACGCAAAGTGAGTTTCTTTATCCTGCTCCTTTCTTCAACACCGTGAGCCTGTTTGACCATCACTTTTGCAACTAAGGCATCTTTTGGGAGGGTAATTTCAAACCAAATTGGCTTATCTTGTGGGTAATTTTGTGGCGTCATCCACCATGCGTCCGAGCCGTCAATTAAGCCACGCCATCCACCCCATGTCGCATTTGGAACTTCCTCCGCACAGACTTTCACCTCAGCATTTAGCGCAATGTTTTTTGGGGAGGTTTTTCCGAGAACTATTCCATCTTCGGTGAAATCAACCCCTTCGCAGCGCACTATAAATGCATCGGGAAATAGCGAGCCAAATGCCCTTGGATTGAGTTCTTGTTTGAGTGTTATCGTTTTTATCATTTTAATTGGGTCCGATAGCGCTATTTTTGAGGCGTGCATCCACATCCCGGGAGGCTTGTGATAAATGCGGATTTCACGCTCGTCGCCGAAACCGTAAAGTGTGACCTCAAATGCCTTATCAACCGCATTTATGCTCTCTTTGGAAGTGCGATAGACTGTCACGAGAAGCACATATTTACCATCTGGCAAAAACGCTCTGTCAACTCTTTCCCACCGCAATGCTCCCCAAGGCTCGCGAATCTCATCACCAAGTCCGTTCCATTGAATTGAATGTTTCCCAACTCCCAAACTATCATTTCTAAAGAGCACCCTCCCAACAGCCCCTTTTTCGGAGATTATCCTCGCAAAAACTCCGCATTGCTCTTCCAAATCCAGGGTTAACTGTAAGCTACTGCCAGCCACAAGCCTTTGCCTATCAACTTTTACCGAGGCTTTTGGTGAAAATTTAGCCGAAGTTATTGATTCTTTTGCCACTTCAAATGCCACACCATCAATGAAAAATTGCTTGCAAGACTCTCCAACTCTCCCAGCGGACTTGAAACCTATTGCCCTTATTTTGCCACCCAACCTTGTAAAGTTACGGAAGTGCAGGATTGGTAACCGGACAAGAAACCAGCCATCTTCCTCAGCTTCCTGGTCAATTGAGAAGTAACAATCTGCATCACCCATCACAGTTGAGATGTGAACATTAAAGTTTAACCCTTTCTCCCCCTCCGCAATCTTAAGCCAAAATTTTAAAAAAGTGTGATTCCATGGCAAACTTTCAAACAACCCGAAATCGGCTCCAATCACTGCACCGCTGAGCGGCTCTGGCGCTATGACTTTTAGAGAATTTCCCCCAACTTTGGCGAATTTATCGGTAATCTCTCCCTTGCCACCCCTCCCCCAACCCCATATCTGCACACGTCTCGGCACACCTTGGTCATCAAAAAGCAATATCAAGTCCTCTTTTATGCGAATTTCGTGGGATATGGATTTGGATATAAACCCAACGAGCAGGAGCAAAATCGCCAAACTTTTTGCGCCGTGGCAATAAATCCTCATGTGTATCACCCCGCTTGACAAGTCACTTATTTCCGTCAGAATCGTTCGCTAAAATTGCCATATTTTCGGGCATCAGGCCCAAGCTGTCACATCTTTCGCCTTTTGTGCCTATTTGATGGCATTTTGCATATTGCCAAGCCGATTCGTTCAGTCGCTCCAGTCCACCCATCCCTTGCATTGTAAAACATCCAAATTTCGCTTCCGACAACTTTGCAATCCAGTTGGTAGACATGGCTTTTCTTCCAACCTTCCCCTGTGGGTGCCATTATCGGGTTTTGTGGCGCATCAAACCATTTTATGCCATCCTTGGAGAGCAAAACATGGATTGCGGAATGACTGTGCAAATCCTCGCCCCAGTAGATGCCGTTGTTGAATCCGACAAAAATTTCGCCCAACTTGTAAACCTTCATTGCGCCTGCACCAAGGTTACGCCACCTGTCCGAAAGACTGGGATAGATGATGGGATGCATGTGTTTTTCATAAGGACCGAGCAATTGTTTTGACCGTGCAAGGCACACAAATGACGGCTCTTCATATTCCGTATCGGGCAAGATGATGTAGCCGCCGCTGTAGTAAAGCCAATATTCGCCGTCCACTTTGAGAATGCAAGGGTTTCGCACATAAGGCTCGCCGTAAATTCCTCTTTCCCACTCCTTTTCCCCAACAAGTATGATTTTCCTTTCGCTCCAGCTTTGCAGGTCTTTTGACGAGCGGCATGCAATTGCCGTTTCCCTTTGCCTGCCGACGCCGACTTGATAGAATAGCCAAAATGTGCCGTCATCTTTGAAAAGGAACGGCGAATATCCTTCTTGGAGAGCCAAGCCTTGATAAATCCACTTAAAGCCGTCATCCGAAATAAAGTGCTTTATTCCCCTCCCTGAGCAAAATAAGTGCCATTTTCCGTCTGGGCTTTCCTTTGCAGTCACAACGGTTGGGTCTGCCACCCAATCGCCCTTTTCTGGCGCTTCTATGAGTGGATTTTGGGGTAAATCAACCCATTGAAAAAGCCAAGCATATTCGCCAGCCAGCTTACTGTCAACCCTCAGCCGCTCAAACTTCGTGCCAACCACCCCACTACAAAGCGCAGCATTCCCTGATTTTTAATGCCATTTTCGTGGCTTGCTGCAGGCGAAGCAACCCGCCTGTGGGACATGGCATCCTTGTTTTCACGCTACCCCCCGCTCGCTTTATGGCTTACAAACGCGGTGATATGGGCGAGCGAAATGCTCGCCTTTTATTGAACTGGAATCCCGGGAATTGGCACAACTCCCTCTGGCGGTATTTCAACGGTGCCCCGCTCAAAGTCCTCTGGTGTTGGCTTCATCCGCCAATCATAAAACTGCGGATTTTTCTTCGGATCAACCATAATTTCTGTCCATGTGACCATTCGCCCAGTGTAAGCTGATAGGCGTCCCATAACAGCTGCTGCCGTTGACAGTGCAAGCCCACGCAACTGGTTGAATGGTTTACCCTTGAGCAAGTGATAAAGCAGATGCACATGCTCTTGAACATACGGGCTTTTTGCCCTCGGGACATCCGGCGGTATCGGTGAGTTTTGTGGCTTTGGAAAATCGGCGCCATTCGTGCGTCCCTTCTCGTAGACGAAGTCATGCCCAACCCAATTCCAACAGCCAGAGATGTGGCGACACATCGCATGGATATGAATTCCATCGCCAAAATCGTAATCAATGCTGAAGAAGTCATACTGGTCGCCAGCTGGGCGGCGCGCACGAAAACCAAAGGCAACAGCGCTCACTGGTGGTCGCCCAACAAACCAGCAAGCGACATCAATTTGGTGGACAAGGTCGGCTAAGAGTGCCCTCTCACCGCAAAGGCAATTCCAATCTTTCCATGTGCGAATTAAGTCATCGGCGGTCTTCGGATTGACTGGTTTTGTTGAACCCTCATGCCCCCCGCAGTGACCAACGCGCCCCGCATAAAGCCGCCCCAATGCACCTTCAACTGCGACAGCTTGATGCGTGAGAATATAATTCCAGTCATGGCGAAGTTGTGTCCCGACGGCGACTACCAAGCCCTTTTTCTCAGCCTCCTCGGCTGCAGCAAGCGCGCGGCGACAACCAGGCGGGTCAATTGCGATTGGCTTCTCAATGAAAATGTGTTTGCCAGCGTTGACGGCTGCTTCAACAAAGAATGGATGAAATGCATGTGCAGCAGCAATTAGGACAATATCCGCGTCAGTTTCTAAAACCGCACGATATGCCGTTGGACCTCCAAAGCACCTTTCCTCCGAAACGCCATACTGCTGCCCAGCCCTAAGCGCCCTCTCTCTGAACCAATCGCCAAATGCGACCATTTTTACCTCAACACCCAAAAGCTTTGCAGCCTCATGGGCATCCCTTACAGCACCCATCCCGCGCCCGCCACAACCTATTAAGGCAAGCCTAAATGTTTTGGGTTGGCGCGCAACTAAAATGGTGGGAATGCTCAATGCTGCGCCAGTCGTTACCTTGAGGAAGTCCCTGCGATTTACCTTCGCTTCGTTCATCACACTCACCTCCACAGTGAGGTTTAGGGATGGCTATAAACCACCCCTTCCTTTGACGCTTTCGGTCGGCGGGCTGTTAGCCGCTCATACAAAAGTTTGCATGGTAGCGCAGCCATTGTAACAGTATAGCTTTGCAGTTAACCGCGAAGTGCCATTGGAAAGGCATTTTTCACTTTTTTCATTTGATGGCATTTCGTATCCACTGCACCCTTCGTTGTGAGCTCCAATTGTTTGGCGTTGGGCATTTTGTGCCTTTAACGCAGCGATGATTTTTCCTTCGGCGCAATAGTGATTTCGGCAATAGGACGAGTTTGATTTGGAGCATCTCCAGTTGGCAAATACCACATTACCCTTGCCTGTTTCTTGATGGCGATAGCATTGATTTCCGTGTATGCGAAAAACTCCGTCTCCCACTCATGCCAGCCATCACCATGGATGAACATCGGGATGACAAAGGCGTCGGTGAAGAAATAGTCTTGCCCAGCCCACTTTCCGAACTCTTCATCAGGTGGATGTATTTTCCCATCGCTATCAACCCAATGCAAAGTTTGAGGCGGTGCTAAGCTGCCGTCGCTGTAAACCTTTAACCGCAAGCGATACTCTCCCTTGGGCAACGCTTTGGGCAACGGGAAGATGTAAAAGTCGCCAACTTTAGCCTCTGGTGGCAGGGAACGAGCAAAGACAGTTTTGCCAGTTTCGTCCTTTAGCGTCACCATTGCCCCACCCTTTGCCTGCTGTGCTGTGACGGTGATGCCCTTAAACGGTGGTGCAGGGACTGATGGTGGCGGCGGATTTTCGCTACTCAACGCCTTTGCCACCGGCGCCCACCACTCAGCCATTAATGCGTCATCGGGAGCGTTTGCCATCCAAAGCAGAAAGCCAATTTTTCGTGGTTCATTCAAAAGCCAATGCTGAAACGCAAACCACCAAGCTTCTGGAATGGCAACATGAGGACCTGATCCGGGCACTGTGCCGACTTCGTCAAAGAAAATTGGAATATCCCATTTGTCCATCAGGTTGCGAACATATTCTTGCCCCGGCTCTTTTGGCTTCCATTCGCGAAAAACAGGATGCATGCCCCAAATGACTTGCTGGATTGGGTCAGGTCTAAACTCAATCGGTGACCACATCCGCTCAGTCACATACCAGTAAATGCCATAATCATGGACCAAAACCGGGTGGCGATCGCCCATGTTTCGGAACATGTTAATCAGGTCTTGGTACCAGCGTCGGAGTGTGGAAGCATGCAATTCTCGTATCTTTCCAGCGTGTGCTCCTGGGTCAATTCGCCCTTCTTTTGCGGCGCGGCGGACGACCTCGGGGAAGAAGCCAGGTTCGTTGGTCAATTGGTAAATGGCAACATAAGGTTCGTCGCGAAAGCGCTGTGAAACGGCTCGCCAAAATCCCATTCCCCAGCCCCAAAGCCATTTGTAATCGCCAAAGGCATGCAAATCTAAGACGACATAAACGCCAGCCCTTTTTGCCCGTTCCACTTCTGGCACAATGATGCGTTCCACATATTCAGTGGGGTCAGGATAGCGCATCACCACTGGCACCATCCCACCGCCAACTCCACCTCCGATATAATTTTCCAGCAAATCTTCATCGGAAGATGGGTAGCCTGCGACTGCCAGGCGAATGGCATTCATGCCCAGCCTGCGGAAATGACGGGCATAATGCTCCAAAGTCCCGCATTGGCGCATCATCACCGAGTTGCCCCACTGCCCTTGGTTGCCTGTCAACCACGCTGTGCCCATCAAAACATATGGATTTCCGTCGTCAGCGACAATGTATTTTCCTTGCACTCTCAACCAAAGGTTCTTGAGAGAGCGCTGCTTTGGCTTTGGGAATTTTGATTCGGGCAAGGTCGCACGCCCAATAAGGCGTGGCTTTTGAGGGTCACTCACATCCACGATGGCAACCCCACGAGAGCCATTTGCAACGAAAGCCACTTTATCCTTAACTGTCACATCGTAGCAATTGCCTTCCAAAGGAAGGTGGCTTACGAATTTGGGTTCTTTTGGATTGCTGGCATCGTAAATCCGCAAGCCAGCAGGGGTTATTCCGACGGCGACAAAATGGCGTTCGTCAATTGGGACAGCCTTGTGGGTGCGTTTTAGTTGGCGCGCATCGGGTATGCCAGCCACAAAATTCACTGTCGGCAGCTCGCCGATCAATTCGGGTTTACTCGTGTTAGAGATATCCACCAGACGAGTTGTATAGGTGTCGCCAACTAAAGCCAAGTTTTTGCCCATAAGCGAAACGCCATAAGGACCAAAACGAGCGCCAAAATCGCATCGCCCTAAAACTTTCAAATTCACCCCGTCAATGCACCAAAGGCGTGCAGGTTCGTAACTTGCGGCTAAAACCAACCCTTCTGCAGCGGAGACGCCAAATGCCCAGCCCACATCAATGCGTTGCACTAACTTTGGTTCCGTCGGCTTTGAGACATCCAAGACTGCGATGCCTTTATCGTAATTGGCGATGAAGGCGAAAGGACCCCTCAAAGCGACACCGCAAGCAGGAGAATCCAACTCAGCTCTCCCGACGACCTTTGGCGCTTTAGGGTCAGTGATGTCAACGATGCAAAGCCCGCGATGGTAAAGGGTCACAAATGCCATTCGGTCACGAATTGCCACGCCGCATGCACCCTCTTCGGGCAGAAAGGCAACAAGAGACGGATTTTGCAAGTTGGAACGGGCATCAAAGAGGAAAATTCCCGACCCCGAAGGTGCAACGAGAATTCCTCTTTCGTCCACTGCCACCTCCATCACGCCACCTGTGAGACGAACTTCCTCAGCAAGTAAACTTGCAGCAAGTAGGGTTGAGAGAGAAACCGTCGCCGCTACACGCCACATCTTTTCATCACCTCATCATGCCCAAATTATAGCGAGCAAAATGGTGCGGCGCAATAGTTGCCCAAAGAGTGCAGTGTGCGGAACTTGAGCGATGCGACTCGCACTGATGCTTCAGTGTGACCAGTGATGACGATGAGCCACCTTTTGTCCCGTTCATCCCATTTTGACAAGATCAAGCCAGACCAAGGCTGCCATATGCGCATTTTGCCCTTGCGCCAAAACGACCAACCTTCATGACCGACAAAGTGAATGCCAAACATGTCGGCAACCAACTTCGCCAATTCATGATTTTGAGTTGCATCGTCAATGACGACGGCGTTGCCATCAAACGGCGGTTTCGCCCGTTTCACCAATTTCACACTTGCACCAATTTCCCTCAGCGATTGAGCCACTATTTGTGCGACATCGGCAAATTGAGGTGAAGCGTAAATCGTCACCTGCTTTAGCCAACCTTTCTTAGCCCACCACTTCAAATCGCCCTTAGCAGGCACATGAATTTCAAGGGAGCGCTGATTGTCGCACCAAAGGTCAAGGTAATCCCGACCTACACTCCCCGCAAAAGTGATCTTGCCAGCAATGACCCAAGCGACATCTTTAGGCGCTTGCACCAAGGTTTCTTCCTCACGGAGTCCTATCCTAAGCGCTACGGAGCCGTAAGCGCTTATCAACCTTAAGTCTCCATGCTGGTCAACATCAATGACAGAGCACCGTCCCCTCGGGACAGTCAGCCTAACTCTCAACTTGAAAGCGGACGAAGCAAACGGCAAAACTATCTCTCCTTCAACCCCTCTCCCATCAACCAAAACAACCGTCAAGCCGCCATCGCGTTTGCGGAGCGGATAAACGAGCCGAGTAAGATGGGGCGAAACACTGAAACCTGTCGGCAGCAAAGTTTTGTATTCGGGCAAAGTCGCAAGTGCCCATTCTGGTCTCGGCTCGCAAAGCGCAGCAACTTTGAAATCCGTCCCTGCTCTCGCTGCAATGTCTTTCAATTTCCGCACCAAGTCCCAAGTTTTATCCGACGGCTCTGCACCCTTTGGCACAACCAAGCAAACTACCCCAAACTCTTTACGCCATCGTTCTGGTTTATCGCCAATCAAGTGCAGCCAACTTTGCAAGTCATGCTCGGATACAATCGTTGAAGGGACGCCACTTTCAAGCAATTGCATGTGAAGGTCTCTCATTTCCCTGATGATGGCAGGTGACTGCATCAAACTTTCGGTGTCAGTCAAAATGGCGACGGGTGGCAGCAAGTAGGCGTTCCTGTCAAGATGGCGCAACACAAAGTTCCATTTCGCCCAAACTCGGCATGCTTCCCTTTCAGTTCCGTCGTGGCGCATCATGCCCCATTCAGGCGCTTCTGGATGTTGCAGCGGGTTATTCAGGTAGAAATTGGTGAAGCCCAATGCCTGTTCGCCCAAAACGATATGGAGCATTTGCTCGTAAACTTCGCCCCACTCACGAAGGAACGGGTGCGGCGAATTCTCTGCGTTTGGCATTCCCGCCTCGCCAATGATGCAGGGACGCCCATAGGCAAGCGCAAACGGCAGCGTCCAAACACCTTCTCCCAAAGTCGGTTGGTAGTGATGAGCGTGACTCCAACGCATAAAGTTCAAAAAATGACGAACGCTCCAAATGGGTGACGATGGCGCCCAAGCAAGCCCAATGCCAATTGGCGACTCAAAACCTTGCCCGTTGAAAATGGCTTGACTCATCCGCTTGCACCACTCAGCGACTCGCTCGGCAAAAAATCGCCGCTCTTCAAAAGTTTTAGCCTCGCGCCCGTAACCTTCAGGTTCATTGATGAGTTCCCAAGCGACATTGGGGAAATCGGCAAGCCAACTTGCCAAACCGCGCAGGTAGGCTTCTTCTGCTTGCAACCACCGTTTGTCAACATAAGGGTCACCTTCGCCCAAACGCTTTCGCCAATAGTGTTCGGGAGAGAAGGTGAAGGGGTCTGTTAAGGCAGCGACATCATGCAGCGCCAGCAGGATGTGGTTGGCGTCCAAAACTCGCTTTGCCCAGTTGTAACTATCGTTGGCGAAAACCTGCTCATTCAAAATGCGTTCGTAGTAATGTTGGCGAACGGCATTGCCACCATAAAGGCGAACGAGCGAAATTTCCCTGTCCCAAATGTCGGGCAAAGGATGCTTGCCCAAACGCTGTTCGCTGTCAAAGTAAGCGCCAATGCCGCGAGGGTCGTTAGTGTAAAGGTTGATCCCCGAAAGCCAACCGACATTTGGCATTTCACGCCTGTAAGGTTTCGCTCTCCTAACCATCGCCATCGTCCCGTCACTGCGAACCAAAAACATCGTCCGCTCGTGAAACTGCAATTTGCCCTGTGTTTCAGCGGTCAAGATGGCATCGTAAGCCCAATGCGGCTCAGAGGGAATTCGCCACTGAAAAGCCAAAGTTTGCGGCTCGCCACCCTTGAGTGTGACTTTTTGCTCCGCTTGATGCATAACCTGCCCTGTGTCCCTCTCTCGTATGAGCAATCGGCAATGAGCAGAGATGTCAATGGGGCAGACAAGTTCGGCGGTGAGTGTTACGGTCTCGTTGGGCAAATAGCAAGGTTGGTCGCTCATCAAATCGCGGATGGCAATGTAGTCGCGCCTTAATGCCAAACGCACTATGTCAGCAATTGCTGCCTCGGCAAACTCCCAAGCTTTTCTGCTCCAAGGGTGACTTTCGCCATAAAAGCCCAAAGCGATGATGCGTGCACAGGGATATTGGCGAAAGCGATAGGCGAAAACAAGCGGCAATGCGACAACATCGCCATCATCGCTGATTGAAGCCACAATTGGCTCGGCGAGATGTTGAGAGCCATTAACGACAGGAATGATTGCCCATTGACCGCCAGAGAGATGCCAGAGTTTGGGCAAGTTGGGCAGGAGATCGGGGCGCAAAACGACACAGTAACGCGGCAGTTTTCTGGCTTTGTAGGCTTTGGCAAATGGCAGCAAATTGCGAAATAGCGTCATCACCGTCCCCACATCGGGTTCACTTTGAACCGAAATTTGTCCCGATCCCAACTTGACAGGCATTGACATCGGAATTCCCGCAGGTGAAACTAAACCGCCGCCTTCCGCCAAAAAGCGCTTAATGTTAGGTAGCGCATCAAGGGGGACAGTCGGACCATAGGAGAGAACGAGGGTGTTGATTCGCTTCGCATTAAGCTGCGTCGGCGATGCCAAATCGGATGCGGACAAGAAGGTCGCAGAGATGCCGTGCTTATGCAATGCCGATGCAATGAATTCTGGCGTCACATCATCGGGCAAGCCGATGCGTGGGAAGTTGGGTTCACGGAAGATGCCAACAAGTTGAGTTTTCAAATCTTGTGCGTTCTCTGCGGGCTTGATTGGGAATTCAATGAGTCTGGTCAGTTGGATAATGGGCAACTGTTCCTCGCCCAGCAAAGCAATGTGAAGCGCTCTTGCCAGCGGTTTAGTTGAACCGATGAGCGCAGTTGCGGCGCCGACAAAAACGATTTGACCTTTGCCCAATTTCCACCTTGCGATGGCAGCGGGTTGCTTGCGAAAAATCTCCGTGGGCGGTTGGGCAAATGTTCGTTCGGGCGGGAAAGTCCACTTTGCAAGTGTGAAAGCCTCATCAACGAAAACTCCAGAACCCCAAGCGCCATATCGCCAAAGTTTTTGCCTTGCAGGGACATGGGCAAAAAGTGGGTCGTCAAGGTGAATTAGCTCAATGTCGGGCGTCCAACCTGAAACAAACTGGTGTGGCGATGGTGGTGCCAATTCGCCCGTTGGGAATGGGGTCAGTTCAAGGAGAAGTATTCCGCCTTTGTTGGCGAAATTTGCCAACATTTTCTGTGCGTGTTCTGGTATGGGGCGTTCCGTATGAGCGAGCAAGACCATTGCCGCTTTGTCAAGCCCAACACCTTCCGCAATTTGTTCCATTGTCACCCACTGAACCTTTGCCCCCAACTCTTCCAGCAAATTTGCATGTGGCTCGGCATACTTCCCAGAAACGAGCACCAAAGGCTGAGGAAAAGCCATTGTCATTGTGCTCAACAGAATCAACCAACCAAACCCGCACTTCATCACTTTTCACCCCTTAAAACGCGCACCTACTCATGTGCTGCATGTCCATTTCCAATTTCACCGCCAATTTTGGCTCAATGGAAATTTCATCGTAAGATGAACTTTGGCTTTTGGGTGTGCCGTTTGACATGCCACAACTTCCATCACATCAATTGCTCACTACTTACCCACCAACTCCGAATAAACTCGCCCGTTAACCTCTCTTGCTGCATTAACCAATTCCCAATGTGGGTAGTCAACGACGGAGACAAACCCAATGTTGTAGTTTTCGCCATCAAAGCGACCTGTGAGGGGTTGGTCAACATATTGAAACCAATGGCAGCCGACGAACGCAGGCAACTTCCAGACGCTTCGGACATACGCTTGGTAGGCTTTGCCTCTTTCCTCCTGACTTTCAACGGCGACCAAACCCGTGTGGAACATACCTCTGTCAAGGGCACCGAAATGGAATTCGCCGATGATGCAAGGTTTGCCAAGTGTGTTGGTAAATGACCACCCTTGTTCGTCAACCGTTCGGGCGTAAATGTTGAAACTGACCACATCGCAAAATTCAGCGGCGACCTTGACAACCTCCATAGGTCTGGGCGCGAAGCGGCAACCAAGGTAAAGTTGATTTGGTGCGTGCTTTTTGAGGGTGTTGCGGACAACGGAGAAATAGCGACGGGCAAAGTGTGTCAAGAATTCGCTCAAATCGGCAATGCACTCATCGGTCATTTGAGGCGGCAATTCAAGTGGTCTTGACAATAAGTCCTCCCACGACGAAACTTGAACCCTCCACGCCTCCCTCACCTTCCCGATTTCGCCATACTTTGCCCGCAACAACTTCACGAACTCTCGCTTTGAAGGCAAATTGCCATCGCTTGCCATAACTCGCCTTGGCAGGTCGTAACGGCTCACAGGGTCGTTACCCCAGCCGCCCCACGAAAGTTCGTTGTCAACGAAATAGCCAATGCACCAAGGGTCATCTTTCCACTCACGAACAGCGTTTGCGATTGCTCGTTCCACTGCTTCGGGATATCGTTCATCAAAGACATCGGGCATTTGTTGCCACGCCGTTTGAAAATAAGTCGGAGCGCCATAGTGAATTGGCACGACATAGGGTATTTTTCGGGCGCGAAAGACCTCCGCCGATGACCAATTGCCAATAGTGTTAAAACCCCAAGAGAGCAACCTCCTCACCGTCACATCAAGCCATTTCTGCTGCCAATTATCACCATACTTTCGGAACAAGTTCATGGCGTAAAAGTTGACCCAGCGGGTGTAACCGCGAGAGCGCCAGTGGGAAATGAATTGAGCGAATGGGCTGTTTGGTTCGGGCAGCCACGAGAACAAATACTCACGGTTGTCAAGTGGCGAACTTTCGTCATGTCGGACGCAATCAATCCCGAGGGAGAAAAATAGCCGTCCAGTCGGAGTCACAAGCCACCATCGTCCCTTGCCTTGTTGCAAATTTGCGTGTGGTTCGGTCTCATTGCCGTTAACGACATAGGCGGTTCGGAAGAAGCCAGTTGCCTTAAGTTGCGGACCTTTCACCCAGCCACCAAACTCATCGCGGTCGGGAAATGGCGGATTAGCCTTTAGCCATGTTTCCTCCTCTTCCCATTGCCGTTTTAAATCTTTATCGCTCTTGACCTTACCCTTCCAATCGTCACGGGTGTATTGCCCATATTTGTCAACGATGCCGCGAAAATCTGGCTTTGGAACCAAGCAGATGTTGTCAACGATGACGGTGATTGGCTTTTTCGGGTTGACCAAGAAAAGTCGGAAGGCAACGATGTGGGATAAATCCAACTCAGAGCCATAGGTTCCCATAGTCAGAGCATTCGGCACTAAAGGTGGACCGCCGCGCATCCCCGATGGGATGGCAACTTGAAATGGCATGACGACGGTGACGGTTCGTTTTGGTGGCAAAGTTGTTCGCCCAGTTCGGCAGTGGACTCGTCCATCGGCGGAAAAATCGTCATCAACACGGATGAAAAACGCAACGGGTTCGGACGCAAGGTTCGTGGCATCAACAGCCAACCCGCCAAACTCGCGCCAATCTCCGTCGTCAAACGCTTGACCGATGCGAAAATAGATGTTGGGGTATTGAGCAGTCTGAAACTCAACTTGCAAGGCGAAGCGACCGTGAGTTGCGTGGGACGAAACTTGAGCGATGTTCGCGTTGTAAGGCTGAACCTTTGCGATATCGGCTTGTGACTCAAAGGAGTTGAGCAACAAAATTGCATTGATGACCCAAAACATATGCACCACTCCCTTGTGATTTTTCACCATTCCCCTACCTTGCGATGCGCTTTTCTGGCTGGAATATGGTCTGCTTTTTGCGCCGACTCTATTTCAAATCACTTCACTTTTTCAAGCCAATCCGCTCAATCGGTATCGGCTTAAATCCGAGCTTAAATGCCGGTGATTCTGGCAAGAGCCTGAAGTCGTGCTTTGAAGGGTTGACAAAAAGCGGGTCAATTCCGATAAGATTGTCCCCAATAACCACATATAGCTGCGCTCGCTTTTCAATATCAAGCCATCTCCCGCCTACGCACACATTTCGCCTGATTATGTTGCCTTTTGGTGCTGCTGGTTCATCCTCAAGTATGTTAACGAGGGTTGGATAGCGTTCCCTCCATGGCGACTCTCTGTATGGCATTGCAAACAACCCATTTTTCATCGTCGTTTCAACATGATAACTTGCCCAACCAAGAGCTCGCGCATCTACATGGATCGCCGGACTGCAATCAACGAAAATGTTGTTTTCAACGATGTTATCTCGCCCACCGCCAATGAGCACGGCCCTTGTGACTTTGTAAAAGATGTTGCCATAAACGGTCGTTCCACAGAGCATGTCATCAAGGTAGACCCCTACACAGCCTCGCCCTTTAAAGCCAGAAATGTCGTGGAAAAAGTTATACCGTATGATTGTGCCACGCCAAGTCCAATCTCGCCCACTATAAATTGCGCCAGCGTCGTTCGCCTCAAGGCACACATTGTGTATCTCGTTGAACTCAATAATGTGGTCATTTCCGGAGAACGCAATCGCCTGATGTGGCGCATCATGAATTAGGTTATTACGGGCTATATTGCCGACACCGTTTAGCGCAATTGCTGGTTGATACATCCTCCGCCAACGAGCATAATGGTGGATGTGGTTTCTCTCGGCGACATGCTGTGCTGGCGTTAATGTTTTCCTATCACCGCCATTCAAGGCGATTCCGCCACCACCAGTTGCATATATTTCGCAATCCCTTACGGAGTGCCTTTTTCCGCCGTTAATTTGCACTGCCCAACCAAGCGTATTTCGTATGACACAATTTTGCACAACGCACGCTTCGCCATCAGTAATTGTGACAGCCGTTCCCCTCGCAACTTCAAAAATGAATCCGTTGAATGTCACATATGAGACATTGCTGAACTTTAACAGGGCATTTGCAATTGAGACCGTCGGATTGCCCCTTTCCACTGGCGTTAAAGGCGGATAGAAGTAAAGCAGACCAGTTTCCCTGTCCAGATACCATTCCCCCGGTTCATCAATCTCTGCCAGTATGTTGAAAGCGTAAAACCACTGTCCTTTTCGGTAGCCGTAGCCATGATATGGTGGTGCAACCTCTATAATGCGGTTTTGTGGGTCAATTCTGGCGATGCGATGGCGCTGGTCTGACCAGTCCCAAAACCAATAGCCGTGCACCCATGGTTCTTTCTCGTCAAGCCATCTCTTAGGCCTGTCGCCATCGTAGAAGAATTTGCCAATTTTTCCCCCTTTTATCCCATGTATCTGATGCCCATCATATTCAACGATATCCGCAATTTGCATGAAGCCCTCATTTGGATAGCGTGCCAAAGTCATCGGCATGTCGTTGAAGAAAAGCTCAATCCCGCCGTCAGGAGTGCCGTAATCCGATATCCCGAGCGATTTCAGGTCTGATTGCCAAATTTTTCCCCTGACAGACTCGTCAAGCCGCGAGAGAACCCTCTCATCTTCAACCCGCTTCCAATCCTTCAAGAGTGCACCGCCAACTATGCGCACTTGCTCGCCGTCTTGAGCTGTAAACACAATTGGTGACCTTTCAGTCCCCGAATCCTCAGCGCCAAGTTCAAATGGCATTTGCCGGTAGTAAGTTCCACCTCTCACAATTATGGCTATAACTCCTTCTGGCAACTTGCCATATTTGCGCAACATTCGTATCTCATCACGGGCACGCTCAAGTGTGGCAAATGGACCGTCGGTCTTGGTTTTGTTTGGCGATGGCAACCTGCCGGACCATCTGTCATCGCCATCTTTTGACACATAAATTGCAAAGGATATGCCTGTAATTCTTTGAGCGGATGTGAGTTGACTTTGCCAGACAAGCAGCGTAATCAGCAAAAGTGGGAAGATAGCCGTGCAAATTCTCCAATGATACATCACTCTCACCAACCACTCCCGCGCAATTCATGGAACGATTCAGCCAAAAATACAAACCTTTCCCATTGCCATTACAGGCTTATGAAAGGTGGTTCGCCTTGCACAGATTCAATCAATCGCAGTGCTGCTTCAACATCCTCTTTTCGCCCATCAATGAGCAACCTGACTGAGCCCTCAGCACCGCCAACACCGCCTGCTGCTATAAGTGTCGCATCAACATCGCAAAGCAGTTTTAATGCCTCTATTTCGGTGACTATTGTCCCAGTGACTGGCATCATCGTTGGCATTTCTGTGAGCAGTTCATCATTGTGTGCCCTCGTTTTCAAGCTCAGCGCTTCAATGTCCTCATAGACAAGCTTCTCCAAACCGACCGGTATGACAAGCTCAATTCTCCTTGCGACTACAGTGCCTATGGTTGCCCCTATTGTCCCACCCTCAGGATGACCAATCAGTATGCCAGCCACTTTGCGCCTGTAGTCAAGTGCGTTTGCGCCTTTAATGAACACATCCCCAGCTTTCATCTGTTTGACTGCCTCAATTACTGTCATGCCCTCAATCTGGACGCCACATTTTAGGACTATATCTGGCAACTTTTGCCCTCTAAGCCCGGATGTGTGCATTGCCTTTTGTGGGAGTGTCACCCCGATAGTGTATGCTGGTTTGTCAATTGGCTTTCCGAGCAATTCTTCAACGACATAGGCATTTGTTGTCCCTTTGGCAATGGCAATCATCCCGCTTTGCATTGCCCTCTTTACCGATGGCAGTGCTGCAACTCCCTTTGCAATGAGGCGTTTTGATTCTGAGGCAGTCAAGACCACGCACGCCCTCGCCATCTCTTTCACCCCCTCACCCATTCAGAACCTGTAGTTGACCCACCTCTCATCAAGCACGATAACATCATCGCACTTTGGTCCGACTGATATTAACCCAATCGGTATGCCGAGCTCTTGTGAGATGAATTCGGCGAAGCGTTGAGCATTCTTTGGCAGGTCACGATAGTTTCGTATATGCCTCGTTGGCTGCATCCATCCCTTGAGCGTCTCATACACTGGTCGGCATTCGCTGAGCACCTCGCTGCATGCCGGAAACTCCGAAATTTTCTGCCCATTATACTCGTATGCGATGCAGACTTTGACCTCCTCAAATTGGTCAAGCACATCAAGCTTCGTTAGCACGAGAGCATCAAATCCATTTATCCGTGCGGCGAAGCGCAATTGCACGAGGTCAAGCCATCCACATCTCCTCGGGCGCCCAGTAGTTGCGCCATATTCCATGCCAATTTCCCTCAGCTTTTCCCCCGTTTCGTCATTCAGCTCCGTCGGGAACGGTCCAGAACCAACCCTTGTTGTGTATGCCTTCGTCACACCGATGACTGCATTGATGAATTTTGGCGGGACACCGGCGCCAATACACACAGCGCCTGCGATCGTGTTTGACGATGTGACGAATGGGAATGTCCCAAAGTCAACATCAAGTCCAGCGCCTTGAGCGCCCTCAAAGAGGACATTTTTGCCGCTGCGCAATGCCTCGTTCAAAATCAGCGTTGTATCGCATATGAACGGCGCAAGCATTTTCCCATACTCCAAGTAGCGCTCACACAGTTCGTCAATGTTTGGGCGCTCATCTTTTGGCAGGCGTGAGAGCAAGTGCGCCTTCTGTTCAAAGTTGAGTTCAAGCTTTTTGCGGAGCCTCTCGCCATCAAGGAGGTCTGTCATCCTGATGCCGACCCTTTCAACCTTGTCAACATATGTTGGACCAATGCCCCTTTGAGTTGTGCCAAGCCTCAGCTTTGAGCCAGTTGCCTCCCTTGCGGCATCAAGCAATCGGTGATATGTGAAAGTGACATGCGCCCTATCGCTTATGAGCAACCTCTTTGGCGAGATATCAATTTGCAACCCCCTCAACCTCTCCATCTCTTCAAGCAGCGCCTGCGGGTCAACGACAACACCGTTGCCTATGATGCAAAGCGTATGCGTGTGGACTATCCCGGCGGGTATAAGGTGCAGGGCGAGCCTGTGGTCATCAACAATGAGTGTGTGTCCGGCATTGCACCCGCCTTGGAAGCGCACAACTATATCGGCACGCTTGCTCAGAAGGTCAATTATGCGCCCCTTACCTTCATCGCCCCATTGTGCTCCGACTACAACCAAGCTCGGCACGCGATTCACCCCTCTTTGCTTTGAACATGCTTGTTGCTTGCTTTTGCGCAACTGCGTCCCCAAACAAATGCTGTAACAGCTTTGATGAGCATTGCTCTTGAGCAATGTCGGGCAATTTAAAGAACGCCATCATATGGTGTGCTTTGGAACGCCACGCATCAACTTGTGTTCGTCAATAAACCTCTCAAGCGTCAGCAATGCACGCCTTACAAGCTCAAGTTGTCTTTCCGCCCTGCGCTTTATGCGCACATTGAGATGCGGCAGCAGACCAAAGTTTATGTTCATCGGTTGGAAGTGGCGTTGGTCTGCCGTTGTGATGTAGTGTGCAAGGGCGCCTATTGCCGTCTCAGGCGGGAAGACAATTGGCTTCATGCCGAGTGCCAACCTCGCTGCGTTTATTCCGGCGACCAATCCGGATGCCGTTGACTCAATGTATCCCTCAACGCCCGAGAACTGCCCGGCAATGAAAATGCGCTCATCAAGCTTGAGTTGGTATGTCGGCAAAAGCAGCTTTGGTGCGTTGATGAACGAGTTCCTGTGAACCATCCCATAGCGCACGAATTCGGCATTTTCAAGCCCGGGTATCATGCGGAAGACTCTCCTTTGCTCCGACCACTTGAGTTGCGTTTGGAAGCCGACCATGTTGTATAGCGTGCGCTCCTCGTTTTCGGGGCGAAGTTGGACGACTGCAAACGGCTGTTTTCCAGTCCTTGGGTCTATTAGCCCAGTCGGGCGCAGCGGTCCATAGACGAGCGTCAGGCGCCCCCTCTCTGCCATCACTTCAATTGGCAGGCAACCCTCAAAGAACTTTGCCGCCTCATCAAACTCGTGCGGCTTTACCCTTTCGGCTGTGACAAGCGCCTCCCAGAAGGCGTTGTATTCCTCTTCCGTCATCGGGCAGTTGATGTATGCTGGCTCACCTTCGCCATATCGTGAGGCTGTGAATGTCTTGGTGTAATCAATCGTCTCGGCATCAACTATCGGGGCAACCGCATCGTAAAAGTGGAGGAACTCCTCACCGACGAGATTTCGTATCTCTTCGGCTAACGCATCATGTGTCAATGGACCTGTTGCGATAATGACTATACCGTCACTCGGTATGCCCGTGATAAGCTGGCGCACAACTGTTATTCTGGGATGGTTCTCTATTGCCCTCGTCACCGCTTGCGCGAATTTCTCACGGTCAACTGTGAGTGCGCCCCCGCCCGGTATCGCAGTCTCATCGGCGCATTTGATGATGATTGAATTCAACCTGCGCATCTCTTCTTTGAGCAAGCCCGCCGGCTTGGTGAGCATGTCACTGCGAAGCGAATTGCTGCAAACGAGCTCAGCAAGCATGCCAGTCTTATGCGCCGGCGTCATGACATTTGGGCGCATCTCATAGAGCACAACTTCAACTCCCATATTTGCAGCCTGCCATGCAGCCTCACATCCGGCGAGACCACCACCTATGATGGTGATTCGCCCGCCAACTTGCATCCGTTCATCCCCTCGCTAAACGCACGGCGTGCTTCTTCGGATTGGCTAACAAACTCGCTCAAGCAACATCAGTGTGCCATCCATTACCTTCACGGCATTGCCATCTCTGAGGCGCAATATTAGCCCGCCACTTTCATCCACGCCTTCAACATGCCCCGTAATAGTATGTGAACCCATTCTCACCTCAACCAACTTCTCGTGAGCGATATGCAGCCTGTTGAAGCTCTGGCGCGCATCTTCAAATTCCCCGCACAGCAATTGCTCGTATCGGCACTCAAGCTTTGCAAGCATTGATGCCAATATGTTCTCCCTCGGAAGCTCACTTCCGACAAACTCGCAGAGGCTGGTTGCATTGCCCTTAAGCTCGTCGGGGAATGAACTCACATCGGTGTTTACATTCACGCCAATGCCGACGATTGCATACGCAACTGCACTCAATGATGATTTGGCTTCAACGAGTATGCCTCCAACCTTTTTACCGCACAGCATCAAGTCGTTGATCCATTTCACCATAACTGGCAGTGATGTTGCCTCACGCAAGCCCTCGCAAACTCCGACAGCGCTCAAGATGGTCAGCTTGAACAAATCCTCTGGACGCATCGGTGTGCGAAGAATGAGCGATATGTAAATTCCGCCCTCGGGCGAAACCCACCTTCTTCCAAAGCGTCCCCTGCCAGATGTCTGCCTCTCAGCTATGACCAGCATGCCATTTGGCGCACCATGTTCGGCGAGCTCCTTTGCGATGTCCATCGTTGAACCAGTGCTCTGGATGTATACCACCGACTTACCGAGCCACTTCGTTTTAAGCAACTCTTGAAGCAGCTTCACATCAAACAGCGCATGCGCTATTTCCCATCACCCCTTAAGTTGGATTCCCAATTGCGTCCATGCGCATTGGAACGATTGCGGATGTGAAGGGCATGCCAATTACAGCGTCATGTTCACCTCAAGCGAGATGTAGTCGGCTCTCTCCCTTTCATCGCTCCATGAACCGGCGTGAATTGGCTTCCCGCATCTTGGCGGCATGCCGCGAGTGTAGTGAATCCCGATGGAGAAGCTCGGGTTGATGTCGTAAAACAGCTGCGCTGCAAAATACGGCTCGCGATCGGGGCTCGTCTCCCTGCCGTGCTCCACCATAGCGCCAAGCAGCGCAATGTGCATCTTGGAGGAGAGAGGCAAGTCAAGCCTGCCGAATATGACCCTTGAGTTTGGTCCGATTGGGTAGCCAAGCGCCTCACCGCGATACTGGTAGTTGAGTTTTGCATTGCTGTGCGTGAAGGTGTTCCTGTCAAACTGAGCATATTCAACAACCAAACCAACGCGCTTCCTTAACGGGTCAAACGGCAGCTGTGCCCCAATGATGCATCCCATCTGTCTTTCGGCCGGCTTTGCAAGCCTAACATCATCAACGACCCATTCAAGGTATGCGCGCTTTCCGTCCTTATCAATCCATGTCACATCGGCGCTTACAAATATTTCATCGCTGTTTTCACTTCTGCCCATCCGAACGAGCAATCGCGATGCCGGATACAGCGGCAACACGAACGATGGCGGTGCCGGAAATGGCTTTGAAAGCTGCACCTCATTTGCACCGATGACGAAAGAGCCGAAAGCCTTCTCAAAGCGCCTCGCAAAAAGGAAGCGCCCTCCATGTTCGTCGCCATGCAAGTAAGCGAGCACTTGACGCATTCGCACCCATCTCACAAATGGCAGCTTCAATCTGCCAGACCAGCTTATCGTCTCAATCGGATATGCTCCATCGTTGAGCAACCCGCCGCCAAGATATGCCGGACCGAATCGCTCATACTTCCTTCCGACATCCAGTCTCCCACCAAACAGGCTCGTTGAAACGAACGCAACATCAATGAGCGGTCTATCAAAGCTCTCAAACAGCGCCGTCTGGCGCATCGTGCTCAGCCCAATGTGTATGCCGGTCTTTCTATCCAAGCGCGAGGACAATCTCAGAGAGCCTTGATGGCGTATCATTGACCCATCGCCATTGAGCGGGAGCGATACAATCGGGCGCACGCGCAGGGCATACGATGTGAACACTTCCGTCGGCATCCGTTCATATTCCGTTGGCAGCGGCTCATCAGTGCGAAGTTCGTCACCAAATTGCGTTGCGAGTTGCCATAGGAGCAGTTTGTCCTCATCACCGCGAAGGTTAACGAAAGACCGCAAGTGACGCTCACCCTGAGTGGATGCTCTCGTATGCAGCGCCCTTGAAAGCAGGTTTGCAATTTGATGCCTCGTGTATGCTATGCCCGAATTGAAGTGCCTTTCGGAATAGCCTTCAATCAGCCCAGCCCCAGCCAGCTTTGCGAGAGCATCGTATGCTACATCCTGTGGGCTGAGCACATCGCTGTGTGCGAGCCTCGGCTCTTCAAGCGTCTCGCCTTCGGGCAATTCGCAAATCGCCATCGGCTGCATGAACGCCACCACAGTTAACAACACAGCCATTCTCAAAAGCGCTTTCACCATTTCCTCCTCACCACCCCCAAGTGCTTTTCACCAGCGCTAATTGCGGTGCTGCCAGTAAATTGTAATGTCGCCACGATTGCCAATGCAACCTCAATGCCGCATTCGGTCCACCGGCAGCCTCGCCCTACGATGATGGGGTGAGTTCATTCCTCGGAGGGCATTCCTTCAGCGTGCCAAAATTGGCTAATGCGGAATTCACGGCAGTGCATCATCATGCCTCATCAGCTCATCAAATGGTTGTGGCGTAGCGGACATGGCGGGTTGTGAAGAGCCCTCTCGGACGCTCGCAGCATTGCAGCGTGGTGATGCCATGTGGCTATTAAGGTCGTCATTGAGAAGGTGTTTGAGAACATGGAGGAAGCGACCATAGGCAAGTGGCTGAAGCGTGAAGGCGATTATGTCAACGAGGGAGAACCGCTCGTTGAAATAATCACCGAGAAGGTCACATTTGAGATGGAGTCGCCATCAAGCGGCATACTCAGGCGAATTGTTGCCCCGGAAAAGAGCGTAGTCCCAGTCGGGTATGTCATTGCGCTCCTCGGTAGTAAGGATGAACCGCTTCCGGATGTTGATGAGGAGAACGAACGCCTGCTCAAGCGATGGCAAAGAGAACAGCTTTCAGTTGAGGGCGTCACGCCAGCCACATCAAGGGTCCAATCACTGCATGCTGGCATTCCATCCGAAAGTGCAAGGCGCGTCAGGGCAACTCCAGCTGCAAGGAGGCTTGCAAGGGAACATGGAATCAACATTGAGGATGTGGCGAATGCATTGGGTGTTGAAATCGTCTCAGAGGCTGATGTGCGCCGCTACATTGATGAGCGCCGTGAAGCATCATGAGATGTCAATCAGCTCAATTCGCCCCTCAAACAGCCTCAGCACATTTTGGCGTAGCGCCCTATACTTCGGGTCTTGCAGGTGTGGGTCTTCCTCAACTATCCTGTGAGCGACTTGCCTTGCGAGGATGAGCAAGTCAACATCGTTTATGATATCGGCTATCTTTAAGTCCGGCAGACCGTGTTGCCTCGTCCCGTAAAATTCACCCGGACCGCGAATGCGCAGGTCTTCTTCGGCAATCTCAAAGCCATCATTTGTGCGCACCATCACCTCAAGTCTTCTCCTTGCATCATCGCTTGATGGCGAGCCGATGAGGAAACAGTAGCTTTGAAATGTGCTCCTTCTGACTCGTCCCCTGAGTTGATGAAGTTGTGCCAAGCCAAACCTGTGCGCATCCTCAATCACGATGACCGTAGCGTTTGGGACATCCACACCAACTTCTATCACAGTCGTCGTTGTGAGAACATTTATCTCACCGCGCCTGAATGCGTCCATGACCGAATCTTTTTCATGTGTCGGGAGGCGACCATGCAATACGCCGACCCTATATTCGGGGAAGACCTCCCGCTGCAACCATTCGGCATGCCTGACAACAGCATCCACATCCTCAAGCTTCTCCGATTCTTCAATCAGCGGGCAGACTACATATGCCTGTCGCCCCTTCTCAAGTTCCTGTTGGACGAACCGATAGGCTAAGTGCCTTTTCTCCTTTCTCACCCACCTTGTTATCACCGGCTTCCTACCGGGTGGCAGCTCGCGCAGCACCGAAACATCCAAGTCACCGTAGACGGTCAGGGCGAGCGTCCTCGGTATTGGCGTTGCAGTCATGACAAGGACATCGGGGCAAATACCTTTGCGTATCAAGTTTGCGCGTTGCATCACACCAAAGCGGTGTTGCTCGTCCACGATCACCAAGCCAAGGTTTTTGAAATTCACATCCTCCTGAATGAGAGCGTGCGTCCCAACGATTATTGAGGCATCGCCGAGTTCAATTCTCCTCCTCGCCTTTTTCTTCTCCTTTGGCGACAGGCTGCCGATGAGCAGCGTGACATCAACCCCAAACGGCTGAAAGAGCTCAAGCAGGACGCGGTAATGCTGCTCTGCGAGTATCTCCGTCGGAGCCATAAACGCGCTCTGGTAGCCGTTGAGCACAGCTGTGTAAAGAGCAACTGCCGCAACTATGGTCTTTCCCGAGCCGACCTCACCGTGAAGGAGCCTGTTCATCGGCTGTGGTGATGCCATGTCCCTGTGTATTTCCGCGATGGCTCTCTTCTGCGAAGCCGTCAGCTCAAACGGGAATGAGCTTATGAACTCTTGAATCTGTGGCATGTCCGTCTTGAATGCGATGCCCTGCCGCTTCTTGAAACCCCTCTCCCTCAGCGCAAGCGCAAGTTGCATCAAGAGAAACTCCTCAAACACGAGCCTCCTTCTCGCCCCTTGCAGTTTGTGCATGTCATCTGGGAAGTGAATTTGCCTGAAGGCTTCCCTCAACGGCATCAGGTTGTGCACTGTGAGCAATTCGCTTGGGAGCGTCTCCTCAATTGTCCAGCCCAATGTCTCCAGAGTGTTGTGGACGAGCTGCCTGACAAAGTTTTGCGTCAGACCCTGAGTAAGCGGGTATATTGGGACGATGCGCCCAATTTGAAGCCAGCTCTCCTCCCCAGCCGGCTCAATCTCTGGCATGACGACGCAAAGGCTGTGCATAAACCTTTGCACCTTGCCATAGGCAAACAGCTTCATCCTCGGAAATAGCTGTGCCTCACGAAATGGTTGATTGAACCATACGAGGAAGGCACTGCCAGTTTGGTCTGCCACTGGCACCTTCGTTATCGTTATGTTCCTTCGCCTCTCCGTCCTCGGGTAGCCGGTGATGGTTACGAAGATGCATTCCTTCTCTCCCGGGGTCAGTTGCGATAGCGTTTTAATCTGTGTTCTGTCCTCATGCCTCCTCGGAAAGAGCGTTAGCAAGTCGCCGACTTTCTCAACCCCGAGGCGTTTCAGGAGCGCTGCTCGCTTTTGTCCGACACCGTGAAGGTATTGCACCGGCTTTTCAAGCACATCCTTATCGGGCGCTTCAACCTTGCCGCTTGCGCGCCCTTGATCCGCATGCGGCTTAACCGCTGTGTGGCGCGCTGTGACACCCGCTCTTTGAGATGCAACAGCTGAGCGAGTTATAGCTTGCACTGCCGACTGGCTGAGTTGGCTTGCGCTTTCCTCTGTGACGGGTGCATGGCAAGTTAGCGCGCTAAGTTCTCTCACTATTTGCTCCGCCTCATTCACCCTCCTTTGGCGCTCTACGACGCTCAAGACATCGTAGCCTTCAAAGAGCGAAATCAGTCGGCGCAGCATCTCCGCCACTTTATCGTGCGTGGCTAACTCAAGCGCCCTTCTCGCCCAAAGCCGCATATACTGCCCGAAGCCGCCTATGACGGACAGGTCTCGGTAACCCATATTTCGCTCAACAGGTATTGGTTTAGCGAGCTTGTCAACTATTTCCCGAAGCGCCACATCCAAGCCCTTTAAATCACTCATGGTGGCACCGCCCACTTTAAGGCAGCATTTTGAAGCCCGAAGAAAACCCCTCCAACAATGTTTGTCATCGCCGGATTGCATCTTCAGCACGCCGATGGTGATGCAAGTCAGCAGTTTTAAAACTATCGCTATCCATTATTGTTAGCGCAAGGGCAAAGAGCCGTAATGATGAACTCAATTTGATGGCGGTGTTTGGACAAGTTATCGTGTGTCCACTTACTCATGCTGTCATGCCACTTTAACAAGTGGCACAATTTGTGTTGGGTGCCCGGTGCCCTCAAAGCATGTTTATCGGGTTGAGGTGTTGGAGTGTTTACCATGGCTGGTAAGTTGCTCGCCATCATGATGCTCATTATTGCTTATGCGTCAAAGTTATTGAGCGTGTATGTTGTGGGTATAGAGGCGCATTGTGGCGAAGGCGAGTATCCATCAAAGACAAAAGCTGCTTTGGGGGCAGGGCGAAAGTGGATGCTTGCAAGGGCAAGTCAGCGGCTCAGATTGCTTTGATAGCGGACTCAATAGTGAAGGTGGAGTTGCTGCTTTTCTTTCATTCAAACCCGATGGCGATGGATACCGCAAGAGGGCTCTCAATGTGGCTTGGAATGGACATGAGGGCAGTTGAGAAAGCCGCAGACGAACTTGCCGATGCAATGGTGTTAAAGCGTTACGGCGAGGGGGAAGATGCTGTTTACACGCTTACTGACGATCCTGAGGTGAAAAGGGCGGTTGTAGAGTTTGTCTCAACGGTGCTCTCATCCAAGGAGAAGCGAAGTGCATTTCTAAGGCGGCTCCTTTGCGAGGAGGCGAAGGGCAGATGATCAGTGACGAGTTTGTGCGGACTGGCATACCCGGTGTTGACGAAATTCTCATGGGTGGCATATTGCGCGGAGATACGATACTCGTTCAAGGTGCACCGGGCACTGGCAAGACGACATTTGGGCTGCAGTTTATTTACTATGGCGCCCTCCACTGCAACGAGCCCGGTCTCATAGTCACATTTGAGCAGTTCCCAAAACAGATGCTCCGTGATGCAAAGCACTTTGGTTGGGACTTTGAGACGCTGATTGAGCAGAGGAAAATTCACATCATAGCCACATCGCCGCATGTGTTTCAAAAGCAGCTTCAAAGCCCCGATGGCATCATCCACAGAACGCTTGCGGAGATGGACATACAGAGGGTGTTCATAGACAGCATAACGCATTTTCAGCGCATCACGACGGATGAAGTCCAGTTGAGGGAGATGGTGAGCGGTCTTTTGAACATGCTCAGGCAGCGCGAGATAACAGCCATCCTCACGCAGGAAGTCCAGCAGGCTGAGCAATCCTTCACATTTGAGGAATACACAGTTGATGCGGTCATAAGGCTTTCACTTGAGCCCGTGGACAGAGCTCAAAGGAAACGCTTCATAGAGGTGCTCAAAGCGAGGGGACAGGCTTTCCTTCCGGGGAGGCACAGCTTAGCCATTGAATCAACAGGAATAAGGGTTTACCCGGCACCGCATCCCATCCTCATCTCCACCGACGGAGCTGACAATGAGCCACCCTCGCTGACGAGGATAAGAAGCGGTGTTCCGGGGCTTGACAGGATGCTCGGTGGCGGTCTCTATGAGGGCTTTTGCGTGCTCCTCGCAGGCGATGTCGGTGCCGGCAAGTCAATACTCGCGCGCCAATTCATTGCGTATGGAGCGCAGCATAACGAAAGGGGATTGTATGTCACGATTAGGGAAACACCTGAGCAAGTGATACGCGCTGCCGAGACGATCGGGTTGGAGTTGCGCCCGTTGATTGAAAATGACATGTTCACAATGCTCCATTACAGCCTCGGCGACTTGGACCCATACAAAATCTTTTGGGACATACGCAATCTTGTGAGCAGCAAGCCGTTCAAAAGGGCTGTGATTGACAGCCTCTCAGACATTCAGCCAAACTTGATGGAGGCAGCCACATTCAGGGATTATGTTGCGGCGCTGCGCCAGCTATTCCGCTCACACGGCATAACCTCCATGCTCACATTTGATATTCGCCCGACGACGGTAGAGCAAGAGTTGATTGAATCGGAGATAGCTGTTGTCGTTGATGCCATACTTGCCCTCAGGCTGAGGAACATCCATGACCACATGCGCAAGACCATAACCGTGCTCAAGATGAGGGGTAGCGACCATGACGATGGGATAAGGAGTATGAGGATTGAGCCGGGCGAAGGAATGATCGTTGAGACCGGCTTTGAGGGCATGCCATCTTTCCTGAGGCGATTGCAGCAGCTCTCAATGGAGGTCGCGCGCGGGCGGCAAGGGTTTGAAACGGAAGGTTCAGAGGCACAGTAGTCGTTAAGGTAAGCTTGCATTGCGATATATGCCCGCCACATGGCGCATCACGAAGGGCGCATTTTTCCTCGCATCGTTCCCACATCGTTTCAAGGAGGGAGACTCTTCAATGGGTGAGCTGGTTGGCGGGGCTGCGGTTAATGAATTTTTGCTTAAGGCGCTTGCAGCCGTTCTCATCGGCATAGCGCTTGAGGCAATTGGGCTTCTGTTGGGCAAACTGATTGAGCGGATGCTTAAAGGTTCGCTTGGCTACCGTGAGGCGCGAGACAAGCAATGGTATGTCATTAGGCGAAGGCGATTGCTCTTATTGCCACAGTGGTTCATTCGCTGTTCGCTGATGCTGCTCGCCATCTTCATTGCGCTTGAGATATTTGATCTCCCGATCCTGCCGTTTACGGCTTGGCTGGCTGTAACATCATTAACTGCCGTGCTCGCCCTGCGCAGGCTGATTGAAAATGCGATAGCATGCTACATACTCATGCTTGAGGATGTGATTGGCGTTGGCGACAGGGTGCGCATGGGTAACTGTTGGGCGACCGTTGAGCACATTGGTTGGTTTGTGACGAAGCTAAGGGATGACGATGGTTTAACGCACACGGTGATGAATTCGTTCCTTGTGCAGCTGATGCGAGCAGCTGATGGTGCCCACGGGAAGGGCAATACAGCCATGCGGTGATAGCCCTCGGCAACGGCGATAAGTGCACCGCGAATTGGCAGCGTGGCATACTATGGTTGCGGAGGGGCAAGATATGGCTAAGATAAAAGTTGACTGGGAGAAGTTGAAGGAGTTCTCGCCGGAGAATTTGCTTGCACTTGAGCGTGAGCTTATGGAAGCCGTAAAGCGCGAGTGGGAGGAGAGAAGGCAGGCTCGCTTGCAAAGCCAAGGTGAGGAAAAACGCAAGAAGTAGGTGTGTATTAGCTTCAGTGCTGGCGGCTTTCAAGCGGTGGCGGCGTAGCTCAGCGGTAGAGCAAGGGAATCATAATCCCTGGGTCCGGGGTTCGAATCCCCGCGCCGCCACTTTTGTGATATTGCTGCATGGCAGTTTGAGGTGACATGAAAGAAACTCATGCGACCACGAGATGAGAATAGGAAGGCTGAGGCGAGGGAAGGAAGAGACAAGCCGGATGAAATTGAGCAGCTGCGCAAGTTGCTCCAGTTGATGGAACAGTTTGGGCTCAGCGAACTCATCATTGAGGAAAGGGACTTCATGGTGTGCCTTAGAAGGGGCATTGCAACTCAAGGTGATGTCCGCGTTGAGAGGAGGCAGGCTGTGCCCTATAGCACTCCCACTCCAGTTGGGCAGGTTGGCTTGGCGGCTTTTCAAGCTGAGCCGCCCGGGGAGCTGCATTATATCTCCTCGCCGTTAACCGGCATTTTCTACCGTCGTCCGGCTCCGAATGAGCCTCCATTTGTTGAAGTTGGCACACATGTTGGAGCTGGACAGGTGGTGGCACTCGTTGAGGCGATGAAGATTTTCAATGAGGTGTTTTGCGAGGTTGATGGCATAGTTGTGGAGATTTGCGCTCAGGATGGACAGCTTGTCCATCAGGGCGATACGCTCATGGTTGTCAGGAGGGTCAAACAGCCAAGTTAAGCCACCAAGCACAATTTTGAAGGGGAGAGGCACTGTGAAGCGGCGAGCCGGCTCACCCGTTGTGGAAGGCAAGCAATCGCATGGCAATGTCAATTCGGATAAGCCGAGGGATGTCGTTCGTATTGGCATGCTCGGGCTTGGGACTGTTGGAAGCGCTGTGATTGCACTGCTGTGGCGCAATAGGGAGCTCATACAGCTCAGGGTTGGATGCGCGGTTGAAGTGGTTAAGGTGGCTGTCAAGCACTTGGATAAAGAGCGCCCAGTAATTTTGGATCCGAGGATGCTCACTGACAATGCATACGAGGTTATTGAGGACGAGAGCGTGGACATAGTTGTTGAGCTGATTGGCGGTGTTGAGCCGGCATACGAGTATGTGATGCGCGCAATTGAACTCGGTAAAAGCGTGGTCACGGCGAATAAAGAACTTCTGGCAAAGCGCGGCGGCGAGATTTTGGATGCGGCTAAGGGGAAGGGCGTTGATGTATACTTTGAGGCGAGTGTTGGCGGCGGTATACCGATCATAATGCCGCTCAAGCAGAGCCTCGTCGGAAACAGGATAAAGCGCATTGTCGGCATACTCAACGGCACAACGAATTACATCCTCACTCGCATGACGAGGGATGGATTGGATTTCTCCACAGCGCTAAGTGAGGCTCAGGCGAAGGGGTTTGCGGAGGCTGACCCGACTGATGATGTTGATGCGTTTGACCCGATGTATAAGATTGCGATACTGGCAGCAATAGCCTTCGGCTACCGCATTCCGCTTGATGCCATATATCGTGAGGGCATAAGGCACATTGAGCCAGCCGATATTGACTACGCGAGCAGTTTGGGATATGTGATCAAGCTGTTAGCGATAGCTGCCGAGCACGATGGGTTAATTGAGCTGCGCGTTCATCCGACGCTCGTGCCAAAGACGCACCCGCTCGCATCCGTGAGCGATAACTACAACGCCGTCGTGATTGAGGGCGACAGCGTTGGAAGGCTAATGTTCTACGGGCAAGGGGCAGGTGGCGCACCAACCGCAAGTGCTGTGGTCGGTGACATAGTTGACGCTGCGAGGAATTTAAGGCTTGATGCGAAAGGACGGTTGCCATGTGTGTGTCGGCTTGGCGGTATGTTCAAGAGCATAGATGATGTTGTGAGCCGATTCTGTATCAGGATGAGGGTGGCTGACAAGCCGGGCGTGTTGGCAAAGATTGCAGGCGTGTTTGGTGCTGAAGGTGTTAGCATTGCATCAGTTGTCCAAAGGGAAAGCGACGGTAAGACGGCGGAGATAGTTTGGATAACCCATGCAACGCCATACAGGTCGTTGAGGGGAGCGCTTGAAGGTATATCAAGCCTTGATGTCGTTCAAAGCGTTGGGAAACCACTCTGGGTGGAAGCCGATTGACACATTACTGAAGGGAGTATATGGGCATGAGCAGCGAAGATGACATGCGCCAAGTTGTTGGGAGTGGCGACATTTGGCGCGGCATCATTCACCGCTACCGCCAGTTTCTGCCAATCACTGACTCCACGCCGATTGTGACCCTCTGCGAGGGCAACACACCATTAATCAGGTCAAGGGCAATTGAGGGGTTGATTGGTGGGAACCTCCTCGTCTACCTCAAGTATGAGGGGGCGAATCCAACAGGTTCATTCAAGGACAGGGGGATGACTGTCGCGGTCTCAAAGGCGCTTGAGAGGGGTTACACAGTTGGGATATGCGCTTCAACTGGTAACACATCCGCATCAGCTGCTGCATATTGCGCGAGGGCTAACATCAGATGCGTCATCATTGTTCCCGAGGGGAGAGTGGCTCTCGGGAAACTTTCTCAGGCTCTCGCTCACGGTGCATTGCTATGCCCAGTCAGCGGCAGCTTTGATGATGCGCTCAACATCGTGCGCCAAATATGTGGCTCAGAAGGGGATGTAGCGCTTCTCAATTCAATCAACCCTGAGAGGATTGAGGGTCAAAAGACGGCTGCGTTTGAAATATGCGATGCTCTCCTGCGTGCGCCCGATTTCCACATCATGCCAGTTGGGAACGCCGGGAACATAACCTCTCACTGGATGGGCTACAAGGAGTATTACAAGAGCGGCTTAATCCGTGACTTGCCGATAATGGTCGGAGTGCAAGCTGCTGGAGCCGCGCCTTTAGTGCTCGGTCACCCTGTTGAGAATCCGGAGACGATTGCAACAGCTATACGCATCGGTAACCCGGCGAGGTGGAATGGGGCAATTGAAGCAAGGGATGAATCCGGCGGGACAATCATCGCCGTTACGGATGACGAGATCATAGCTGCATATCAACTGCTCGCTCAGAAGGAAGGTCTATTTGTTGAGCCAGCTGGAGCAGCAAGCGTTGCCGGGTTGCTAAAGCTCCACAGGGAAGGGTATTTTGAGCGGGCGCTACAAAAGCGCTGTTTGCGCTGCGATGAAAAGCCAATTGCAGTTTGTGTCCTGACCGGGCATGGTCTCAAGGATCCTCAAACAGCCATGCGTTTGGCAAGGCTACCCGAGCCGCTTCCGCCCGACAAGGATGCGATAATGAGCTTCATCAAGGCAAACTTGAATGAGGGAACCTTCGGAAGTGAGCGCAAAGCAGCAAAATGGTGATGGGATAAGGCACACAAAAGCTGCAGCTGCTGCCCACTCGCGCGGTTACACCAATTGCGTCTCGCCTGTGAAACCTTCGCTATAGGGGGTGCGCGTGTGAGGGGTCCGATTGTGATGACGAATTTGCGTTCAGTGCCGCTGCTCAAGCGCGGCAAGGTGCGCGACATTTACAAGGTCAACGGGGCACTGTTGCTCGTTGCCACCGACAGGATATCGGCGTTTGATGTTGTCCTGCCAACGCCAATTCCGGACAAGGGTTTCATCCTCACGCAGCTATCAGTTTTTTGGTTTGAGCGCACAAGGCACATCATCCCAAACCACCTTATTACTGCCTCCGTTGATGAGTTTCCGGATGAGCTTCAAAGTGAGCGTGAGGTGCTTGAGGGTCGTTCTGTGCTCGTCAAGCTCGCAGAGCCTCTTCCAATTGAGAGCGTAGTTCGTGGATATATAGCCGGGTCAGCGTGGAAGGAATACGCCGCAACTGGGGAGGTGTGCGGCATAAAGCTCCCAAGTGGATTGAAGATGTGCCAGAAGCTCCCCGAGCCGATATTCACTCCGGCAACGAAGGCACTCGTCGGGCATGACGAGAACATCGCATTTGAACAGGTCGTGGACATGGTCGGGAGGGAAGTTGCGGAGAGGGTTAGGGAAATAAGCCTTCAGATTTATTCCTTCGCATCAAGGTATGCCGAGGAGAGGGGCATAATCATCGCCGACACGAAGTTTGAGTTTGGACTCGTTGATGGCAAGTTGATGCTGATTGACGAGCTCCTCACGCCGGATTCATCTCGCTTCTGGGATATGGAAACATATGAGCCGGGGAAGCCGCAGGAGAGCTTTGACAAGCAGTTCGTTCGTGACTACCTTGAAAGCATCAATTGGAACAAGCAACCGCCCGCACCGGCGTTGCCCGAGGATGTAGTTGAGAAAACGAGGCAGCGCTATTGGGAAGCCTACAGAAGACTGTGTGGCGAAAAGGCGTGTTTGTGATCCTCAACGGCGACCGATTAGTGGCTATTATGCTTTTGCCAGCGTGGTGATGGCTCGTGGACAGATGGCTCCTGCTGCTCCTTGATGGGGCTGCCGATGAGCCATGCGAGGCTCTAATGAACAGGACACCGCTTGAGGCTGCCTCATTGCCGGTGCTTGATGCCATAGCGATGCGCTCAACTGTCGGCGTTGCGCCCACGATACCGGATGGGGCTCCAGTGCAACCTGAGAGCGCTCTTTTGATAGTCCTCGGCTATGAGCCATTTGCCGCATACACTCGCCGTGGCGCATGGCTTGCAAGCGCGCTTGGTGTCTATGTTGATGTGCGCAATGTGGCTATGTGCGTGAGCCTTATGAGCACGGATGGGGAAACTGTGCACAAGCTTGCAGCCGATGAGCTGAGCGATGACGAGGTTGATGAGGTGCTAAGGGTTGTTGAGGGGAAGTTGCAGCCTCGTCAGTTTGAGCTATATCGTGCCGGCAGGCTGCACCATTTGCTCATCTGGCACGATGGCAGCTCGTCAATTTATTGCCCCTCACCGGATGACGCTGACGGAAGGGCGCTCACCGATGTCCTGCCAGTCGGTGAGAAGGAAGCACAACTTCAATCGTTCATGCTTGACACCTTTGAGCTGCTCGACCAGATTGAGTTGAATGAGCGCAGGCGTGATGAGGGCAAGAAGCCAATTAACTTGCTTCTGCCCCATGAGCCATCCCACCAAATTGCGCTCCCATCAGTGCAGATAGCGCTTGAGATGCTATTTGTTGATGTGGTGACGACTCACCTGCCGATGACTGGTGTCAGCAGGGCAATGGGGGCGTTCGTTCATTCGCCATTTTGGTATGCGCCGGAAAATTGGGCTGATGGATTGAGTGAGCGCTACGAAAGGCTTGCCAACTTCATCCTGACGCAGCTCAGCCGGACGGATGTGTTGGTTGTTCATATCCGAGAGGCGGATTTTGCCGGGCACGCTAAAGACCCGGAACTCAAAGTCCATGTCCTTCAAGCAATTGATGAGCGCCTAATTCGCCCACTGTGGCTTGAGTGGGAAAGGCTTGGCGATGTCTGCCTGTTGATTGTTTGCACGCACAAAACTCTGTGCACCGCAGGGAGGCATGCAGGCGGCTTAATGCCATTCATCCTCTATCCGCCGAAGGGCAGACCCAACGCAGCCGATGCATTTTACGAGCTGTGCGCAATTGAAGATGGTCTAAGGCTTGATGAGGTGACCGAGCTGTCACGGCTCGCATTGCCGTTGCGTGAAACAATCAGGGTGACAGCGGTGAGGCGTTGATGCTTTGGAAACGCGCAGCTATCGGGGTATTCGCCTTGACCGCCATTTTCTGCGCTTTCTTTTCCCCATGCGCATCACAGCGCTCCGGAGGGCAAACGGCAACACAGAAGGTAAAATCGCACGGGCATGTTGTAACTCAAGTTGGTTGTGCCATCGTGTTGATGTATCATCGCGTTGACCATGTCCGACCGGATGCCGGTGCGCTTGAAAGAGACCTGACGGTTTCCCCGGAGGATTTTGAGCGTCAAGTTAAGCACCTTATTCAAAGCGGCTTTCGGATTGTTAGGTTGAGCGAGATTGAAGATGCCGTTATAAACAGGCGTCCTTTCACCGGGCTCAAGGTTGCAATAACGCTTGACGATGGGTATGTTGACAGCTATACGAAAGCCTTCCCGATACTCAAGCGCTACAACGCGCCGGCGACGGTTTTCCTTGTGACTGGCACTGTTGGGACAAAGGGGCATTTGAGTTGGGAGCAGATTGAGGAGATGAGGCGCTTTGGTATTGAGTTTGGCTCTCACGGCGTTCATCATCTTGACCTGACGAGATTGAGACTGACGCAGCTTGACCTTGAATTGAGGGCTTCCAAAGCTCAAATTGAGGCTAAGTGTGGCGTGGAAGTGACGGCACTTGCCTATCCCGCTGGCGAATATAACTCCTTCGTCATTGAGCGCGTTAAATCTGCGGGATACAAAACTGCATGGCGCAAGTCAGGTGGCGCTTTGACACCATACGATAATCCGTTTGCGCTCCCCAGATTGCGTGTCAGCGGGAGTGACACATTGAAGTCGTTTCCATGGAAGCTTTCAAATGCCATTGCGCATGCTGAGCGAAAATGCCGTTGAGATGATGCTCGTTCACAGCGGGCATAATTTGTGAGGACGCATTTTTCAACAAGTAGGGGCGCATGAAATGCGCCCGAAATGCGCCCGAAAGAAGCGGGCAGATTTCATCTGCCCCTGCAACACGAAATTTTTCGCGGCTGAAGCTGCTCCTGCAATTTGCACACGAGGTGATGAGCGATGAGGTGGCATAGCTTGCTTATGGCATTTTTGGCTTCCCTTGTCATCGCATGGATGCTTTCCGACGGCTATACGGCAGTGGTTGAGCAGGTCACCATTGATGGCTTTGAGTATGGCAGCGATGAGCAAGCTCAAGAGGCATGGCGAGCGATGGAGGGAGCAAGTCCTGTTAGGCTTTCCGGTGAGGGCGTTATCGGGAGAGCGCTTCTCCTGCCGTGCGATTTCGCTCAGCCGGTTGAGAGGCGCTACTGGGATAAGCCCGTAAAGCTTGACCTATCTCGGTGTGATGCATTTTCAATAAGTGTGAATCCGAGCCTCCCGGATGCCATCGGGCGTTTCACAGTCTACTTCCGAAGCGGTGACGGTTGGTATGCCGGCTGGTTTAGGCTCGCAAAGCCCGGATGGAATAGGGTGACTTTAAACAAAGCCGACTTTGTCACCGAAGGTAAGCCGACTGGCTGGCATGCCATTGATTGCATTCGCCTCTCGGTGTGGCGTGGCGAGCGCCAAGAGGAGACATTCGTGGCGGTTGATGAGCTTATAGGTATCGTGCACTCAATTGTGGTTATAAGGGGCGATTTGACACTCCGCTCTGGTTCTGGCGAGTGGCAAGCGGTGCAAAGATGCGTTGATTTGATGCTGCGCTTGCTCGGGATGTTTGGGGTTGATGTTGGTGTGCTCAACGACACCGATGTTGAAGCTGGTGCATTGCTCGGGAGGGCTGTGGCGATATTCCCATATAACCCGCACATGTCCGATGCTGAGGTTGGGCGTGTAATTGAGTTCATAAACTCCGGAGGCAAGGTCATCATCTTTTACTCAATTCACAGTCGGTTGGCTGATGCGCTCGGCATTGAGCTTGTGCGATACATGCGCCAAGAGAGACAAGGGCAGTTTGCATATGTGAACTTTGACACGAAGGCAGTCATTGGCTTGCCGAATGAGATTGCACAGGGCTCATGGAACATCAATGTGGTCAAGCCGGTAAGGGGCGATGCGCGCGTGATCGGCGAGTGGTATGATTCAGATCGCAACCCGACCGGCTTTCCGGCGGTGGTCGTCAGCTCAAGTGGGGCTTACATGGCGCACATCCTCCTACCGCAAGACGAGCCAAAGAAAGCCATGATGATGCTTGCGCTGCTCGGCTTGTTCACCAAGGATGTATGGCAGATTGCCGCATCAAATGCGCTCAATGGCATAGGTAAGTTTGCCGGCTTTGTGAGCTACGAGGAATGCATTGGTTGGCTCAAAGAGAATGCCAAGGGCAAGAGATACGAGAATGAGATACTGCAGCTAATAGCCAAGGCGGAGGCAATGCGCGGTGATTGCGAAGCGGCTCTAAAAGGAGGGGAGTATGTCCGCTCACTGCATCTCGCCATTGAATCAAATGGTTTGCTCACCAATGCATGGTTTCGTGCACAGCCATCAGTGATTGGTGAGTGGCGTGCGCTTTGGTGTCATTCAGCGTTCGGCATTCCGGGGTGGACTTGGGAGAGGGCGATTGAATGGCTTTCCCGTCATGGCTTCAATGCAATCTTACCAAACATGCTCTGGGGCGGCATCGCCTACTACAAGAGCGATGTGCTGCCGGTCGCACCGGAGGTTGAAAAGTTTGGCGATCAAATTGAGGCGTGCGTTGCCGCA
The DNA here is from genome assembly GCA_032161105.2 of Candidatus Thermosaccharophagus tengchongensis. Taxonomy (GTDB): domain Bacteria; phylum Armatimonadota; class Fervidibacteria; order Fervidibacterales; family Thermosaccharophagaceae; genus Thermosaccharophagus; species Thermosaccharophagus tengchongensis. The sequence goes on from JAVHTD010000001.1 coordinate 45,931, forward strand.
GCGAGGAAGTTCGGCGTCCAAGTCCATGTTTGGAAGGTCAACTGGAATTTGGTCAACGCACCGAAAGAGTTTGTTGAGGGGATGAGGAAGCTCGGGCGCACACAGAAGGATTTGAATGGCAACGATGTAAATTGGCTTTGCCCATCTCACCCGGACAACTTCAAGCTTGAGTTTGAGTCAATGATTGAGGTTGTGCGCAAATACGATGTTGATGGCATACACTTTGACTACATCCGCTATCCGAACGCCAACTGCTGCTATTGTGACGGTTGCAGGGAAAGGTTTGAGAGGGAGATGGGAATCACCGTCAACAATTTCCCGAAGGATGTCCTTAATGGTGAGCTCGCCGATAAATACAGGCAATGGCGCTGTCAGCAGATAACTCGCCTTGTGGCGGCTGTGAGCGAGGCTGCGAGGAAACTTAAGCCGAACATAAAAGTGTCAGCAGCCGTCTTCAGGGATTACCCGAGATGCCGTGATACAGTCGGACAGGATTGGCTGCTGTGGATTGAGCGTGGCTATCTTGACTTTGTATGCCCGATGAACTACACGGCTGACATTGCCCTATTCAAGGAGACGGTTGAAAGGCAACTCAAGCTTGTCTCGGGCAGGGTGCCACTATACCCCGGAATCGGGGCTTCAGCTCCCGGCTTGTCACCAGTTGAAGTCATCCAGCAGATGCAAATTGTCAGAGGGATGGGCGCCAAGGGGTTCATCATTTTCAACTACGATGTGGCTGTGGCTGAAAATGTCCTTCCGGCATTGTCACTTGGGGCAACGGCTGAAAGGTGAATGAGGGACACTACTTGGCATCACCTTTTGGCTGATCGCAATTGAGGGTTGCATGGGCACCTGTAGCAATGATGGACATGATTGTGAATGCCCTCATCCTACAGCTCAATTGGTGTGCCTAATCTGGCTGATTCCTCCATTGCAGTTATGACCCTTGTGGCTTGCAATCCATCAAAGCCGCTCGCTACCGGCTGTGTGCCACTCATTATGCATTCAACGAAGTGATGGATGCTTGCGATGGCAAAGCCAACTGGTTTACCATGCACGGTGACATTTGCGATCACATCGGGATACGATGCGCCGCATTGAGTATACTTCTCCACCATGCCGTGATGGCTTGTGTCAATGAAGATAGTTCCACTTGTCCCAACAACCTCACACTTGAAGTCATACACATTTGGTGAGCTCTCGGAGATAACCCAACAGTTCTCAACCGTTGCAACGCATCCGTTATCAAGCTCAAGCGTGCTCACAAAGAAGTCGGGCGTGTCAATCCCCATGCCCTTTAGCAGCGTGCTCCTCGTCACCGTATAGACTCGCTTGACTTCGGCTCCTGTCAACCACCTTATGAGGTCAATGACATGGCTTCCCAAGAACCAAGCTACGGTTGACTTACCAGACCACGAGAGCATCTTCGTCGGAACGAAGATTGTGTCGTTTAGCCTCACAGCGATGAGGAGGGGTTGACCAACTTCACCCGAATCAATTGCCTCTTTTGTTCGCACGAATGCCGGGTTGAACCTGTTGTGGAAATCAACCATTAGCGTGACGCCGTTACGCCTTGCAGCCTCAATTATGGCTTCACAATCCTCAACCGATGTGGCGAGGGGTTTCTCAACGAGTAGATGCTTTTTTGCCTCAGCGGCATCAACGGCTATCTGGCGATGGGCGAAATCCGGTGTGGCAACTGATACGGCGTGGATATCATCCCGCTCCAAAAGTTCCCTATAGTTTGTGGTCCATCCCTTAAAGCCATATTTTTCGCAAACAGCCTTTGCCCGCTGCTCGTCAATATCGCACACCATTACGCATTCCGCGTTTGGATGTGCCGAATAAGCCAATGCATGCACTTCGCCAAATGTGCCGACTCCGATAACTCCGACTCCCACCTTTTCCATCCCCTTCACCTCCTGTGCCTTATAGCTTGCTGAGTATGTTATCCAAAGCCTGCCAAAGTGCATATCCCATGATGAGCGGGTTGATATCTTGGTTCCATTCCAACCCGCCAATGTTTATGTCCACCTCGTATGAGGAAAGCCTTTCGGAACGCATTCGCTCAAGCAGGGGCGCAATTGGGGCAATGTAATTGCGCTCAATGAGCTCCTCAATTGGAACACCATCAATTGTGACCTTCCTGCTGCCCCGCTTCATCGTGCAGGTCAAGTCGTAGCGAGTCCCTGTCAGCTTGCGATAAATGACGATGCCGACACGCATTACCTGTGCTTCAAGGGAGATCGGCTCAACCTGCGCCTGTGAAGCCTCGCTATCCTCACTTGGCTGCCCAATTTGAGCCGCTTCAGAGCGGCTCAACTCATCATATGTCGTGTATATCTCTGTGGCATCCCCTACAGGTGATTGGCTGGCTTTGATTGTTGCAAACTCCTTGTCGCCCTCATCCATGCTGTCTGATGATTGATGACGCTGCTCATTCTCATCAGCATTGTTGACGCTCCCCTCATTGACATCGCCGTTAGCTTGTGACCTATTAAGCACATCCATTATCTTTCACACCTCCGATGGTGCGCTCCAACGATGCTCCGGAAGCTGCAATGACACTTGCAAGTGTAATTTTGACCCGTTCCAATTCCTGTGCTCACTGCCCTCGTGTTAGATATAATGGCGCCCTCTCGCTAATCGCTTTATGCTATGAAGGTGGCAAGCTTCGGTCTGCCGCCGAGCAGTGGCTGAAAGATTAAATGGGTGTGATCATCGTGAGCGGTTGCAATGTTTGGGTTGTCATACCGACATACAACGAGGCAGATAACATAGCGGCGTTAATTGAGGGAATACACGAACTCGTCCCGCAGGCTCATGTAATCGTCATTGATGACAACTCACCCGACGGGACAGCCGAGATCGTCAAGTCCATAATGGCAAGGGATAAGCGGGTGCACTTGATCTTTCGTCCGGGAAAGCTCGGGTATGCATCTGCGGTCATTGCCGGGTTGAGGTATGCGCTCACGCATGGTGCTGACATCGTTGCGCACATGGACGCCGATTTCTCACACGAGCCATCCGTAATCCCGAGGCTGATTGAAGCCATTAATGAGGGGGTTGATGTGGCAATTGGCTCAAGGTATGTCAAGGGCGGCAGCGTTGAGAATTGGTCACTGTGGAGGAAAGCCCTCTCTGTGTGTGCAAATTTAGTTGCCAGAACTTTGCTCGGCTTAAATGTTAGGGATTGCACGAGTGGCTTCAGGTGCTATTCGCGCAACGGGTTGTTAAAGCTTCAACCATGGCTCATCAAAGTTGAGGGGTATGGCTTCCTCACAGTCTGCACTTACCTTGCATGTGCTCGTTCGCTTAGCATCGTTGAAGTCCCGATAAGGTTTGAGGATAGGCGGCGCGGCAAATCAAAGCTTTCAAGGCGGGTCATCCTTGAAGCTGCCGTAGTTGTGTTCAAGCTGGCGATGAGCAGGTTGGGGTTAAAGTGGTTGAGGGCTGATGTCATTGGTGCCGAAGAAGCCGGGTTAAGTGCATCACCGGAGAGGTGAGCGCCATCGGTTTGAGGTGCATCCGATGGCGCAAATTGATGGTGTCCATACAGCGATGCGCTCGTTCAACATATGCTCAATTATCGGTGACGGAAAAGGCTGTCAAAATATCATGCGAACTTCAACCAAGTGGGTGGTGAGGATGTGATGTGCGGCATCTGTCATCGCTTTGGGCGTTTGCTTAGCAGCATCATGCTGTTTGCTGTGTTGATTGCAGTTTTTGGATGTGAGAGGGCGCGTGAGACGCGTGCCGGCAAAAAGGGTGCTCCCGTTGCGAGGAAGCCGAAGATAGCCGTTGTGCCGAAGGGGGTTGCATTTGACTTTTGGCTCGCTGTCAAAGCCGGCGCTGAAACGGCTGCGAAGGAGGAGGGAGCGGAGATAATATGGCGTGGTCCGGCGGATGAGACGCAAGTTGAAGCGCAGAAGTCAATCATAGAGAACTTCATAACGCAGCGCGTTGACGCCATCGTTATGGCGGCGTGCGATGAGAGGGCGCTTGTGCCGACAGTTAAAAGGGCTATGGATGCGGGCATACCAGTCATAACCATTGACTCCGGTCTCAACCCAGACATTTCGCTTTGCTTCGTCGCCACCGATAACATCAAAGCTGCAAGAATCGCTGCCGATGTTCTCGCAAAGCTCATCGGGTATGAGGGGAATGTCGGGTTGATACCGTTTATAAAAGGCGCTGCGACATCAAATCAGCGTGAGCAGGGCTTCAAGGAGGGGCTTAAGAAGTATCCGAAGATAAAGCTCGTCAGTGTCCTATACTCGCAGAGTAATGCCACCATAGGGATGCAAGTGACAGAAAACATGCTCACTGCGCATCCGGACATAAAGGGCATATTTGCAGCCAATGAGCCGGGCGCGATAGGATGTGCGAGGGTGCTTGAGCAGCGCGGTCTCAAGGGCAAAGTCAAGCTTGTGGCATTTGACGCATCGCCGACGGAGATTGAGTCGCTCAAATCGGGCACGATACAGGCTCTCATAGTCCAGAACCCATTTAAGATGGGCTACCTTGGTGTCAAGATGGCGATGAAGGCGATAAGGGGGGAGAAGATTGAAACAAAGCGCATTGACACGGGCGCAACAGTGGTGACGATGGATAACTTCAACAAGCCGGAGATTCAAAAGCTCCTCTTCCCACCCAAGGGTTAGGTTTAAGTTGGTGATCGCCTATGAGCCATCCGGGCGAATTTCAGGGCGAGTGTAAGGGCTTTAACGATGCGGGCAGCTCCTCAAACGGAGGTAATGGTTCATCCAGCGAGGTGCTCATGGAAAAGGATGTTCACGCAGCCGAGATGAATGAGCAGCAATTGGCGACGGCTACTGAGGTGACGACGCAGGTTAGGCAGCCGAAGAAGCGCAAAAGGCGTCGTCCACCGCCAAACCCGATGAAGGAGATGACATTCATTGAGCACCTCGCTGAGCTGAGAGCGCGCCTAATTCGGTGCTTCATTTATGCCGCTATTGGGAGTGCTGTTGGGTGGTGGCAGTATGAGCGCATTTGGGAGATCATCATTTTTCCGATACGACCGGCAATGGAGAAGTATGCTATGCCGCTCGTGTTCTCATCCATCTTTGAGCCGTTGCTTTTCAGGCTGCAGCTTTCCATTGTTGCCGGCATCGCCATTATGGCGCCCCTCATACTTTACGAAGTTGTGGCGTTCGTGTGGCCGGGACTGCTCCCACATGAAAAGCGCTTTGCCGCCATGCTTATGCCGGCTTCAATTCTGTTCTTCATCGGCGGCATGGTGACGGCTTACTTCCTCATACCGATTGCGGCTCTCTTCATGCTTCGCTTCTTGCCGAAGGATGCACAAGTGCTAAACTTTGTTCGGCTATATGCTTGGTCAGTGGCGAAGATAGCGCTTGCCATGGGCTTCACATTTCAAATGCCACTTGTGTTTATGATGCTCGCCAAGATGGGCTTGGTCTCATCAAGGGCATTGATAAGCAAGTGGCGGCATGCCATCATCGCCATACTCACGGTGAGTGCCGTGGTCACTCCGACGATAGACCCGCTCAACATGATGCTCCTTGCTGCGCCTATACTCTTCCTTTACCTGCTCAGCATAATTCTCGTGCTCTGGGTGGAGCGTAGATGAACCGTTCATCATGGCAAGACCTTTTGAGCGAGCTCCGCGAGCAAAAGTGGTATCGTGGTCAGATGCGGCATGTTGAGTTTCAACCGGCAAGGAACGCACAATACGGCGAGCCGACATCGCAAGTTCATCCAAAGGTTGCCGAAGCCCTTAAGGAGATCGGTGTGGGAAGGCTATACAAACATCAGGCTCGGGCAGTGGACGCCATCAACTCCGGAAAGCACACGATCATTGTGACTGGAGTGGCTTCGGGAAAGACGCTGTGCTACAACATACCAGTGCTGAGCAAGTTGCTCAGTGAGCCGGGCACAACCGCATTTTACATCTTTCCGACAAAGGCTCTCTCCCAGGATCAGCTCCGCAGGTTGAAGGAGTTGAAGTTGGGCGAGCTTGTCCCGGCGGGCGTATACGATGGCGACACACCGATAGCGGAGCGAAGGAGGATTCGCGAAGTCTGCAGCCTCGTATTCACAAACCCGGACATGCTCCATTCCGGCATATTGCCGAACCATAAGCTTTGGCGCAGGTTCTTAAGGGGGTTAAAGTTCGTCGTCCTTGACGAGCTGCATGTTTATCGCGGTGTCTTCGGAATGCATGTCGCCTCAATCATCCGGCGCTTGAAAAGACTGTGTGAGCTGTATGGCTCATCGCCGTTGTTCATCGGCGCATCCGCGACGGTGGGCAACCCGCACGAGCTCGCTGAGGCTCTCTTTGGCGTTGAATGTGAGGTCGTCTCGGATGACACCGGTCAGTTTTATGGCAGGGTTTTCGTTCTCTGGGAGCCGCCGTGCTTGCCCGACGGCGTTAGGGTCGGGGCGATGACTGAAGCTGTGCGCCTGCTCACATTCCTCATGATGCGAGGCATACGGACGATAGTCTTCGCACGGTCAAGAGCCGCAGTTGAGTTGCTGCTGCGCTATGCAAGGGAGGAGTTAGCCAAACTCAAACCCAGATTGGTTAACAAGGTCATCTCATACCGTGCCGGCTACTTGCCGCAGGAGCGCAGGCTCATTGAGCGCATGTTGGCTAATGGCGATTTACTCTCGGTCATCGCCACGACTGCCCTTGAACTCGGAATTGACATTGGACACCTTGATGCCGCCATACTCGTTGGCTATCCGGGTAGCATTGCAAGCACTATGCAACAGGCTGGAAGAGCCGGCAGGATTAGGGAGGGTCTCGCCATACTCATAGCCACGGGCAACCCAGTTGACCAATACATCATCAACCATCCCGAATACATCTTCGGAAGACCGACCGAAAGGGCAATCGTCAATGTGAACAACTTATACATCCTCGCATCGCATCTCCTTTGCGCTGCATGTGAAGAGCCGCTCACTGATGGCGATGTAACTCACTTTGGTGGGAGTGCCTTACGAATCCTTGAGGTGTTGTCTGAGGAAAAGCTGCTGGTCAAGGTGAGGTCTGGCGGGACGGGAAAGGTTTGGTATCTTTGGAATGCCGATGGTCGCCCGCACGATCAGATAAGCATAAGGTCAATCACGGGAAGCGAGTATGAGATACGGGATGTCTCAAGGGGCAACTTGCTTATAGGGACGGTTGATGAGGCGAGGGCATTTGCGACCATTCATGAGGGCGCAATCTACCTTCACGCCGGCGAATCATATCGCGTGATGCAGCTTGACATTGACGGGAGAACGGCATTCGTAAAGCCATTTGAGGGCGATGAATATACAGTTCCGCTATCTCGGGCGGAGGTGGAGATAACGAAGCCGTTGAGGGAATGGCATGGCTGGCTCTCAAAGGCATGGTTTGGTGAAGCTAAGATCAGGCAGCGCGTCGTCGGTTATAGGCGCATGAGGATGCGCACTAATGAAGTGATTGAGGTAAAGCCGCTCAACCTGCCAGAGGTGGAGTATGAGACAGCGGCGCTTTGGATTGTCCCCGATGATGCTGTGCTATCCCACATCCAGCTAAATGGGTTTGACACGATGGGCTCATTGCATGCAGCGGAGCATGCCCTTGTGGCGTTCATGCCTCTTATAGCTGTATGCGATGAGAGGGATGTGGGCGGCGTTTCATACATGGTTCATCCGCAAGTTGGGTGTGCGGCAATCTTCATCTACGACGGTTATCCCGGAGGGGCTGGCTTCAGCGAAGCCGCATTTGAATGCATTGAGGGACTCCTAACGGGTGCTGCCGAGATGATTGAAAAGTGCCCATGCGTAAGCGGTTGCCCATCATGCGTCCAATCACCATCGTGCGGAAACAACAACCACCCGTTGGACAAGGGCGGCGCCAAAGTGCTGCTCAGGTGTTTGCTAAAAGCCGATTTGGCAGCATCAATGTCATTCGGCTCATCTTTGCGTCATGCCAAAGAGGAGCAGTGAGATGCACCTTGAGGTTGTTGGGGCAGCCTTGATTCGTTGACCGATCCGCACGGCTGCGCAATCTTGCAAGTGCTGCTTGCAGCACAAGATGGTTAAGGGATGCCATCGGGGATGATGTGAATGCACTGCACGGCTCGCATGAGGGCGCTTTGCGAAGATGCGGCTGAGAGGCACTATGAGGGGCGCATTCAATTTAAGTTTGGTAGATGGCTCTCGAACTGGCTCATCCTTTTAATCTATCTCGCCGTCCCTGTGGTTTGTGCTGAGGCGCATCAAGCCAGCGTCTTTCGTGGCGAGAACGGGAAAGCACAATTCGTCATTGATGGCAAACCGACAGCGCTATTCTTCGCGCGCGGGTTGAACTCACCCGATGAACTTAAGGCATACAAGGAAGCCGGCTTCAACACCATTTGGATTGACCTGAGCTATAGCCAAGATGCGCTTGAACAGATCTCGGAAGCTGAGAGGCTGCTTGAGGCTGCTAATGGTGAAGGGTTGTTTGCGGTTGTGTGCATTGATGCCAAGCCGCCAAAAGGCATTCCCATGTCCGTTTATGATGAGCGCTATATCCACTTTGTGCGTCAGTGGCTCACTCAGGCTGTCAGGCGGCTCAGCCGACACAGGGGCATAGTTGCGTGGGCGACAACCAACTTCCCGGATGAGCGTGCCGCCGAATGCGGTGGATACAGCGACGACGGCTTCAGGTCATACCTCATTCACACTTATGGTGACTTGAAAACGCTCTCCACCGCCTTTGGGGTGCCGATATCTAACTTGCTCGCTCTAACTCAGGAGGGCGCAATGCGCCTTGATGACCTTCAATCGCCAACGCATTACGGACATGCGTCCATTTCGGGAGCCGTTTACAGGTGGAGCTCGCTGAAGTGGCTCATGTGGTTTTGGGGGAGGGTAATTCGCGATGCCGACGGCAGCCGCCCGCTGATAACTGGCTTGCTCTCAACCTACCGCAGCATTGCGAGTGTGCCATCAATTTACGATGGCATCGTCACAGCAGCATTTCCGCATGCGTGCGAACCCGATTTGCAATCGCACAATGCTCATGCGGTTTCAATTGGCAGGCGCGGAAACGCCTCCATCGTCATTCCGGTGCTCGCATCGCAGCTTGGCAAAAGCAAGGTATCGCTGTTGCAACTCATTCACTGGGTGCAGCTTGCGGCGTTGAATGGCGCATGCGGGATCGGGTTCAATTCGTGGCAGCCATTCAAGTCGGACGAGCAATTGAGAAAAGGTCTTTCGGAGCTGCTGGGCGAGCTCACCGAAACCGGCATATGGCGTGCTGCGCCGATGACACACGCTGCCATCCTCTACATCCCATTTGCCGAGGGTGTCGTTCAAGACGGAATGCCCCTTTACGGCTACGCCACACCATGCGGTCATGTGGATGCGCAGCCGCAGCGCTTGATTTTCGGCGAGCCGAATGCCCTATTCAACGCCTTCAAACTCGGAACGCGCTACGGGCAAGTTGATTGTCTGACCGTTGACTCTCTACAGCGCATCAATCCATTGCGCTATAGAGTGATCCTGATGCCATCGCCGTTATTCATCTCACCGCGTGTAGTTGGGCAGACTGGCGAACTGCTTTATGGCTTCGGGATGCCCATGCCGCCGCCTCACCTTCGCGAATTGGGCTTTGGCGATGAGCCGCTTAACATGCTCCCTCAATGGCTGACGAACTTCGTCGCAAACGGCGGCGTGCTCATCTCGGACATCGGTGCGAGTTTATCCCCAGCTGGTGAGGCATTCAGGCTAATGCCGCAGGACTTCGCAAAGCTGTTCGGTGTAGCCGGTGCGAGGATGCTCATCGTTGATCCGAACTTGGCGCTCGGAATGAGCATACTGTTCCCTCACCCGCTATTTCCATCGCTCACGGAGGGCTACATTCTCGGTGATGGTGAGATGCCGTTCAGAACGATTGCGGCAGTCTTGCGCTTCATGGGCGCGCATCCATATGCGCTAATGATGCGCACGCCGAGGCGCACAAGAAGGATAACGAGTGAGGCTGTGGCAATGTGCATCAACCGGTTTGGTAATGGGTTTGCGATCTATGCTCCGACGCTGCTTTGGGCGAATTGGAACACGGCTTCAAGGAGCTTTGAAGCGTTTCATGGTGACTTGTTGAGAAGGGGTTCGCAAATTGAGCTGCTATCATCGCCGAATTTAATTGACAGCCGGTTGGGCGTTGCGCTGTTTGACGGTGGCATTGCTGTGGTGAACTCCTCCAATGCAACCCAGCTCGCCTCCATCGGCATTGATGCCAATGTGTATGGTGCAGCTACGCTCACAAGCGCTTGCACGGAATTCCCAACTGGTGCCAGTTCAAGGCGCATCATCATTCACAAGTTTGTCCAACCGCACGAGCTGGCATTCATCAAGCCATTGCCGATTGCAGTTGATTGCAAGGGCAGGTTCGTGGCGGTCGTTCAAAGATACGCTAAAGATGGCATCTCCATCTCGCTTTACGGGAGCGATGCGACCATCGGCACTTTGGATGGCAGGTTAGCTGTAAGCGCAGCTAAGCCGGCGAGGTTTGCTCTCACGATATCGTCTGGCGAGTATGAAATCAAACCGGGCTCAAGGCATGCCATTTCAATCTCAAGCGCGTCAGGTCTTGAACACGATGTCGGTGGAAAGCCAGCCGAGGGAATCATTTCGGCTGATGCTGATGGCAGATTGAGGCTTGAGGTTAGCGGTGCCATCGTTCACATCGCCGTGCATGTGGCTGGGCGGGATTCAACGCCGCAACCGAATTGAGCACACCAAGGGGTGAGAGTGTCCGTGATGCGATTCACCAGATCAAGCAGTGACTTCCTTTTGCTGTGGCTCCTCATCGGCATCGGTGTGATTGTCTCACTATATGCCGGGGCGAGTCGGTGGATGGTTGAGAGGGAAAATCAAACGGTTGCCATTGTGCTTGACTGCAATGAGTTGCAGCGCTTGGGGGCGCTCTCGGGGAAAAGGCTCGGCGAGCTGCTGAACGAATTTAAGCGCTGCGGGGCTGTGGGCGTTGCAGTGACGGAGATGAGGTTGAGCGATTTGGTCTCGTCGGGTGATGTTGCCATTCTGCCGAGGGCATTATGGGGCACGGTCATGGGGCAAGCCGGGAGCTTGAGATGGAAGCCGCAAGATAACAGCATCATGCTCTCGTCGGGAGATTATGCCCTCTTGAAGGCTTTGCATTCGGCGCTCAGGGCGAAGGTCGGAAGGGACATGTGCAAGCTCATGCTCTCGCACGATGGCGCAGTGCTTTTTGGCAATGCGATGTTGTCCTACATTGGCTCCGAGGGGCTCGGGATTAATCCGAGGGTAGCTGCCGCGATAAGGGCATCGGGCTTGAGCGTAGTTGCGCGCCTCTCAAACACGCAGCAGCTCACGGATGAGTGGCTCAACTATGTCCTGCGGCAAGCCAAGTCAAATGGCGCTGCGCTTTTGGTCTTTGACGGTGAAGAGGTGCTCGGATACAGGGAGCGAATAGGCGATGTCGCAAGGGCGATGCGAAGGAATGGTCTCTTGATGGCGACGATTGAGTTTGCAAAGCAGCGCGGTGAGCAAAGCCTTGCAAGGGAGCTTGATGGCGCTGTTGTGCGCTTGCACAGCATAACAAAGCAGGAGATGGCTTTGCAGGCGCACGGGCAGGTCATCCAAAGGTTTGTGAGGGCGGTCTTTGAGCGCGGCATTAGGGTCTGTTACATTCGCATGCCGACGGGGGCTGCAAGCGATTCATTGGAGAGCGCCGGGAGATTAGTCAAGGGGTTAAGCGATGCGCTGCATGCTCGTGGTTTCAGGCTGGGCATGCCAAAGCCGCTTAAGCAGCCAATGCCAAACAAAGCCGTTCGCATTTTCACGGTGGCAGTCAGTTCAGTAGCAGCCATTGCCGGCTTCGTGCTACTTCTCGCCGTCGCTTTGCCATCGAGCGCTTCAGCGAGACTTGAACTCCTCTTTGCGTTAAGCGCTATCGCAATAGCATGCTCAATTGCGCTGCACTCCGTTTGGGTGTTGCTCTGCGCCCTTGCCGTTGCGCTCACTTTCCCAATTCTGGCAGCGTGCGTTGTCCTACAGGAGCATGACAGCGCTGGTGAATCGGACTTGCGCGATTTGCGTGGATGCATATCGTTGGCTACGGTTAAATTTGCTGCGTGCTCAGCTGTGACATTGTGCGGTGCTGCATTGATCGTCAGCTTGCTCTGCGATAGGCGATTCATGGTTGCCGTTGAGCAATTTCGTGGCGTGAAGGTATCGCAGCTCTTCCCGATGCTCATTTTGGCGGTAATGTTGATCAGCGGGTGGTTGAACGGCGACGATGCGGATTTGCATTTGCGCTTTGAGGCTTCCTTGCGGAGGCTTAAAGGGATGTTCACCTCACCAGTGCTTTGGTGGCATGCCGCAATAAGCCTCGCTGTCTTGGCGGCTGGGGCATATTGGCTCATACGCACCGGAAACATTGTTCCCGAGGCTGCGCCAACATGGGAGCTCAAGCTCAGGGAGTTGCTTGAGCGCATGCTCGTTGTCCGCCCAAGATTCAAAGAGGCGTTTATAGGTCATCCGATGCTCATGTTGGCATTCGGGTTGAGAGCGTTAGGGATGAGGCAAGCAAGCATTCCGCTGTTGCTCGTCGGCTTCATTGGGCAGCTCTCAATGCTGAACACATTCACGCATGTTCACACACCGCTTTGCGTATCGCTTCTGAGGACTGCACACGGGCTTTGGATTGGATGGCTCATTGGCTCATTGGCATTAGCGGCGGTTGGCTTCCCAATCGTGAAGGGGAAACGGCAATGAGCAAAGTCATGGCGAAGCGGTCAAGGCTCCGTTTCCTCTTGCTCGGTTATTTCGGACATGGCAACCTCGGCGATGAGATGATGCTCGGGGCATTTTTATCCGGCATGCGCGGGCTCGCCGAATTTGATGCCGTCGTCATAAGCGGTGATGCGGGAGAAACACGGCGCACGCATGCCGTCATGTCAATTCACAAGTTCAACATGTTGGCTATAGCCGCGCAAATCCTTGGCTCCAATGCCACAGTCGGGTGTGGCGGGAGCCTGCTCCAAGATGCCACGAGCTTTCGCTCCCTCCTCTATTACGCATCGTTGCTTTTGCTGTCGCGATGCCTTGGCTCAAAAGCTATACTGCTTGCGCAGGGTCTTGGTCCTTTGAGAAGACAAGTGAGCAGGCGATTGGCTTCATTGGCATTGCGCTCGTGCAGCTTACTCACATTCCGCGACACGGAGTCGTTTGAGCTGGCGCTCAAGCTCGGCGCTGAAAGGGATAAGGTGCATCTCACCTCCGATTTGGCGTTCATCATTGAGCCACCATTTGAGGCTGCACCGCCATCGGGGCAAATCGGACTCTCCATAGCGGTGCGTGATTGGCGCGGCGCTCATGAGGTTGCAAAATGCATAGCTCAAGGCGTGCTCACTTTCACCCCACGAATTTCCTCTGTGCGCTGCATAAGCTTCTCAAGGGAAGATGAGCCACTGAGTGAATGGCTCTGTGAGCAGCTGGGCTCACTTAATGCCGTGCACATTGCGCCAACATCAATCTACGACCTCTGGAAGGCAATTGACGGGGTTCACTTGCTCATCGGTGTCAGGTTGCACTCCCTCATCGCAGCATGCATGGTTGGTGTGCCAACAATCGCAATCAGCTATGACCCAAAGGTGAAGGCGTTCATGAATGCATTTGCACCGCACCTTTGCATACCTTGGGATGAGGTCTCGGCTGAGCGCATAGTTGAGTGCATACTTGAATGCTTGGACGGATGGAGCAAACTGCACGAAGCAGCTTTGCAATTTGCGCTCACATCAAGGGCGCTGTCCAAACGCAACTTGACGCTCCTCCTTGATGTGCTCCCTTGAGCTCACTCCGACTTGAACGGCAAATGCATTAGGGCTGCCCTTCTCCTTGTTGTGGGCTTGCCATCAAGCAAAATGAACGGAGCACATCGCTCAATTGCCACACCGAGCGCCATAAGCTGCTCAACTGATGTGAGCTTGCGTTCCCTTCTCGCCCTGATGATACGCTCAGCAGCGGTCACTCCGATCCCCGGAACGCGCAAAAGTAACTCCTTCGGTGCTTCATTCACCTCAACTGGGAATGCATCCATGTGCGAAGTTGCCCATGCCATCTTCGGGTCAACATCAAGCGGCAAGTTGCCGGCGTCGTCAAAGACGAGCTCATCAAGTTCAAACCCGTAGAAGCGAAGCAGCCAGTCAGCTTGGTAAAGTCTCAATTGCCTTTGTGGGGATGTTGGTGGGTGGTTTTCCATTGGCGTGCCCGGTATCGGCATGAAGCCGCTGTAGTAAGCGCGGTGCAATCCGTGTTGCCTGTATAGAAGCCATGTTGTGCTCAATATCTCACGGTCGGACTCGCCCGCAGCGCCGACGACAAGCTGCGTTGTGTAACCGCACTTTAGCGTCTCCCCTGCACAGTCGCCTATTAGCGTGAGCGTCTTCCATATCTCCCCTTCAAAATCCTTGCTTGGGGCAATTGCCTTCAGCCTGCTCGCATTTGGCGCTTCAAGGTTGCACGATAGCCTGTCGGCAAACTTTGCCGCTTGCTTTATAGCCTCTTCGCTTGCCCCCGGCATGACTTTCAAATGCAGATAGCCGCGATAACCGAGCTTGCGCCGCAGGATGATGGCTGTGTCTATGAGCTTCTCCATTGTGGCATCGGCGCTGCCATGAACACCAGAACTCAGGAATAGCCCACTGACAAGCCCTCTGCGATACATCTCCATGAATGCCGTTGCAAGCTCATGTGGTGTTAGGCTGATAACTCGCCTGTCAACGAGGCAGCTCGTAGCACAGTAGCGGCAGTCATTTCGGCAGGCATTCGTCAGCAGCGTTTTAAGCAACCGCACTTTCCTCGTGCCCCTGCGTGATGGCGCCTTTGCAACATAAATGGACTTAACGAGCCTGCCAATCAGGCGCTGAGTTGCGGCAACGCCGCTCGGTGTTAGCAGCTGTGTCTCTTCAAATGGGTCGGCGACTTCAACGCATGCCTCCAGCGAGAGCAATTTCAATCTCTCTTGTATGTCCATCTTGCTCACCATCGGAATGACCCTCGCATATGTGCGCACTCGCTGCTGTCACCAATGATGGCGCATGTTCTATGGCAGCTCAAACAGGAGCGTGGCTTCAATTTGCTTACCAACTGCGTCATCGCCCGCAGCGTGCGTTCCAATGATGCGCTCGTCGGTGAGCTTTCTCCCGCCATAAATCAGGGATGCGCTTCGGATGACGAAGTCGTCAACTTGCGAGTTGTCAATGGCACCCGGCATGAGACGAACAAAAGCGACTTTTCTCGTCAGCAGCCTTTTCGGTATGCTCACCGATGCGCTTACCCTTTTCGTGTCACCGTTCGGTCGCACCTTCGCCACCTCTTCACCCTCAAAAAGCACCGTTACAATGCCATCAACTTCATCCAGCTCAATTTGCAATGTTGCATCTTCACGAGCCTCATACGGCGTCCTTGCGTTGTAGACGAAGATGCGATATTGTGCCGTCTCATTGAGCCCGTCCGAGCTTGCCTGTATCGTCAACATCGTCATGCCATCCGGTTGTTCATTTGTCTCAATGACGCCCTCCCAAAGTGATGTGCAAACTTCATCACGCGCCTTGCGCATCTCAACCCATTTACCGGAGCCAATCCTCGCGCGCACTGACTTGGCATCGGCGTGCATTCGCAGCGTCTGAATCACGACCTTTTGAGCGCCGGAGTATATCGGTATTGTGTAAAAGCCATCGTGAGCGATGGTCACGGGTGGCTCAACCGGTATTGGTGCGAGTTTTTTCCAAGCGGGCGTGTAGCGCACATCCACTTTGTCATCGCCGACGGTTACGATTGAAAAGCCCTGCGGGTAGCCATCCGAATTTGCCCCCGTCCACCAACTCCCAGAGAGCGCACCCGATACGAATTGGCGGAATGAGCCAAAGTTAATTGAGTAAGTTCTGTGGTCATGCCCCGAATGAATTGAGAGCAATTTGCAATGGCTGAATGTGCCAAGCAGCCAAATCGCCTGCTGTGCTGGCATTTGCACAATTGGCGCGTGCGTAAAAATGATGAGCCTCGTTCCGGTTTTCAAACAGCGCGCATACTGCCTTAGCCATTCAACCTGTTTTGGGTCAAGCCCGATAGCCTGCCTCCTGTCGTATATCGGATGGAGATCAAGAGCCAGAAAATGTATGCCGCCATACTCAAAGCCGTAGTAGCGTGGGTTTAGTTGCGCCTCAAACATGCCCTTGCCGTAGTCATCCGAGAATGCATCAACACCATCGGCACCTTTGAAGTTAACCCCAACGACATCGTGATTTCCAACAACATGGTATATCGGCAGCGAGACGCCCTCAGAAGCTCCCGTGAAAAGCTCAAACCATTGCTTTGCCACCTTCGCCGTGACGGCATCGCCGAGTGCCACAAGGTCACCTGTGATGACGACAAACGATGGCTTGACTTTGGCGCCATCAAGCTCAGTTAGCAGCTTGTGAAGCGATAGCGCATTTGCCGGGCTCGCAATGTGCACATCTGTGATGTGCGCAAAGATGAAAGGTGTCTGTTGCGTCTGCCTGACCATCGGGAAGTCAACCTGAAATGTCTTGTCCGCTTTCACATCGCTCAGCCTTTTGAACCAACCGCCAGTTGCCTTCCATCCGGTTGGCTGCGTGATGTATACGAAGCGTGTCGGTTGATTGTGAACAAGCTTGTATTGCCCATTGGCATCCGTTACAGTCACCTTATCACCGTCGGTGACTATCACGCCTGCTATAGCTTTCTCACCTTCGTCATAAATGCCGTTCCCATTAGCATCCTCAAAGACTCGCCCCGTAATGGTTTGCCCGATGGCGAGTGGGCATGGGTTGAACAGGCAGAGCACGATGACCAGCTTCACGATGGACGAAGGGAAGCGGTGACAGCATCCCACCAAACTCACCTGCCTTCATTGGAAGCTGCTACAATTAGCGCATACATCCCGCCATAGTTTTTGGGGCGTTACCATCCTCATCAGAGTCCCCTCTCGTATGATAAGGTATGGACGGCTGCCGTGATTTCGTTCAAACCAGCTGCAGTGCCTCATGCACTTCAGCTTTTCATTTCCCATCGCATTTGGCGTTGTATGTTTGCGCCAATTTTAACATAGGCTAAGGCGACCGGCAACGGTTCTTTCTTGGATCAAGGCAACCTGACATGATGCCCTCCCATTCGCTGGTGGGCGCGTGAAAAGGCGTTCAAGGAAATTTTTCGGCCGCATTCCTTTGACAGTGTTGGTGTATGGGAAATGCGTTTGAACAATTCGCTGCTGCTTCGTGTCATTGCGTTACAATGATGTAAATTAGCAGCATCGTCTTTGGGCTGCCCAACTGTGACCTTCTGCGAGTCCATCGCGTGCCCTCCACACCAAAACCGAGAGGCATAATTAGTGAGCGGAGGGTGATGTTGTCATGGCAATCAATGGCGGTAGTAACAGCTCGTCCACACCTAACGAAACCGAGGATGCAAAGAGGGGCAATTCGGCTTTATATGCGCATGATGAGATAAGTGAGGCTACTAAGGTTGAAGAGCAAGTTGAAGAGCGACTTGAGGGTCAAACTGAAGCTCAAGCTGCTGAAGCCGTTCAAGCCGAAGTTGAGCAGCTGCGCAAGCGTGTGGAGGAGCTCACGCGTGAAAATGAGGAGTTGCGTGACAAGTGGCTGCGTGCCGTTGCTGAGTATCAAAACCTTCGCAAGAGGATTATGTCCGAGAGGGCTTTCGCCTTCCGTGAGGGTAAGAAGCAAGTTTTAGTTGAGCTATTGGGTGTGCTTGACGACCTTGAGCGCTCGCTTGAAGCCATGAAGGATGCCGCCGATTTGGATGCGATAAAGACCGGCATTGAGCTTATTCACAGGCAGTTCATCAACGCCCTCAGCAAGCTCGGCGTAAAAGCTATACCGGCTTTGAATCAGCGCTTTGAGCCGCAGTATCATGAGCCAGTTGAAAGGGTTGAAACTGACCAATACGACGAGGGCACAATACTTGAGGAAGTCCAGCGCGGCTACATGATGGACGATTTGGTGCTTCGCCCGGCGAGGGTGAAGGTGGCAGTCGCGCCGTTAGCGAGTAGTGAAGGGGAGACAAGAACAGCATCGGGGGATGAGGAAAAGCCAGATTAACTCCCTCTCGTTCAGGAGTTGAGGTTAGATGCCGCAGGGTTACAAGGACTACTATGCAATACTTGGCGTGTCCCGTGATGCCACTCAGGAGGAGATAAAGCGGGCATTCAAGCGGCTGGCTAAGGAGTGGCATCCCGACCTAAACCCACATAGGCGTAAAGAGGCGGAGGAGAGGTTCAAGGAGATCGCTGAGGCGTATCAAGTTTTGAGCGACCCGGAGAAGCGGCGCATGTATGACCTTTATGGGCGGGTTGATGTTCAGCCGGCTGTGTCATCTTGGAGCGACTTTGGCGCATACGACCCATTCAGCGAGCTTTTTGACATCTTTGACTCATTCTTTGGTGTCGGGACGAGGTCTTCAAGGCGTGAGAGGCGCACTGAGCGAGGCGAGGATGTAACAGTTGAGCTCTTCATGACGCTTGAGGAGGCACACAATGGCGCTACAAAGGAGATTCAAGTCCCGTTGCTCGTGACTTGCAGCAATTGCGGTGGGACTGGTGCTGAGCGCGGCAAAATGCGCTTTTGCACGGAATGCGGTGGCAGCGGGCGTGTCACATACTCACAAACGAGCTTCGGCGGCTTTGTCAGGTCGGTTACTACCATCACATGTCCATCGTGTGGTGGCAGTGGCAGAGTTGTTGATGACATCTGCAAGCGCTGTGGCGGAACCGGGAGGGAAAGGGAGACTCAAACTGTGACGGTTGAGATACCGCCGGGTGTTGAGGATGGTATGGAATTGCGTCTGCCGGGGCATGGGAATGCAGGTCGGTATGGTGGGCAGCGTGGTGACCTATACATCCAAATACGGCTATTGCCGCATGAGCGCTTCCAAAGGAAGGGCAAAGACCTTTACACCGAAGTGACAATCACATTCCCGCAGGCTGCGTTGGGCGATGTGCTCACCATACACACACTTGATGGCGATGTTGAACTCGTCATTCCGCCGGGAACGCAGCCAAATGAGGTGCTGCGCATACCGCACAAGGGTATGCCAGACTTAAAGGGTAAAGGCAAAGGCGACCTCTATGTGACCGTTAAGGTGGATGTGCCAAAGCAATTGACGCAGCAGCAACGTAAGCTCCTCCTTGAGCTCGCCGAGAGCATGAATGTGCGCCCGAAGGGCGCTGATAAATCCTTCTTTGAGAGGCTTAAAGGGGCATTCGGACAGCGCAAGTGAATGAGCTCGGGTTGCAACTGGCGATGTTGTCACTGCGCTATTATCGCAGCATTACAGCACCCCCCTTGGGGTGTAGAAAGGGGTGAGCCCTCTTGTCCACGACCATCGCAAGGGAGATAATCCCTACGAGCATCGTTGATGAGATGCGCACATCCTACATGCGATATGCGATGAGCGTCATAGTCAGCCGCGCCCTTCCCGATGTCCGTGACGGTTTGAAGCCAGTTCAAAGGCGCATCCTATATGCAATGTATGAGCAGCGGATGTTTCCGGACAGACCGAGGGAGAAATGCGCGGCAGTTGTTGGCGAGGTGATGAAGAAGTATCACCCGCATGGAGATGCCCCAATCTACGATGCGCTTGTGCGCATGGCTCAAGACTTCAACACACGCTACCCGCTCATTGATGGGCATGGCAACTTTGGCAGCGTAGATGGAGATCCGCCGGCTGCAATGAGATACACCGAATGCAGGCTCTCTCCGATAGCGATGGCGATGCTTGAAGACATTGAAAAGGACACCGTCGACTTCCGACCAAACTACGATGAGAAACACCGTGAGCCAGTTGTAATGCCATCAAAGGTCCCAAACTTGCTCATCAACGGTGCAACTGGCATCGCTGTCGCGATGGCTACGAACATACCGCCACACAACCTGAGTGAGGTGGTTGATGCGCTCATCCTGCTGATAGACAACCCGAATGCGAGCTTGGACGAGATAATGCGCTTCCTCCCCGGTCCGGACTTCCCGACAGGCGGTATTGTGCTCGGCGCAAAAGGGTTAAAGCAGGCATACACAACTGGCAGGGGGACGATAACGATACAGGGGCGCGCAACGATAGAGACGCTTGAGGGCGGAAGGACCGGAATTGTGATCACAGAGCTGCCGTATCAGGTGAGCAAGGAGGCGCTGATCGTTCAGATAGCGAATCTCGTCAAGGAGCGAAAGCTTGAGGGCGTAACGGATGTCAACGATGAGACGGACCGCACGGGGATGAGAATCGTCATTGAGCTGCGCAGGGATGCGAATGCGAAGGTCATCTTGAACAAGCTATATAAGCACACAAGCCTGCGAACGACATACGGCATTATCATGCTGGCACTCGTTGACAACCAGCCGAGGATACTCGGCTTGAAGGAGATGTTGCTCCACTTCCTTGAGCACAGAAAGCAAGTTGTGCGCAGGCGAACCGAATTTGAGCTCAGGCAAGCTGAGGAGCGCGCACATATACTTGAGGGCTTAAGGGCTGTTGCCGGGCGAATTGAAGAGGCGATAAGGTTGATACGGAAGTCGGAGAACAGAGATGAGGCAAGGGACAGGCTCATTAGCAGGTTCAAGTTGACGGAGCAACAGGCAAATGCCGTCCTTGACATGCCGCTCGGCAGATTGACGAGGCTTGACCAACAGGCTTTAAAGGATGAGTATCGTGAGCTCATCAAGCGAATTGAGTATTTGCGCGGCTTGCTTCGCCACCCGAGGCAGCTTATGGAGGTCATCAAAGAAGAGCTCAAGGAGCTGAAGAGCAAGTTTGGTGACCCGAGGAGGACTATACTCATCCCAGAGGAGCCTGAAGAGGCATCGCTTGAGGACCTGATTGACCTGCAAGACCTCGTCATCACGATAACAAGGGATGGATACATAAAGCGCGTGCCGCTGAGCACATACAGGGTGCAAGGGCGCGGCGGGAAGGGAGTGCTCGCCTTGACGAAGAAGGAGGAAGATACCGTCTCCCACATATTTGTTGCGACGACGCACCACACAATTCTCTTCTTCACGAACAAGGGCAAATGCTACCATCTCAAGGCATACGAAGTCCCGGTTGCCTCAAGGCAGGCTCGCGGGATTCCCATAATCAACCTGATTCAACTTGATGATGGCGAGAGGATTGTAGCCACAGTCCCGATACCGAGGTTTGACATAGGTGGTTACCTGTTCATGTGCACGAGGATGGGCTTGGTCAAAAAGACACCGCTTGAGCAGTTCCAGACGAGGCTGTCAAGAGGGGTTCAGGCAATGAAGCTTGATGACGGTGACGAGCTCTGTTGGGTGCGCTGGACGGACGGCGAGCGCGACATCGTGTTGGCGACAGCCGGCGGGATGGTGATACGGTTTTCGGAAGGGGATGTTCGTCCAATGGGCAGGCAAGCTGGCGGGATAAGGGGCATAAAGTTGCGCTCTGGTGATGTCGTTGCCGCAATGGATGTTGTTGAGCCGGATGCAACTGAGATGCTCCTCGTCACCGAGAGGGGCTTTGGGAAGCGAACAAAGCTTGACCAAGTCAAGCGCATAGGGAGGGGTGGAAAGGGAGTCATCGGGATTAAGGTGAGCGAGCGCAATGGCAAGCTCGTCTCGTTACACACGGTGCGCGAGGATGATGAGGTGTTGCTCATCACGGCTAAAGGTATCCTGACAAGGCAGCGTGTCAAGGCGATTTCGCTGATCGGAAGGACTGCGCAGGGAATAAGGTTGATGAGGCTGGATCCGGATGATAGAGTTGTTGATGCAGCGCTCATACCGAGTGGGAGAGTTGGTGAAGACGGAAATGCGTCCGAAGGGTAAGCGCTTTGAACTGCTTGAGCACACTGCCGATAGCGGTGTGGTTGCGTTTGGCGATTCGTTTGAGAGCCTGCTTGAGAACGCTGCTGCAGGCATGTTCAGCATCATCGCCGATGTAGATTCGGTTAAGCCAAAGCGATCCATTTGCGTTGAAGTTGAGGCGGATTCATACGAGGCATTGCTTGTGGCATTGCTGCGTGAGCTGCTCTTTCAACACGATGCCTATGGATTCATCTTCAAGGAGTTGAAGGTTGAGGAGTTGAGTCAGCTCTCCGACGAACACGGTGAGATGCGTTTTAAGTTGCGCGCCATTGCATTTGGTGAACCGGTCTCGGAGACAAATGCGGAGCTGCATGGCGACATCAAAGCCGTCACATATCACGGGCTTAAGGTTGAGCGCGACGCCGGTGGCTGGAGGGCGCAAGTCATCTTTGATGTGTGAGGGCGATTGATGAATGATGGCGCTAAGGAAGGGTGCAATGGTATTGGCGTGTGCCTTAATTGCCGCAGCAGCTTTGCTCCTCATGCACGGTTGCAAGGGCAAGAAGCGCCAGCCAATAATGCTGCTCTCCGGCACTGGGAGAATATGCGGCGTTGTCCTTGACGAGGATGGGATGCCGGTTTCAAAGGCTGTCGTTTATGTTGAGGGTTTAGCGAGGGTAGCACTCACGGATGATAAGGGGCAGTATACGCTCTCCGGGCTTCCAAAGGGGACTTATGTGGTTGTGGCAGCATTGCCCGGCTATCGCAGGGCTGTGCGCACGAATGTCACGGTGAGCGAAGGGAAGGTGACGAGCGGAGTTGACCTGACACTCGTTCGTGACCCGAAATATGAGCCGGACATGATACGCTTCATTGATGTATCGCCGCCAGAGGGGACGAGGATTGAATGTGGCAAGCCCGTGTTCGTCAGGGGAAGGATACAATACGCGTTGCGAAATGCTCGTTGGGGCACAATCTACATCTTCCTCATTGACGAGGGTGGCAAGCATGTTCTTGAGGGCAACTTGAGCAGGATATCGGCGATGACTGGCGAGCACATTGTCCCCTTCGGGAGGCAGGTCATCATACCGCAAGATGTGAGCGGGCGCATATACCTTGTTGCTGCTTTGTTTGCCGGGCAGGAGGCATCAGCATGCGCCGCTGACACTGTGGTGTATTCAACTGGCGTGGTGAGGGATGAAGTTGCTTTCCTAAGTTCCGAGCCGCCATTCGGGACGGAGCTTATAGCTGAATCGGGCATCAAGTTGAAGCTGAGATTGCGCTACCTGCTTGAGTCGGTTGAGAAGGCGCTCTTGAAAGTTGAGTTGCTCGGTGGGACGCAATCCGGAAGATACACCGTTGTTCTCGCTGAGGCAAGCCTTACAGTTGCAAAGTCGGGCGCTGAGCCGCAAGAGGTGGATGTTGAACTTGAATGCATACCGAGGGCGCACATGCCGGCGATTAAGGCAAGGGCTTTGCTCATGACAGCGGACGAGAAAAGCATAATCGCAGCTGCTTGGTCGCAAAGGTTTATCGTGGTGACGCCGAGGGGAGTAAGCAAATAGCAGCGAAGTTAACGGTGTTAGAGTTTGTCGGCATGCGGTGCGTGATGTCCCTTTTGCGTGTTCAAGTGGCGATGCCTTGGGAGTGCCATTGAGGCAATAAGGTGAGTCATGTGAGCGAATGCGTCGGCGCTCATTCAAAGGTGTTCCTTCATCAACATCGCTGGATGTGCATTGTTGCCTTCATAGGCACGCTGCTTGTATGTTGCTCTGGCACCAACATGCCGGCGCATGCGGATGACGGTGGTGGGTATACCGTAGCGGGTGTTGAAGGTGATGCCGACCAAACCGAGGTTGCAATTCGTGTCGGCGATGAGATAAAGCTGAGCAGGATGAAGCACATTGACAGCCAACCGAGCAGGATAGTCAAGGCACAGCCGATGCCGAAAGTTGCCGATGGGCAGCTTTGCTCATGGCGCATCGCATCCCTGACGCAACTCGGTGGCGCTCACGCAGAGACTGGGTTTGGCAAGCAGCTTACAAGCAAGCCGAGGGAGGGAGGAAGCGTTTGGCGCAAGTTGCAAATTCGCGGCACCGGGTTGCTCTCCTACAACATCCGCGATGTGGAATCTTCAAGCAGCGCCGGAAGGGCTGCATTCGTGCAGGAAAACTATGGCGCTGCGAAGTCGCTTTACCACTACTCCTCAATCACGGTTGAAGGACCAATCTTGGGGAAGCTGCGCGTGCGTGCACAATTCAACACGCCATCATACAGCCCGAGGTCAAACACATTTGTGCTTGAGTATCCGGTGGGCAACTTCCTCCTGCGCTACGGCGACATGAGCCTATCAATCGTCGGAAACAGGTTTGCATCCTTGAGCCGATGGACAAGGGGCTTTGAACTTCGCTACTCGCTTGATGGTAAGGCTGAAAGCGTATACGGCATTGGGCAGGGTTCACCCAAAGGAAACGAACTCGTCATAGTGACTGCCGAGGGTAAGTCGCAAGTCAAGAGGGATGTCATTCAGGGAAACAACACTTCGGGACCGTTCTTCCTGAGCAGTAGCCCGATAGTTGAGGGCAGTGAGCAAGTGCTCGTTGATATGCGTCAGATGAGGCGCGGTGAGGATTACCAAATTGACTACGATACGGGCATGCTCACATTCCTCGGGGCAACTGTTATACCGCCAACTTCAACCATCATCGTCACATACGAGGCTGCTCAACCGGGCGAGGGCATTGGGCGCTTTTGGGGCGCAAGGCTCAACTGGCATTTTGGGAATCGTGGGCGAGTCGGGATTTCCTTCCTGACGCAGGGCGCGGCGCAGAGGCAGAGCAGCTACGACGGCGTCAAGCGGCGTGAGGAATTCTTGGGCGCAAACACAGTCGGACCTTTCCAGCTGAGCCAGCGCCCGATAGTTGAAGGGAGTGAATCGGTGACCGTAAACGGTGTCCTTCAGGAGCGCAATCGCGACTACATCATCAACTACATCAGCGGCTTGATAACATTCGTCCGACCTGTCCCAGTTGGCGCAATCATCGCCGTTGAATATTTGCAGCGCGCATCACATGGTGCTGTCATCGGGCAGCATAGTGTCGTCGGGTTGGACGCCGATATATCGTTTGGGCGGCTTGGCGAGGTCAACTTGCAATTGGCACAAAGTAACGGGCCGGCGCGCAGCGGAACGGCGATTGAAATCGCCTCTCGGCTTTCGTTCGGCAGGTTAAAAGCTCATGGGGAGCAAAAGGGCGTATCAGAATCGGCTCAGCGTGGTGAGCAATCCAGCACTCGCCTTCAACTGCCGGAAGCGGGCGCACAGGTGGGCGAGTTTAAATCGGGCAGCGCGGATGAGGCTGGCGATAATACGCTCAGTGGCGATCGGGCAAACAATGCTGAGTGGGTGCGGGGAGGGGAAGATTTGCGCCAAAGCCCATCGGGTGGCAATGTGAGTTCGGTTGATGAAAGGGCGTTTGAACATAGCAGCGCATCGCCATCACGCATCACGGTTTTGCAACCACAACGCACACTCGTTGAACGCCAACAATGGAGCGCATGGCAAGGCGAATTGAGTGAGCCATACAGGGGAATGCAAGTTGGCGGTGCAAGGACTGAGTTAACATTGCGCCTGCTCAAGGTAACGCCCGGATTTGCGAGGATTGAGAATGCCGACTTCTATCAAAACGAGTCCGGGTTTGAGGCGAGCTTGGTTCACCGCTTCACTCCGCACATCGCATTCACATCACATTGGGTGAGTGCGAGCACTTCATACCTCACCAGCGCATTTGGCATGTCATCGTCACCCACAAGCAGCAAGCGTTTCTCGGCGGCGCTTTCGTTTGACAAGCCCAACTTGCCGACACTTCGTCTGGCACACCAGCGCTTCAGCTTTGGCAGCAAGGGCAGCAGCAATGAGTATGCGAGCACTTCGGCGCTCATCTCTTACCGACGCAGGCGGTGGAGCATTGATGCAGCTTACGAGGATAATTCACAATCATCCGTGAACGCCATCAGCAGTTCGGCGGGTGATAAGGCAGCTTCACAAGGGTATGGCTCAAGCGGACGCACAAGGACAACGCTATGCAGGCTCAGCTTCAAGTATGAGCCATCCGAAAGGCTTTTCCTGAGCGCCGATTGGTCATCAAACAGGTCAACGAGTGGCTCACGCTCAGTAAGCGCTTCCAACCTTCAACTCGGCACGAGCTTTCAAGCATCGCGGTCTTTGCGCCTCTCATTCTCGCACAACATACTCACCGGCTCAGGCAGCGCCGGTATTGGCTCATTTATCATCGGCGGAGCTGCCGGCGCATACAGCGGTTTGCCATACACTTTCGGAGCATACGACATCGGCGCTGTTCAGTATGGTGGGATGATGACAGGGCTTGGCGGGTATGGGACTTTCGGCGCTGCACAGCGCCCTATAACCGGCTTGGGCGGTATGAGCGCCATCGGATACCACAGCGGGGCGATCGGTGGCTCACCCGGCTACGGCAGTGAATGGCGCAAGCGCCAGACCGAGGGCGGCTCAACATTAACAGCTGCGAGGAATAAGTCAGTTGCCACTGTGGCATCACTTGACTGGCAGCCAAGCAGCCGATTGAGTTTTCTTTGCCAGTTCTCGCGCCAGTTGACTTATGGCTCAAGCTTTATCGCCGATTACAGCAGCACTGATTGGGGCATGCAGCTTGGCTATCAGCTCTCACGCAAACTGACGCTCACCGGGC
Organism: Candidatus Thermosaccharophagus tengchongensis; assembly: GCA_032161105.2. GTDB lineage: Bacteria > Armatimonadota > Fervidibacteria > Fervidibacterales > Thermosaccharophagaceae > Thermosaccharophagus > Thermosaccharophagus tengchongensis. Next base: position 72,494 of record JAVHTD010000001.1, read on the forward strand.
AGTTCTCGCGCCAGATGCAATCCTTCCTTCAGCCGAGCAGTGAGGCGTTTACGAGCATTTACGGTGTGGGTATGCACTATGCAGGCAACAAGCTCAATGCGTCGCTCTACTGGAATGTGCTCAGCAGCGAGAGCACACAGCAATTTTTCGGCGGGGCAACGGAGCAAGTTGGCGGGCAGTTCAATAACGCATTCAAAAGTTTGACGCTTGACGCTACATATAGGCTGAGCAAGCGCTTGGAATTGATGGGGACATTCGTGCATGCCCGCAACAGAGGGATTGGAGGATATGCGCAGAATTCGTTCCGAGCCGCGGTTGGCTACCGCATATTTGAGCATCTTTGGTTGGACATCAACATGGAGCGCATTGACCGAAAGGATTTGGTCGGCACTGGCAGCGATTACAAGGCTACCATTGTCAGCTTTCAACTTCGCGGCACATTCTAAAGTGCCCATTGCGCTGCTCGCTTTAGCCACCTCACTGCTCATCAGGTGCGGCGGTGGTAAGCCCACGAGCCCCGATAACATCCCGAATCAGACAGCCAAGGCAGTGATATTGGTCACTTCAACCCCGGGTGGGGCGAGGATTTTCCTTGACGGAGTTGACACCAACGCCTACTCAGCTCCTTCGGGGAGCACCCCCACAAAGCTTGAGTTGCCGCAGTTTGTGCCCGCGGAAAGCGTTCATTTGGTCACACTCAGGCTTGATGGCTATTACGAATGGAACACATTTGTGATGGTAATGCCCAGCTCAACCGTGATGGTTGATGCCAAGCTTACAAGTGTTGGACAAGCAAGTGCCACAAGCACATTGCGCATAAGTTCTGAGCCTGAGGGCGCATTGATATCCATTGATGGCAAGCCAACCGGCTTGGTCACGCCGACCGAGTTGAAGAACCTCTCCCCAACGAGGCACGCAATCAAGCTTGAGTTGAGTGGCATCGGGGAAGTATACGACTTCGTTGAACTTAAGCCCGATGTCGCTTACGAGTTGCATGTTGTATTTGACGAGCCGGGCAAAGGTTCAATATCCGGCGTCGTTTACAATGCCTACGGGGATACGCTGCTTGATGCTGAGGTTCAGCTCATTCAAGGTGAGCGAGTTGTAGCGAGCACGAGGACAACGCAATTTGGCACCTTCATTTTCAGGAACTGTCCTCCGGGAAGATACAAGTTGCGGGCAACAGCCGAGCTTGCCGGCGTGACATTGATTGGCGAGCGCGATAATGTCATCGTTGCAAGCGGCAGAAGGACTTTTAACGCCGATGTGACCGTCTTCCCGGAGGGCGCAACTGGCGGCGTCTGTGGGGTTGTGAAGAACCGAAATGGGCAACCAATTAAGGGTGCATATGTGTTTACGCTCATCGGCATGCTCTCATCCGTGTCGGATGTTACCGATGAGTTTGGACGATATCGCTTGAGCGGAATGCCAGCCGGTTCGGCGATCGTTGAAGTTGTGGCAGATGGCTATCTGCAAGCTCGCCAGAGTGTTCAGGTTGAGAGCGGTAAGGAAGTGGAGCTCAATTTCACCCTGACCGAAGTCACCTCAGGGCTCCAACCGCTGCCCAAGCCACCAAACTTGAGCGGGACAGCATTCACATACCCTGCATCTGTGACCAGGGGCGCTTATAGCGCGGGCTTTAATGCCTTCATGTCGTTTCTTCGTCGTCACCGAGTAGTTGGGTTGAGCAAGGTGCTCGGTGAGGCGCGCAAATTGTTTCCGAGGAAGCGCCTTCCACCGAAAGGCTGCATCATTGAGGCATCCTTGTGGTGGATGCCCGTCAGCAGGGAGGATATAGCCGGTTACTGCGTTTATCGCAGCTATGCTCACATTGGCGGCTTCAAGCGAATAGCAACAATACGGGGGACATCGTTGCCATTGTTCGTTGACATATCCGATGAGCACGCGCCGCTTAAGCCCGTGAGATATGCAATCACGCTGCTTTCAGCTACGGGCAGCGAGAGCGAGATGAGCAATGAAGTGAAGCTCATCCCGTTGGGTGATTTGCGCTTGTCATCACCGAGTAACGATGCGGTGATTTCAGTCAGTGAGGGTGAGCAGATAACCTTTGAATGGCAGCCTGTGGATGGAGCTGCTGCATATTGGGTGCAGCTGTATGCCGAGTTTCCAACGGGTGCAGTTGATCCGCAGTGGGAGACGACGATACCGCTCAAGGGAACGAGTGTCGTTTATGATGGTCAACCGCTATTGCGCGCCAAGAGCTACTACTGGATGGCTATCGCCGCAGACTCGGAAGACCCGAAGACGGCGACCGCATTCAGCTACAGTGAATTGAGGCGATTCACAACGAAATGATGGTGGTGGATGTGGCATGCGCAATTTCGGCATGCGCCATGCAGGTCATCAGTGCGGTGTGGCGTCGTTTAGTTGTCATTTGGCATTCGGCATCTTTTTGTTCACGCTGGCGTTAACATCCGGCGCGTCGTTTGGTCAGAGCACATTTGAAGTTGTTGATGGGACGCCATTTGAGACGCGCATACGAGGCATAGCCGGTGTCATATCAGTTGATGCATCCGGCGTGCGCACAGCAAAGCAGCTTCAGTGGCGCACTCAATGGGCGATAAGGGATGCCGAATGGCGCCTCAGGAGGACTCGCCCAAGGCTCATACGCTTCCTTCGCCAAATCGGCTATTGGAAAACCGATCGGCTCGGCATTGACATGCTTGCTGTCGCAGTTGAGCCGAGGAGGAAACGCATACTCCGCCCGGAGATGCTCACCCAGCGGCTTTGGGCATTGGCGCTCCGTTCAAAGAGTTATGGTGCGGGCAAGTTGGAGTTTGAATTTGTTGGCTTCCGAAAGGAGGTGGCGGAGTCAATTCGCAATTGGCTCAACGGCGCCATGCCGGTGATGATTGAGGTTTATGGTCATCCAGTGGCGTCACCGCCCGGGGCAACGCGCACAGTTAGGATAATTTTGGACACCACGCTTGATGCGCTTGATGGCGGTGTGTATTCGCCATCAACGGATGAGATACGCATAGGCGAGTTTGAGGGGCGCAGCTTTGACTATTTCAATCTCGTCCACCTTTTATTCCACGCATTCAGGGGTGAACTTGTGCTCTCATATCCATCATGGGAAGAGGGCATGGCGAGAGCGGCGGCAGTTATAGCCACAAGAAGGCTTATACCCAAGTTTGACCCAAGTGACCCGCTTGACGGTGACCCTCTATTTCTGATGCCCATTTATGACCTGCTCAACCAACCGCCATTGGGTAATCCCATCTTCATGCCACCATCAGGTTATCAACCGATGGCTATATGGCGATACGGCATGAGTGCCGCAGCGTGGCTCAAAGTGGCAATTGAGGACGACAGCTTCTTCAGGCGCTTCAATGAAGCCTACTACAACCTCTATAATGCGAACGCAAGCGTGCCGCTATCTGGCGATGTGCCGGCGCTCAAGCGTATAGCCAGCCAGATTGTTAAGCAAGTTGAAGGGCTCGACTTTTACGACTGGTATCGCCGCCAGCATGTTTTGGACACGAGCGTAAAGGCTGGCTTCAAGTTGTATGTCTTCAATGTGCCGCTTGAAATCGGCGTCATCATCGGCATCAACTACTATCGCACAACGCCATCAGGTGACGAAATCCCGCAAGATGCGGTAGCGCAGCTCGTATACAGCAACGACATGAGCGATGACTTATATGCCGAGGAAGGAAATGAGGTTGAAGTCGTTGGCGGTGAGGGTTTCATTGCGCCGCAGTTCTTCAACATCGGCGGTCCAAACAGGATAAGGGTGGACATATCGGTTGGTGGGATGAGGAAGATCATCTACTTCCCATATGGCGTGCGAGGTCCGGAGAACAATGAAAACCCACTATTTGGGGCGCTCATTGGAGCTGATGAGGGTTCGGTGAATATCAGTGGCGATGGGATGAGGGCGAGCGCCAATGTGAAGAGGGGTGTCTTCGCTATAACGAGCGGGATCAACTTGAACGGTCTGCGTAAGTTCACGATTGAGCATTGCGCAACTGATGGAACGGCAGTTGCGGAGTTTAGGAACGCATGCTTTGGCTTTTATGTGCTTATGCTGAATGCAGCTGGCTCAGTGGTGACCGTTACGAAGACATTCAAGAGCGGGTGGCATCTGATGGGCATCCCAGTCTTGCCGCTCAAATCCGACGAAGCTGAGATACTCGGTATACCGAGGGAGAGGCTGTTGCTTGCCCATTGGCAGCCGAACTTGATCGGGGTGAGCAGGTATGAGATTTATCCGAACATCTCAACACCGATGCACCCGGGCGTTGGGTATTGGCTCAAGTTGAACGAGGATACAACGATAAGTGTGCGCGGCATGCCGACGCCGACTGATGAGCCATTTGAAATGCCCCTTCTTGGCGGTTTCAATCAGCTTGCCAACCCATTCACATTCCCCATAAGTGTGAGCGACTTCAAGGTCCGATATGGCGACGGTGAACCCATGGACTTGCAATCGGCTTCGCAAGCCGGTTTGATTGACTCGGGGGTTTGGACATGGACGCAAGAAAATGGGTATCAATCAGCCAGCGTCATTGAGCCGTGGGGTGGCTTTTGGGTGCGCTCATTCAAGCCAATCGGCGTTTGGCTCATCATACCGCCAATCAGCGCAAAGGTTGTCGGAAGGTAATTTGCATTTGAGCGGCACTGTGTGAGGTGAATGCAGTTGCGCAATGTGATTGCTCGTGTGGTGTTGGCTTTGGCGAGCGCAACCGCAGCAATTGCGTTTTTTGGATGCGGAGGCGGTCTTCCAAAAGGGGGCGCACGCATCACTGTCATGGGCAAAGTGGTGGACGAGGAGACCGGTGATGGAATTAATGAAGCCATCGTGATCATCAACGGTTACAGGACGAAGACGCAGAGCAAAGGGAATGAGGTTGGATGGTTTGAGCTAACTATCGCTATCACAAGCGGGATGCGCGAGATACCGATGACGGTCTCAAAGCACGGCTATCAAACTCATGCGATGACTTGGCGACTTCCCCAGCCAATTCAAACTCCGTATCGGTTTGGCGATGTCAAGCTCTCAAGGCGCTCGGAATCAGCGACGCTCGTTGGGAGAATCATTGATGTGGACACGAGGCGGGGCATTGTCAATGCCATGGTGACTGCGACTTCCGATGGCTTGTCCGTTTATGGGTGGACGGACAACAACGGCGAGTTTGTGCTCAGTGGTATACTTGCAGGCTTGGTCAAGGTTAAGGTTGAGCATCCGGATTTTATCACTCAACATGTGCCGTCAATTCCGTTGGTTGTTGGCGAAGAGAAAAACATCAGCGACATCGCACTGCTCCGTTTAGGTCGTCCAATTGCAGTTGTCGGGATTGTGCTGGATGCCGAGGAGCAATTGCCAGTTAGCGGTGCAACTGTATCCATTGCCGGCAAGGAGACAAAAACAGATGGGCAGGGTAAATTTGAGCTATCCGATGTGCCATCCGGGGGGCAAAAAATCAGGGTGTCTCATCCGGATTACGAGCCGCTTGAGGCAACGGTGATGATACGGGGAGAAGAGCTGACGCTTTACCTTGCGCCGAAGGGGGCATTCCCGGCGTTGCCCTTCAACATTGGTGGCGTGGTCAAGCTTGCAAGTGGACAGCCAGCCAAAGGTGCAACCGTTGAGTTGCTCGACGCGCAATCTCGCACGCTCATTGAAAAAGCACTCACGGACTCAAGTGGGCGATATAGCTTCTTCGCCCCAGCTGGTGAATACATCATTCGTGTGCAGCTTGATGGCTACAAGCCGCAGGAGAAACGGATTACACTGCTATATGGAGCGATACTCAGCGATGTGAACTTTGAGTTAGAGCAATTGTAGAGTGCATTGCAACACACCCAAGGTTAGGAGGGGTATGAGCGATGAGAAGCAAATGGATGCAAAAGCGAGCGCGTTGGTTCGCTGTTCTCGCTGTAGTGTGCCTTGTGCCATTTCTCACGGTGTCAGGGTGCGGTGGTGGCGGTGGCGGCGCTTTGCCGGGCACGGGTGGTGGGCAGAAGACTGCCGTAGTAACAGGGGTTGTGAGAGACGCAGTTGGTAAGCCAGTTCAGGGGGCAACGGTTGAGGCGTATGATCCGGCGGGCAAGCTTCTTGACACGGCAAGGAGCGATGCCAATGGCGAATTCAAGCTGACATTGCCCGTAGGTGTTGCAGTGATGATAACAGCTTCGGCAGCAGGCTACGCTATCGGCTATGCCTCGCTTACGCCTGTTGAGGGTTACAATTCTCCAATCACAATTACGCTGTCATCAGCGCCGTTAACTCCTCCGCCTCCGCCGACATTCCCGGAGTAGGATGAGGTGAGGCTTGTGTGAAGTCCCCTTTGAAACCCATCATGCAATGCTTTGCTGCGCTCCTTCTTCTCCTCACCGCTTCACTTTGCATATTGCGCATATGTTTGCGCTCCCCAAAGACGAAGCAGCCGCAATCTCATGCTGAACTGCGCCGTGATGTGGCAGTTGAGTTTGAGCGCATACGGGGCTTGAAGATACGAAGCCACGGTGAGACGCTTTGGGAGTTAAAAGCCAACACCATAAGGGTTAACAGGCAGAGGACATTGACCGAGGTGGATGGGCTGAAGGAAGCCATCTATTACGCCTCCGGGAGGGCGCTTTTGAGGGTTAGCGCAAAGCGTGCCGCATGGAACATGATCACCAACGACATTGATGTGTATGGGGATGTGACTGTGCGAAGCGAAGCCGGATTAACTATGACCATGGAACGGATCACTTGGCGAGACCGTGAACGCGTGCTTGAGATACCATGCCGCGTTATCGGTGATTCTGACAGGTTGCGTTTTGTCACGATGCGCGTGATTTACATGCCGATGGAGCATCATCTGCGCCTATGCGATGGAGTATATGCGAGCACGAATGAAGTGCAGTTCTATTGCCGCCAACTTGATGTGGACATGAAGGCTGGCGAATATGTGGCACATCCTCCTGTCAGGCTCATCGTTCACATCAACCAACCGTTGGGAGAATTTGAGTTGAAGCCATTGAACATTGAAGCGTTGACGCACCTGATCGGCATGGGAGTGACCGCTCCGGCTCAATCCCCGGCGAAGGATTCCAGGGGTGGAGAAAAGAAGGAGCGCAAGATGCTATTTGACTCGCCAACGCAGCCGCTCAAGCGCGTTGGGAGAAAAGTTTTTGGCGCTGAAGTGACCGTGCGTGAGGAGGGCGAGGATTATGTCATACAGGTGAAGCGTTTCACATATGACGAGGAGAAGGAATACCTCTTTGCCGACGGCTTGGTGCATTATGAGGATTCCGACATAGTCCTCACCGCACCAAAAGCTGAGCTGTTCAGGCGTGATCGCAGGGTGCTCCTGCAAGGCAAGGTGCACCTTGAATCAAAGGTGAAGGAAAATGCTCAGGCAAGCGGAGCATCAAAGGGCGCGGAGCAAGCCAAAGGGAAAGCAAACAATCAGGGTGAAGAGGAGAAGTTGCCACTGCGTGAGCGCATAAGGCGCAAGCCAACTGTGATTGATTGTGAGAGGGTTGAATACTTCTATCGTGAGCGGCGTGCCGTTGCCACCGGCAACCTGCAGTTCAAGCACGGGCAGTATGCCGGCAGCGCAAATGTAGTCACCTACTGGCATCGTGAGGATAAGCTCTTGGCGGAAGGGAAGGTCATCGTGCGCGACACTGAGGAAGGGCATGTTTTTGAGTGCACCAGCGTCACAATACTGCTCGCAAACGATGAGCGCAAAGAGGATGAGATAATTGTTGCACCCGGAGCAAAGGCATTATTGCGCGTGAAAGAAGAGGAGGAGTCAAAGGAGGAACAGCCACCGGAGCAGAAGAAGCCGGAAGGGAGCAGCGAATCACCGCAACAAGGCAAGGCATCATCGGAGCAGAAGCAACCTTAGCTGTGCCCCAACTGCGACCTTAACGGAGTGCCAGCCTTGGCTGCATGATTTGAATGGCAACGCGTGTTGTCCTTTGTTATCCTTTCCCGCACATTGCAAGATAAGTTGCGCTCCACGACCTTCATGGCGATGGCAAAAAGCGCCAATGGGCTGTCTGGGCAGTGTGCTATAGAGGCATCGGTTAACTCTCGCAGCCCTTTCAGTTGATGCTGCTTTCCGGTCACCCTTTGGTTGGCTCAGATGGCGGGAGGTGCTCATGCATTCATTTTCAATTCATCGGAGAGGATGGCTAACTGAAGAAGCAGTTGAAGGGGTTGCGTTGCGTGGTGCGTTGGTGAGCCTGCAGCTTGTGCGTGGCGCCATCATCGCATTTCTTCTACTGCCGCTCAACGCCTATTGGATTGGGGTAACGGAGGGCTTATGGCATGCGCTCCACATGACAACGCTCTCCCTGCCAATGAATGCCCTCGTGTTCCTCATCGCCTTGGGGTTGTTGAACAGGTTCATGGCAGCGCTTCATCCGAGATTGGCGTTAAGCGCTGGCGAGCTGCTGTTGATTCACATTGGATTAACTGTTCAAAGCGTCCTCATCGGTCACGATCAAATTGTTAGCTTGATGGGTGTCATACCGGCACCGGCGTGGTTTGAGAACCCGGCGAACAGGTGGCAGGAGCTCTTTTTCCCATACATTCCGAAGTGGCTCGCCATAACCGATAAGCGTGCTGCATGGCACTTTTATACTGGCAGCGGTAAGTTTTACGGCTCCGGGTATGAGAGCCAGTGGTTAGCGCCGGCTATTGCTTGGACTGTGTTTTTGGTTTCTTTGATCGTTGCGTATACCTCCTTGGGGCTGTTGATCTACTGCCGTTGGGCGCACCAAGAAAAACTTGGCTTCCCAATAACTCGCATGCCGATGGAGATAGCGGCTGGGCAGTTCAATTGGCGTTCAAACCTGCTTTGGTGTGGCTTTGCCGTAGCCGCATTTGTGGACATGCTCAACCACCTGCACCATCTCTATCCGAGTGTGCCGTTCATAAAGGTGCGCGCGAGGGATAGGGACTTAATGCACTTTATAACCGAGCCACCGTGGACAGCGCTCGGTTCAACTCCATTGGCGCTCTATCCCTTCATCATCGGCTACAGTTACCTCATGCCGCTTGATGTCTGCACATCGGCATGGTTTTTCTACTTGCTGCGCAAATTGCAAAGGCTGCTTGGGATGACCTTCGGGCTGATGCGTCTGCCGCGCTTTCCTTACGAGAATGAGCAAGCATCTGGAGCCGCCCTTGCCGTAGCCGTTCTGGCGTTATGGCGTGTCAGAAGGGCGCTCGTTGAAGCTGTAGTGCGCTCCTCTTCAATGGCTCGCAGAGAACGGCATCAGTGCGAATTCCAAAGGCTCTCAATGTCCGCTGTGATGGCATTTTTGATGGCGCTGCTTGTTTGCTTTCTCATTTCAACTCGTGCTGGATTGTCACTCGCAACAGCTGTTAGCTTTTGGGTGATGCATTTCCTCATCTCCATTGCCGTGACAAGGCTTCGCGCCGAAGCCGGTCCGCCATCGCATTCGCTATTGTTTGCCAACCCGCAGGACTTGATGCTCGCATGGCTTGGCAGCCGCTCATTTCGCCCAAAGGAGTTGGCGGCGCTCGCGCTTTTCTTCTGGTTCAATCGGCTCAATAGGAATCATCCAATGCCAGTTGCAATTGAAGCGATGCGAATGAGCGAAGTTATCAAGGTGCCAATCCGGTTCACATGCGCATTCATCGTGCTCATGGGGCTAATGACTACAGCGTTTTGCTTCGCCCTTTACCCGGCGCTGTTTTACTCGCACGGTGCAACAAGAGTTGTCGGTGAAGTTGTATGGGTTGGGATGGATACATTCAACAGGCTCGCATCTTGGATTGGGACACCATCGCAACCAAATCCGTTCTCAAGGTGCGCTGTGGTGCTTGGGTTCGCCTTCACGCTTACTCTGAGCTCCCTCTATCACCGCATTTCATGGTGGGGGTTGCATCCGCTTGGCTACTTACTCGGGATGAGTTACGCGATTGACTTCTACTGGCTCTGCCTGCTCATTGGCTCAACCGTTAAGTGGCTGCTTTTGAGATATGCCGGATCATACTCGGCATTGGCGGCAACCCCGTTCTTTGTCGGATTAATACTCGGTGAAGGGATAGTTGCATGCGCATGGAGCGTCTATGGCATCATCATCCAGAAGCCGATGTATGATGCGTGGTGGTAACGAGGATTTGCCGTGCGAGCCCAAGCATTACATCACTGCCGATTGTCAGCGGTTGTGTGAACCTTAATCCCGTCGCCTTAACTTCAGGAGCAACTCCAAAGCGCGCTCACGCACCTTATCGGCAATGGTTCTGTCCTTCTCCTTCATCCATTGGATTTCGTTTGCGCCGATTGGTTCAAGGACGCTTCTAACCCCTTCAGTGAGCAGCATTTCGGCTTCAGCGGCAAGGGATGCCATTTTGCCGCGCTTGTTTTGTGCGGCGGCTTCTCTCAGCATTTTCAGTATCTCGTAATCCTGAACGCCATCTCGTATGGCTTCCATTTGCTTTGCCGCCGTTACGCTATCCGGAGCCAAGAAGAGCGGTGTATAGCAGTTGCGCGGGTCAAGATATGCATTCCAGCATGAGTTGCCAGCGTTGTCTCCGAATGCCCAAAAGAACATTTCGTCGGCGCCAATGGAGAAGCAATGCCAAGCTTGCAGCCGATAGTATGCATACGGGTCAAGCAGCTTGCTCGGACCGCTGCATGAGTAGAGAGCAAGCCGCTTGCCTTTATCGCGCCATGCAGTGTAGAAGGACTCATGCGCTTTTGGATTGCTCAGCCAAATGATCCTGTTTGGGCAAAGCACATCAACGGCTTCCGGCATGCGTTGGTTCATTTTCTCCGGCTCACGCCAAGTTGGATCAACCCATATGACCACATCTGGTGCGGCGCGCTTGATTGCCTCAGCCCATACGATTGTCAATTCATCTTGCTCTGGCGTATGCGGCTCGTCAACGAGCAGGAAGCCAAGTTGCCCCTTTGTCAGTCCTCGCTTTCGCGCATGCTCCCACCAGAACTTGATCCACTCGCCCACCTTGCGAGTGAACTCGTCGGTGCCAGCTTTCGCGCCTTCAAAACTGTTCCCGACGGAGAGGAACACATAGTATCGGCTCGCCCCCTTCCAACGCTCAAGCCATCGGTCAAAGTTGCCTGTATCTGGCGGCTCAATCATGCACCCGGGTTCGTCAAACTTGCCCGAGGGCATCACAGAGCGAGTTGCCCAAGGTATGTCCACAAAGCGCTCGCGAATGTGCTTGATGAACTCATCGCGATTCAGCGGTGTGACACCGTAGCGCTGTTCCACATCGGTGTAATCCCAACCGCCAAGGTGAAGCGACTGGCGTTCGGGCATGCTTATCGGCAGCAGCGAAATTTGAACTTTAAACTCGGCTCTGTCATTTGCATCCGTCGTCAAAATGATGCGCCCCTCGTATTTGCGTGCACCCACCCCATGAAATGTCACCCACAATTGACCGAGCATGCCGGAAGGCACGGCAAACTTATTGCCCTCAGGCAGTGCAGCAGCTATCGGGATGCCCTCCTTCGTATCAGTCCAAACTGTGTGGTGAATTCTGGCAGCGACCGATTTTAGCCCATCAACTCTCACGCTCACTGTGATGGCTCGTTCACGGGCGTTTACAATGTTGATGGCGATGTGGCGCGTCTCCCGTTGCAGCATTGCAAGTTTGATGGTGCGGTTTTCCGCAGAGCTTGCTCCGGCTGAAGTTGCACCCACCCTTTTGGGCAGCGGCTCAAGCGTCAAGTAGGGCAATGGGTCGTATGGCGATTGGGCAATGAAGGTGGCAAACTCCGCAATGCCAATAGTCCGCCACAAGCGAGCCTGCAATTTGAATAGCTCACTGTGCCACTCGTTTAGCGGCAGTGTGGTGCGAAATAGCGATGGGTCATTAACTGTGAACGAACGAGGCATTGATGATGCAAGTTCGTTTAATTGCTCCATCAACTTTTTCCTTGCGTCCGCAGCTGTGTTGGCTTGCTCAATCATCTGGCGCAGCCTTTCACAGTCGGCTTTCAGGCGCCTCAACGCACACCGCTCAATTTCTTTAAGCTGCGCAAACTCGGTTAGATTGCCATATGGCTTGCCAGTGAGCGGTTGCTTGAGCCACGCTTCGTCACCCTCATAAACCTCCACTTCATCAACGAAGCAATACGGTCCTTGCGGAATGATAACCAATCCCACGAAGCGCCCGTGCGTTTGCCATCTATCGGTCCAGAACCTGTGAACTGCATAACCCTCTGGTGGTGGCGGTCCATTTTGCCTCTCGCTGGCTTGAACGAGTTCTCCAACTTCAAACCATTGCTTGCCGTCTGCGCTCACAAGCACCCATATGGCGGCTGGGAATTGCACGCCTGCAACGCCGGCTGCAGTGTTGAATGAAGCGCCACAGATTGGCGCATCTCGCCCGAGGTCAATTGTTATGATGACCGGGCTAACATTTTGCCATCCGACAGTTCCTCTCTGCGTCCAGAAGTAGCCTTGCACATATTGCCCATCGGTGAGCTGTATTCGGTCATCTGCATCGGTGCAGTAGCGATAGTTCGGTGCCGGTTGAAGATGGTATGGGCGGTTGAGGGCAATGTTTGGGCGCTGCACTGAAGCGATGAGAAGCAAGCACACCCAAAGCATCTAACTCACCTCTAACCGGGCTATGAGTCAGTGTTTTCCATCTCATCACCAACCCATTGCCTTAAGCCACGCATGCGCTATAAGCAGGTGACCAAACTGGTTTGGGTGGACTGGCTCCGGGCAGAACGCATCTGCATGCCTATAGCGCAGCTGCTCCTGAAACAGCTCATGCAATGGCACAAACACGGCATTGAACTCGTCAGCGAGTTGACGGACGATGGCTTGATACTCCTTTAGCGCCTTGAGCACCTTCGTTCGCCATGAATCCGTCTCAATGTCAGTGCTTATGTAAAATGGCTCCATGAGCACAACTTGCGCGTTTGTCCGTTCCATCGTCAATTCCAAGCATTGCCGGTAAAGCTCCTCATAGCGATTTGGCGGGACTGCTGTGGGATCGCCCGTGAGTGTCCGATGAACATCGTTGATCCCGATGAGCACCGACAACCAATCTGGTTTGATGGTGAGCACATCGTCATGCCAACGGTCTCGCAAGTCCGCCACAGTATTCCCGCTTATGCCCTTGTTGATTATTCTCACATTGAGTGGCGGATAGCGTATGGCAATCAGCTCAGCTATGAATTTCACATAGCCGTTTCCGAGCGGTTGTGCAATATCCCTTCGCCCACAATCAGTTATGCTGTCGCCGATGAACACAACCACTTGTCCATCGCTCAACCGAAACACTCCCTCCACCTCCCCCATTTTTGTTGTCCAATCATCCTCACATTTGCGGCTCGTGAGTGTAGGTATGCGTTAGGGAGATGTTCGCTTCAAATGCCCTTTTCAAGCGCTCATAGTTGCGCTGTAATTGTTGCTTCTCATGTATTGCCAAGTCCGGGTCCTCAAGCGCTTGGTAAATTATCGCCCCCTCACAATGCGATGGGACTGGCAGCTCCATCAGGTAGCAAACAGTTGGGACGATGTCCATGAGCCAGACTGTGCGCTCCAAAATGACACCTTTGCGCACCCCAGGACCGTTCATTATAAGCAAGCCCCTCATTGAACCGATGCCAAACTCAGCCGTTGGAAGGTGTGGTCCATGTTGAGCCATAAACAGCGGGCTTACAGCATAAACGATGTCGCCAACAAGCTCTCCATGCAGCCCAATGATGCGGGCGTCTTCTCGCTTAAGCGCAAACACTATGGGTTTCTTGCCCGTCTTTGGGTCAGTGTAGTTGTAGAGCGCTTCAATGACTTTGTCCCTCACATCCTCATATTCGTCTGGCTCCACTATGCCATCCGGGTCTCTCCCTTTGAGGTTCACATAAATGTAAGCTGCTCGCTGTGGGAAGGCTTTTGTTTCCTTCCAGTCCACCACTCGCCTTCGCTTATCGGCAAACTTGAGCAATCCATTGGCTTCAAGGACGCTTGCAACATCAAATGGATTTGTTGTTGCCTTCGCACCATGGTCTGAGACAATTATGACGAGCGCATCTTCGCCAGCGGCTTCAACTATGCGCCCGATCGTTTTGTCAATGCTTTTGTAAAAGCCAAGCTCAGCACCCTCATACTGCTTCCTTACATCCTCATCAGGGCATGTGAGTGGGTCAAGCTGTGTGGCGAATGCGTGGTAGGCGAAGTCGGGGCAATGTATTTGCATGAAGAACAACTCCCATCGCTGCCGCTCAAACAGCTGCGTTGCCGCATCTGCATACCACTTGTGTTGCATGTCCACGATCTCAACGAATGTCTGCGGGTCTATCCAGTCAAACATGAGGGCATTGAAGCCGTTGCGGGGCATAGGTAAGCCATCCTCGGATTGAATCGTCCTCGCAATCCCCTTTGGGTAGTCCCATCCATCTAATGCGCAAAGGCTTGTGAAGTAAAGAGCGAACTCGCTTGCGTCATTGGAGAGACGCACTAACTTGCACCTGAACACAGCCTCCATCAAGCCTTCGTCGGTTTCAAATTCGTCCCTGAGCACCTTGCTCCACTGCCTGACGGCGAGGACATCAATGATGGCGTTTACATCCTTTCCCTTTGCGAGCATTGCACGCTCATACCCATTGCTGCCTTTGCGCAGCAGCACAAAGTAGCTTTTTGGTTTGACCTTCAGCTTCGCCGAGCGGTATTGCAGCGGGAGCTCAACTTCAAGGTCATCTTGGCGCAATTCAATTCCGTTCCAACCAAAAGCCTTCTTCAACTCCACACGAGTTGCTTGTGGCAGTTCGTCGGTGCAAAACATTTGCTCATCGCACAGTGTCATCGGGACACCCCATGGCGGAACTCCAATCTGCCATTCATTCAGGCATAGCCCCATACCGCCAAGTTGAACGCCGTCATTAATCGTTGGCGGCCATGTTGTGGGGTAGTTGATGATTATTGAGCGCTTGCCCACGCGCTCAGCAGCATTCCAAATGAACTCCGCCTTCACATCCCTTGAGTCAAAAGCTTGCACAATCTTATCAAGCGGGTCGCCCGGCTTGTGCAGGTTGAAGCAAGTTATTCCGTGCGTCCCGACGGTTGCCCCGGTCACTATTGTCGTCCAGTTGGGTGGGGTTATCGTCGGGAATGGCACAAGGCAATTCTCAGCATATACTCCGCCCTCAATCAAGCGCTTGAATGTGGTGAGTTCTCCGTCCATTGCAAACCTATAAACCCTCGGCGCTATAGGTGCATCCAGACCTATGAGGACGAGCTTGGTCGGTCTTTTCGCCATCCTCCTCACCTCCGATGTTGATTTATTCGGCATATAGAACTGCGGCGGAGAATGTCACAACCGATTGCCCATCGGGATCTAACGACTGCTCATACTTGAGAATGTGCCCCTTTGCTCCCTCCAAGGCTTTAAGCATCACATAAGCAGCCGGTGTCGCATCAATGTTGGTGAAGTTGCGGTTGCGAGAGATGAACTGAACCATTCCATCAGCATCGCCGCGCTCCACGCAGCTTAGGAACTCACCATCGTATCGGCGAAGCCATTGCAATAGTTGTGGTGAGATCTTAACGGTGTGCCCGAAGCGCATCCCTACATGGCTCAAGTCAACGCTCGCAATTATGCATATGCGCTCATGCCAGCATTCAATCAATTGGCGGAGCACGCCCACGAATTCCCTTATCGGCTCAAGCTCCATCGGGTTGCGGGTGCTCGTGTAAGCTTGCCCGAAGTCGCCACAGATAATGGGGACGAATGTAAACGGCAGGACATCACCGAAGGCGTGTTGCAAGAAGAGCAATTGAAACTCAATGGAGTGTTCAAAGCGGTGCGCAAGCTCGTCCGAGAACGGATCAAAGCTGTGACAGAGCGCTGTGAGCCTCTCGACAAACTCAACATTTACTTTAGCCACCCCAAATGGAGTTTCAAAGTCCTTGCGCGTGATTGCGAATGGCTGCTCCGTTTGGCAATGCGCTATCCCGAGAATTACGAAAGTGATCGGTTGCGGCTCGGCAAGCAATGCGCTTGCCAACTTGAAATGCGCCCATGCATAGCAAGTCCCGCCACGGCGCAAATCTATATGCGGTGCCATTATGGCGGCGGGCAATTTTGCGCCGCCGTTTAGCAATGGCACTCCGGGTCCATCGGGAGTTTGGTATAACGAGTCAAGCAGCGTCCTCAGTTGGTCTGCGTCCTCAGGATATGAGAGACCGGCATGCGCAGCTTTCCTAACCGGTTGCTCGCTGAACCATTGCTTCAACTCAACGAGCCTATTTGTAAAGCGCTCGTTCTCAAGCAGGTAATGTTCGTCAAGCTGCTTGATGAGCCCTTGTATCTCATCGCTCATTACGAGCCTTCCGAAGCGCCGCACAAATTCAACTTGCATTTCTCGCACGGAGTGCATCCCATCCATTAAGCTGAGGAAGAAAGCCATTTGATGCGGGAGCATCAATACACCTTCCATGAGCCCGAGTGGGTCTCTTATGGCGATGTATTGCTTTCCCTCCACCGTGATGGGGAAGATGTCCACATTGCGCAATTTCGGGCAGTCCATAGCCATTCACTTCTGTAAGTGATGTCGCTTTAGGTGCGTGGGCTGTTTGGCAGCGTAGTCCCCATCTTAAGCTATGAGCCAGAGTTTGAGCGACGCTTGCAAATGGGCTCAATGGCGCATCAGCACTGGCTTATTCCCTACCCCTCTTCACCCTCAACCTCAATCTTTCGGAGGCGCTGCGTAGCTTCCTCAAGGCGGTGTATGCGTGCATCAATGATTGAACGCACCGCAAGCAATAATTCCTTCCTCGCATTCACGAGATGCTCAACTGCCTCCTTGCCGATCAGCCCAATCATGCACCTCAGCACAAGATTACGCATGCCCTCAAGCTTCTCCTCAATTGACTCAACTTCTGGTCTGCGCGGTCTGGCTGCGCGCCTTTCGCGTTCGGTCATGTCTATCACCTCCCCTTATGTGCAGTGGAGCATCATGTTGGTCATACTTTGTCATACGGCGCAGCTCTATCCAACCTCAAATTGCATAGCTACAAGCCATTGCTTAGTTTGCCACACCGTCGTTTGCTGGCAAGGTTGGGTCAGTTTGCACAGTTTGCATTGCGCTCTGAGGGATGCCGAAGATGATGCGTTATCAAACAACCATCAAGCAGTGGCACTGCCTTTCGCTTTATGGCGTGCTCGGATTTTGCTCAATGATTGTTCAGGCAATTTTCGTCCGCGAGTTTCTGGCTGTCATCTACGGGACGGAGCTCTCGCTCGGCATCCTATTTGCATCTTGGCTGCTTTGGATAGCTATTGGTGCAGAGCTTGGCGCATACATTGCTCCGAGGGTGAAAAACCCAATATTTTCATTTTCGCTCTGGCTGCTCATAGTCGGCTGTCTTCTGCCGGCTCAGATTGCGTTCATACGCTCAATGCACATCATCCTGCGAACCCCACCGGGTGAATTGCCGTCACCGTTATCAACCGCACTGTATGTGCTCCTTGCGTTGTCCCCATTCAGCCTCGCCATCGGGTTTACATTCCCATTGGGTGTGCGCATGTATCGCACATTGGGTCAAACAACTGCGCGCCCCGTTGCTCTGATTTATGCGGTTGAAGCCCTCGGAAGCTTGCTTGGCGGATGCGCATTCTCGTTCTTGCTTGTGCGCATCATGCCGGCGTGCGCTCTAATCGCGCTCGTATCGTGCTTGCTTTGTGGCGCGTCAGCAAGCCTGCTCTATTGCATTGCGGGCAACAGGCTGCTCAAATTCTCACTCCCCACCGCAGCATTGCTTCCGGCGTTAATTCAGGCATCACTTGCGCCGCAGCTTGAGCGAACCCTAACGGTGTTGCGCTGGAACTCGTATGGGACGGGAAACGAGCTTGTCCTCAGCATGGATTCTCCATATCAAAACATCGCCATTGGGAAGCGGCTGGATCAATACAGCCTGTTTTGCGATGGGCACTTCATTGCGAGCTTCCCCGATGAGTATGCGAACGCATCGTTGGCGCTGTTGCTTGTTTCGCAAGCCGATAAGCCATCCAGAGTGCTTGTCATAGGTGGTGGGATTGAGGGTCTGTTGTCACAGTTTGTTGCACTCGGCATCCAGCGAGTTGAATATGTGCAAACTGACCCATGGTTGATTGATGCCGTTACACCGTTCCTATCACGCCCGGATAAGGAGGCATTGAGCAGCGGCAATGTGATCATATGGCATGCTGATGCAAGGCAATTCATCAGGGAGACCAAAAGGAGCTATGACTTGATCTTCCTCAACATCGGTGACCCATCAACTGCTCAGCTCAACCGCTACTACACCGTTGAGTTCTTCGAGCTCGTTCGCAAGCGCTTGAGCAAAAGCGGTGTCTTCGTGCTGCGCATAACCGGTTCGGAGTCGTATCTTGGCGAGGCGTTGGCATACTATGTCGGCAGCATTTACCACACTGTTAAAGCGTCGTTCAAGCACATCGCCGTATCCGTCGGAGAGACGATTTTCCTGTTTGCATCGGATCGCGTTAACCTCGTCACGGAGTCGCCCGAGCAATTGATGAGGCGAGCAATTAACATCACCAAGGGTGCCAGCGTGGGGTCAGTTCGGACAACTTCTCATCACATCTCCGCGCTGACCATGCCACCGCATGTTTTGCTTTCATACTTCCCACCGCTTCGCTCCGAGTGGCTGCATGGTGAGATGCGCAATTTAAAGGACAGGATTGGCTCAAGTGGCAGGCTGCTCAATGGCGATCTTCATCCCATGAGCTATTTTCATTACCTTCGCCTTTGGTTGCACAAATCGCATCCGCAAGCCATGTTAAAGATTGAAGGCTGGCTCAAGAGGCATTTGAAGTGGCTCCCAATGGCAGCCGCTCTAATGTTTGTGATGCTACTCCTTGCCGAAGCGCTCACAGCTCAGTTCAAGTTGGCGTTCGGGAAGCGCCCCGCAGGGGCTGTAAAGCGCTCTTCACTCCTCGCTGCGTCATTTGCGGGGATGAGCGCAATGGGCATGGAGCTTATCTTGCTCATTGCCTTCCAAAGCCTTCATAGCGCCCTTTACCAAATGGTCGGCGCCCTCGTTGCGATGTTCATGCTCGGCTTATCGCTCGGGAGCATCGCCGCTGGCAGATTGCAAATTCGCGCTCGCGGGCTATTGCAAAGTTGCATCATCTTGAGCTGTATCTCCATTCTCATCTCATCGTTTGCTTTCGCAATGCCGCATATGCTTACGCTGATTGCAGCGTGGTTAACTTCAATTCCGTTGCTTTTGTCATTCCTCCTCCTGCTCATCATCTCCGGCTTCCTTACTGGCGCTGCTTTACCGGCAGCAGTTAGTGCTTACCAAGCGGCTATGGATGAGCAGGATGAACTCAGCTTGACGCATTCAGCCGGCAAGGTTGACAGGGCTGACCATCTTGGGGCATCAATTGGTGCTCTCATTGTGCCAGTAGTCCTATTCCCGCTGTTTGGATTCGGCTTAACCTGCAACATCATTGGGGCGCTCAACCTGCTTGCCGCAATGTTAATCATCTGTTCATCCGTATGCCTGTTGCCATTCAAACGGAGCGTGGCTAAAGGGGGGTAGCATCGTGAGGTTTCTCATAGCGTGCGATTCCTTCAAAGGCAGTGCCACATCAAAGCAGGTTGGGGAGGCGTTGAAAGATGGCATCCTGCGCGCAATGCCGCATGCCGAAGTTTTGGTCATACCGGTCGCCGATGGCGGCGAGGGGACTGTGCAAGCGCTCGTTGATGCCACCGATGGCAAGTTCGTCACCGTGGATGTCACAAACCCGATTGGCGAGAGAGTGAAAGCATCATTCGGCATATTGGGCGATGGTGAGACAGCCGTCATTGAAATGGCTGCTGCAAGCGGCTTAATGCTAATCCCGCCGGAGAGGCGAAACCCGTGGATCACAACAACATATGGGACTGGTGAGCTCATCAAAGCGGCGCTTGAGCATGGCTGTCGGAGGATAATCATCGGCATAGGTGGAAGCGCAACAAATGATGCCGGTGCTGGCATGGCACAGGCACTCGGCATCGGTCTGCTTGATGAGGACGGCAATCAGATTGGCTTTGGCGGCGGCGAGCTATCAAGGCTTTGCCGAATTGATATGAGTGGGCTTGACACAAGGGCGATGGAAGCCGAGTTCATCGTCGCATGTGATGTTGACAATCCGCTAACTGGTGAGAAGGGTGCTGCTTATGTGTATGCTCCGCAGAAAGGGGCAACGCCAGACATGGTTCCAAAGCTTGATGCTAACTTGCGCCACTTCGCAAAAGTGGTGCGAGAGCAACTCGGGGTAGATGTTGAGCATGTTCCGGGGGCTGGTGCAGCTGGCGGGCTCGGTGCCGGTCTGATGGCATTCCTCGGGGCAAAGTTGCGTCCCGGGACTGAGATCGTTTTTGAGCTTGTTCGGCTTGAGGAGCGAATGAGGGATGCCGACTTGGTCATCACTGGCGAGGGGCAGATTGATTCACAAACTGCTTTTGGCAAAACGCCGGTTGGCGTCGCTAAGCTTGCAAAGAGGTATGGAAAGCCAGTCATAGCTGTTGCCGGCGCAATCGGGGATGGGGCTGAGATAGTTCATGCTCACGGGATTGATGCCGTGTTCAGCATCGTCAACCGCCCGATGACTCTTGAAGAGGCGATGGGTGATGTGGTGCACCTGCTCACGAGCTTCGGCGAGCAGCTTGGGCGATTGATCTTGGCACTGGGAATCACCACCAAAGGCATGGTGTGACAGTCGCTTATGCCGGCGGAAAATAGCCTTTGGCTTCGCCTTGCCACAGTGAAGTTGCGCCATGGAAATTCAGGGATTGGGGTGAGATGGAACGATGAGGCTTCAGCGTCGGTTTGAGGAGCTGCGCAGGAATGGTGATGGCGGTTTGATCGTGTTCATAACTGGCGGCGATCCAAATGTTGAGGTGACAATTAGGGCTGCGCTTGAGCTCGCGGATGCGGGCGTTGATGTGATTGAAATAGGCATACCCTTCTCCGACCCGATTGCCGATGGACCTGTAATTCAGGCATCCTCCGAGAGGGCACTCGCAGCTGGCACCACAATACAATCGCTTTTGTCGGCGGTGAGTGAGATTCGTGAGCACACGGACATACCGCTCATATTCATGAGCTACTTCAACCCAGTGTTGCAATATGGGCTTGAACGCTTTGCGATGGATTGTGCATCAGTTGGCGTTGATGGTGTGCTCATAACTGACCTGCCGCCGGAGGAAGCTGGTGAATGGATTGAGGTGGCGAGCCGCTGCTCAATTGACACCGTCTTCTTGCTTGCGCCAACGAGCACGGATGAGAGGGTTAAGAAAGTAGCACTGGTTTCCACCGGCTTCATCTATTGTGTTTCACGCACCGGGATAACGGGCGAGAGGGAGAGGTTGCCAAAGGACCTGAGTGAGCTCGTTGGGCGAATAAAGCGTTTCACCGATAAGCCAGTGGCGGTTGGATTCGGCATATCAAGTCCAGAGCATGTAAGCGCCGTTCTAACTCAAACTGAAGCCGATGCAGTTGTGGTTGGAAGCGCTGTGGTCAGGAGGATGCACGAATGGCTATCATCGTGTAGGGATGCAGATGCATGGCTCTCATTGCGCCAGTTTGTGGCGTCATTGAAGGAAGCCACATTGAACAAAAAGGCGGAAGCTGAATGAGGTGAAAGCACATGAGCTTAGTGAGGCGCTTGGCTGAGGCAATTGACTTGTCACTGCTTCATCCGACGCTCAAGCGAACCGATATTGAGCGCGCCTGTAAAGAGGCTGTTGATTGGGGAGTCGCATCTGTGTGCGTATCTCCATGTTGGGTGAGGCTCGCATCGGAGTTAATTGGCGAGTGCGATGTGGCGGTTGGCACCGTCGTGGGCTTCCCGCTCGGTAGCAGTGAGACATCGGTTAAGGCTTTTGAAGCGAGGCGTGCAATACAAGATGGCGCAACTGAGATTGACATGGTCATGAACATCGGTTTTCTGAAGTCGGGCGACCTTGAATCGCTCCTTGATGACATGAAAGCCGTAGTTGAGGCGGCGCAAGAAGCGTGCGAGTGCGTGCGCGGAAAAAGAGCCATAGTCAAGGTGATCCTTGAAACCGGCTATTTGGAGAGGGATGAGATTGTGAAGGCTTGCGAAGTTGCGCTTCGTTCTGATGCGGACTTCGTAAAGACATCCACAGGCTTTGGACCGAGGGGAGCCACCATTGATGATGTGAAGCTGATGCGAAGCGTTGTGGGCAACAGTATGAGGGTGAAAGCGGCTGGCGGGATAAGGGCGCTGCGGCAGGCAATTGAGTTTCTCAACGCAGGAGCTGACAGGCTTGGGACAAGTCACGGCATTGCAATCCTTCTTGAGGCTCAACAGAGCTCGCTCTGAGTTGAGGCGCTCATGAGCGAGCATTATTCAAGCGGATTCCGTCAACGCTACGCCACCCGCCTCACCGGGATTGAGAAGTAACTCTCGTTTTCAACCCTTATAGGTTCCTCTGGGGATTCGTAGCGGCGATAGTGGTCTATGCCATAACATTCCTTGCAGACGAGGTTGTGTATCTTGAACGGCAAGCCGAGGATTGGTTTCCCACAAACCCTGCAATGGTTCTCTACAACCTTGATTTTGCGAATCGCTGCCACCATGCACTGTTCACCTCCCTCCTTTTGGTGTATTTGAACCGCTGCAAAGCCCGATTAAGAGACGACGCCATATCGGCTCACCTCTGACTCCGCAGCGAAGTGTGTTGCTTCCAAATTGGCAATCATAATTTTACCACGCGCCATATGACGCTTAAAACGGCACTGCAGCAAAGGTGCGCTTTGAAGTTGCAACGCTGCGCCATTTAATCCCTTGAGGTTCGCTTTAAGCGCTACAATGTGTAGCAGATTGAAGTCTCTCATTTTCCATCGGAGGGATGCACCTCATGCAACTTGCAAGCCTGATCAGCATTGTAAGCGCTGCTTGCAGCGTGCAAGTTGGTGCATTTATCCTCGCACTCAACCGCGCTGTGGCAAAGCGAACAGAGAACTTCGTGTTTGGCTCGCTTTGCATAACGCTCGGTGCAACAGCATTTTGCTCCTTCATGTCGTCAGTGGAAACTCAACCTTACGGTGTGCTGATTTGGGTAAGGCTTGAACATGCGCTGCACTTTCTCACTTCGGGCATGTTTGCGCACTTTATTGCGCTCTACCTCGGGCAAGCCCCGACGCCTTCCCTCACGCGCTTGATGTATGCCGCATGCGTTGTCTTCTCGGTGTTAGCGTTTACGCCCGCCTTCTTGAGTCTGCCAGAGGATGCTCAAATTCAGGGTTTGCTCGTTTCACTCCGTCCCGGACCGCTCTACGCATCAATGCTATTTGGATTTGCGCTTTGGCTGACACCGGCATGGTTTTTGCTCCGCAGGTGGCGGGCAGCATTGAAGAGTGCGGGTGATGTGAGCGCTCCGCAGTCTGATGCGTCATTTGGAGTGCCCCCTTCTGATGGGGAAGCTAAGCTGATGAGTGAGCTCAGGCTGATGCTGGTTGGTGCGATAGCTGTTGTGACCCTCTGTTGGCTTGACTTCGGCTCGGCGATTTTGGGTTCCACCAATCCATTGCGCTTGCACCCGCTTGGCATACTTTTGCTCTCACTTTTGAGCGCCATACCCGTCGGAAGACGGGCTATCTTTTCCGAATTGCAATCGCGAGAGCTGGCAACGCTCCTCAGGGCAAGGGAAGCTGCCGCAGATGATGTGGCACATGAAATGAAGACGCCGCTGACGGTGATTAAAGGGTATGCCCTTACGCTGCTTCGCATGCCCTTTGGCGAAGTTGAGGAAGAGTTCTTGCGGGAATCGTTGATGGCAATTGCTGATGAGGCAGATCGCCTTACGAGGATGATAAACAACATGCTTGACATAGCGAGGCTTGAAGCCGGAAAGCCAGTCACATTGCGCCCGCAGCACATCAACTTAAAGACGATGCTCCTGCAGCTTTCGGAGAGGATGCAGCGCTTGAGCGATAAACATGAGTTGAAGCTCCAATGGCTTGCTCGTGAAGAGGAGTTCACAATTGATGCCGACAAGGTCTACCAAGTGGTGATGAACCTCGTGGACAACGCCATCAAATACTCCCCCAACGGCGGTGATGTGATAATACGGGTTGAGGATGTTGATGAGCGTCTGCGCGTATCGGTGATTGACCAAGGCATTGGGATGAGTCCGGAACAGCAGGCACGCCTCTTCCAGCGGTTTGAGCGCTTCGTTGAGCCTAAGCGAAGGATAACGGGCACAGGCATCGGATTGTATCTGATGAAGCAGCTTGTGGAGGCAATGGGCGGTGAGATGGGAGTCCAAAGTGAGCTTGGTAAGGGAAGCATATTTTGGTTCACGATTCCGAGGGAGATGCGCTGATGGAAGCCTGCCCCACAGGAAGGTCGCATTGGCTCAAAGGATGGCGAATCACTTGCGCCGCTGCCGAAGTAACACTGTGAGCATGCCGACAAGCCACCCGAGAGCAAATGCGATGATGAGGGCGACGCACAGCGGGGCTGTTACGGGTTGCGTGAACGGGAGCAATGTCACATCCACAGATTGCCAATTAGCCACGATGAAGCTGAGGACTATAATCCCGCATATAACGAGAAGCACTATGAGCGCCCATCGCTTCACGCCCTGCATCGTGATGCCTTTAGTGGCTGGCTGTCTGGTCACATCTTCGTGCTGGCTATGCTGCTGGGTCACAACAGCTCACCTCGCTCTGGCTCTGAAGCGCACGAGTGGCTATCAAATGTTCATTATGCGGGTTTGATTAAAGCGTTGCAAGCTGAGGGATCGTCTGTGTGATCAGGGCGCTTGTGTGAGCGGGATGGACAGAGATTGACCTGTGCGGTTTCAATTGGCAATGGCGTTGCATAAATCTCTGAATTCAGCGGGCAGTTTGGCTGAAGTAATTTGAGTAGCCCTATGGGGGGCAGTGGCGATGGTTAGCGCAAGGACAACATGTGGCTTTTGTGGGTGCGGTTGTGGCTTATATGTGTTGAGCGACGGCGATGGCGTCATCGGTGTAATACCGAGTGAGGCTGATGTGGTTGGCGAGGGCAGGTTGTGTATTCGTGGATGGCATATATATCAGCCGCTCAGGGACACGGATAGGATTTTGCGAGCCATCGTCTCGCTCAACGGATCCAAGCGTGAAGCGGATTACAAAGATGCAGTTTCGCGTGCTGCTGAGGCGCTCAAAAAATTTTCTCCGAACCAGATTGGCATCATTGCTTCGGCAACGGGCACAAATGAGGACGCATACATAGCTACAAAGTTTGCCAGAGCTGTCATTGGCACAAATAACATTGACTTCCCGGGACGCCCAAGGCTTATGCCAACGCTGATGCAGCTTGGCTCGGTTGATGAAGGCATATCAATGCCATGCACATTAAACGAGTTGGCGGATGCCGACTTGCTCTTCTGCATTGGCATCGGTGCTTCAACTCGCTACCCGCAGGTCACGGCGCGCATTTTCAAATCCGTCGTTGAGATGAAACATCTTCTGCTCATAGACACATGGCACTCGGACTTCGCGCCGTATGCATCACTGCACATCTCGCCAAAGCCGTTTTCGGATGCCGTCCTTTTGAGGGCGCTCGCCGGCATCTTGGACAGCGCTGTTAAAGTTCCATTCTCCGATGACGAGGTTAGCTCCATAACTGGCGTAAGCTCGGAGCAACTTAGGGCGATGGGCGATTTGCTTTTGGGCGGCAAGCGTTTGGCTGCAGTTTACGATACGGCATCTCTGATGCACATGTGCTCGCCACATTGCGTTCGTGAGCTGTTGGTGTTAATCAGAGCCCTCAGGGGGAGGGGCATTGAATGGTGCGGTATTTTGCCCATGGTTGAGCGATGCAACTCAAACGGCGCATTGCGCATGGGCATTGCGCCCATGCTCCTTCCCGGGTTGAAGAGCATAACGGATGGCGAAGCGGTGCGACGGGCATGCTCAATTTGGGGCATTGATGGCTTGCCGCAAGTGATGGGCATGAGCACATCTCAAATGCTATCGGCAGCTGTGAGCGGTGACTTGAAGGCTCTGATCATCATCGGTGACGATTTGCTGACCGATGTCCCGGATGAGCAGCGGCTCAGGGACGCGCTCAGCAAAGTTGAGTTGCTAATTGCTATCTCGTCATACCATTCGCCGCTCACGGAGGCAGCTCGGTTCGTATTCCCGAGGTCAATTTGGGGTGAGACAGTGGGCACGCTTGTGAACACGGAGGGACGAATGCGCCGGCTCATAAGGGTTGCCGAACCACATGGTGATGCGATGCAGGAGTGGCAAGTGCTTTGCGACCTCGCAACGGCGCTCGGCTTCAAAATGAGCTATTCAAGCAGCGATGAAGTGCTTGATGAGTTGAAGCGTTTTGTGCCCGAATATTCTGACATTGAGCTGGACGAGGTGGGAAAGGGCACATGCCTGCTCCGTGAAAAGCCGGCGTGCGCACCAGAGAACATCACACACGAGGAAATCGCCATACCCGAATTGCCATCTCCCTCCGATGAGTTCCCGTTGCTGCTTCTGGTTGAGCGATACTACTTGCCGTGGCATGCGGATACACTTGCGCTTCACTCGTCAACTCTTCGGCGCGAGTTCAGGCTCCGGTTTACGCCATATGTGTTCGTCAATTCGGCGCAAGGACATTCGTTTGGCTTGCGAGATGGCATGCCGGCGCTCCTAAAGACACCGCAGGGGAGTGCACGCGTGACATCAGTCTTTAACGACGCCGTCCCAGCTGGCATTGCCATACTACCCGAGATGTTCTTTGCTCAACTGCGCCAAGCAGTCGGACAGGAAAGGGTTGACGAGCTCACTGGGGCAACCATTTACCCGGTGACAGTGGCGGCATTGGAGCGTGCAAGATAGCAATTGATGTGCTTGTGAGGGGTGGGGAGCATGTCAGGCGCATCGGCGGAGATAAGAGCAATGGTGCTCCGCAAGGAAAGGCTCAATGATTTGCTTTGGTCAATTGAGGGTCAGTTAGCTGCGCCCATTCGCCTTGAGCATGGCGAGGTTCACTTTGCGGTCAATCCGCCAATTGAGCAAATCTTGCAGGACTCAGATTATGTGAACAGCACAATATCGCCTGTGGCACTCCTTTTCCCGCAGACCGAGATCCTCTTCAATTTCAAGCTCAATGGCAAGCCGCAAATTGAGTTCCCAAAGGAGCCACAGCCGCTGACCATATTCGGCATACGCTCGTGTGATGTTGCGGCAATGCGTTACCTTGAGATGTTCTTCTCGCGCAAGTTCATTGACACCCCATTCATGGAGCGAGCCAGCAGGACAACGCTGATAAGCATAGCCTGCCAGCGTCCGGGAAGCAGCTGCTTTTGCCCATGTTGTGCTGGCGGTCCATTCCTTGAGGAGGGGCATGACATTCAACTCACCGACTTTGGAGACATCTTCCTCGTTGAGGTTGGCTCACATAAGGGCGCACAGTTTGCCGATGGGCGAATGGAGTTCTTTGAGCCGGCGCCATGCGAATTGATTGAGCGGCGAAACAGGGTGGCTGAGGAGACGCTGCAGAAGTTTCAGATTGCATCGCACATGGGCACTGGTGTCCGCAAATTGACATCAAGGTCGGTTTCAGAGGAGCTTTGGAATATGATGGCAGCGAGATGCATTGAGTGTGGCGGGTGCGCATTCGTGTGCCCGCTATGCACATGCTTTGATGTAGTTGACCACAAGCTTCCGCCAGATGGTGATGGGGCAGCTCGTGGTTGGCGGGAGAGGTGTTGGGATTGCTGTCAATTTGCCGGCTACTCAATTGAGGCAGCTGGTGTTAATCCGCGCCCGAACAAGGTGAGCAGGTTTAAGCGCCGTTTCTATCACAAGCTCAGCTACTTCTACATGGAGATGGATGGGCGTGTTGGGTGCGTTGGCTGTGGGAGGTGCATCCAAGTCTGCTTTGGCGTCGTTGACATGCCGGCAGTGGTGAACACGCTTAGGGAAGAGAAGCTACTTGGGGTAAGGCTGAGGTAATTTTTGCGTGTATGTTCTTCAGCCTCGTTTGCTGTGGTGAGGTGAACTCAACATGGCAATGGAAGCACTTCAAGCGGCATGTAACGGCAAGCATCTCTACGAACCGGTGTTGGCACGCATCGTTGAGATAACCGATGAAACGCCCGATGTGAAGACATTCACGCTTGAGCTTGAATGCGGCGCAATTGAATATCGTCCCGGGCAGTTTGCCGAGGTATCTGTGTTCGGCGTCGGTGAAGCGCCATTTGGCATCTCGTCAAGTCCGACATGGACGAAGCGGACTGGGTATATCCAAGTGACTGTGCGTGCAGTTGGGAGGGTGACTGGTGCGCTCCATCAACTTAATGTTGGCGACTATGTTGGTGTGAGGGCACCATTGGGTAATGGTTTTCCGGTTGAGCGTGCCGAGGGTAAGCGCGTGATAATCGTCGGTGGCGGAATTGGCTTGCCGCCGCTTCGCTCCCTCCTCAATTACATGTTGGATAACCGTGAACGCTTCGGGAAGATAACTCTTCTCTACGGTGCACGCACACCTGCCGATAGGGTTTACAAGCGCGAGCTTGATGAATGGGAAAGGCGAGATGATTTGGAATACCTGGACACGGTTGATATTGCCGATGAGGAGTGGCAAAGGCTCGGCAAGCGTGTTGGCGTTGTAACGACGCTCTTTCCGATAATAGACGAGCAAAGTCCCATTGACCCGCCAAACACGATCGCCTTCATCTGTGGACCGCCAATCATGATTCATTTCGTCATCATTGAACTTGAGAAGCGCAATGTGCCAGATGAGAACATCATCTCAACGCTTGAGCGACACATGAAGTGTGGCGTTGGCAAGTGCGGTCATTGCGCCATCGGGCACAAGTATGTTTGCACCGATGGTCCCGTTTTTTCTTGGGCTGAGATGAAAGAGCTTGAATGGATGTGCGCTGAGCCAACTGTGTAGTGCCTTAACCTCTCAATGGCGGTGAAAAGGGTGATACGGTTGTGCCTGAGGAAAACCAATTGGAGGTTCTCTGTCGGGTGTTGAGGGGGAGGGTGGCTATCATCGGTATCGGAAATGAGATGCGCGGTGATGATGCGGTTGGATGTTATGTGGCTCGATGCCTTGAGGGTGTTGAAGATATGCTCGTAGTAGAGGCTGGCGATGTGCCCGAAAACTATGTTGGTCTGCTGCGCGAGTATAAACCCGAATGTGTTGTATTCATTGACGCCGTTGATGTTGGGGCTGAACCTGGCTCAATTGTCATAGCAAGTGCTGATGAGCTACCATCTTCTGCCGTTGTGTCAACGCATGGTATGCCGTTGAAGTTGCTTTCCGATTACCTGCTCCGTGAAGTTGGCGCCAGAGTGATGCTCATTGGGATACAAGTGCGCAGGACAGCACTTAATGCGCCGATAAGCAAAGAGGTGTGTGAGGCAGCTGAAGCGATTGTTGAGTTGATTCGCTCAGCACGATTGGCAATGAGGGCTTAAAGCCATGACATTGAAATTGGCGATAAGCGCTTCAGACGGTGGTGAGGGAGCCTGATTTGCCCCGGTTGCAGAGGCAGGCGGGAATTGGTCAGCATGATATGGGTGATTTTGCACGCAAGTTTATCGCCTGCTACGGCAACAGTAGTGCAAGTTGCCGAGAGCGGAGAAAAGCAAGTTCGCCTCTTTAAGGTGGCATCGTTTAAGGTTGACCAATTGCCAGTGCTTGCCACTCGCTTTTCCGGCGAGATGCTGATGGCGCTTACTAAGGGAGGAAAAGCATGTGCTTTGAATGTGACGGCGCGCAAGCGTGTGCGTGAGTTTAAGTGTGCGGATAAACTCATTAAAGTCGGTGCGTTCTCAGGCGATGGCAAATGGCTTGCTTGTTCCGACGAGAGCCAAGTCGTTAAAGTTTATGAGTTAGCCAGCGGTAAGGAAGTTGCAACCATAAGGGGACATGGCGGCGAGATAAGGCAAATGGCATTCTCGCCGCATGGAGAGTTGCTCGCAATCGCTTGCGAAGGTTGTTGCAACATGGAGGGAGATACACGCCTTTGGTGGGCAAAGTCGGGCAAGCTTTTTCGCAGGTTAAGTGGTGATGCCTTTAGCGTTGCATTTCTGGGTGGCAGCAAGCTTATTGCAGTTGGCGGAAGGAATGCTGTGGCAGTTTGGGATGTGAGTGAGGGGAAGATGGTGCGGAGGTTGCAAGTTGGGTTAAAGGTGAACAACATCTGCTTCTCTGACAAGCGTGGGTTGCTGATAGCCAGCGCTGCTGATGGTGTTCGTCCATTTGAGCTTTCAAGTTGGCGCGTTAAGCCGTTGATTGAGGTAAGGCGTGCAAGTTCGCTTTCATGCTCTCCGGATGGCTCGCTGCTCGCCGTTGGCACTTACGATGGTGTCACTGTTGTGGACACCATCAGATGGAAAGCCATTCTTCGGCTCACTGAACACGGTGGTTCTTTTACATCGGTGGCATTTTCTCAAGACGGAGCATTGCTTGCAGCCGCGAATGTTGGTGGGATGGTAGTGGTGTGGAAAGTGGTGAGGCAAAAACAGCGATAAGGTGGGTGTTCAAGTATGGATAACATGGTTGTTTGGTGCATGCTCCTCATTGCCATTCCGGGTATCAGCGGGATTGTATGTGCGCTCTTGCCTGATAGGGCTTCGCGCATTGTTGCCACATTTGCGTCTCTCGCCACAGCCGGTGTTGGCTTATGGTTGATTGGCAACTATGGGTTTGAGGAAAATGTCGCGGAGTTGGGTGGCTTGGCTTGGATAACCAAGGTTGCAGGGGTAAGGGTCAACTTGTTTGGCTTCATCATTGATCCGCTAACGAGCATCATGCTATCGCT
Organism: Candidatus Thermosaccharophagus tengchongensis; assembly: GCA_032161105.2. Taxonomy (GTDB): domain Bacteria; phylum Armatimonadota; class Fervidibacteria; order Fervidibacterales; family Thermosaccharophagaceae; genus Thermosaccharophagus; species Thermosaccharophagus tengchongensis. The sequence continues at coordinate 103,258 of JAVHTD010000001.1, forward strand.
CGTTGTCGTGATTGGCTTCCTTGTCGTGCTTTATTCAACCGACTACATTAGTTCCGGCAACAGGGAGCATCCAGTGACTAAAGGCGCATCGCGCTATTTCAGTTGGATGCTCTTATTCATCGCCTCAATGGCTGGCGTCGTCACCTCTTCCACATTCCTTCAGCTTTTTATCTTTTGGGAGCTAACGACGCTGTGCTCATGGGCGCTCATCTCGTTTGACTATGATGATCCGGAAGCCATGCGTGCGGGCTACAAGGCGTTGTTGATGACGCATGTTGGTGGGCTGTTCTTGATGACCGCTGTCGTATTGCTCTTTGCGCACACGAGGTCGTTTGATTTTAACGCCATGACTCGGCTCACTCCGACCATGCAAGCCACATTGATAGTGCTGATGTTCATAGGCGCTTGGGCGAAGGCTGCGCAGTTTCCATTTTACACATGGCTTCCCGATGCAATGGTTGCACCAACGCCGGTCAGCGCATATTTGCACGCTGCTGCCATGGTCAAAGCCGGAATATACTTGCCAGCAAGGGCAGTGCTTGCAGTTCGTCCATTCCTGAAAGCCTTCCAATCAACGGCTCTTGACACTGCTGGAATACTTATGGGCGCACTCTCAATCATCACGATTATCGTGGGGTGCTACATGTTCTTCTACCAAGACGACTTGAAACGCTTGCTCGCTTTTTCAACGATAGTTCACCTTGCGCATGTCCTGATGGAGTGGGCATGCGGTTCACTTGGTTGCTCAATATGCTATCAAAGCGGCTTAGTGCACATTATCGCTCACGGTGTTGGGAAAGGTTTGCTTTTCCTATCTGTTGGTGCGGTGGCATATGCGACCGGCACAAGGCGCATAAGTCAACTCAGTGGTGTTGGCTTAAAGATGCCGATTGTAACGGTTGGCTTTCTCATCGGTGTGCTGACCATCTCAGGTTTACCACCGTTTGCGGGCTTTTGGAGCAAGCTTTATTTTGTCGCTGGAGCAATAACGCTTGGCAGATGGGGTATACTTTTTGTCATCGTGGGTCTGGTTGATGCCATCATACGATTTGGTTGGTTCATATGGGTAGCTCACAAAGTGTTTGCCGGCGAACCATCAGAGCCAGTCCGCAATGCCAGCGGGATTCCACTTGCTATTGGGACAGCGGTTGTCATCATGATGCTGCTTTGTTTTGTTTCAACACCATTTGCTGTGCAAATGGCTGCAACTGCTGTTGGGCTTTGTGTTGGTTGAACATGCTCAGCAACTCCTTAAGCGATTGCTCATTTGAAGCTTTTCGGCGTCCTTGCGAGGTGGATAGCTTGCACAGGCAAAAGTGAGGTGGCAGAAGTTATGCAGCTCTCCCAGGAAGGCTTTGCATTCGCTATTATGGGCGTCTTCTTCATCGGCGCGCTTGTGACGGCGGCAACTTCTTCGCTGCGCCGTTTGACGGCATGGGTGGGGTTCATTTTCACACTCGCTGGTTCGGTGCTGTGTATGATGATTGCTGTCAAAGCCTTCTATGCACCTGCGGTTGAACCTGGGCGTCCTCACCTCACCCTGCCAATCTTGAATGCATCGCTTCAGGTCCGCATTGATGCGTTGTCATCTCCCTTCTTGTTCATTATCGGTTTGCTCGGCACATGTGCTGCACTATACTCCGTTGGCTATATCACGCACGAGCGCTACAGGGAGGAGCATCTGATTCGCTATTATCCGTTTCTGATGTTCTTCCTCATGGGCATGGTTGGCACAGTAGCGAGCTGGGATATGTTTTACTTCCTCGTCTTTTGGGAACTGATGGCGCTTTCATCTTATGTGCTCATCATCTTTGAGAAGCGCGATCCAGTTGTGTTGCGTGCTGGCTTGAAATATTTTGTGATGACTCACATCGGCACAACTTGTATTGTCACTGGCGTCATCATTGTTTGGCTCTGGTGCAGGTCATTCAGCTTTGATTCACTGAAGATCGGCATGGAAGTCCTCTCACAGGAGCGACCGAGGTTACTTCACCTTGTGCTGCTTTTGCTTTTCATTGGTTTTGCCACTAAGGCAGCTCTATTCCCATTTGGCGATTGGCTGCCAGACGCTCACCCAGCTGCTCCCTCAGCAATTTCGGCATTGCTATCTGGCGTGATGATAAAGATGGGCGTGTATGGCATGCTCCGCACATTCGTTTGGATGATGCCATACTCACCGCACCTTAGCACATGGGGATTGATTATAGCCTTCTTTGGCGCACTGACATTTGTTGTGTGCTCCACAGCTGGCTTGTTCCAAAACGATTCAAAACGCCTATTGGCGTTCAGCAGCATGTCGCAGATAGGCTATGTATGTGTTGGAATTGGTGTTGGCGTTGGCTTTCTTCGCGTCTCGCCAGCGATAAGCGCACTCGGATTTATCGCTGGGTTGTATCATGTCCTCAATCACGCATGCATGAAAGGACTGCTCTTCCTGAATGCCGGCTCTGTTCTGATTCGCACTGGAACTCGCGACATGAACTTGCTTGGCGGCTTATGGCGCTTCATGCCAACGACGGCTCTGACAGCGCTCATTGCCTCCCTCGCTATATCCGGCATGCCGCCGCTCAACGGGTTTGTAAGCAAGTGGATGGTTTATCATGCGTCCATTATGAGCGGCTTGCAAGCTCCTGTGTATCTTGCTTTCGGCGTAGCTGCCATTTTCATCTCGGTCGTCACGCTCGCCATGTTTGCCAAATTCATGGGCGCAATCTTTATCGGGTTGCCATCAAAGCTCGTGAGCCAAATTGAGTGGCAGCTCCGTGAGGTTGATTGGACCATGACTGTATCACAAGTTGTGCTTGCGCTTATGTGCATTGCGCTTGGGCTTTTCCCCTCACATGTTGTGCCAATCCTTTACTGTGCCGTTGAAACCATGCGCCCTGAGTTTGCACCGCCAATTGATGCGCTCATCTCCGGCACACCAATCTCGCTTGGACTATGCGTTGGTGAGGGTGTCTCTGGCGTTTTTTCGCCGCTCGTTTTTGTGCTGGCACTCATGCTGTGCATGCTCATCCCATATGCCCTTTATAAGCTCTCAGGTGCTCAAGTTAGAGTTGCATCACCATGGGCATGTGGCGAGTCGCATTCGCACGATGAATTGCGATATCGCTCAAGCAGCTTTTACCTTCCGTTCCAAAGATTCATGTCCTTTAGGATTGGTCAAAGGCGCATAACGACACTCTATCCGACATTGCCAAAGCCGAGAACTCCATGGCTGGCAAAGCTTCGCGTCGTCTTTGATGTGGACACGCTTTACAATGCTGTCATTCGTGTCGGAGCGAGGGCGTGTGAATGGTTCAGCGCGACACATGCCGGAATCCCACAGCTTTATGTGTTGTGGATAGTTGCCGGTGTGGTGCTCGCAATCTTGTTGCTCTTTTTGCTCTCCTAATGAGCTGTGGCAGTGAAAAGCCGAGTATTGGAGGGATGCAGCATGACTTCGCAGGAGCTGATCCAAAGGCTTCGTGAGGATTTGAATGGCAAGGTGATTGATTGCTGGGAGCCGAGAGATGGAAGGGTGTTTGTAAAAGTTTCACCAAGCGATATCGTGTCAGTTTGCGATTATGTCTTCAACACGCTTGGTGCACGCTACATGACCACTTGCGCAACCGATGACAGATTCCGCACAGGCAAGTTTACAGTGACTCACTTCTTCTCGCTTGACCCCGACAAGCTATTCCTGTCCATTAGGGCTGAAGTGGATCCTGAAAATCCGGTGCTCCCATCAATCACACCGCTTATTCCGGGTGCTGATTGGGCTGAGCGTGAGCAGCAGGATTTGGTCGGAGTCAGGTTTGAGGGTCATCCAGATCCGAGGAGACTTGTGTTGCCCGATGATTTCCCGCTTGACTTGCACCCGTTGCGCAAGGATTACCCATACAACTATCGCCCGCAGCCCGATATGCGTGGCAAGGTCGCGATGAAGGAGCCGCCTGATGGAACGACAGTGGTCGCAGTTGGACCTTTCTTTCCGGTCCTTGAGGAGCCGGCATACTTCAGGCTTTTCGTTGATGGCGAGACGGTTGTTGGCTGCGATTATCGTGGCTTTTACAATCACCGCGGCATTGAGAAGCTCGGCGACAGCAAGCTCACATTCAATCAAATTGTTTTCCTTGCCGAGCGCATATGAGGGATATGAGGCTTCATACACAGCACGGTGTGCTGTGAGGCTACAGAAAACGCTCTCGGAATAAGGGCACCAAGGCGAGCGAGATTCATCAGAAGTATTATGCTTGAGATTGAGCGAATACATAGCCATCTGCTTTGGCTTGGCATTGCGGGGCATATAATCGGCTTTGATACAGTGCTTATGCAGGCGTGGCGCATACGAGAACCAGTAATGTGGCTTGCTGAATACATCACCGGCAATCGCAAAACATACGGCATGAACATCATTGGTGGCGTAAGGCGGGATATAACAAGGGAGAAGCATGAGCGCATCCTTGAAGTGATGAGGCGAGTTGAGGAGGAAGTAGTGGCAATCATAAAGGCGGTTGAGGGTGACACGATGCTCCATGCAAGGCTTCGTGGCGTTGGGTATCTTTCACCTGAGGATGCAAGGGCAATGTGCGTTGTTGGTCCGACTGCGAGGGGCTCTGGAGTCGCAATTGATGCGCGTGTTGATCATCCATACGCAGCATATGATGAACTTGTGCCGGAAAAGAAAGTGCATGACGAGTGCGACATATGGGCAAGGACGCTCGTGCGCCTTGAGGAAACGATGGAATCAATCAGGCTCGTTAGAGAGGGCATAAAAGCGCTTCAGGATATGCCAGAGGGCGACATAGTCATTAACATAACCGAGGATGTGCCTGAGGGTCTTGAGGGCATATCAGTTGTTGAGGCGCCACGAGGCGAGTGCATCCATTATGTCATCACGAGCGCGGAAAATAGACCGCACAGATGGCGAGTCCGTGCACCCTCATACATGAACATCCATGCGCTGCCTGTCATGTTCAAAAACACAAATGGAGGTATACCGGGCGAGCCATTCATTAACGCGAACCTTGCAGACATACCGATAATTGTTGGGAGCATTGACCCATGCTTCTCATGCACCGAACGAGTTGAAGTGATTGATGTTAGGAACAGGCAGATGAGAGTTTTCAGGCACAGTGAATTGATTGAGCTGTGTAGGCAAGCCACAAGCCGAAATAGATAACGCAACTGGCAGCAATTTTAAAGGGGGGTGAATTAACCTTGGAAGGGCAAGAGATGGATGAATTCTTGAGGTTAGTGTTGGAGGGCGTTGATGTGGAAGCATTAGCAGCTGGCGATAACCGTGAACTTGAAAGGTTCAAGGCGAACATGCTTAGGGTTGGAAGGATGATTTACTCAAAGCCGCCAGCTGAGAGGGCAAGGTGGTTTTCGGCATTGAGGGCTGGCTCACTTCAGTTAATTGCTCAAATACCCATCATTACACCGATGCTGACTGCAATCCTTGAGAGCGCCACCGGGGAAGACCTTGGAAGCAAAATAGATGCCCTTGGAAGCAAAATAGACGCCCTTGGAGGAAAAATAGACGCCCTTGGAAGCAAAGTGGATGCCCTTGGAGGAAAAATAGACGCCCTTGGAAGCAAAGTGGACGCCCTTGGAGGAAAAATAGATGCCCTTGGAAGCAAAGTGGACGCCCTTGGAGGAAAAATAGACGCCCTTGGAAGGGACTTGGGCGGGAAGATGGATCAAATGTTGAGCTTGCAAAGGGAAACAATCGGCTTCCTTGCGAGGATATTGAATGTGCTTGAGGAGAGGTTGCCGCGAGCATGAATGCTCTGGCGAAAAGAGGGTGATGGATAATGCTCAGGCTCTGGCTGGCTATACTCAATGTGATTGTGGTCCTATTCTTTGCACCGCTATTTGAGGGGTTTGTCCGCAAATACATACGGGCTAATGTCGCGCATTCAAGGAGAGGTCCACTTGTCGGTGTATGGCAGCCGTTTTATGACTTGCTAAAGCTGTTTGCGAAGGAGGACATACGGGTTGGCGGTCCACTTCAAACATTCATGCCCATGTTGTGCTTCAGTTCAATCTTGGTGGCTTCTTTGTTTTTGCCGATTGCAGGTCTTGCGCCACTTGAGGAGTATGGGGATATCATAGCTTTCGTTTACACAATAGGACTGGCTATCACGGCGCTCGCCATTACTGCGTTGGATACAGGTTCGCCATATTCATACTCCGGTGCGATTAGGGAATTGATGCTCATGGCATTGGTTGAGCTCGTGTTCATCAGTGCCTTGCTTTGCGGTGCCGTATGCGCTCGTTCTCTGAGGTTATCCGAGATAATCCTTTGGTATCGTTCCCGGGCGTTTTCTTTCCCGATGATTTTAGCTGCGGGCACACTCTTCTTAGCCATGCTTGCTCAGTTTGGTCGCCTCCCATTTGACATACCGGAAGCAGAACAAGAGATCATGGGCGGACCGCTCATTGAAATTTCTGGACCAAGGCTTGCCCTGCTCAGATGGGCAATATGGATGCGTCAGTTTGTAAGCGCGTCGCTGTTTGCATGTGTGTTTATACCTTGGTGGACGACAGGCATACTCATCGTTGATTTGCTCATAACGCTCATAAAGGTGTTTGTGGTGTTTGTCTTGGTCACCGTGATTGAGGTGCTCTCGCCCCGTCTTAGAGTTGATCAGGCACTCAACTTTTACCTTGGCGTTTTTCTCACATCGGCGATAGCGATTGCTATTGCCTATGTCGCGCCATAAAGCGAACCAATGGCGTTGGAGGGGGCATATCCAATGATAGGGAGCAAGTTGAGGGAATTGATAATAGCAATTCGTGGTGGTGCTCCAAGACCGCTCGTTGTGACTTTGCCATATCCGCTTGGGCGAGGCGCTGAGGTCCCCGAGGGCTTTAGAGGGAAGGTTGAAGTTGATGTATCAAAGTGTGTTGGGTGTGGTGGGTGCGCGAATGTGTGCCCGCCAAGGTGCATTATTGTTGAGGACATCTCTCCGCTTTGGAGGAGAATGACAATACTGAGGGAGAGGTGCACATACTGTGCGCGCTGCCAAGAAGTGTGTCAGGAGAACGCCATAGCCCTTACGATGGAGTTTGAGCTTGCCACTGATGACCCAAACGACCTAACCGATACTTGGGAAGTCTTCATGGCAACATGTTCACGCTGTGGCAGATGCTTCAAGCCGAAAACAGCTTTGGATAAGATGATGGAAACGGGCTATAAGCCGCCAATGCAAAAGCGCTATGGTGCTGTCGCAACAGTGCCAGTTGAGTCAAGCTCGTCATCTTGAAAGGGGTGAACTGGTATGCCCTTAGCTATCCAACAGAGTGACATTTTGGCATTGCTCATGATTGCGCATCTTCTTGCATCACTTGTGGCAGCTGAGTTGCGCAACCTGCGCTCAGCCGTATGGGCTCTCATTATTCAATCCTTCCTCCTGACATGCATCATAGCCTCGTTCGCTTTCGTCTGGAACAACTATACGCTTTTGATCTGGGCGGCTATAACCCTCGCAACGAAGGTCGTCCTTATCCCGTCAATCTTGCTCTACCACCTGCGCGTCACATCGCTCGTGACGGAGCTCCGCCCGTTGATCGGATTGAGAGCCTCAATCATATTTGGAAGCATCCTCGTCATCGTCTTCTACTGGTTGCTTCGCACATACATCTACTTCGTTGCTCCAACGCAAGCTGCATTGGTTGAGCCAGCACGCTCAAACCTCGCCATCGCATTTTGCGTTTTCTCACTCGGCGTTTATGTGCTTATCACCAGAAGGGATGTGGTTAAGGTTGTCATAGGGTTGCAGCTGCTTGAAAATGGTGCTCACTTGGCGCTCATTACACTGGCGCCAACATTGCCACCAACAACGAAGCTCGGGATATGGACGAATGTCGTCGTCGCAGCTTACATGCTCATTAAGCTTGCAGAGGGCATCTACAAGACGCTCGGCGTTGTTGATACTCTAACGCTCTCAGAACTTAAGCGTTAAACGGCGCACGGCAACAGGTGAGGTGTTTTAGACATGATGGTGGAATCGTGGTTGCCCATCCTTGTCTTCGCCATCCCAACAATTTGTGGCGTCATAAGCCTTTCCTTCAGGCGTGCAAGCGCTCTCTTTCACAGCGTGATCGCCGTCCTCGGGCTTGCTGGGACATTTGCCATCTCTGTGGCAATCACAAGTGATGTGCTGCGCGGCAATGTGCTTGTCGCGCTCAATAATGCTGTTTATGCCGATGGTCTAAGTGCCTTGATGGAATTGCTCGGAAGCTGCATGGGGATGCTCGTGGCTATCTATTCAATCCGATACATCCCAATTCATGTTGCCCGCCGCCCCGATGCGCCTCAGAGGCTTAGCACATACTATGGGCTGTTGCTCCTCTTCCTTGGGATGATGAATTGGACATGCGTGACAAACAGCATTGTTTGGCTTTATGTCACGCTTGAGGCTACAACGCTTGCCACTGTCTTCCTCGTGACATTTTATTGGGAGAGGCGCTCGCTTGAAGCCGGCTACAAATATTTCATGCTTGTGACGATCGGGATCATATTTTCCCTCTTTGGTCTCGTGCTCATTTATTCAGGTGCTGTGGAGCTGCCGGAAATGCAAGGGCGTGATGTGCTCCTTATAACCGAGCTCAGCAGGATCGGGCGAAAGATACCGCGCAGCGTTGTGCTGCTTGCAAACGCGCTTCTCATTGCTGGCTTTGGAGCGAAGGCTGGGCTTGTCCCATTCCATGCATGGCTTCCGGATGCGCACGCAGAGGCACCAGCACCAATTAGCGCTTTGCTATCGGGTATCGTGATAAAGGTCGGCGCATACGCTATCGCAAGGACTGCAACAATATTTGCACCCCAGTATCCGCCTATCATAGTCTTCATTGCAATCATGGCTTCACTGAGCATGGTCGTCGGGATACTGATGGCGCTCGTCCAAGACGACATAAAGCGCATGCTTGCATACTCATCCGTAAGCCAGATTGGTTATGTTGTTGAGGGGCTTGGTCTTGGGACATACCTTGGAATTTATGGCGGTCTGTTCCACCTCGCAAACCACACCATCGTCAAGGCGCTTCTCTTCCTTTCCGCTGGTGCGATTGCGCATGTTACTGGCACAAGGAAGATGAGCGAGCTTGGTGGGCTCGTGCATCGGATGCCAGTTACAGCTGTTTGCTTCTTCATTGGCGCGCTCGCCATCGGCGGGTTGCCACCGTTTAATGTGTTCATGAGCAAGTTCACACTTTTTGCCGCTGTGGCTGATGCCGGTCTGATATGGGCTGCGGTGATAGCAGTGTTTACAGGGCTGTTAACAGTGGCGTGCTTTGTGCGTGCTGCGATGCGCATATTCTGGGGCAAGCCGTCGGAGATTACTCAGGCTGCTTTAGCGTATGCGAATGGTGGCGAAGGAAGGTTGCCTATGAGTATGGTTATCCCGATGGTCTTGCTCGCCATCTTAACGGTGGTAATCGGTCTTTATCCGGGATTGATTCACCCGCTGTTGGATAGCGCAACAGAGTGCATTTTGAAGGTGCTTCGTGGGGCATTCTGATTTCATCGTTTTTGTGGTGGCGCAGATTCCCCCGTGAGGTGAGCATAATGGTCGGATGGTTTAGAGGGTTGTGCGAGAAGGCGTTCACGAAGGCACTTTGGGTCTTTCATGCAAACACCGGCGCATGTAACGGGTGCGACATTGAGGTCATCAATGTGCTCACCCCATATTACGATGCCGAGCGTTTTGGTATAAGGCTCGTTGGCTCACCGAGACATGCGGATGTGATCATCGTCACAGGTCCAGTTACAAGGCAATCCGCGCCAGCGCTTGAGCGGCTGATTGAAGCTGTTCCATCACCAAAGTTGATCATCGCCGTCGGCTCTTGCCCGACTGGTGGAGGGATGTGGTTTGACTCGTATTCCACATGTGGTGGCTTAGCTAACTTCCTCAAGGACAGAGGGATCAACATACCCGTGTATTACATCCCGGGATGCCCACCTCGTCCTGAAGCAATCCTATACGGTGTGGCATTGGCACTTGGCTTGGTTGACAAGAAGGTGGCTGGGAAGCATCTCAAGCAGGGGTTGCTCCCGCCGAAGAAGAGCAGCGATGAGCAATGAAACGGGCATTCGGAAGTTGTATTAAGCCCACTTTTGCTTGGCGGGTGATGCGCAATGAAACGAAAGCGCTGGATGATTAATTGTTGGCTTTGGGCAATGCTTTTACCGTTGCTCACATCGCTGTGTGGCTGCGGCAAGCACCGCATTTTAGCGCTCCCTTCGGTTAAGGTGGCGCTTGAGCCTGAATACCCATTGCACATAATGGCGGCTCGCTACAACGAATTGATGACCTATTTGGGAAAAGCGACCGGCAGGCGCGTTGAGTGGATTTCGGCGATGAGCAGCGAGAGCATGGTAGCCACCATTGAGAGCAGGAAGCCAGACATTGCCCTCGTTGACCCTTTGCATTATGTCATCCTGAGAAAGACATGCGGAGCAATACCATTGTTGAAGGTGCTTTTGCGACCGCCGAGCACCACAGGTGGCGAAGAAATCAGCACTCACACTCGCGGGTTAATCATAGCTCATGCTGATGGTGGTGCTCCGTCTTTGTATGAGTTGGGGAGGAGCATCGTCGTTGTTCCATCAAGGCAGTTGCTTTTTGGGTTTGTGGCTCAGATCAAAGTGTGCAAGGACGCCGGGGTTGACTGGCATTCGGCTCGCTTCTTGGTTGAGAGGCGTGAGGACAGAGTTGTTGCGGCAGTTGCATCGGGCAGGGCAAAATTTGGGTTCATCAGGGAAGGCACTCTTGAACTTCTGTCCGATTCAATTGACCTGAGCAAAGTGGTTCAAGTGGCGAAGACCAAACCATATCCAAACCCATGCTTCATTTGCCTCCCAGAGGTGCTACAGAGGCGAAGGAAAATCGTGATGGAACTCAAAGAGGCATTGCTCAAGCTCAATGAGCCATCACCCGAAAATAAGCGTGTGTTGGACTTGGCTGGATGGGTTGGGATCACGGATCAAGTTAGTGACAACGAATATAACTCGGTCAGGCAACTCATAAGCGAGCTCAATTTGCCGTATTGATGATGCTGTGCAAAGCACGGATGATGTCCCGCAGGAGCGAAGTTATCTCCACGACTTTCGGTGATGTAATAGCGTCTCTAACATGCATAACCTTGGGGGCTTTAAAGCGGTATCAAAAAGCTCCATCGCTAAGGTGAGGCTGCAGCATACTCGTTCAAGTTTCATCGGCGCATATTTTCGCCGTCAGGACGGCTGCGCAATTGTGCTCGCTCTGTAAGGCAAACCAAATTTACCTTGCGTCTTCTTCGGGGTGGAAAATGATGAGGTCACTCGGCAGGCTTGTGAGAGGGCAGCCTGCAAGGGGGTTATTAAAAGTTGTCTCCCCGGAAACATGCGGTCTGAACTGGCTTGAGTTTAATTTGCTCCGTTTGGGCAATGGAGAGAGCTATGCTGATGAGGCGCTTTTCAAGCCCACTGCTGGCGAAGCCCTACCAGCTGAGCTTGTCATCGTTGTGCTCTCGGGCGCTTGCTCGCTTTATGCGGGCAATGCTTCGTGGGAGGGGCTTCAGTGCAGGCGTGATGTGTTCAGCGGTAAAGCGACGGCGCTTTATGTCCCACCAAGTATGCATTATCGCATTGTGGCGAGGGGTGAGTTGGAAGCTGCCATAGTGAAAGCAATTGTTTCAGATGAGGACGGCGTTAACGAACCAGTGCTCATCACACCAGATAAGGTGAAGCGGCGTTTAGTGGGCTTCCTAAACTGGCGCCGTGAGATTGACGACATCGTTGACGGCTCTTTTCCCGCAAGGCGACTGCTCGTTGGTGAGACGCGCAACCCGCCCGGGAATTGGTCAAGCTATCCGCCGCATAAACACGACCGACACAATCCGCCATATGAAGTGAAGCTTGAGGAAGTCTACCATTACCGCATATCGCCACCACATGGCTTTGCAGTCCAACTGCTTTACGATGAGGAGCATTGTGAGTCGTATGTTATCCACAATGGTGATACGCTCGCCATATCCAAAGGTTACCATCCAGTCGTTGTGGCGCCCGGATATCAGCTCTATTACCTTTGGGCACTCGCCGGTGACGATAGGCAAATGCAGGTCAAGTTTGAAGAGGCTCACGCATGGGTGCTCGCTATGGAAGCCGTTATAGCATCTGCGCAGCCTGAATGACCAGTTTGAGTTGTTGATTGAACCAAGGTGATTTTTCGGTGCAGCTGTGATGCCAGCTATCCAATGGGTCTTCAAAAGTGGGGCATTTTCACCCTTTCTGCCCCACAGGAGTCCTCACCCCGGCAAGCTTCGCTTATGGGGTCGCAACCCAGGTTGATACTTTGCCATCTTCGCAATAGGGAATCCTCATGTGGCGAGGAGTTGTGCGAGTGCGATGAGCGATTTGTCAAGCGGCTTTTTCTTTGAGTAGGTTTCCTCAAGCGGTGTCAGGACGATTTGTCCGTTCACTTCGCCGACCATTTTGTCAGTCTCACCGGCAAGGAGCGCCTCAACGGCAGCAGCACCGAGCTTGCTTGCCAGAACTCTATCCCTTGCTGTTGGCTTGCCGCCGCGCTGTATATGCCCGAGGACAGTCACCCTTGAATCAAGTCCCGTCCTGTCTTTGATGAGTTGAGCCAATTGAAATGCGCCGCCAGCTTCATCACCTTCAGCCACCACCATGATGCAACTTGTCTTCCCCATGTTGTGCCAATGAAGCAATTGCATTGAGAGCTCTTCTATGTCCGTCCTCACCTCTGGGATCAGTATCGCCTCAGCGCCACCGGCAACGCCGACATCCACAGCGATGAATCCGGAAAGCCTCCCCATGACCTCAACCCAGAATATGCGCCCGTGAGCTATAGCTGTGTCCCTTATCCGGTCAATGGCATCAAGTGCTGTATTAATTGCGGTGTCAAATCCGATCGTGTAATCGGTGCCATAAAGGTCATTGTCTATCGTTGCGGGAACTCCTATGGTGGGTATGCCCGATTCAATGTAAAGCTTGTGCGCACCCTTGAATGTGCCCTCACCACCGATTGCAACTAAGCCATCAATGCCAGCTTCACGCAACTTTTGAATTGCCTTGCGCCTGCCGGACTTGTAATGAAACTCCTTGCACCGAGATGTCTTGAGGATTGTGCCGCCAGTCTGAATGATGTTTGATACTGACCTTCTATCCATCTGGATAAAGTCCCCTTCAATCATGCCCTCGTAACCGCGCATGATCCCAATCACTTCAACGCCGTGAAACAGTGCGGTGCGCACAACCGCCCTTATGCAGGCGTTCATTCCGGGTGCATCACCGCCGCTTGTGAAGACGCCAATGCGCCTTATCTCAGCTCTTTTATCACCGCCGATGTAGAGCCACCCCTTCATGAGCGATCACCTCGGCAAATGCTCATTCGCTGTCTCGCTTAAACTCGCAACGATAGATGCTGACGCCGCGCAACTTCAGCACAAGCTCAATGATTGCGCATTTGTGCAGCCTCGCAATTGCTTCATCACTGCGCCATTCAACCCAAGGTCTCCAGTCAGTCGTCTCAACGAGCCAAAACTTATCGGTCAGCTCGTTGAGTTCCCCAACGCCGCTCAGGCTTGCACTCGGCTCAATCAGCAGGACGAAGTTGGTTGCCGCCGTTGCACTTTCCTTCGTCAACCCGAAAACCTTATGCCCAGCCGTTGAACCCATGTAGTAGGCAATGGGAGCGAATGAAAGGACAGAGGTGTGCACAACTGGTTCGTTATAGCGGTGCTCAATCAGGTAGCCGGCTGCTACTTTCCATTGCGCTTCGGCATATGCATCATCGGTGAAGTAAAACCAAAGCGAAGCTATGTTGAGCATCACGGTGAGGGATAAGAGGGCGATGGTTATCCTTCGCCTGTGGCTCGCTATCGCCTGCGAGATGAGAAGGCAATATGATGGCGCAAGTGGCAATAGCGCCCTCGGATGCCATATGGGAAGGAAGGAGGCTATTACTGCCCATGTTGCGATGCCGATGAGAAACACCCACCAAACAAATCCCTCCATTTGCCTCGCGACATTGACCCACGCACCGCGAAAGAGCAGATACGAAAACAAGAGTGCTCCCGCAACAACGACTGTGCGCGCGTGGATAACGGCATGGTGCACAGACGGCGCAAAGAGGCTGAAGTCGTGGAGCATATCAAGGATGCCAATCGGGCTCACCTTTGACATGTGGAAGCCATGCGCGATTGACGACGCACGCTGGAGCATGAATTTTGCCCATGGCAACACCATCAAAACGATGAGCAGGTTTGCAACCAGCCACTGCACGAGCAGGCGCCTCGTATGGCGCAGGTAAAGCGCGCAAGTGATGGCAATGGCAAACAATGGTGGCAGCGCAATGTAGTGCGTGTAGAGGGCGAGCAACGATGCGATGCAATATGTTGTGATGAGCCAATGCGCCAAACCGAACTTGAGATTGCGTTCACTCGCTCCAGCATCATTCTGCTCGCTGCCTTTTCCCGCACCGTAATGTTGAATGAGGCGCCATGCAGCAAGCAAAGCCAAGGTCACAAAAGCCGTGCAGGGCATGTAGCTCCAAACCTTTTGGCTGAATGAGACGAAATAGCAATTTGTGGCTGTGATTAAGCCGGCAATCAATGCGAGCCGAGGACCGCCAACGCCCATCCCAATTTCAAATGTCATCGCAACAAGTGCCACACCGATGGCGACTGAGAGCAGCCTCGCCCAAACATAGCCATCAGCACAGTTCCATAGCTTCTGGATGATGAACCAAAGCGGTCCGTAGTTTTCGTGCGGCAGTATTTGGAGCAGCCTTTCCCAACTCATCTTGCTGTAGAGCATGACGACGGCTTCATCGCAGTAAAGGTCCCTTTGAGAGAGCCCGATTAAGCGCACAATGAGCGCGCCAACCAAAATGAGCAGCATGGAATTGTAGCGGTTGAGCATTTCCTCTCCACCTTCAGTGCTATGTTGGCATGCGCTTCAATGCGAAGCCGGCGTTGAAGGGCACATTGCGCATAGCCATCGTCATGCCAATATGTTAAACTGATTTGCGATAAATGTCCGCTCCACAAAATGCGCTCGTTGAGGTGAAAAGCCGTTGAGTGATATCGTTGCAGCCGTGCAGAGGATAATCCTCGCAGCGCCGGCCTTTATTACGGGGATTGTTTTGCATGAGTGTGCGCATGCATGGGTTGCATGGAAACTCGGTGATCCAACTGCTGTAGTTGAGGGGCGCTTGACGCTTGACCCGAGGGCGCATTTTGATCCCGTTGGCACCCTGATGTTTGTGATCAGCATGATTGCTGGAGTCGGGTTTGGCTGGGCAAAGCCAGTTCCAGTGAACTATTGGCGTTTCCGAAACCCATTGAGGGACATGGCGATAGTTGCAGTTGCCGGTCCAATGACAAATTTTTTGCTTGCACTCGTTTGGTATCTGTTGCTCGCCATCATGATACTGCTATTCGCATTCCTTAAGCCGCTCACCGGCATTCCGGTAGTTGGAATGGTGTTTGGTATGCTCATGCGAGTCTTGATTGCGATCGCCGTTAATGGCGTCATCATCAACTTCGCTCTGACGGCTTTCAACCTGATTCCGATACCGCCGCTTGATGGCGGCAGGATCGCAGTTGCGCTCCTGCCATCGGAGCTCGGCTACCAGCTTGCTCGCTTTGAGCCATTTGGCTTTGTAGTCCTAATTTTGCTTCTCTGGCTCGGAGCATTCAAAATCATGTTCACACCATTCATGGCGCTCATTAACTTGATGTTCCAACCTTTGCCCATTTATTGAGCTATCACGCAACAGCAATATTGCAATCTCCGGCTAAGGGAGTGTGAGCCATGTCGCAGGGCAAAGTCAAACGCGGTCGCATACTGAGCGGGATGCGCCCGACGGGGAAGCTTCATCTTGGCAACCTTGAAGGCGCCCTAAAGCAGTGGGTTGAGCTTCAGGATGAATATGAGTGCTTCTTTGAGATTGCCGATTGGCATGCATTGACGACAGCATGGCAGGATACAAGCGAGCTGCGCCAGTTCATAAGAGACCTTGCGATTGATTGGTTGAGTGCCGGCATTGATCCGAAGCGCAGCGTCATTTTTGTTCAATCGCTTGTCCCAGAGCATGCCGAGTTGCATTTGCTCTTTTCAATGTTTGTGCCCGTGCCTTGGCTTGAGCGCAACCCGACTTACAAGGATTGGATTGACGAACTCGGACCGTCGGCAGCCACATACGGATTGCTTGGCTATCCGGTGCTCCAAGCTGCCGACATACTCATTTACAAGGCTGACACTGTGCCGGTTGGGAAGGACCAACTACCCCACCTTGAGCTCACAAGGGAAATTGCGAGGCGCTTCAATCACCTCTATGGCGAGATATTCCCGGAGCCACAGGCAAAGCTGACGGAGTTTGCGCTTGTCCCCGGGATTGACGGGCGCAAGATGAGCAAGACTTACAACAACCACATACTCATGTCGGAGCCGCCGGAGGAAGTTGAGCGCAAGATAAGGCGCATGTTCACCGACCCGGAAAAGATACGCATGGGAGATGCCGGTCACCCTGATAGGTGCCCGGTGTTTGCGCTTCACAGGATTTACAACGCTCAAGAGACGGAATGGATTGATTCGGAGTGCCGTTCGGGGAAGCTTGGGTGCGTCCCATGCAAAGAGAAGTTGGCAAAGAGGGTGAACGAGGAACTTGAGGTGTATCGTGAAAGGCGCTCATATTGGGAGGGGCACATTTCCGAACTTGATGAGTTGCTCTATGAAGGAAGCATGCGCTCAAGGGAAGTTGCTAAGCGCACATTGGAAGAAGTTCGGCAAGCGATGAAGCTCTGGCAATGAGGCAGATGGTGCAAGTGCACGAGATGCAGCAACAAACTCAATCACCAACGCAGCGGAAGAGGTGGCAAAGGTGAGAGAAGGTGATGGAGGAATTGTTAGCCATGCGGAAGCCGTAGCGGAGAAACCCGAACGGAGGCTAATATTTACAGCACCATATGAGCCATACAGCTTCAACGGATACCATGTGCGCATAAGCATATTTGAGGGACCGCTTGAGCTTTTACTTTACCTCGTCAGGCGAAACGAAGCAGATGTGCGCGAGATACCGCTCGCCGAAATTACGAGTCAGTTCCTTGAGCACCTGCAACTCATGCGTGAAGTCAACATAGCCATCACATCGGAGTTCATCCTCACGGCAGCCACATTGCTTTACCTAAAGTCAGCATTGCTCCTTCCGCAGCCGGAAATCGGTGAGGAGATTGAGGGCGACGATGGTCCACAAAAGCTTTCCGAAGAGGAAATTAAAGCAATGCTCACGAGAAGGCTGGCTGAGTATTCTGGCTATCGTGAGGCAGCTGAGTATTTGCAGGAGCGATTTGAAAGGCGTGCGCTCATGTTCACACGCTTCAACGATGAGGGCGGTCAAGTTGGTCAACCGGAAGTTGTTGAGCTTGGGAGCGTATCCGTGTTTGACCTAATTTGGGCATTGCGCGAGGCGCTGAATCGCCTTCCCGATGGCTCAAGGTTGCGCATTAAGCGTCGCAAGGTCACGGTCGCAATGCGCATAAAGGCGATACTTTCAAAGCTGCGCTCAAAGCCATCCGGATGCGCCTTCTGGGAATTATGCGATGACTGCCAAACGAAGCTTGAGGTCATTGTGACATTCATAGCATTGCTTGAACTCATCAGGCAAAGGCTCGTCACGGCTGAGCAGGAGAAACCGTTTGCGCCGATCGTTGTCCACCTCGCCCCAACATGAGTTGCTTGAGTAGATGCTGCTTAGTTTCACGGGTTGAGCTCTGCCAAGCATTGTGTTTGCGAGGTGGCTAATGTGCTCAATGAGGGTGAAATGGAACAAGCAAACGATGCCGTATGCTCGCAAGAAGCCAAAGCAGCCGAGCCTGATGAGCGACAATTGAAGCGCGCTATTGAATGTCTCCTCTTCGTCTCCGATAAGCCTTTAAGCTTGAACGAACTCAAGGGAGTGCTTGAGGTCAACAGTGAGCTCATCCAACGCTTAATTGGCGAACTCATGAGAGAGTATGATGAGCGAAGTGGCTTAGCCATAGTTGAGGTTGCCGGTGGCTATCAAATGGTCACCCGCCCCGAGTGCGCATTCTATGTCTCAAGGCTTCGTCAGCCACGCCGCATAAAGCTCTCAAGGGCATCACTTGAGACGCTCGCCATAATCGCATACAGACAGCCGATCACGCACCCGGAGATTGAGCAGATAAGAGGCGTTGACTCCTCCGGGTGCATAGCGAGGTTGCTTGAGTTGGGTCTGATCAAAGTGGTCGGTAGGAGGGAATCACCCGGACGACCATACCTTTATGCGACGACCGAGCGCTTCCTTGATGTCTTTGGACTTAAGGACCTTTCGGAGTTGCCCCCAATTGAGCAGTGGCAAAGCAAGGTTGCAGAGGCGGAAATTGAAGTGAGCGAGACGAAGGGTTCGTGATGGCAGTATGGTAAGGCGTGGTTTGGAATCTCTGGAGGGAGCCCTTTGCCTTTGGATTCGGAGTAAGCCACAACAACCCGTGTTAAAAGCCGGCAAAGCAAATTGCCGTAATGGGGGCGGGCGATGAGCGCATGCACCAAGATGACATTCAAAAGCGCCGTATGAGTTTGCTCGCCTTCACTTGCTCGTGGTTTGTCCCGCTCATTGTTTATCTGTGGACGCTTTCACCGACGGTCTCATTTGGTGGCGATTGCGGCGACTTTATAACCGGCAGTGCCCTCATGGCGCTCGTTCATCCAAGCGGTTATCCGCTTCATCTCCTTCTCGCAAAGCTGCTCACAATCGTGCTCCCAATCGGGGACATCTCATTCAGGGTGAATTTGCTCTCAGCGTTATTCGGCGCAGCTGCGTGCGCAGTAGCATATGGGATTGTTGTCTCTTTGACGAGGTCCACTCTTGTGGCACTCATCACGGCGCTGTCGCTCGGCTTTTCGTATGTGTTTTGGTCACAGGCAGTCATCGCGGAAGTTTACACCGGCTCCGTTTTCTTTACACTGCTGCCTTTGCTGTTGCTCATCAAGCTGCACAGGACCAAAGATAGGCGCTACCTCTACGGCTTGGGGTTGGCTTTGGGTTGTGGCGCATGCCATCACCTTTCAACGCTCATGCTTGCTCCGGCATTGGCGGCGTCAGTTTTAATGCTCGCCATTAAGTTGAGGATGCGCATCGCCGATCTATTGGTGGCTCTCATTTTTCTCATCCTGCCATTGAGCCTTTACGCCTACATACCATTGCGTGCGAATAGGGCAACGATACATCGCTACTGGCAAAACGAGCACGGCTTCCCGCATCCGGGAAAATCGCTCAGCGGATTCAAATTTTATGTCACGGGTCAGATGTATCGCACAAAGATGATGGCAATACCATTTCGCCGCCTTCCAGAGAGGCTATCTCTCTGGGCGAATGTCGGCTTTGCGCAGATGTGGCTTATATTTGCCCTCGCCATATCAGGATGGGTGGCTTTGCCATTTCTCTCGTTCCCATCTTTCGTCTCGTTTGCCATTGGGTTGCTCATCCAACTCCTCTTTTATCTGCGTTACGATGTTCCCGACATCGTTTACTTCTACCTGCCCTCATGGGCGATCTGGGGATGCGTTGGCGGGATAGGCGCCGGATGCATTTGGGATGCCGTAGCTGGAATGCGCCACCGCTACGGGCGCGTTTTGCTCTCCATCTATGCAGCGCTTCTCATTGGCACTGGGCTCTCACAAGCTGTGATTGCCTACCCGATGGCATCAATGCGCGGCAACAGGATCGCAAGGGAGATGGCTGAGGACATACTCAAAAATCTCCCAACAAATGCCAAGCTGCTTGTCATGAGCGACGACCTGCTCTTCGCCATCTGGGTGGTGCAGAGGGTTGAGGGGATGCGCACGGATGTTGAGGTGCTCGGTTACCCGAACGATGAACGCTGGGCTGATTTGATGGCTTGGGATAAGGTGAGGAGGTTCATCAACGATGGGCTTGTGCATATCACTTTCGTCTCACCGAGCTCAAGGAGATGGTCATTGCATCCGTCCGGATGGGTGGCAAAGCTGTCACATGAACCGCCGGCTAATGTGATTGGTTGGATGCCGAGCGAAGCCGGCTTTGGCAGTTTGCTCAGCACCAACTATGTTCGGTTGGTTGAGGCGAGAGTCCATCGCAGGCAAACCCATCCGGAGATGATGATAGCGCTCACATGCAAGTGGCATGTGCTTGATGCAGCATTGCTAAACTATGCCAAAGTCGTTTGGCTCGTGAGGATGAAAGGCGCTGATATATCTCATCCAAAGGTGAAAGATGTTGGTGGCAATGAGCGTCCATTTTGGTATGCGGAGGCTCATCCGATAGTGCCGAGGGGCTTCAAAGTGAGCAATGGATGCGTGATTGCCGTTGACTATTGCCTGCCGGTTGACTTTGACTTCCTTCCCGGCAGTTACGAAGTGCTTGCAGCTGCTGTTCTAAACAGTGAGCTTGCCGGGCTGCACTTAAGTAACGGTTCCGAACTGAAGCGCCGCCTCTGGAACAAATTCAGAGTTGTGGGTGAGTGTGAGATTGTGTTCAGGTGAAGAATCTCAAGGCAGTATAAGCATTGCATCGCCGAAGGAGTAAAATCGGTATCGCTCGTTGATGGCGATTTGGTATGCACGCCGTGTAAGCTCAAGCCCGGCAAAGGACACAACTAAGACGAGGTTCGTTGAACGGGGCGTGTGGAAGTTCGTTATGATGGCGTCCACAACTTTGAACCTATATCCCGGAGTGATGTATAGCCTTGTCCAACCGACCAAAGGCTTTATGCGACCGCTATCATCACTGGCTGTTTCAAGCGTCCTAACTGTGGTTGTTCCGACAGCGATGATCCTGCAACCCCTTTCCTTTGCTTCGTTTATCACTCTTGCAGCATCTTCGCTGACTTCGCAATACTCCTCTCCCATCTCGTGTTGTTCAACCTCTTGCGAGGTGATCGGTTTGAAGGTTGCCCAACTCACATGGAGTGTCACTGCCGTCATCCTTACCCCGGCATCATGCAGGGCTTTAATCAGGCGTTCAGTGAAATGCAATCCGGCTGTGGGAGCTGCAACTGCGCCCGGCTTGCGGGCATAAATTGTCTGGTAGTCCTCTTCGTTGACCTCGCTCTTGATGTATGGCGGTGTGGGAACTTTTCCGCGCTCATTGAGTGCATTCCAGAACTCCACGCCGGTTAAGTTGAATTGGAGCACCCTTGCGCCAGTCGGCTTGATATCAATAACCCTCGCCACAAACCCATCACCAAACTCCAACTCAGTTTGCAACCTCACTTTCCTCGCTGGGCGCACGAAAGCTTCCCAAATGCCATCGTTGATTTCACGAAGGAGCAGCACTTCAACCCTTCCACCAGTTGGCAGCCTCCGTCCATATAGGCGCGCCTTTATCACCTTTGTGTCATTGACTACGACGACATCGCCCTCATTGAGCAGCTCAACGAGTTCATAAAATCTTCGGTGCTCAATTTTGCCGCTGCCCTTATGGATCACCATCAACCTTGCGCAATCTCTCGGTTCAACAGGCGCTTGCGCTATGAGCTCTTCAGGGAGGTCAAACTCAAGAAGTTCTGTTCTCATGGCACTGTGCCCTTGTCATTGATTGCTTGATGCGAAAGTGCCGCACGCCGATGCGCAGCCGCATCTTCGCCCATTCATAGTGGCAAGTGGAGCGCACCGCTACTTACCCAGTTGACTTATAAACTCGCCTTCATTTCGCCACCTTATAAAGTATGGTGCGACATGCCAAAGATGTGAGTTGATGACCCTGCAGCAATGCTGGCTGCTTATCAGCGTCGTTTCAAACCCCCGATGGCTTCAGTATAATGTTTTGGGGTTGCAGCCGCGAGCTTGTTGCCTCAGCTGCTGTTTGGTAGCCATCAACATGCAATCCCGATCGCATGGTTTTTGGTGTCATGTGGGGTTCGCAAAGTGGTGGCAGTCACTATGAATTTTCCGGATGACGACAAGCAACGGAGCGAGAGGGAAAAGAGACAGCGCGATGCAATCATAGTTGGCGGTGCTGGGAGCATGTTTGTTGGTGCCGTCGTTTTTGGCTGGTTGGTCGGCAACTGGATTGATAGCAAGTTCAACCTCAATGGCATAGGTGTTGCAATTGGCATACTTGTGGGGTTTGCTGCTGGTGCGTATGAAGTGTTGCGGACTCTATCAAAGCTTGGGCGTGATTGAGCCGGCATCCATCAAATGCAAATCAGGGTGAAGCCACCGTGATGAATTTGCAAAGCCGTCTCATGAGGAGTGTATGCTACACAGCCATCATCTTTGGTGCCTTGCTCTTTCTCCCGCTGTGCGAATTTCAGAACTGGTGGTTGCTGTTGAATTATTGCATCGGACTGCTTATTGGCATGCTCTTTACCTATGTTACAGGAATGCAGGTCACCGAGTCAATCTTCAAATGCGGCTCAAAGTGGAGCGTGTGGTTCATCGCATTCCTCACAGTCGCAAAGTATGCCCTGCTCATCTTCGCACTTTACATGCTCGCAAGATACGATGTCATGAACCCGATCGGGTTGCTTATAGGACTTTCCGTAGCCCCGACGGTGCTTGTGCTCAAACTCATCGGGCAGAGCTATGTTGAGGGTGGGCGAAAGGCGGTTGCTTGCGATCATGCGGATCACAATGCAGCAGTGAAAATGGGTGGTGCAGATGAGGCATGAGTGGGGTTGAACTTGCGCACGGTGCAAATCAAACTTCAATTGCGCCGCCTGAGGAAACTTGGTTTCACTTTGTCTGGTTGCTTACAAAAGACACCCGCTTTCCGATACCAGATTGGCTCTTTCTATGTTGGCTCGTCATTGGCGGGCTCGTTGTCTGGGCGTGGTGGACAAAGCGCAATTTGAAGCCGATCAGCACATCAGCCAACCAGACTGTAGCGGAGTGGTTCGTTGAAGCCATTGATGGATTGGCAGTCTCTGCCATCGGAGAGAGGGGGAGAGCGTATACGCCGCTCATTGGGACGCTCTTCATCTACATCCTTACGCTCAATTTGATTGGGTTGCTTCCCGGCTTCATGTCACCGACATCTCACCCTTATGTGACTATTGGGCTGGCAATTGCTGCCATTGCCAGCGTCCATTTCATCGCGGTCAAGGAACTGGGCATCAAGGGTTACCTGATGCATTACATTGACAAGCCATTGCTCGGCAACCCGCTTACAGCGTGGATGGTTCCGGTGACGATTTGCATTCACATCGTCAGCGAGTTCGCAAAGGTGATATCGCTGTCAATGCGTTTGTTCGGAAACATATTTGGTGAAGATGTTGTGCTGTATCAGTTTGCACTCCTCGGCTTAGCTGCCTATGGATTCTTCAGGGGGCTAATTGGATTGCCACCGCCGTTCCAAATGTTGTTCCCGTTCCAATTGCCCGTAGCCTTGCTTCACCTGCTCATCGGTGTAGTGCAGGCATTCGTGTTCTCGCTTTTGACAGCAGTCTATATTGGGATGTTCTTGCAGCATGAGGAGGATTAGAAGATGCTTGGCGGAGGTGAGGATTGATGGAGGGCAATGCGGCGTTGTATATGAGCATATTCGGGGCTGCTGTGGCTATAGGCTTGCCATTGGCTGTGGTGTTTGCGGCGCATGCGCAGGCTCGAGCATCCATTGCAGCATCGGAGGCTGTCGCGAGGCAACCGGAAGCTGCAGGGCATGTCTGGCGTTTCCTAATACTCACGCTTGTGCTGATTGAGTCTCTCGTCATTTACGCGCTTGTTGCCTTCTTCATCCTTCAAGCGAAGATCAGGTTGCCGTAAGCCTTTGGTGCAGGGTCGCACGGGACGGCTTGCGGCAGCATCAACTGCAATTACGGGTTAGCCGTTGGCGATGCGGCTCATCAATCTCAAACTCGTCTGTGAGGTGTATGGGTGTGGAGCAGTTTAATCCGCTCAATGTGCTCAGCGAGATGCATCTCAATTGGGGCTACATACTGACTCAGGTTGGCAGCTTCCTGATATTGCTCTTCCTGATGACGAAGTTCCTGTTCAAGCCGATACAGAGCTTGCTTGACGAGCGCCGTGAGCGAATAAGGAGGGAAATAGAGGGAGCTGAGAGGGAGCGCCGAGAGGTTGAGCGGTTGCGGAGCGAGTATGAGCAGCACTTGGCTCACATTGAGGATGAGGCGAGAAGGCGCGTCCAAGAGGCAATGCAAGAGGCGTATGCGGCAAGGGATGAGTTGCTTGCGCAAGCGCGAACCGATGCCCAAAAGATGCTTGAACGGGTGCGCCGCGAGCTTGAATATGAGCGAGAGAAGATGCTGATTGAGTTGCGTGATTTCATCGCCGACATATCCGTTGCTGTAGCCAGCAAGGTGCTTAAAGGCATCTTGGACATTGATGCACATCGCCAACTTATAGCTCAAATCCTTGAGGAAGAGTTGCCGAAGGGGGATACATCAGGTAATGGCAATAGGGGGCATAGCTAAGCGGTATGCGAAGGCATTGTTTGAGGTGGCAAAGGAGCATGGCATAGTGGAGGAAGTAGAGCATGACCTCTATTCCGTCTGGGCATTGCTTCAGAGCGAAAAGGATTTGCTCAAACTGCTCTCACACCCAATGATACCGATGAGCGTGAAGGTTAAGCTGCTGCATCGTTATCTTGAGGGGGGCATTGGCGAACTCGTCATGAACTTCACTGAGCTTTTGCTGCGCAGGGGAAGGATTGGTCAGATTGGACAGATTGTCCCCATATTCAGGGAGCTCGCCGATGAGTGGAGGGGCGTGCTCCATGTTGAGGTGAAAAGCGCTATTGAGCTGACAGATGAAGAGCTTGATCGGATAAGGGAATGGGCAAGCCGCTTGTGGAAGAAGCGCATCATCATTCATGCGCGTGTGGATGAAGACATCATTGGTGGAGTCACGATAAAGGTGGGCGACAAGCTGCTTGACTTGAGCATCAAAGGAGCCCTTGATGGCATCACATCGTATTTGAAGCAGCTCCCTGTGATTGTGGATCAACGCCGATGGCGTGAGGCGAGCTCATAGCCATGTGAAGGGAGTGATGCAGCAGTGGTAATGCGTTCCGAGGAATTGACGAGCGTTCTCATGCATGAGCTTCAGCGATATGAGAGGAAGATAGAGCTTGTAGATGTTGGCTATGTGATTGAGGTTGGCGATGGCATAGCCAGAGCATATGGTCTTGAGGGGGCTATGGCTGGTGAGCTCTTGCTCTTCCCTGAGGCGACGAAGAAGCTTGGGCGCGAGTTCTTCGGATTGGCATTTAGCTTGGAGGTGGACAGCGTTGGAATTGTCTTGCTTGGTCCTGACAGGTTGGTGAGTGAGGGCGATGAGGTGCGTTGCACTGGGCGAATACTTGAAGTGCCAGTTGGGATGGAGTTGCTTGGGCGAGTCGTGAATGCGCTCGGACAGCCAATTGATGACCTCGGTCCGATACCCTATAAGCAGACAAGGAGGGTTGAGTTAAAAGCCCCCGGCGTGGTCAAGCGCAAGCCAGTTTGTGAACCGCTAATGACGGGCATCAAAGCCATTGACTCAATGATTCCAATCGGGAGGGGACAGCGAGAGCTCATCATCGGCGATAGGCAGACTGGCAAGACTGCCATCGCAATTGACACCATCATCAACCAGAAGAACGCTGAGCCTCCAGTGTATTGCATTTATGTCGCCATCGGGCAAAAGCAGAGCACAGTCAAGCAAGTCGTTGAGACGCTCAAAAAATACGGTGCGATGGAATACACGATAGTCGTGAGCGCGCCTGCAAGTGAGCCCGCTCCAATGCAATACATCGCAGCCTATTCTGGGTGCGCTATGGGTGAATACTTCAGGGACAATGGGATGCACGCTTTGATCGTCTATGATGACCTCACAAAGCACGCCCATGCGTATAGGCAAGTTTCACTTCTCCTTCGCCGCCCGGCGGGGCGTGAGGCATATCCCGGCGACATATTCAACTTGCATTCACGCCTTCTTGAGCGTGCTGCAAAGCTGAATGACGAGCTTGGTGGCGGTTCACTCACGGCGCTTCCAATTGTTGAGACTCAGCTCGGTGACTATTCCGCATACATCCCGACGAATGTCATTTCAATCACCGATGGTCAAATTTACCTTGAGCCGGATTTGTTTTACGCTGGCATTCGTCCGGCGATAAATGTTGGCTTGTCGGTTTCAAGGGTTGGCGGTGCTGCGCGCACATCAGCGATGAACAAGGTGGCAAAGCAGCTCAAGCTTGACATGGCACGCTACTTTGAGCTGCAGGCGTTTGCTCAGTTTGCAACCGAACTTGACGAGGCTACGAGGAGGGAGCTAATAAGGGGCGAAAGGCTTGTTGAGTTGCTCAAGCAGGAGCAATACAATCCGATGTCACTCAGCCACCAAGTGCTTGCTATATTCATCGGGATAAACGGATACCTTGATGACCTGCCAGTTGAGGCGGTCAGGGAATTTGAGAGGGGCTTCCTTGAATTCGTTAACCATCGCTATCCGGAGATTGTGCATGAGATTGAGAAGACAAAGGACTTCAGTGAAGCCACCGAAAAGAAGATGCACAAGGCAGCGCAGGAGTTTAAAGCTGCATTCGTTGCAAGGCTTGAAGGAAGGGCAGAAGGAGAGATGAGCGTTGCTGCATAAGCGGTGATGGCGGTGAAATTTGAACATGCAGAGCTTGAGGTTACTCAGGCAGAAGATAAAGGCAGTCAGGAACATAAGGCAAATAACGCAAGCCATGAAGATGGTTGCTGCGGCGAGACTGAAACGGCTGCAGGATAGGGCATTAGCGGGAATGTCGTATGCAGCTGGCTTACAAAGGATCGCTGAGGCAATTGCGCCTTACATACCTCAAGCGAAACACCCCATGTTGAGGGCTAATGGGAATGGCGCCGTTGGGCTTGTGGTCGTCACCGGAGATAGGGGGCTGTGCGGGGCTTACAACTCCAATGTCATAAGAGAGGCAACAGAGTTTTGGAGCGAACTCAACTCCGTCGGGAAAGCTGTTAGCCTGTATTGCGTTGGGCGTAAGGGGGCTACATACTTTGTGAAGCACAATTTTGATGTGAGGGCTTCCGTGCCACAGATATCCATCAGGCAACCTTATGAGGATGCCAAGCAGATTAGCGGCGACTTAATGGGTTGGTATTTGAGCGGCGAGATATGTGAGCTGCATTTCATTTACACCGGCTTGGTGGGCACAACCTCATTCAAAGTGAAGCGCAGGAAGGTTCTACCGATTGAAGCCGAAGCGACGGCTCGCGGTGAAGCTGTTGAGTATATCTTTGAGCCATCTGTTGAGAAGCTGCTCGATGCGCTCCTTCCGAAGCATTTTGAAGTCCAAGTTTACCAAATGCTGCTTGAGGCGCTCACATGTGAACAGCTTGCAAGGGTGCAGGCGATGACTGCAGCCTCTGACAACGCGACCGAGATGCTTGAGAGGTTGACGATTGAACTCAACAAAGCGCGCCAGTGGAGCATAACCAAGGAGCTGTTAGAAATAACGGCAGCGGCGGAGGCGTTGAGGCGCTACCAAAGGTGAAGCGAATAAAAGGTGGTGAGTTAATCGGATGCCCAAGGGGGCTGTTGGAAAGGTCATACAGGTTATGGGACCAGTTGTGGACATTCAGTTCCCGGTTGGACAGCTCCCCGAAATCTACAACGCTGTTGTGATTGAAGATGATAGCCGACCAATACCGCTTGTCTGTGAAGTTGAGCAGCACATTGGCGATGAGGTAGTCCGCACAGTCGCTATGGATGTGACCGATGGTTTGAGGCGCGGCATGAGGGCAATTGACACTGGAGAACCAATAAAAGTCCCCGTTGGCGAGGGCGTGCTTGGAAGGGTGTTTGACTTGATGGGAAACCCAATTGATGAGGGTCCGCCAGTGCAAGCTGAAGACTACTGGGCAATACATCGTCCACCACCATCGTTCAGTGAGCAAGGCGTGATAGGTGAGCTGTTTGAGACGGGCATTAAGGTGATTGACCTCCTTGAGCCCTATCCGAAGGGTGGAAAGATCGGTTTGTTTGGTGGTGCTGGCGTTGGTAAGACTGTGCTCATAATGGAGCTCATTCACAATGTGGCGAAGGCTCACGGTGGTATTTCGGTTTTTGGCGGCGTTGGCGAAAGGACAAGGGAAGGAAATGAGCTGTGGCTTGAGATGAAGCAATCGGGTGTGCTTCAAAGGGCGGTGCTTGTATTTGGGCAAATGAACGAGCCTCCCGGAGCACGCCTTAGAGTTGGGTTGAGCGCCCTGACGATGGCTGAATACTTCAGGGATGTGCGAGGGATGGATGTCTTGCTCTTCATTGACAACATCTTTCGGTTTGCTCAAGCTGGGACGGAGGTCTCCTCATTGCTTGGTCGGATGCCAAGCGCAGTCGGCTACCAACCAACGCTCGCAACGGAGATGGCTCAACTGCAGGAACGAATCACATCAACCGTAAGGGGTTCAATCACATCCGTGCAGGCAATCTATGTTCCCGCAGATGACATCACTGACCCAGCACCTGCAACGACATTCGCCCACCTTGATGCTGTGACTGTGCTTTCAAGACAGCTATTTGAGAAGGCAATTTACCCGGCGGTTGATCCACTGGCGAGCTCGTCAAGAATACTTGACCCGGCAATCGTCGGTGAAGAGCATTATCAAGTTGCGAGGGAGGTTCAGCGCATATTGCAACGCTACAAGGAATTGCAAGACATCATCGCCATACTCGGCGTAGAGGAGCTCTCCGATGAGGATAAGTTGATTGTGCATCGCGCAAGGCGCATTCAACAGTTTCTTTCGCAGCCCTTCCATGTGGCTGAGCAACACACCGGTCGCCCCGGAGTTTATGTCCCGCTTGAGGAGACGATACGGGGTTTCAAGGAGTTGATTGAGGGAAAGTGGGATCACCTGCCGGAGAGCGCATTTCACCTTGTCGGGACGATTGATGAAGCTGCCGAGAAGGCAAAGCGCATGGGAGTGAAAGTGTGAGCGATGCAAGAGAGGAGCTTTCATGTTGAGGTCATCTCGCCACAGCGCTTAGTCTATCAATCGGATGATGTGGTCTCGCTCATTGCGCCCGGAGTTGAGGGCTATCTCGGCATCATGGCATATCATGCACCGATCATAGTGCAGCTTGGCATCGGCGTCCTTACGCTGCGCCTTTCAAATGGTGATATTGTCCGCATAGCTGTGAGTGGTGGTTTCCTTGAAGCGAGTAATAATCGCGTTACAGTCATTTGCGACACGGCGGAGAGGGGTGACGAGATTGACATTGAGCGCGCAAGGAGGGCATATGAAAGGGCAGTGGAAAGGTTGCGCAAATATGATCGCTCAATAGACCGAGATAGAGCTCGCAGGGCTAAGGAGAGAGCTATTGCACGGCTGCGCGCAGCCGGTGTGTATAGCGAGCTGCAGACTTAAGAAGTTTGAGCTTGGCATGAGCGAATGCTCCGTCCCATTGCCTCAGCAATGCGATTTCAAATTTCAACTTCCCCATGCGCAAGTTAGCGCAAGATTTGTGCGAGTGATATGCTTGATTGACGGCTTTGCAAACGCAGCAGCGTCAATGCAACCATTCCAACACCTTACGAGGTGCAATTGCAATGAAGCACTTGGTCGTGGAAGGCGGGTATAAGCTGAGCGGTGAGGTGAGGTTGAGCGGCAGCAAGAATGCGGCGTTAGCTATTCTGCCAGCTGCTCTCCTGTGTGATGGCGAATGTGTGATTCACAATGTCCCCGATATAACTGACATACGGGTGATGATTGAGCTGATGAAGAGCGTCGGTGCAAGGTGCCAGTTTGAGAATGGGACAGTCATAGTAGATGCTTCCAACTTGTCCGTGGCGAGCCTGCCGGAGGATTTGGTCCGCAGCATAAGGGCATCCATCTACATGCTCGGTGCTCTCCTGCCGAGGGTGAAGGGGTTTCGGATGGCTCGCCCGGGTGGATGTAACCTCAACAGGCGCGTCAACTTCCACATTGATGCGCTGTCACGCATGGGGGTGACTATGGAGGTAGACCGCTCAGAGGAGTGGGTTTATGCGTATTGCGAGGATGGGAAGCTGCATGGCACGGAAATAGAGCTTGACCCAAGATGGCGCAGTGTCGGAACAACAGTCAACATCATGCTCGCTGCATCGCTGGCTGACGGAGTGACGGTCATTCACAATGCTGCGAGGGAGCCAGAAGTCGTTAATTGTGCTCTCTTCCTGAAGGCGATGGGGGCAAAGATTGAGGGCGAGGGGACGCCGACAATCGTAATTGAGGGAGTGCGTCACCTCCATGGGTGCGAATTCAGCGCCATAAATGACCGAATTGAGGCGGGCACTTTTTTGGTTGCCGGGGCTATAACCAGGGGGAAGATAACAGTTGGACCGATACAAAGCGAATGGTTGACGCCGGTGTTGGAGAAGCTTGGGCAAGCCGGCGTGGAAGTTAAGGTGAAGGGGGAATGGCTACAGGTTGAATGCGATAAGCGTCCATGCGGCGTTTCATTGACGACCGAACCCTATCCCGGCTTCCCAACGGATTTGCAGCCGCCATTCGTTTCGCTCCTCTCGGTTGCCGATGGGAAAAGCATCGTCACAGAAACGATACACGAGGGCAGGTTGAGATACTGCAGCGAGCTAAATCGCATGGGTGCACAAATTGAGGTAAAGGAACCGGAGATAACGCGTGATGGTGAGTTGCGTCTTCCGGCAGTTGCGATAATAGAGGGGGTTGAAGCGCTGCATGGCGCCGAAGTTTATGCGTGTGACTTGCGTGCTGGTGCGGCATTGGTGCTTGCTGGGTTAGCTGCTGAGGGTGAGACTGTCATACAGAATGCCGAGGTTGTGGAGAGAGGCTATGAGCGCTTTGCGGAAAAGCTCGGTTCGCTCGGCGCGAAAGTGAAGATGCTCTGCGAAGCTGAGGCACCGTTGCGCGCGAGGTAACGGAACGCATGTTTGGTGTTAGAGGCATCGGAATTGATTTGGGCACAGCCAATGTGCTTGTTTATGTGAAAGGTCGTGGAATCGTAATACGGGAGCCATCCGTCGTTGCCACGGAGCGGAAGACCGGAAAGCTCCTTGCCGTTGGTGAAGAGGCAAGGAGGATGATAGGGCGCACTCCGGGAAACATAATCGCCCGCCAACCGCTCAGGGATGGAGTAATAGCCGAATACAATGTCACTCTCGCAATGCTCAGATACTTCATTCGGAAGGCTTGCGGCAAATGGCAGCTTACAAAGCCCGATGTGGTAATCTCGGTGCCATCAAATGTTAACAGCGTTGAGAGGAGGGCTGTTTTAGAGGCAGCAAAGGAAGCAGGTGCGAGGAGGGCGTTCACAATTGAAGAGCCAATGGCTGCAGCCATTGGCGCCGGATTGCCGATAAACGAACCCGGGGGGTGCATGGTGGTTGACATCGGTGGAGGGACAACTGACATAGCCGTTATATCGCTCGGCGGAATTGTGGTGAGCGATTGCATTCGTGTGGGCGGCATGAAAATGGACGAGGCTATAATGCGCTACATACGGCGCGAGTATAACCTCATGATAGGTGAGCAGACTGCCGAACAGATAAAGATCAAGATTGGCTCGGCATACAAGCTTCCCACCGAAATGGCTCTGGAGGTAAAAGGGCGAGACATGGTTGCCGGTTTGCCGAAGGTCGTGAGGGTGACATCGGAGGAGATACGGGAGGCACTTGCTGAGCCGGTTAATCAAATTGTGGAGAGAGTCAAGGGCGTGCTTGAAAAGACACCGCCTGAGTTGGCTGCCGACATAATCGTGCGCGGGATAACGCTGAGCGGTGGCGGGGCGCTGCTGCGCGGCATTGACAAGCTCATCCAAAATGAGACGGGCGTCCCAGTGCGTGTTGCAGATGACCCTTTGAGCTGCGTCGGTATAGGAACAGGATTGGCGCTTGATATGCTCAGCGTGCTCAAGTCGGAGTAAGGCAGTTAGCCTTTCGGCACAGCGAACTTAATGCCTCTATCTCCATCGTTGCCCTGACCCGCCATACAAACGGCGTTTGTATCGCTTTGTATGGGCTCACTTTACATCCGTGGCGATGTGTGGCAAATTGAATATGCTATCAATACGATAGACTTTTAGGATGATGAGGGGATGCGGCTTGTGGTTTGAGCATAACATAAGTTATTGGGATTGAGGGCGCTTGCACAATTCAGCTGCTTGAGATGGGGAGTGATTTTGTAATGAGGTTTGTCTACCTTGACTACAACGCTACAACGCCACTTGATAAGCGAGTGCTTGAGGCTATGATGCCTTATTTAACCGAGCAGTATGGCAACCCATCAAGCATTTATCGTTTTGCGCAGAGTGCAAGGAAGGCAATTGAGGATGCGAGGGAGAAGGTGGCAGCGCTGCTCAATGCGAGTGAAAGAGAAATCGTCTTCACGGGCGGTGGGACTGAGGCGAACAACTACGCTATCAAAGGGGTTGCATTTGCCAACCGGCACAGGGGCAATCACATCATCACCTCGCAAATTGAGCACCATGCTGTGCTGAATGTGTGCAAGTATCTTGAGGAGCGGCACGGTTTTGAAGTGACCTATGTTCCGGTTGACTCATATGGCATTGTTGATGTTGATGCAGTTAGGGAGGCTATAAGGGACGATACGATACTCATCAGCATCATGTATGCGAACAACGAGACCGGGGTCATACAACCCGTTGAGGAGATCGCCAAGTTGGCAAGGGAGAGGGGCATTTACTTCCACACAGATGCAATTCAAGTTGCCGGGAAGATGAAAATTGATGTGCACGCCCTCGGCGTTGACCTGCTCTCAATATCGGCACACAAGTTTTACGGACCAAAGGGTGTTGGGGCGCTCTTCATTCGCAAGGGAGTTCGCATTGACACTTTGATTCACGGCGGGCATCAGGAGATGGGGAGGAGGGCAGGCACTGAGAATGTTGCTGGGATTGTAGGTTTAGCTGAGGCGTTCGCAATTGCCCATGAGAATATGGAGGAGGAATGGGAGCGAGAAAAGCGCCTTCGTGACAAGCTTGAGCGGGGCATACTTGAGCGCATACCGGATGTAATCGTAAACGGTCATCCGGAAAGGAGGTTGGCGAACACGCTGAACATTGTGGTCAAGTATGTTGAGGGCGAGGCAATGTTGCTGAGCATGGATGTAGAGGGCATATGTGCGTCAAGCGGTTCTGCATGCACATCCGGTTCGCTTGAGCCATCGCATGTGTTGACTGCCATGGGTATACCTCATGAGTTGGCGCATGGCTCACTGCGTTTCAGCCTTGGGAGATTCACAACCGATGAGGACATTGATTATGTGCTTGATGTGCTCCCAAGAGTTGTTGAGCGTTTGCGCGAGATATCGCCATACGGTGTCGGTAAGGATGAGCTAAAGGGGATCAGTGGGCACCTTTCGCATAAGCGCTCATTGCGCAAGTGACATTACCTATCAAACGGGGGTGAGGTGGCAACACCTATCGCAGGTGCGTGGGTGTTGCTTAAAAGTATGGCAACACATGAGGAGCTTGATGAGCTTAAGCGAAAGGTGATTGAGCTGAAGCGAAAGAAGGGCGCCATCATATTGGCACATAATTACCAGCGTGAGGAAGTTCAGGAGGTCGCCGATTTCATCGGTGATTCGCTTGAGTTGAGCAGGATAGCTGCGCAATCGGAATCAAACTTCATCGTCTTCTGCGGCGTGCGCTTCATGGCTGAAACTGCAAAGATACTCTCCCCGCAAAAGCTTGTCGTCCATCCAGTCCCTGAGGCTCGCTGCCCGATGGCGGACATGATAACAGCCGATGACATAACGGAGCTGCGCAAGGAGTATCCGAGGGCGAAGTTTGTATGCTATGTCAACACGAACGCCGATGTTAAGGCGGAGTGCGATGTGTGTTGCACTTCAGCAAATGCCGTTCAAGTGCTGCAGCGCATTGATGCGGACGAGATCGTCTTTGTGCCGGATAGGAACTTGGCTTTGTATGCCCAAAGGTTTGTGAAGGATAAGCGCATCATACCTTGGGATGGTTGGTGCTATGTCCACAGGCGCATAGGATTTGAAGAAGTGAAGCGCTCAAAGGAAATGCATCGGGATGCATTGCTGGTTGTGCACCCTGAGTGCGATCCGGAGGTAATAGACATCGCCGATGAGGTTAAAAGCACGGGTGGAATGGTCAAGCTTGCGAGGGAGAGCAACCATCACAAATTCCTCATCGGCACTGAGGAGGGATTAGTGCGCAGGTTGAGGCGTGAGAATCCGGGAAAGATATTCATGTCGGCTGGCACACCGAGGGTGTGTTACAACATGAAGCTGATCACGCTTGACAGCGTTTATGATGCGCTCGTAAACGAGTCCCCGGAAGTTGAGTTACCGGACGACATCTTGATGAGGGCGCGGGGCTGCGTTGAGCGCATGATACAACTTATTTGAGCGTGTTGAGGTGTGGGGCTATGTATACCGAGAAGCTCTTGGAGCACTTTCGCAATCCGAGGAATTACGGGCGCATAGAGGACGCCGATGGCGTTGGCAAAGTTGGAAACCCGGTTTGCGGGGATGTGATGTATCTCTACATCAAGGTTGATGATGGGCGCATCTCGGACATCAAATTTGAGACATTCGGATGCGCGGCAGCAATAGCGACCTCTTCAATGGTTACAGAAATGGTGAAGGGGAAGACGATTGAGGAGGCGCTACAGGTGACAAACAAAGCGGTTGCCGAGGCGCTCGGCGGATTGCCGCCAATAAAGATGCACTGCTCTTTGCTCGCTGAGGAGGGGCTTAAGGCGGCGATACTGGACTACTACAGCAGGCGGGGGATCAATCCTCCACCTGAACTTGTTGAGCGGCTAAAGCAGTTGCGCCATGAAGAGCCGCATGGCACTTCCGAGGTTGGAAGTTAACTGGCGTCATAGCATGGAAGTGAGATCGTAAAATGGTGGGCGATGCGCATGTTGGATATGTTGGATGAGCGTTTGAGGCGCTTGCGCGAGGTTATAAAACCGCTTGGGAGCGTCGTGGTTGCCTTCTCTGGTGGCGTTGATTCAACGCTTCTTTTGAAAGCATGCTTAGATGTGCTCGGCTGTGAAAATGTGCTTGCGGTGACTGCCAATTCGGAGCTGTATCCAGATGAGGAGGTTGCAGCAGCAATCGCACTGGCGAGTGAACTCAACGCAAGGCATTTGATCATTGAGACCGAGGAGGTGAAGGATGAGCGATTCATCAAGAATACGCCGTTGCGATGCTACTACTGCAAATTGGAGCTGTTTACAAAGCTGTGGGAGGTGGCGAGGGAGCACGGAATGAAAGCAGTTGTAGATGGCTCAAATGCCGATGACGCCTCCGATTATCGTCCCGGCATGCGAGCTGCTCATGAACTCGGGGTTTATAGCCCGCTTAAGGAAGCCGGTCTGACAAAATCCGACATAAGAGAGCTCTCGCAGAAGCTCGGTTTGCCGACTTGGAATAAACCCTCAATGGCGTGTCTTGCCAGCCGCTTCCCGTATTACCACGAGATAACGCGAAAGGAGTTGCGCATGGTTGCCGAGGCAGAGCGGTATTTGAAATCCCTCGGTGTAACGCAGGTGAGAGTTAGACATCACGGGTTGCTCGCAAGGATTGAGATTGGCACGGATGAGTTCGGCTTGCTCCTTAAGGACGATGTTAGGGGCAGCGTTGTCTCAAAATTGCGCTCCCTCGGTTACATATGGGTGACGCTTGACATGCGCGGTTATCACAGCGGCAGCTTCAATGAGATGCTCTCTCGTGGTGAGGTATGAGCGCTTTGGCATGTGCAGGCTCATACCCGTTTGGGGGTGGTAGCATAAGTGCGCTTCTCAACGAAGGCACGCTATGGTTTGCGTTTCCTAATTGACTTAGCTTTGAACTACAAGGATGCCCCTGTGCGTCTTCGTGATGTTGCGCGCCGTGAGGGAATTTCAAAGAAGTATCTTGAGCACATAGTTTCAGCGCTTGCAGCACACGGCTTTGTCAGGGCTATGCGAGGTTCAAAAGGTGGCTTTGTTCTCGCCAAGCCTATGGAGCGAATCTTCGTCCTTGATGTCATTGAGGCGCTTGAGGGGAAACTCAGCGTTGTTGAGTGCATACTAATGCCAGAAATATGCGATCGCTCTCCGGATTGCGTTGCAAGGATGCTTTGGGCGAGAGTGAATGAGGCGATAAGGCAAACGCTGAAGGGTATAACATTGAAAGACCTACACGACGAAGCAATGCGTTGTAGGCGCACAGGTAAATAGCAAGGGAGGTGCATAAGATGGCAGTGCAAGTTCGCATACCGACACCGCTAAGGCGATTGACTGACAATCAAGATGTTGTCACTGTGGAAGCGAGCACTGTCGCCGAAATGATTGAGAGGCTTGAGGAGCAGTTCCCCGGGATAAAGCAAAGGCTGTGTGATGAGGATGGACAACTAAGGCAGTTCGTCAACATCTTCGTTGATGGCGAGGACATACGCTTCCTGAACGGGCTTGAGACACCCCTCAAGGAATCAAGTGAGGTATCCATCATACCGGCTGTAGCTGGCGGTATCCTCTGATGTCTGATGGACACGGTTCAAATTCCGTTTGCGCCAATCGCCTTGCAGTGTTGTCACAGCCCCTGCTGTAGCGCCAGATTGCGCTTCATGTCACACTTCTAATTGAGACCTGTGTTTCCCCATTGCGACGGCATGAGGTTGAGGTGCGCAGTTTTGGCTATGCCACATCTGTTGCAACAAATCCCGCAAAGCTGTGGCAGGCAGAAGAGCGTCAACACCTTTGACGGAGGTGTTGAAGATGAGCAACGGTGGCTTCACCGGACCGGTTGAAAAGATTGACGATTGGCGCTGGCGTGTTCCGAGGCGATATAAGCGTGAGATGCGCACTGACGGAATCCTTTATGCCTCCGAAAGGATGCTCCAAGAAGTGAGGCGTGACCAATCGCTTGAGCAGCTTGCAAATGTTGCTTGCCTCCCGGGGATAGTCGGTTATTCGCTTGCCATGCCGGACATACACTGGGGTTATGGTTTCCCGATTGGCGGTGTCGCTGCATTTGACATAGAGGACGGTGTAATCTCGCCCGGCGGGATTGGATATGATATCAACTGTGGCGTAAGGCTTCTTCGGACCAATTTGACGAGAAAGGATGTGGAGCCAAGGCTTGAGGAATTGCTCCGCATGATATTTCAGATGGTTCCATGCGGTGTTGGCTCGGAGAGCAAACTGAGGCTCAGCAGGAGTGAGTTTGAGGAGGTGCTCGTTGAGGGGGCAAGGTGGGCGGTTAAAAAGCGCGGCATGGGATGGGAGGAGGATTTGGAGCGCACGGAAGAGAATGGCGCAATTGATGGTGCGGAGCCGAGGTATGTCAGCGCAAGAGCCATTGAGCGTGGCTTGCCGCAAATCGGCACACTCGGTGCCGGTAACCACTTCCTTGAGGTTCAGGTCGTTGAGGAGATATATCAGCCTGAGATTGCGAGCAAGATGGGCATTGAGCAAGTCGGGCAAGTGACAGTGATGATACATTGTGGCTCAAGGGGCTTTGGGCATCAGGTGTGCGATGATTACCTTGATGTGATGAGGAACGCCTCGCGCAAATACAACATCTACCTTCCCGACATACAGCTTGCCTGTGCTCCATTCAAGTCCGATGAGGCACAGCGATACTTTGGGGCGATGAAGTGCGCCGTCAATTACGCATTTGCGAACAGGCAGGCAATTGCGCATTGGGTGAGGAAGGCATTTGAGAAGGTCTTTGGAAAGAGCGCTGAGGAGCTCGGCATGCACATGATTTACGATGTGGCACACAACATCGCCAAAGTTGAGGAGCACGAAGTTGACGGACAAAGGAAGCGCCTCGTCGTTCACCGCAAGGGTGCAACGAGGGCATTTCCAGCTGGTCATCCGGATGTGCCGAGCATTTATCGCGACATTGGACAACCTGTGCTTGTTCCCGGCGATATGGGCACACGCTCATATTTGCTTGTTGGCACCGAGAGGGCAATGAAGGAGACTTGGGGTTCAACCGCTCACGGTGCTGGTAGGGTGTTAAGCCGAACAAAAGCCGCAAAGAGCAGGCGTGCGGAGGATATACAACGGGAGCTTGAGAGGCAGGGCATCATCGTTGTTGCGGCAAGCCGAAAGACGCTCGTTGAGGAGGCGCCGGAGGCTTACAAGGATGTTGACGAAGTGGCGAGGGTTGTTCACGGTGCCGGAATTTCGTTGCGCGTAGCTCGGATGCGCCCCATCGGTGTAGTTAAAGGCTAACCTGAAGGGTTTAAATCGCCTCTCCGATGAAAGGGCGAGTTTTAAATTAACGGGAGCGGAGTTGGGCGGGGCAATTCAACTATGGTATGTTCGCCTTGCCTGTGAAAGCCTCTCTTGCCGGAAGCCACCGATGCAATGGAAGGCAGCGTTTGTAACTGGCTGACAAGATGGGTGCCTCAAATGGTGGTTCGTAGAGTAATGTGGGCGTTTCCATGCTTGCGGAGTGGCGATGAGTGTGGATAAGGCACATCGCTCAAGCGCGAGGGAAAGAGACGATGTCGTTAGAGGTGGCGTCACTGCAAGGGCAATTTTGATCGGAGCGGTATTGTCCATCGCCCTGAACTTCATCGCCGTCCGAAATTACATCGTATACAATGCCTATTCCGGCTTTGCCGATCACTTCAATACCATCGGCGTTGTGTGGTTGCTTTTTGCTCTGTCACTGCTCAATGTTGTGCTATGTCCACCCGTTAAGAAGCTTCGCATGCGCCCTGAGGAACTTGTCACAGTGTATGCCATGCTCATGGTCGCCACTGCATATCCGACTATGGGTTTCGGTGGCTACCTCATACCACTAATCGGGGGCGTGTTGTATTATGCGAAGCCGGAGAATCGTTGGGATGAACTACTGATACCGAACTTGCCAAAGCATCTCATCCCTCAGGACAAGTTTGCCGTGAGGTGGCTGTTTGAGGGCGGCGTTTCATCCCCTCCAATCTCAGTTTGGATTACGCCGCTTGCGTGGTGGTCGGCGTTTGCCATTGCATGGTTCATTTTGAGCGCAAACATTGTCGCCATATTCCGCAGGCAATGGGTTGAGAGGGAAAAGCTCGTTTATCCGCTCGCTCAAGTGCCAGCTCATCTAACCTTTCTCACCGAGGAGGGACGAAGTGGCTCATTTTATCGGAACAAGTTGATGTGGATCGGGTTTGCCATTTCACTCTGGCTGAGCACGCATAACTATTTGGCTCAGCGTGTTCCAGTGGTGCCCCCTTTAAAGCTGGCAAACATCGTTCAAGTGCAGCGGCTCGGCATAAGTTTCAATTTCGGCATAGACACGCTCGTCATCGGTTTGACCTACTTGGTTAACCTTGATGTCGCATTCAGCGTTTGGATGCTCCATCTGCTCACAAGCTT
The DNA here is from genome assembly GCA_032161105.2 of Candidatus Thermosaccharophagus tengchongensis. GTDB lineage: Bacteria > Armatimonadota > Fervidibacteria > Fervidibacterales > Thermosaccharophagaceae > Thermosaccharophagus > Thermosaccharophagus tengchongensis. The sequence continues at coordinate 142,569 of JAVHTD010000001.1, forward strand.
TGAACTCGGTCTGCTCAACTTTATCGGATGGGGTGTCTCTGGTCCGGCGCAGCCTCATGCAGCTGGTGGTCCTCTGCTTTCAGCGCAACAGTTTGGAGCGATGCTCGCATTGATACTTTGGTCTTTAAAAGTCGCATTGAGGGAGGCAAACCTCAGGCGGCGCAATTTGACTCATGTTGGAGAATCGGATTTGAACGGACACTCAACTCAAGCGATACCGATGGGCGTTTTCAAACCGGCTCCATCTTGCCGAGCGGGTAATATCGCTGTTGGCGTGTCAACACTCCTTTCCTTTCTGCTCATCATCCTCTTTTTAGCCCTCAGCGGCATCCCGATGTGGGCTATCTTCCCCTTCCTCACAGTTGCGATGGCATTATTTTACGGCACAACGAGGCTACTCGTGCAAACCGGGATTGGCAGGCTCAGGGCGCCATGTGCCGCAGCTCCGTTGCTCATTGACTTGTTTGGCACATCGCCATTTGGTGTGGTTGGTTTAGTTGCCCTTGGTCTGACCTTCGTTTGGTCTGGTGACATACAGCTGTTTGTCATGGGAACTGCAGCACATGCGCTAAAGCTTGCCGATGACGCTGGATTCAGTTTCGGCGTAACTTTCGCGGTCATGCTGTTATCGTGTGTCCTGAGCATTCTTACAACGCTTTGGTCGTATCTCTCGCTCGGCTATAGGCATGGTCTCATCAATGGCTATGTGTGGTATTTTGTCAGCTCACCAAACTATCACTGGGGTTGGATTGCCGATTGCATCCAAAATCCGCGCCCGCCACAATGGCGAAGGGTTGGCTTCATGGTTGGAGGGGCTGTTTTCGGGAGCGCTTTGATGGCGTTGCATTCGCGCATCGTTAACTTCCCGTTGCATCCGGTTGGGTTGTGCATATCGCAAATCAACACCGTCTTTTGGGATTGGTTCAGCATGGCGCTTGCATGGGCTACAAAGCTCATCACTTTGCGCTACGGCGGGTTAAGCGCATACAGGGCTTCCCTGCCGTTCTTCTGGGGCATGATACTTGGAAGCTGCGTTGGCAGGTCAATTGTCGCGCTATCAGCTCGCCGCTAAGATGGAATGGGAGTGCTCCCCGAAGGTAAGGCATTAAAGCGCGTCCTTAGGGACAAGCAACTCGCACGGATGAGCTGCAAGGTATGGTGGGACATCGTAAAACTCAAAAATGCCGCGCAATGTGCTTATGGCAATGCTCCAAACCTGTCCGTCAGAGCCGTTTGGGACGAGCACCGAGAGTTCATCGGTCGGCATAAGTTCCCTATCGGCGATGACTTTGTTATCCCCGTCCCTTAGGATGATGCGTGTCTTCGGCCACCCACCGCCAACGACACCTATGACAAACGACTTTGTTCCCTTCGGCACATAGAAATAAAGTGGCGTGTTAATGCTCGGTGTCCAAAGTTGCATTTGCTTTTTCCTGTCAGCCCTCACAGAGACACATCGCCCGCCGAAGTTTAGCTCGGCAACATGCCAGTATCCGGTCGGTGGCTCAATGCAATACAAGCCGCTCTTCGGCAACTTGAGTTTGATGGAGGCAGGTTCATTCGGCTTCTCGCATTTGATGTCGCCCTCACTGATAACCTTTCCGCTCAGCGCCTCAATCAGCTTCCAATGCCCTAAGATGGTATGTCCCGGCTGAGGCTTTAAACTGACCTCAATCTCCTCGCCGGCTTTCCCGAGGAAGTAATGCGCACCCATTTCAACGAACAGCGGAGAGCGCTTAACATTTGCGTAAGCTTCCTTTAGCTGCGGCATGCGTTCAACTAAGGGCACAAGTTCATCCGAGTAGCTCTTCCAGCTCAGCTCAACAACCACCTCGTCCTTAAATTCTTCAAGGTCCAAGCGAACTGACTCTTTCGCCTCATCCAAGGTTGGGATATCGGTCCGCTCATTCCTCCATGTATCAAGCATCTCCTTTGTCACGCCCTCAATTCGCAACAATGATGACAGGCGCGCATTAAACCACTCGGTGAACAGCATCGGGTAAGTGTGCACGATGCCGAGTTCGTAAATCCGCCTTGAGAACACAACCCAATCGTGGGCGGCATCAATCACAGCCTTTGGGTCAACGATGAGCTTTCCAAACTCAGTCCTTTGAGATAGGCGATGATAGCGGTGCCATAGCTTGAGCCAGTGCAAGTATAGTCCGAAGAATGCAATCCGCTCTTGGCATTGCGGCTCATCTTCAAGCGAGAATGCCTCATTGACATCGCGCAGCGCGAGCGCGAGAGTCCTCTGAGAAAAGCGCTCCCCAACAGCCCATCGTTCAATGAGCCTTCTCATTGGCTTTTCAGCCCTGCCAAATGAGCGCCTGCAGAAATCGGCGATGAGTTCTTTGGGATCAAGCTCTGGGTTCCACATGAGCTTTGACGCGATGTAGTAACCGACCCCGCATGGCGCCCAGTTGCACTCCGACTCGGCATCAAGCGTTGTCAAGCCGAGTTCGTAATACCGCTTGATTGACTGGGCAAGCTCGTAGATTCGGCTTGCCTTTGCCGCCCCGGGCATGTCCCAACTCCACGGGTATACGGAGAAGTAATCGTAAACGCCCACTTTAGCTCCGAGCCTCCTAAAGGCTTCAACTTGCTCTTCAAAGCTCAGCTTCGTGTATCGGAAGCCGGTCGTCACCTGAACATAAACATTTGGCTCAAGCTTAAACTTGGGTGGGTCGCTGTGATAGGCATACGCGTATAGCCCGACAAACTTGTTTGGGAACTCCTTCCTCAGCGCCCTCGCAATCGCATTTGCGTAGTGGAAGGTCATCTCGCTCGGATTACCAATTGACCTGCAGTTTTGGCACTCACAATATCCGCCGCCATCATTTGGCTCGACCGAGACCATGTTGAGCTCGGGGCGCTTTCGGAACGCATTTAATGCATAGTCAATGCCGAGTTGGACGACCTCGGGATTGGTGATGCAAATTTGCGCCGGCTTCCTCACGCCGCCAACGAGAGCGAAATACTCCGGATGGTCATTGAACAACCTATGCGGGACGAAGCGCTCATATGCATGTCCGCAATCAACTTGGAAGTTTCCGTATTGCCTGTTTCGCTCCATCCAAGCCTCGTAGTTTTCCCGCAGCCTCTTTGTAGTTGCACCCCACTCATACCAAATCCGCCTATAGGCAAACGCCGGCTTCTGGCGTTCGCTCATCTTCAAGGTCACGCTTTTGAGCTTTGGGACAATGGTCCATATCGGATCTGGAAAGAACCAGCGAAAGCCGATATGCTCAAGCAAGGCATAGACCCCGTGCCTAATGCCGAGTGGTGTGTTGGCGAGCACATATGTCCTTTTCCCGAGGGTGACAACAGCGAAGCCCTCATCTCCGAGTTCGGCAGTCTTATGCGCTTTGGCAAGGTTCGGGGCATCCGAAGATAGGGAAAGCCAAACCGCATCACCATCATGGGGTGGCTCTTTAATTGGCACCTCGCATCCCGTGGCTTCCTTCAGCCACATTTGAAGTTTGCTTGCTGCATCCTTAATCACTTCATGTGCCGAACTGGAGATGACGATTGCCCCGTTGGCTTTGCCATCCGTTATGAGCACAGTCTCGCAACGCCCATATGTGACCAACACATCCAAAAGGCACTTTGCCAACACGAATGCCCTCACAATGCCACATCGCATGCCGTTCACCTCCAATTCAGAGGGTTGTGTCAAAATTTAACACCGCAGCGCTGCTGTGGGAAGTGATGTTCGCACAGTATGCTGCAGGCAATGTCCCCAACCATTGGTGTGGTGCTGTGGTGGTAATGCAGCCATGCCTAACGGCATAAGGCGGATGTTCTCCGAAGTCGCACCCAGATACGAGCTCGTTAACAAGGTGATCACGGTTTGCCTTGACAGCTACTGGCGCCGCCTCGCCGCAAGATTGGCATGCGTTGGCAGTGTAAGCAGGTTGCTTGACCTCTGCAGCGGGACTGGCAATATGGCGCTTGCTTTAGCCGAAGCAGCCAAGTGCAATCCCACAATTGTCGCCGTTGACTTTTGTCCGCAGATGGCAATTATGGCGGCGTATAAGCTGCGCAGTGTTGGCGTGGTTGCCGTTGTCGCCGATGCGAAGGCATTGCCGTTTGCTGATGGGTCATTTGATTCGGTCACCATCTCCTTTGGCGTTCGCAACATCTTCACAACCAGAGCGGCTTTCATCCAATGCCTCAATGAGGTTAAGCGGACCTTAAAAACTGGCGGCAGGATTGTCCTGCTTGAGACGAGTCAACCGAAGCTGCGCATCGTAAGGAGGCTGTTCCATTGGTATGTCAGGTTTGTGGTTAGGCGTGTTGGCGGATGGCTTTCTGGCTCAGCGAGAGCTTATCAATACTTGAGTGAGACAATTCAGCGCTTCACTGATGCTGATGAGTTAAGGGGCATCTTGAGCGATGTCGGCTTTAAGCATCCCATCGTGATCCCGCTCCTCTTCGGCATCATTGCAATACATGTCGCAGTTAAGGGATAGCGCACCCATGCAGCATTGCTCATTGTGCTGGGATTTAGCGCTTCAATCTTGCTCTGGTGGCGTTAGCGATTCAACCATCTTTGTGCCCTTGGGTGGCGTGAAGGTGAATTCGCCCTCACCAAACTTTGGATTTGGGACAATGGATACGCACTTGCTGGTGATGGTTATCTCAATTGGCGGCAATGGCGATGGCATCGGCAGACGCCTTTTCACCGAGGTCTGCCAAACGAAGCCGTCACGGACGCCGACATGCATGAGCTGTTCAAGCCCGTCAGTGTATACTATGCGCAGCACATGGCATTTGTGCGGACCGATGTTCTCGGTTTTGAGCAACCCGGTTTCTCTGATTGTGCCCTTCGGTTCAAACCCGCAAAACAGTGCAGCTGCCATATTCTCCCTGTGGTCTCCTTTTGCGCCAACCGGCTTAAACGCACCCCAAGTTGCAGCCATGTCTTTTGGGGCGGGTTCAACTTGACATTGCTTCCATTGTTCAACAAATGTCCACATGCGCTTTCCGTCGCTCACTATAAGCATTGATGGTGCGCTTATCCCTTTGATGGCTATCGTCCCTCTGAGTTTGTTCGGGCGCTCCAAGTCGGCGGTGATTTCTATTGGGACTTTGATGAGCGGCTCAACGCTCACTTGCGCTTTCATGTGCATGGCGTTCATTGCCGAGTGCGCATTTAGTGCCATGTTAAGAACTCCTTCTGGGGTTGGGCGGGTCAGCATCAGAAACAGGATCACGGCTATGCCGATTAGGGACGCTACAGCGGCGAAGAGGACGAAGATGCGAACGCCCTTCCTCCATCCGGCTGTGTGTGAACCTTTGCTACCGCCTTCGCCACCTGCGCTGTGCTCAGCTGATTCAGCGATGTCATTTGACCTTGACACAATTTATCACCCCCATAAAGGTTTGCTTCTGCCCATAGGCGTGGTGCGTGCTGACCAAACCCGAGCGACTGTGTGACGCTACAATTTTATCATGGTGGAAAGCCGTTGCCAAGCAGGCCGGCTTAAGGGAGCAATTTGTGTTGATGCGCCACAACGCGTTAAAATGCAAGTGACAATGAGGGTGGCTGGTGGACTGTTATGCTGAAGGAAAAGTTAATGGAGGATTACAAGGAAGCGCTGAGGCAGCGCGATACTGTGAAAGTGAGCACGCTGCGCATGCTGAGGGCGGCAATACACAATGCCGAGATTGATAAGGGTGATGAGCTTCGCGACGAAGAAGTCGTCAAGGTGATTCAATCCGAGGTGCGCAAGGAGCGTGAAGCGCTTGAAGCTTTTGAGAGGGGTGGCAGGGAGGACTTGGCAGCTGACGCGAGGAGGCGAATTGAAATTCTTGAGAGCTACCTTCCAAGGATGTTAAGCGAGGACGAAATTAGGGAGGCTGCATTGAAAGTCATTGAGGAGGTTGGCGCGCTTTCACCGAAGGACATGGGAAAAGTGATGAGCAAGCTAATGCCGCAGCTCAAAGGGCGAGCCGATGGAAGTTTGGTCAGCAGGGTGGTTCGTGAGCTGCTTGAGGCAAAACTTTCAAGCGATGTCAAATGAATGGGTGGTTGAGCGCCACCTGATGTATGGATGGATAACCCAGAAACGAGCACCAAGGTAAACAGGCAAGCCGGGCAATGGGTTGCCGTAGGAAGTGAGGCTGTATTGGCGCTTGTGCTTGGTGTGAAGGATGAGCATAGGCGCCTGCTTGAAAGTGCTTTTGATGTGAGCATAATAGCGAGGGACAATGTGATTCACATTCACGGAAAGCAGCCGGATGTTGAGGTAGTGGCGGAATTGCTCAGGCACATGGTGGCTGTAGTTGAATCCGGAGGCAGCATATCTCAGTCCGACATACGCTACCTCATCCGCTCGGTGCTCTCCGGGGAAAGAGTTGAAGAGGCTGCGCATGGTCTTACCGACTGCATTGTCATCACCGAGAGGGGTCAAAGGGTAGTCCCAAAGACGAAGGGGCAAAGGGAGTATGTTGAAGCTGTCCAGAAGAATGACCTTGTATTTGCGATAGGACCGGCTGGGACTGGGAAGACATACCTTGCGATGGCTATGGCAGTTGCAGCATTGCAGCGCCGTCAAGTTAGCAGGCTCGTTTTGGCGAGACCGGCAGTTGAAGCCGGTGAGAGGCTTGGTTACCTCCCGGGCAACATTGAGGAGAAGGTTGACCCATATCTCCGCCCACTCTACGATGCCCTTTACGACATCCTTGGGATGCAAAAGTGCCAACGCTACCTTGAGAGGCGCATAATTGAGGTGATACCCCTCGCATACATGCGTGGGCGGACATTCAATGACTCGTTCATAGTGCTTGACGAGGCGCAGAATACAACCGTCCTTCAGATGAAGATGTTTCTCACGAGGATGGGCTATGGCTCAAAAGCAGTGGTCACTGGTGACATAACGCAGGTTGACTTGCCGCAGGGTGTGCGTTCCGGTTTGGTGACAATACAAGAGATACTCAGGGGCATTCCCGGTGTGGCTTTCGTTTACCTCACCGAGAGGGATGTAATCCGCCATCCGCTCGTGCAGCGCGTTGTCCTCGCATTTGAAGCGTGGGAACAGGCGGAGAGGTTGCAAAGGAGGGGCAGCGATAGGGAAACTATAAGCAAGCGCAGCGAAGAGCAGGCGCGCCGACAAGGCAGTGGGGATGAGGAGGTCCTGCAAGGGCGCAGTGAGGTGAAAGATGGCGGTGGGTAAATCCCCGTTAGTGAGACGGCTACAGCGCTGCAACCAAAGTGGATGGTTGAGGTTGGGGCGCAGGGTTGTTTCGCCACTCAATGTCTTTTCAAGGAGGGTAGCGCGCCAAAGGCAGAAGCGGTTCAAGTTTGCTGTGGACAGTCAGCGGCTACTGTTGGGCATCATCGTGAGCGCCTCATTGTTCATCATGTTCATCCCAAGGGACACCTTTTTGATGAGCATGTATGTCGTTGGGGATGTGTTTGACAGGGACATTTACGCTTGGCGCACCGTTGAATACACATCGTTAGTTGAGACACAGAAACAGAGGGAGAGGGTAGTTGAGGCGGTTGAGCCGATTTACCACATGGCTCACGATGTCAATGAAAGGGTGCTGAGAGCGGTTGAGGTCACTTACAAGCAGCTGCGCTCAATTGCATCGTTGGATGCCACAATCGGTGAGAAGGTGCGCATTGCGAGGGATAGAGTTGTGGTGGCGCTCAACGATGATGTCCTTCTAACCCTCTTGAGCTCCACACCAGAGGTTCTCAAGCTGATGGAAAGTCACACGGTCTCGCTCATCCAAAGGGAGCTTGACAAGGGGATCAAGCCAACCAAGAGGGATGTTGAGAGGGCAAAGGATTCTGTTGCAAAGGCTGCGGCATCACTTAACTTGAGTGCGCCATATAGGGATGCGATAGCTGCTGTAGCAGCAGCCGTGATTGAGCCCAACTTGGTATTTGATGCAAAAGCTACACAGCAGCTGCGCGAGAAAATTATGCAAACCATTGAACCAGTTAGGAAGCAGGTGAGGGTTGGCGAGCTAATAGCGCACGCAGGTGATGTGGTGACCGAAGAGCACTTGGAGAAGCTGAGGGCGCTCGGAATCAACTACGCCAACATCGCGGCAGCCGCGCTAATTTCCATCATGCTCACATGCCTCATCGGGTTAAGCCTGCAGCGGTCCCTCAAAGGGTTTTTGCGCTTGCGAGATGGAGAAACTCAGGAGGTAACGAAGTGCCTGAAATTGCTTGCCACCATTTGGCTGCCTTTGCTCATGGCTCAGTATTTCCTCTCGCTGGCCGGCATACATGATGGCGCACCGGCACTCATCAGCACTGCAGCAATGGTCACATGTATGTTGTTTGAGATGCCGTTGCTATCGGCTCTCCTATCCGGCTTTGCAAGCATCATCATCGGCACAATTGCGCTGTGCGATTTAAACATGCTCATCATGCGCTCACCATTAAGGGAGCTTATGCACTATGGCAATCCGCTCGGGGCGATGCTATACGCTTTTGAGCTATCCGCTGTCTCCTTCGCTTGCGCCATCGTTGGCATTTACTTAACGGCATCGGTGCATCAGCGGGCACAGCTCATATATGCCGGCGTGTTGATCGGGTTGACCACATTCCTCAGCAGGCTCCTCTTTTGCACGCTGCTTGGACCAATGAGCTTCTACCTGCCGCTTAAGACCGTCCTGCCGCTCATCCGCAGAGAGCTGCTGCTCTCAATTGTGACCGGTATGGCAGCTCCCGCACTCTCACTTGCCATCATCGCCATCATTGAGAGGGCTTTCAATCTGGTCACCGCATTCACGCTGCTTGAGCTCGCAAACAGCAGCGCCGGTCTTCTGAGGGAGCTCGCCGAGAGGGCACCGGGGACATATCAAAGCTCGTTAATGGTGGCATCGCTTGCGAGGGCTGCTGCTGAAGCCATCGGGGCAAACCCGATGCTCGCCTATGTTGGCGGTCTATACCACGACATAGGGAAGTTGAAGCGCCCGCATTACTTCTCCGAGAACCAGCGTGATGGTAACCCGCATGACGAGCTTTCGCCATCGCTTAGTGCCAGCATCCTCAGGGAGCATGTTGAAGAGGGCGTAAACATGGCGAAGGAATATCGCCTCCCTGAACCCATCATTGACTTCATAAGGGAGCATCACGGCACTTCACTGATGCAATTCTTCTACAGCAAGGCGCTTCAAAGCAACGGGCGAAAGGATGAGATTCAGGAAGATAGCTATCGCTATCTCGGTCCGAAGCCGAGGTCAAAGGAAACGGCGCTTGTGATGCTCGCCGACGCGGTTGAGGCTGCAGTCAGCTCCATACCGGATGAGAACTTTAGGACACCCGATGGATGGGAAAAGGTGGAGAAGCTGATTGACAAAGTCATTGACAGCAAGATTGAGGATGGGCAGCTGGATGAATCGCCGTTGAGTTATGCCGAGGTCGCGAAGATAAGGGAAGTCTTCAAGGAGCGCATCCGTGTGAGCAGGCTGCAGCGCATACAGTATCCCGAAGTGCCGCAGCAAGTTCGCAGTGCTGTAAAGTAAGCCGGCAACTCAACACTGTGCATGCGCTATGCCGAGGGTCAGAGCAATCGTATCGGTCCAAGATGGGGTTGAACTACCCGAGTGTGAGCAATCAAGCGGCATAGATGGCATGGATAGGCAACGCCTTGAGGGAAAGGACATCAAACGGCGCCTCAAGGTGATTGAGAATGCCATAGCCAGTTTGGTGAGGCACATTCTCGCATGTGAATTGCCGAGTTGCCGATGCCGTGTTGAAGTGAGCCTCTTAATTTGCAATGACAAGCGCATCACCGAGCTGAACGCAGCATACTTTGGGCGCAATCGCCCGACAGATGTGCTCTCCTTCCCTCAACTCTCAAGGGATGAACTTGAGCAATTGAAGCACCCTCACAAGTGCGATTCTGAGGCTGTCAAGCTGCTTGGTGACATCGTTATCTCAATTGGCGCCGTGCGAAGGCAGGCGAGGCGCTACAAGCATTCGCAAGTTGATGAATTGATGCGCTTGGTCGCTCATGGCTTTTTGCACCTTCTCGGATATGAGGACGCCGAAGATGCGGAGCGCAAAGCTATGGCTAAAAGGGAGCGGGCATTGATTCGCAGTTGGAAATTGAGGGTGTGGAAAAGTCAATCTGACTCACCGTAAGCCGTGCCGCATAGCTGGTGCACAGCGGGTTGATTAACCCTCCGCTTAATCCTTCGCCATGGAGTTAATCCTCCTTTAGAGCCTTCCAAAGCCTGTGAAGCATGACGATGACTTCAGCCCTTGAAGCCGGTCTATACCCTTCCACCTTGCCCGAAGGTGTCCCTGTGACTATTCCCATCTCCAAAGCCCACTTGACAGCTTCTTCAGCCCACGCCGGCACATCTGGGTGAGCTATAGCATCGTCAGCATCCCCTTCGCTTGGTATCGTGGTCGGCGCTTCCAGTTCACTCACCCATGAGCGCACAATGGCTTTGTCAAGCTTCGTTCCGGGGCAGCTTTTGTATGGCGCATAGTCGCGGTGGAAGTTGATGTCCTGAGGCGTAAGCTTAAACCGCTCCAGCAGTGTGTTCAGTGTGGCAATGAGCGATGCGCGTTGGCGAACTGTCAACTCCTCTTCATCAAAGTTACCTATCAGGCAAACCCCGATGCTGTGCGCATTTCGCCCACGCGTGTGAGCGCCTGCATTCTCGATCGGTCTTCCCACCCATATTGCGCCGTCGGGCGCTATCAGGAAGTGATATCCGATGTCGCTCCATCCTTGATTTCTGACATGGAAGTTGTAGATGGCTTTTATCGTCTGCTCGCCCTTGTATTCCCGCGCTGTCGGGCGCCATGTGTGATGCAATATGACTTCATCAATCCTCCTCATGCACGGTTGTCCCCTAATCCAACTTTGCAACTCCTTAGCCGTGAGCTTGGTGCCGACCATTTTCCCTTCCCCTCCGGTAGTGATGGATTCCATCTGACATTGCGCAGTTAAGCTAATGACGGCAAAATTGCATTGCCAATTCCAACTGTAACATCTTCAACTCAGGAGCGTGGTTGGCAGTGCCTTGTGGCGCTTTGGGCGGAGCACATTTTAAGTCGGACATACAACACAGGAGGTGAGCGTGACATGGAGCAAGCTGAACCACAAGAGGTGTTCATAGGGAGGGTCGTTCACTTTTTCCCGCGCCCGAGTGCAGCCGCAATTGAGCTCACAAATGGCGATTTGAAAATCGGTGATAGGATACACATACGCGGTCACACAACTGATTTCACTCAGGTTGTCACATCAATGCAGATTGAAAACCAGCCAATTGAAGCAGCCTCAATCGGGCAGACTATAGGCGTGAAGGTGGTTGAGCGCGTGAGGGAAGGGGATTTAGTTTACAAGGTTGTTGAGGGTGAGCAGTAATGTCAGCGCCAATTTGAATGGCATGCTTTAAGCGTTTGCGGCTATCATAACAATGAGCCTTTGATGAGCGTGTTATACTGCAATTGCGAGGGGGACATTTCGGGGCGTAGCGCAGTTTGGTAGCGCGTGGGCATCGGGAGCCCAAGGTCGCCGGTTCGAGTCCGGCCGCCCCGATATGGCAATTAGCCGCTTGGCTGAGTTGATGCCAGTATGTAAAGCCACTTTAACAGCTTGTCGCGCCTGATCGGCTCATTCGGGTTAAAGTTTAAGAGCTCCCCGAAGTGCTTCAGCAGTTCCTCTTCGGTGCGCTTAAAGCACTTTGAGAGCCATCTTATGACATCACCCGTTGTTGGGTTGGCGCCCGCTGTGGCAAATGGTTCGTAGTATGGCGGCGGGAAGAGATTTGAGAAGCGTTGCAGGATGGTCGTCACGGTTAAACTGTCAAGCGCATCCCTCAGGCGCGCCTCATATGTTTCAAAGAACCCGCGCACGGCGAAGAACTGTGCCGCTGCAAATTCAATTCCCCACTTTGATGGCATGTCAAAGAAGAAGGCAATAACCTGCCCCTGCTCAAGCAGCGAGCGTTGCAGCTTATCAATTGGCACCTTGCGAGTTGAGCCATAAACGAGCGCCATGCCGGCTGCAGTGCCAGCTGCTTGACCGAGTGCCATCCACACCGGCTCAAGGCGCAGCGTCCCAAATCCTATGTGTGTTGCTGATACGGCAACGCAAACGAGCAGTCCCTCAAGCTCGCCCTTTGGCAAACCATCTTCACCCCTCGCATTTGGAAGCATCACACGATAGGGGATGTGTGATGGGACAGTTATGTTCGGCAGGTAGAAGAAGCCCTCGTGGATGTATGGCGCAAGCGTATCCCTTGGGGTGCATGCATGGCTGTCAATCGGGTATTCAGCAACGGCTATGCTATCCTCATGTGTTGGCGCCCTTTTCCCCGGTGCCTGCGGGCGCGCATCCCTCTCGGTGAAGATGTAGTCACCGATTATGCGCCTTGCCTCCCTCACATAAAGCTGTGGTGGGAAGTTGTCGTTGTCTTCAAATTCATCCAACGCCAACCCCCAATGTGACGCAGCTGTGCGAAACCAATCCGGAAGGCGCTCATCCGTCTGCAGGAAATAGAAAAGCCCGAGGATATAGTTTCGGTGTGCCGTTGCAATCTCCTCCCGCTTATCCCAGTCGGCTTCCGGGTAATCGTAGTTCATGCCGATGAAATCGGTTGACGGAAACGGACCCGGCGTGTTGTTTGCATCAAATTTGAGCTGCGGCAATTTGACGAGGCTGACAACCTCCATCGGATGCCACAGGACTCCGTCTTTCACCCTCGTTGCAATTTCGGCGTATCGTTGTGGGTCGTAATCTGGCGGAGCTGTCGCAGGACGCCTGTTATCGGGACGCCTCGTCAATGTCAACCTGTAATTGTATGCTTGGACTTTCTTATCGCCCTCGTGTCTTCCGAAGGTCACCTGCCTCGTGAGTGAGTCCCAGAAAACCTCACCCGCGAATTCTTCATTGAATTCAAACCTGCCCTCGCGCCCAACCCTGTATGCAGCACCAGCCAACGCAGCCAAGTCACCCTCATAAGTGGCATCAATGAAAACTTGTGCGTGCATTCGCCAACGCAACCCTCTAACTCTATCATCAAGCAAAATCCCGACGACCCTGTTGCCATCCTTTAAGACGCCACCGAGTTCCTGCATGAGGTATATGTCGGGCTGTATGGGCGGCGTTGAGAGCATCATCCAGAATACCTGCTCAGCCACTTTCGGCTCAAATATATAGCCACCCTGACACTGGCGGTGTTGTGACGAACCTTCACCATACGCTTCCTTGTAGAAGCGCTCAACATGCGAAACGAACTCGGCAAACAGCCCCCCGGAAGCCTGCCTGTAGCGCCTATCGGTCGCTGATAGTCCTGATGTCATCATTCCGCCGATGTGTTTTGTCCTTTCAACAAGCGCAACATTCCAACCCCTCCTTGCGAGCGTTATTGCCGCAGCTATTCCAGCTGGCGTTGCACCCACGACAACGCACTCATAATCTGCAACCAACTTCACCGGTGTCCCCTTGAGCGATGGGCGCGGCTGTGGAAGCGTCATGGAGGCATCTGACCATGATGGTAAGCTCTCTGCGGCGTCGGAGAGTGCTGTCACAAAGTAGCTGTATCCCTCATTTGGGTTAACCGTCTTGTCCTCCCATTGGAGGGTGGCGGCGGACACCTCGGCTATCTGCTCTCCGCGCCTATAAATGCGATACAGCTGGACATCGGTTGCTTCCGGCGGCTGCCACTTTAAAATGAGCTTTCCATCTCCCGGTTTGACGCTCAATGACCTTGGTGCATTCGGTAGAGCTCCAACCCTTATCGTCGGCTCGCTGACATAAATTTGACTCCCATCACTCTCGCCGTTGAAAAGGAAGAAGCAGCTGAGCTCATCAACCGTGCTGAGGAATGGGAGCAACTCGCTCCGCTCTATTTCCCCTGTGCCAACCCTTGAGAGCCGAATCCTGTATGCGCCTATAGTTGGGTCTGCGACTATGCGCACAGTTATCCATTCGTCGCTCGGGAATTTAATTGTGGTCACCCAAGAGAACGAACTTCGCCATGTGAACCAGTTTCCGATGTCTCGCTGCGCTATGTAACCCGACGAGCCGAAGATTAGCCTAACCGCCTCATTCACCCAATGAGTTGGCGCGCCTTTACTCAACCCAAACACTAACCCGCGCATCCCGCTGCTTGGCGTCCTGACGACAAATTCAATTTCAACAACCTTCCTTGTGGGCTCAAATGACATGAGCAAGTAGTGTGCGTCCTTTGTGCGTGTCTGCGTTTGCCAGCCACTTAGCTCACCAATTGGTGTGGCAAGCCTTGTCGGCACCCATTGCCCGAGTGCCGGGTTGCCAGCCTCGTCAGTCTCGGTCCATTGAGCGTATGCCGTTGGCAACCATGCCAGCGTTGATAGCAGTGTTGTGATAGCCATGTGCTTTAATTTCACTCCGCTCACCCCGCTTCAACTATGCTGCATTTATGGCATGACCAACGGCTCACGCCTGCAACCTTACTGCCATTAGTATGCCTGCAGGCGCAATCCCGTGTGAGAAGCGAGTTCACATCCCATGTGCCGCAGTGTATCCCTTGAGGTGTGCTCTCAGGGGCATTTAAACGCAGTCTGCGCCTTTAACCTCACTTGCGCCACTCATATTCCCACTTAACTACCCTCTCATTTCCGGCGCCATCCCTAACCCTCAATTCAATGGCGTGTTTTCCTGCCGGCAGCCTTGAGATGTCAATGAGCACATCCTCGTTCTTTGAGTCAAACACCCCATCGCCGCATGCTGCCGCTATCCACTCGCCACCATCAATTCGGTATTCGGCGCTCGCAATGAATGTGGTTGCATCATAGCAGCGCACTTTCTTTGGTGGCTCAGTTAGCCTTTCTCCGGGAACTGGATGCCACACCTCTGGAGGTGTGTTGTCAACTATGACCGGGTGAACAACGCGCTCTGTTTGTTTTGCGTCAACTGGATTGGATATGCTGTCGCTTGCGACAACACGGATGTAGTAGATTCCGTCCCTGACCTTTGTCGTATCCCAACTTATCTCGCTCTTCGTTGTGGCTGCATCTTGAGGCTTCTCAGTTTGCGCCTTTTGTTCTGCCTCCTTATCCTTTTCCTTTGTTGGCTTTGGTTCCTCAATGCTCACCCAACTTGTGCCGTCTAAGGAGTATTGGACTTCAAAGGAGAGTCTGTCCTTGTCGGGGTCTTTCCCATCCCATTGCACCTTGTAAGTTCCCGAAATGATGGCTCCGGGCGTCGGTTGCTTGATGGTGAGTTCGGGCGGGCGATTCTGGGGCATGTAGGTCAATTCAACCCGCTTGAGGTTTGGCGACTTTCCGTCATCGCTCATGTATAGCTTGGCGCGGAACTGAATGTATCTTGCTGGCGGGCTGCTCACGATTGCCCCGCTCATTGGGTATGGCTCACTCCAGTTGCTCCAAGAGCCATCCGGCACTGCTGTATTTCCGCTCCTCGTTTCAATGACGACGGAGCTGCCGTCGGGCACATCCGCATACCACCGTATTGCACCCCATCGTGCAACTGTGCCAGCGTCCTTCACAGGCGATTCGTATACTACCCACTCACGCTTGCTCGGATAAAAGCTAAGGACTCCTCCACCACCTGCGATGGTCGCAAAGAGCTTGCCACCAGGGATTGCAGCAATGCTGGTTACGAATGCCTCATTACCCTTGTATAGCTGTTCAACGGAGCCATCGGCGTCAACTTGATAAAGCTTGACCTTCGGACAGACAGCTGCAATCACATGCCTGCCATATCTCGCCATCGCAAAGACATGCTTTCCATCAAGCTTGCTCACTTCATTGATAGAGCCATCCTTTCGGAGGATGTATATCCTTGCCTGCCCGGCAGTTCCGACATACAGGTTCCCGCCATCATCTAATGCCATGCATTGGACCGTCGCCGATGGCGCTTCAAAAACGGAATGCACCCTCCCCAACGAATCAATCCTATAAACCCTCCCCTTTGGGTTTGTCCCGACATAAACGCCATCGCCATCCACCGCCATCGCAATTGCGTGTCTATCCGGCAACTCAGCAAAGAGGGAAAGCTCTCCCTTCATCACGCGATAGATTCGCCCGTTTGGTCCTGTGGCTATCAGGACACCATCATCTTTGTGCATAGCCAGCGCCCATGGGTGTTCACCCTTCAAATCGGCAATAAGTTTCCGTTCGCCATCACTGATGCGGTAGACTTTGCCAGACGGAACCAATCCGCAATACAGGCTTCCATCACCGCTCACCATCAAGCTCAACACGCCAACTTCATCCGACCACTCCGCGAGGATTGCGCGCTTACCATTGGGGTCAATCTTTAAAACCCTTGCTGGCATCCATGTGCCAGCGTATATGTTGCCCGAGGCATCCGCAGCACATACCCAAGTGCACAGCTCCTCTGGATTGTAAATAGCCTCGCTGGCTAAACCGAGTTTGAGCTTCCCATCGGTAGTTATTGAGACGCCCTTGAACTCGCCCTTCACAAATTCCTCAAACTTGTCTACAACCCAAACTTGCGGAGCCCTTGCAAGCGCCTGAGTTCGCCCCGGTGGCGTTGGTGGTGCTTCCACTGCTGGCTTTGTAAGCTTGCCCACTTCAAGGGCTTCAACCTCCTCCCATGATGGCATTGGCGGTGGCGTTTCCTTATCCAGCTGCTTTTTGCCCTGCCCTTGGGATTGCAATTGTTCAGCATCTTGCGGGGCTTCGTCATCCGCATCATTCGTTGATTGTTTTTTATCCCAGTCGCCCATAGCCCTGCTTTCGTCGCCTGCTGATACTGCTGCCAAGTCCAAGACGATTTCATTGTCGCTCGGGAAGAAGCTCATAGCAGCCGCGCGTGCCCTTGCGGCGACCATCTCAACCCAGTCAATGAAGCTCCCTACACCGCTGTGGACAAATTCATCAAACAGCCCATTGTGCACATCCCGAATGTGGCGTGGCATTGCGAAGGCTGCGCCTTCAGGTCCGCCCTCCGAAGATGCGCCTTCGCTTGGTGGCGGTGTTTCAGTTGGCACAGGCGGTCTGAATGGCTCCTCTTTCTCCCTCTCTTTTGACTCAACCCTAATCGTGAGCAGCGCCATCCCCGATATGAGCCATTCAACCTTCTCCCTCGTCTCGGTGAAATCGCGTGTCGGTATAACTTTTGATGTGCCCAGACTAACCAGTGCTTCCATCATTGGCGCTGGCAAAGAGCGCACCTCTCTACCGTCAAGTTCAACGCCGACCCTTCCAGTGCTCATGCACACAACAAGCTGATCGTTTTGGTAATCGGAGTTGAGCAGCTCAATGAGTTGGTCAATGTTGTATGCTCTCTGCGGGCGAGCGCCAACTCTCGCCCTTGCCTGCCTTCCTAACATTCCACCACTTATCGCAATCTGTATGACGCCCGGCTTGGCAGTTGACGGTATCCTCAAATTGAGCTTAAGAGAGTGGAACTTTCCTCCCCTCTCTCTCAACCTCAATGTCACTGGAATGATCTCGCCGGGCTCAGCTTGAGCCTTTGCGGCTGTCACTTGGTCAATCCACACAAGCCTCCTTTTGCTTTCGTAATGCAACTCCATATTTATGCGCTCAAGCGTCACATCACGATATGGGTTGTCAATCAGCGCCGAGATAACTTGCATCATCTCACCTATAGGTGACGATGTTGGGATGATGAAAAAGCCAAATCCGCCGGTCGCTCGCATGTCAAACATGTTTTCCCTTTCAATCTTTGGCAGCCCGTCCAGCTCAACTTTTAAGCTCATCCTCATAGTCCCTTCTTCAGCCGGCGAGATGTAGACATACATGCTCCCAAGGAGCACTGACAGGGTGAGCGAGTCAATGAGCTGTTTGTGCCTAACTAAGAGTGCATTGTATGTCCTGCGGAAGCCCCTCTCATCGTCCTTAACCGTGACCCTCATCGGGAGCATTTTCGTCTGGCGACCAATGAAGCCGCATGTGGCAAAGCTTCTATCCTGAGTGAAAGTCCCGACCGGCTTTATCGGCGTTGCCAACTTGAACGAGATTGACTGCCTTGAAACTATGTCCCAGACATAAGCCGTCGCCATAGGCATCTCAATGCTCCCCAACGAAAGTGCTGGGTGACCAAAGGCGAGCACAAGATTGCCCTCAACCCATGTGGCGGTCCCGACAGCACTTATGTCAACATCACCATCTGCAAGCTGTATGGCAACTGCTGCACCCGGCTCAAGCTTCGGCGAGGCGCTAACTGAACTGAATGCGCCAGTTGGTGCCTCCACAACGAGCAAGTTGTAATGGCGTAACGAGCGCCTCAAGAATTCAACTGCGAATCTGTTGAGCCCGCCAACCATGAGCGGGGTAGCAACTGGTGTGAGCACACCAACACCCTCTCGCCTTGCCGCAATGGCTTCGTCATCGTTGCTCACAAGCACGACCTCATTTATGCGCTCACCATGTATGTTCAGGGAGCCATCGCGCGGGCGAAAAGTTGTGGCGCTTTTCTTTGGCGGCGCAAAGGCTGGATTGAGTGATTGAAGCATTTGCGCAATTGGTTGGACACCGGCAATCGGCACTTTTGAGAAACTCCATGCGTATGCGATTGCACCGATGAGCTTCTTCCCGACGAATATTGGGCTGCCGCTCATCCCGGCAATTACGCCCGTATCCCTCTTAACGACCGTCCCGCTATCAATGCGGACAAGTATCAAATCTTGGTCAAAGTCAACCCTGTGCAAGATGCCGATTATCGTGACATCAAATTCCTCAATCTTCGTCCCCTCAAACACGCTCCTGCCCTTCCCGCGCATACCCCTTTTGAGCTGGTCAACGGTGAGGATATCGTCAAGCGTCAGCGCACCCGCTGCGCTTGCGATTGCAAAGCAAATGGCGATGGTGATAAGCCATTTGCACAAAGCAAATCTCCAAGTGGATTCGTTCATTCCCGTCACCCCTTGATACAGTTGGCTTTGATGGATTCCGCTCGGTGAGTTTACAAGGGTTTTGCTCACCTCATATCAGCAATGGATTATATCGCTTGCATTTGGGAAGCGCTTTCATGCCCAATGTGGGCTTGCTTGAGCCGTGTCTGCTGCACCGAAAGCGGCGCAAAAATTCGCGGCTTACACCTCCCGTTGGGCAAGTCAAGGCGAAGCCACAGGGGTTGCAAGATGGCTTGCTGAGAGAGGCTCAACATTTAGCAGGTAGACGAACAGACAAGCTTAACATGTGTTTCCCTGTTTGTGAAGCAGTTGGTCGCAGCGGATGATGACTTTTTGCTCGCTGTTTGTGGGAATGGGAAAACGCGCAGCCTGAGTGCCTCTCAGTTAACGAACTCAATCAGCGCATGGTCATGATGCGCGCCGACTATTTGCTGTATGAATGTTCCGCAGGCTGACTGCTTGGTGCATGTTATTGCATGATGGGGGAGCATGGGACTTTCAATCTTGTTTCGGCAACGGCTCAATGATGACAATCGGTGTCAATTCGTCGCTTTGCCCTTGTGGGTTGTCCCTCAAGACCGCCTCAATTGTCCTTCTGAGCGCCGAAGTGATGTTTGATGATGCACCAACAACCCAAGAGCCACCAACATCGTTAACATCAACGATTGCCACCGGCAGTCCGTTGAGCGCCACTGAAATGCGTTCGGCAGTTTCATCCGGTTCCTTCGGTCCGAGGACAACCTCCTCCGGGTAGAGCGGACTTGTTCCGGCCGCATCTATCATCGCTGCCTGCTTCCCAGCAATGCGATAAAATACGCCCCTTATCCCAAGCAGGCGCAACGGACCACCTATGATGGCAGCTATGAGCACTCTAAGTGCACCACATTCTCGCATTGCCATCTCCATTGAGTATGGGCTGCGCAAGCCTATGCCGTATGGCACTTTGCGCACGAAGCGCCAAAGCAGGCGCGCAAGTAAACTCGGCTTTATCTCCGAAATGGGTATAACGCGACCTTGTGAGGATGCGACAGCGCTCTCACTTATTGCGATGATTATGCCCTCCTTCAAAAGCTCGCGCCCATATCGTCGGATTATCTCAGCCCAATCTTCACCGGCTCGGACAAAGTGCGTCTTGACCAAGTGACGACGATACTGCGCGCCATCAACCTCAACGATGCTCTTTTGCTGTCTCACAGATTGGTTCCCACCTCAGCAGTTGCCGTTTTTGAACGCCGTGAATGGATTGTTCATTGATGACTTTGGCGCCGAAATATTATCTCGCTGTTGGCGTGCGCTTTTGTGAGCTGCCTTTAAAGCCCGTATATCGGGAACACGAGCTTCTTGATTTGCTCGCAAGCTGCCCTAACCGCTTCTATGACGATGCTTTGGGAAGTGGAAGGGTGCTTGTCCCTTAGCGATGTGAGCTTAATGCCATAGTGGCGTGCGAGTTCATTCCACTGCGTCGGTATCTCATCACCAACACTCGCATTCACCATGATCGCCAGTGCGAGTGTCCATGCCCTGCAAACATTTCCGACATTGTATCCGCCACCGCCAAGAGCTACCCAGGGCTTGCGCATACCTTTGAAGCGCTCAACTGCAGCACAAAAGCCGTGCGTTGTCAATCTCCAGTGTGTTATCGGGTCGCCAGCGAGCGTGTCAGCACCGAGCTGCGTGACAAGAACATCGGGATTGTAGGCATTGAGCAACGGCATGACGACCTCATCCAACGCCATGACAAACGCATCGTCACCGGCATGTGGCAGGAAAGGTATGTTGATGGAATAACCTTTCCCCTCACCCTCGCCAATCTCGTCAACGAAGCCTGTTCCGGGGAAGAGGAATCTGCCATCTTCGTGAGTTGAGATTGTCAGCACCCTTGATGTTCGGTAGAAGGCGAATTGAACCCCGTCACCGTGATGCGCATCAATGTCAACATATGCGACCTTTTCCACATGCTTAAGGAGATAGTTGATCGCCACAACTGGGTCATTGAGGTAGCAAAATCCGGAAGCCCTATTCGGCATTGCGTGGTGCAGTCCGCCAGCTATGTTAAAAGCCACCTCCGCGCCCTCAAGGACGCACTTGGCTGCAGCAATTGATGCGCCGCATGCGAGCATTGAGCCCTCGTAGACCCCGGCGAAGACGGGGTTATCACCTGGTCCAAGCCCGTAGCGGTAAGCGCTCGGAAAGAAAAGACCGCTGTCGGCGCTCTTCAGGACTTCAAGATAATCGGGCGTGTGAAATGTGAGCACATCATCATCGCTTGCTGGCTGTGGCTCAACCAGTTTTACCAGATCGGTCAAGCCGAGGTGGCGCATGAGCGTGAATGTGAGCTCAAGGCGATACATCTTCATCGGATGGGTCGGACCGTAATCGTATTTGCGAAACTTCTCGACCCGTATGAGTGCTGCCGCATTGCTTGCGCTCATGTGATGTCCCCTCCAACCTTGCGAATGAGCGTTTGCTCTCATTTGCCCTCTCTGAGCAGCTCTTCAATCATGTCAACTGTGACATCGGCTATGCTCTCAACGATGATGTCCGCTTGCTTTAAGCGTTCCCTCGGATGTGTTGTGGTGACCGCGATTGCCTTCATGCCGGCTCTCTTTGCGGCTTCCACTCCGGCGACTGCATCTTCAATCACGACGCATCTACTCGGTGGAACACCAATTGCAGCCGATGCCTTCAGAAAGACATCAGGCTCTGGCTTTCCCTTCGTGACATCCTCTGCAGCTATGCACACCTCAAACGCATCGTCAAGCCCGATTGACTCAAGCACAACCTCAATGTTCTTTCTCGGTGTTGATGAGCCGATGGCGAGCTTGTAGCCGGCTGACTGCAACGCCCTCACAAGCTCAACTGCGCCATTGAGCGGCTTTATCCTCCCCTTGGCAACCTCGCGGAATATTGCCTCCTTCTCATCCGATAACGCCCTGAGTTCCTCCTTTGAGAGCTTGCGCGGGATGAGGTGCGGGATAATGTTATCGTTGACCATGCCGAATGTCTCCCTGAAGAACTCATAGGTCATCGTTGTGCCATGCCTTTCCGCCCATATCTGCCATGCTCGGAAGTGGAACTCGGATGAATCAACGAGCACGCCATCAAGGTCAAATATTACTCCCTTTGGCATCAAGGCGTGTATCACCTCCATCGTTCAAAGTTGGAATGGCTCGTGATTCGGCTTTGAGTCCCGGTTGATGGCGATTTTGGGAGCGCCAATTTGTTCAGCGCTGAGTTTGAACGAGCACACTGTTAATGCCGTTGACCGGCACATCAAGGTGCATTTTGGCGCGCATTGGATTTTCCTCAAAGGCATTCACGCAATGTGCGCTCGTAAACTTGCACAACCCTCCTTGCGGTTTCATCCCATGTGAACTTAGCTGCATGTGCTCTTGCACGCTCAATCAACGCGGTGCGAAGTGACGCATCCAATAGAACAGCCGTAAGTGCCTCGGAGATTGCATCGGCATCATTTGGCTCAACGAGCAATGCCGCATCCCCGAGCACTTCAGGCAGTGCACCACCAGTTGATGCAACGACTGGAGTTCCGACTGCCATCGCCTCAAGCGGTGGCAAACCGAAACCCTCATAGAGCGATGGAAACACCAAAGCCGATGCGAGATGATAAATGGCATGCAGCTCATTGTCGCTCACATAGCCCAAGTATTGTGCGCCGATTGACTTTGCACGCTCAATCAACTTGCCATTGCCCCATGCTTTAGCTCCGACGATGACAAGCCCGATATTACCCATTCGCCTCCTTAGACGCTCGTATGCCTCAAGCAGTGTTGGCAGGTTTTTCTTCGGCTCTATGTTTCCGACGAATAGGACGAACCGTTCGGGCAGGGCAAGTCTTTGACGCAGGTGACAGATGATGCTCTTATTCACCGGCTCAAAGAAGCGCTCCTCAACCCCAAGCGGCACGACATCAATTTTGCTCTCGCTTACCGATAGTATGCTCACAAGCTCTCGCTTAACGGTTTCTGATGGAACGATGATTCGCCTTGCACGCTTAATAGAAATGGGCAATGTGATTCGGTAGTATAGGCGGTTGGCTGTGCGACACCATTCGGGATGAGTTATAGCCAGTATGTCATAGATGGTGAGGACAACCGGAACTGGGCTTGCAAGTATGGAGACATAGCCGGGGCAATGAAGCAAATGCAACCCGTCAAGAGCGGCGCGAAATGGCATGTAAAGTTGCTCGCACAGAATGCGCATGATGCGGAAGCGAGATGCGACCTTTAGGCGCACTGCCCTCATTGGGGCTACCTGATTGGTTGTGTGGGCAAGCAAGGATATGTCAAACTCAATTGGCAGGTAGACGAAAAATTTGTGTGGCGTATTCAGATGCATCATTGCCTTAAGCAAGTTGAATATTGAGCGCTCAACGCCGGTGAACCTTCCCCAGAGGAGGAGGGCGTTTATCCCGATTCGCAATTTGCATCACTCCCGCTTTTGCGTTATCATTCGTTTTGAGGGACGGCTTAGCGGGCAATTTTCAGTTTAGCATAATATGCGCAACTGAGAAATCCCCGGAAGAATTTGGGATATTTTCGGAACATTTTGGGGATTATGGGCAAGTTTAGCATGGCAATATAATGGGTAAAAGGGAAAATGCCGCATGCTCAGTGAACGCTCGCTTCCCTATGTGCCCGAAAAACCGAATTTTTAGGCAAAGAATGGCGCAATAACGCAGTTTGAATTTCGGGAGGGGTGATGAGCATGCCGAAGGCAGTCGGAATTGACCTTGGAACTACAAACTCAGTTATAGCTGTGGTTGAAGCCGGTGAGCCGAAGGTCATTCCAAACTCTGAGGGCTCAAACCTAACACCGTCAGTTGTGGCGTTCACAAAGGATGGCACTCGCCTGGTTGGCATACACGCCAAGCGGCAAGCCATCCTCAATCCAGAAAGGACCGTGTTTTCAATCAAGCGCTTCATCGGCAGGCACTATGACGAAGTCGCAAGGGAGCGAGAAATGGTTCCATACAAGGTGGTAAGGGGACCTCACAGTCTGGCGGCTGTTGAGATTGATAGCAAACAGTTCACGCCGGAGGAAATCTCGGCTATGATTCTCCAGAAGCTGAAGCAGGATGCGGAAGCTTACCTTGGCGAGGAGATAAAGCAAGCCGTGATAACCGTCCCAGCATACTTCAACAATGCCCAGCGCTCCGCCACGAAGAACGCAGGCGAGATTGCCGGGCTTGAAGTGCTGCGCATAATCAATGAGCCAACTGCGGCTGCTCTCGCATACGGATTGGACAAGCGTAAGGAGGGCACAATACTCGTTTGGGATCTTGGTGGCGGCACTTTTGATGTCTCAATCCTTGAGATCGGCGAGGGCGTTTTTGAGGTGAAGGCTACATCCGGCGATACGCATCTTGGTGGTGATGATTGGGATCAGCGCCTCATTGAATATTGCATTGAGCAGTTCCGAAAGGAGACGGGAATTGACCTTTCAAACGACAGGGAAGCATTGCAGCGCCTTAAGGAGGCATGTGAGCGCGCCAAGATTGAGCTCTCAACGCTGATGGAGACGGAGATCAACTTGCCATACATTGCACCCGGACCAAAGCACCTGAACATACGAATAACGAGGAGCACATTTGAGGCTCTCACTAAGGATCTGCTTGAACGCTGCATACCGCCATTCAATCAGGCTCTCTCCGATGCTGGGTTGCGTCCTCAGGACATTGATGAGGTCATACTGGTTGGCGGTGCGACGAGGATGCCCATGGTTCAAAAGCTCGTTCGTGAGCTGACTGGAAAGGAGCCGCACAAGGGCGTCAACCCGGATGAGGTTGTTGCAGTCGGAGCTGCAATACAGGCAGCCATACTTACGGGCAAGATGGAAGATGTGGTTTTGCTTGATGTGACACCGCTATCGCTTGGAGTTGAAACGCTCGGCGGCATAATGACAGTGCTCATACCTCGCAACACAACGATACCGACAAGGAAGAGCGAGATATTCACCACAGCTGCCGACTACCAAGACACCGTTGAAATCAAAGTCTACCAAGGCGAGCGTCCAATGGCTGCCGACAACAAGCTCCTCGGGCGATTCCACTTGACTGGCATACCGCCAGCTCCGAGAGGTGTCCCAAGGATTGAGGTTACATTTGACATTGATGCAAACGGCATACTGCATGTCTCCGCTAAGGATTTAGCTACCGGGCGTGAGCAGTCAATCACGATAACTGAATCAAGCAGCCTGACCCGTGAGGAAGTTGATAGGATGATCCGTGAAGCTGAGCAGTTCGCCGAGCAGGATAGGAAGCGCCGCGAGCTGGCTGAGGCGAGGAACGAAGCCGACAACCTCATTTACCAGACCGAGAAGTTGCTGCGCGAGCACGGTGAGAAGGTATCGCAAACTGATAGGGCTGCAGTTGAAGCTGCCATAAATGACCTTCGTTCAGTGATGAGCAGCGATGATGTTGGGCGAATAAGGAGCGCCATGGATAGGCTCAAGGAGGCTATGGCGCGCCTTTCGGAAGCCCTCTACCGAGCTGCAGCCGGTGGCGAAAGGAAAGCGGCAGCCGGTGGCGGCGATGGTAGGGGCGAAGCGGGCGGCGATGTGATTGACGCCGACTTCAAGCCGTCTAATTAACGGTGATGCAGAGATTGCCAAACTCAATTGGCATTGGCGGCTTCTTAAAAGCCGCCTGAACGACTGCAACAGGGGGTGGAATCCGATGCGTTCGTTGATCACCTTTGTGAGTCATCGCAGGCGACTGTTTGCTGCAGCCATTGCGCTGGTCGCTTTGATTGGCATAGCAGCGGCAGTCACACTCTTGGTCGTTAGGGGCACAAATAAGGCTCAAGCCCAACAGGTTGGGGGTGCCGCGGTGCAAAGGGCAGCTGTTGAGGGACGGATAACGAATAACCCATACGAGTTAGCTGAGGCGCTTGAGCATGCGTTCGTTCAGGTTGCCGAGCAGGTTCGTCCAAGCGTCGTCAGCCTCGCAAGGAAGGTGAGAATGCGAATCGGCGGTGGCGTAGAGGAGTTTGAGTTTGGACCGTTTGAAGACCCATTTGATTTCTTCAGGCGCTTCTTTGAAGAGTTCGGAAGGCGAGCACCGCAAAGGAAAGAAGAAGGTGGCACGACAGAGGAGCTTGTCCCAGTTGGCTCGGGTGTCATTGTCAGCAAGGATGGCTATGTGCTCACCAACAGGCATGTTGTCAGTGGTGAATCTGAGGTCTTCGTTGAGCTTTGGGATCGCACGCGCTTTAAGGCGAAGCTTGTTGGTGCTGATGAGCTAAGCGACATAGCCCTCCTAAAGCTTGAGCTGGACAAGGATGGTAGGAAGGTTGAGCTTCACCCGGCTAAGCTCGGCGATTCGGACAAGGTTAAAGTTGGGCAGTGGGTCATCGCCGTTGGATGCCCATTTGGGCTTTCGCAAACTGTCACAGTTGGGGTAGTGAGCGCAGTTGGAAGAAGCCCAGCTGAAGCCGGTGCACCGCTTGAATACTCTGACCTAATACAGACCGATGCCGCAATCAACCCCGGAAACAGCGGTGGTCCATTGTGCAATCTTCGTGGCGAGGTCATCGGCATCAACACGGCAATAAGGAGCACAACTGGCGGGAGCATAGGCATTGGGTTCGCAGTCCCGATCAACACGGCTAAGTTCGTCATGCAGCAGTTGATTGAGAAGGGTAAGGTTGTAAGGGGATGGCTTGGTGTGCTCATCAAGGACATTGATGCTGAGATGGCTCGCCAGAAGGGATTGGACAAGGTGTATGGTGCATTGGTTGAGGAAGTGACGCCAAATTCGCCGGCGGAGAAGGCGGGCGTAAAGGTGGGCGATGTCATCCTTGAGTATGATGGCGTTCCGGTCAGGGATGTTAGCCACCTTCAGCAGATGGTCGGGCGAACACAAGTTGGTAAGGTTGTGGCTTTGAAGGTCTTGCGTGACGGGAAGACTGTTGAACTGAGGGCGCAAATTGGCGAGCGCCCGGAGAAGGTTGAAATTGCTCGCTACGGTGAACGCTCATGGCGCGGAATGAGCGTTGCCGATATAACGCCGCAGCTTAGGAGGCAGTTCAGGATACCACCAAACATAACGGGTGTGCTCGTAATGCGAGTTGAAGATGGCTCTCCAGCAGCGAGGGCAAGGATTGAGCCCGGGAATGTGATAATGCAAGTTGGGCAGCGCCAGATAACGAATGTCCGTTCGTTTACTTCGGCAACTTCTGAAGTGCCGGATGACCAAGAAGTGCCATTGAAGGTGTGGCGAGCTGGCGGAAGCGAAATTGTCATCATACCGCCAGCCAAGTGATTGGGCTTTCATCATGGGCGATGAGCCAGTGATGCGCTCATGACAGGTTCACATCGGGCGAAGCGGGATTATTACGAAGTCCTCGGAGTCCCGAGGAACGCGACCGAAAAGGAGATCAAGCAGGCTTACAGGAGGCTCGCAAGGAAGTATCACCCGGACTTGAACCCCGGCGATAAGGAAGCCGAAGAGAAGTTCAAGGAGATAAACGAAGCCTATTGGGTGCTCAGCGACCCTGAGAGGAGAAAGCTGTATGACCAATACGGGCATGCATGGCGTGACATCCATGCCGGAAGACAGGCTGGTGCTCAATGGAGCGAAGCCTATTCTGGCTCACCACAGGATTTCCAATTCAACTTCAGCGACCTGTTTGGCAACTTTGGGGATGTGTTTGACTTCTTCTTCGGCGGCGGACGAACAGCCACAAAGGAGAGGGTTCGCACAAGGGCACAACGCGGACAGGACATTGAGCACGAGATTGAGATATCGCTTGAGGATGCTGTTTATGGGACCACAAGGGCGGTGACCATCACATTTGATGATGTTTGTGGGGCGTGCAGCGGGCAGGGTGGCATGAGGGGCACTTGCCCGAGTTGTGGCGGGACAGGTGTTGCCGATTACAATCGCGGTTGGTTCAGCATTGGTGCACCATGCCAGAAGTGCCGCGGCAGCGGCACCATTATCACATCATCATGCGCAAGCTGTGGCGGCACCGGCAAACAGCGGGTGACTCGCTCGGCTGAAGTGCGCATACCTCCCGGAGTCGCTGACGGAAGCAAATTGAGGTTAGCTGGGCAAGGCGGCAGCGGTGTGTTTGGTGGGCAACCCGGCGACCTGTATCTCGTTGTCAGGATAAAGCCGCACCCATTCTTTGAGAGGCGCGGCGACGACCTTTACATTGAAGTGCCCATAACTGTTGTGGAAGCGGTCTTGGGGGCTGAGATTGAGGTCCCAACGAAGGATGGTCCGGTTAAGATGCGCATACCTCCGGGAACGAACAGCGGGCAGGTTTTCAGGCTGCGCGGGATGGGCGTGCCGCACCTGAAAGGGGGCGGGAGCGGCGATCAGTATGTGCGTGTGAAGATTGTTGTCCCGAAGAACTTGACTCAGCGGCAAAGGGAGCTGTTTGAGGAACTCGCGAGGGTAATGGATGACAACCCAAGGGCTTCAATGCCGAAGAGTTTGCGGAGCAGGTGATGAGCTTGATTGCGCCTCATAGCCGTTTCTTTTGAGAGGTGAGTTGAGTGTCGGGCAAGCAAACACATTCAAGCCGGAAAGAGAGAGTGAGGCAAGATGGTGGTGAGCATGGCGAGAGGAAGCGCTTTTATGCGATCGGCGTTGCAGCGAAGATGCTCAACTTGCATCCGCAAACAATCAGGTTGTATGAACGGCTTGGGTTAATAAAGCCGAGGCGCGATGCGCACGGAAAGCGGATGTATGACGATGAGGATATTGAGCGCATTCGCAGGATACAGCATCTCACTCAGCAGATGGGCGTCAACTTAGCCGGCGTTGAGATCATCATCAGGTTGATGGAGCGCATAAGCGAACTTGAAAGGGAACTTGAGCAGCTCAAGGAGGGCGTTGAGGAGAAAGTTGAGCAGCGTGCGAAGGTGCTTGCACTACAACTTCTTGACTGGCTTCGCTATCAGGAGCACATCAAGGCTGGCGCGGCTTTGAAAATTCTCTCGGAAAACCCGCTTGTTAGAGCGGGGGATTGGGAAGCGCTATTGGAGCTGTTTGATCAATTCATCGTGCATAAGCGATTTGGGAGTGAAATGCCGGAGGCTTAGGGCTTGAGTCAAGTGCGCATGAGGAAGCCGCTTTAAATCCCCGCGCGCCCTTACACCCCTTCAACGGGTTGCATTAGATGCATCGCCTAAGGAGCGTGGTGGCAACGAATGCTGTTCAATCCGTCGCTTGGGATGTGCGGGCAAAGTTGAGCTCCGAGGTGAGACGATATGAATGAGCATGTTGGGCAGTGCGCAAACTATGGTGGCAACATGCGCAGAGTCAACATGAGGAATACATTAGCCGCTTGGTTTTGCGGCGTCGTGTGCGGTGCAGCTTTCGTGCTTTTTGGTGCTTGGCTAAATGAGCGCTTTGGCTTGCTGCACAATGAGGGGCAATCAAAGCGTGCTCAGTTTGGTGAGCAAGTGGTTTCACCCTCACTGACATACAAGCCGGCGGTGAAGCAGCCGAACTTTTTGGTTGAGGCTGTGAAGAAAGTTGTGCCGGCTGTCGTTTGCATTCGCGGATACACGCGCTTAAAGCCGTTTGGAATCTTCAGCGAACTTGAGCGCACTCCAACTGAGCTCGCTTCCGGAATCATCTTTGATGGCAAGGGTGGCTACATTGTGACGAACCAACATGTCCTTGAGGGGAGTTCTCAATGGAGCGCACAGCTGATTGATGGCAGGCAATTCAAGCTGCAAAAGGTGGCTGAGGATAAAAGGGCAGACATCGCGCTGTTAAGGATGATCGGGGCAAGTTCGCTACCGCAGGCTTCGTTTAAGAGCTCAAAAGATGTTGAGGTCGGCTCTTGGGTGATTGCGATTGGCAACCCGTATGGTAAGACACACACAGTCACAGTCGGAATTGTCAGTGCCAAAGGGCGTGACATAAGGGATGGAGTCAGATTCATACCTGATGCCATACAGACCGATGCCCCAATCAACCCGGGTAATAGCGGTGGACCGTTGTGCGACATCACCGGCAATGTCATCGGGATAAACACCGCTATCAACCCTCAAGAGTGGGGCATCGGTTACGCCATATCTTCCGATTTTGCCCTCCAAGTGGTTGATAGCTTGCTTCGCAAGCGCAAGGTAAGTCGCCCTTGGCTCGGAATTGAGTATGTGATGCTGAGCGAGCATGAAAGGCAGCAGCTCGGGATCAGGTGTGAAAGGGCACTCATGGTTAAGAGGGTGCAAGCCGGGAGCAGCGCTCACAGGGCTGGCATAGTGAGCGGTGACATCATCGTTGCGATTGATGGGAGGGAGGTTGAAGACATGCTCCATTTAAAGCGCGCCGTATCAAGTGCTGGTGTGGGCGGCTCAGTCAAACTGCGATTATTCCGCAATGGACGCTACTTGGACATAACGGTGAAGATTAGGGAGATGCAATTGGAGCGCATCTCCGATGAGAGCAGTTGGAGGTGATGGATGATGGAACTTGGCATGAACAAGTTCACAGTGAAGGCGCAGGAGGCATTGCAAGGCGCATATCAGCTCGCTCAATCATACGGGCATGTTGAGATTGAGCCAGAGCACCTTCTCCTTGCAATGCTGCAAGCGCGTGATTCAACGCCGGTTAAAGTGCTTGAGAAGGTTGGCGTCCCAATTGAGCGCCTTGAAAACGCTTTGAGAAATGAGCTGTCACGCCGGCCGAGAGTTAGCGGCACAACTTCAATTTATGTCAGCCAGAGGTTGCTTAACCTTCTCAGAAACGCCGAAATTGAGATGCGCGACATGCAAGACCATTACATCTCAACTGAGCATCTCCTTTTGGCGCTCTCAGCTGATTCAAGCGCGGCTGGCAAGCTGCTGAATCAGTTTGGTGCAACGCATGCAGCGCTTGTTCAAGCAGTGAGGGCAATACGAGGTCCGCATCGTGTCCTTGACCAACATGCCGAGGAGCAATATCAAGCATTGGAGCGCTTCGGGCGCAACTTGACTGAGTTGGCGAGGAAGGGCAAGCTTGATCCAGTCATTGGGCGAGATGAGGAAATAAGGCGAGTCATGCATGTCCTGTCAAGGCGGACGAAGAACAACCCCGTGTTGATTGGCGAACCCGGTGTTGGCAAGACGGCAATAGTTGAGGGGCTTGCGCAACGAATCGCAAATGGCGATGTCCCAGAGTCGCTCAGGGATAAGGAGATAGTCCAACTTGACATTGCCGGGTTGCTTGCCGGAACGAAGTTTCGCGGTGAATTTGAAGAGCGCTTGAAAGCAGTGCTAAACGAGATAGTGAGCAGTGAAGGACGCATAATCGTCTTCATTGATGAACTGCACACGATAGTCGGGGCTGGCGCAGCCGAGGGCGCAATTGCTGCCGGGGATATGCTCAAGCCTCCTTTGGCTCGCGGTGAGCTGAGATGCATTGGAGCAACGACTGTTGATGAATATCGCAAGCACATTGAGAAGGATCCGGCACTTGAAAGGCGCTTCCAACCGATATATGTGGGTGAGCCATCCGTTGAAGACACGATTGCGATACTTCGTGGGTTGAAGGAGAGATACGAAGTTCATCACGGTGTTCGGATCAAGGACAGTGCCCTCGTCGCTGCTGCTGTCCTATCGCATCGCTACATCACGGACCGCTATTTGCCCGATAAAGCGATTGACCTCGTTGATGAAGCTGCAGCGAAGCTCCGCATGGAGATAGACTCCATGCCGACCGAAATTGACGAGCTTGAAAGGCGCATAAGGCAGCTTGAGATTGAGAGAGCTGTGTTGCTCAAGGAGACGGACGAGGAATCAAGCAAGCAGCTTCAAAAGATTGAAGCGCAAATTGCCGACCTGCGCGAGCGTGCCGACAGGCTGAAGGCACAGTGGATGCGTGAGAAGGAGATCATCAAGCGCATAAGGGAGATAAAGGAGAGAATTGAGCAGACAAGGTTTGAGATGGAGAGAGCCGAGAGGGAATACGACTTAAACAGGGCTGCTGAGTTGCGCTATGGCAGATTGATTGAGCTTCAACGCCAGCTTGAGGAGGCTGAGAGGGAGCTCGCAACGCTGCAAAGCGACGGCAGGCTGTTGAAGGAGGAGGTTGACGAAGAGGACATCGCTGAAGTGGTCAGCAAATGGACTGGCATACCGGTGACAAAGCTGATGGAGAGCGAAACGCAAAAGCTCCTCAGGATAGAGGAGAGGTTGAGACTCAGGGTTGTTGGACAGGATCATGCAATTGAGGCAGTCGCAAATGCCGTAAGGAGAGCGAGGGCTGGTTTGCAAGACCCAAACAGACCGCTTGCGTCGTTCATCTTCATCGGACCAACCGGCGTTGGAAAAACGGAGCTTGCAAAGGCGCTTGCCGAATTCCTATTTGACGATGAGCGTGCGATGGTGCGCATTGACATGAGCGAGTATCAGGAGAAGCACACAGTCTCAAGGTTGATTGGTGCTCCACCGGGCTATGTCGGATATGAGGAAGGCGGACAGCTAACCGAAGCAATTAGAAGGCGTCCGTATTCGGTCATACTGTTTGACGAGATTGAGAAGGCGCACCACGAAGTCTTCAATGTCCTCCTTCAGGTGCTTGATGACGGCAGATTGACGGATGGGCATGGGCGCACCGTTGACTTCAGAAACACGATTATCATCATGACGAGCAATCTCGGCACAGAGGCAATCTACAGGACGAGGGATAGAGAGGCGCTTGAGCGCGAGATAAGAACAGCTTTGCAAGTTCACTTTCGCCCCGAGTTCTTGAACCGCATTGACGAGATCATCGTCTTCAACCCGCTCACGAAGGAAGTGATTAAGCAGATTGTGGACATGCAAACTGAGAGGCTACAGCAAAGGCTCTCCGACAAGAGGATAAAACTTCGCCTGACAGATAGGGCGCGTTCACAGCTTGCCGAGGAGGGATACGACCCAACATTTGGCGCAAGACCGTTAAGGCGCACAATTGAGAGGCGAATAGCAAACCCACTCGCAAAGAAGATCATTGCCGGCGAGATTAAAGAGGGAAGTGAGGTGCTCGTTGATTACGACGAAGCCATGGGCGAGTTTACATTCGCCGCCATTGAGCCAGTCCCACAGCCGGCTTAAAACTTGAGGGAGAAATTGCCTTGCGCCCATGAGCAACCAATTTTGTGCGACCAAACTCAGTGGCGTTCCATTAGCATCTCTTGCAGCTCATTCTCCGATTGCGATATAACCATGGTGTGACCAAACTCATATCTTGATGGAGTGTTGTCTGGATATACGATGGCAATGAGCAGCCTTGTGGGTTTGCGAAGGCACATTAACCAATGCTCTCATGTGCTTGCATTTGCAACCTTCAATGTGCGCCATTTGGTTGACAGCACATCGTGCTATAATGGTATTGTGAAGCAAAGGAGCAGGGACTTTACTCAAGCAAGGGGGTGATGAATGGGTAGGGAATATGCATTGAGTGTGAGAGTATGCGCATATGATGTGTCCAAGGAGGCATATAAAGTAAGGAGGGATGTGACATGAAGCGATGGATGAAGGAAGGTTTTACATTGATTGAGCTGCTTGTGGTGATAGCGATAATCGCGATTCTGGCGGCAATTCTGTTCCCGGTGTTCGCCAGGGCGCGAGAGAAGGCTCGTTCATCAAGTTGTCAGAGCAACTTGAAGCAGATCGGACTGGCATTCCACCAATATATGACTGACTACGACGAACGGATGCCAGGGAGTTGGTTTGATGTAAACGGCAGTGGGTCTCTGGATCAAGGC
Organism: Candidatus Thermosaccharophagus tengchongensis; assembly: GCA_032161105.2. Taxonomy (GTDB): domain Bacteria; phylum Armatimonadota; class Fervidibacteria; order Fervidibacterales; family Thermosaccharophagaceae; genus Thermosaccharophagus; species Thermosaccharophagus tengchongensis. The sequence goes on from JAVHTD010000001.1 coordinate 176,111, forward strand.
GATTACACATGGCGTGTTGCCATTCAACCTTACATTAAGAATCGCCAGATCTTTGTGTGCCCATCAGACCCAACACGAAATGCATTTTCCCAAGTGTATGATCCATCGACTGATTATAGTGATATTGCCCCGAGCGGTGCAGCGTATACGGCAGGTTATGGGATGAACACAGTCCATTGGGCGTCGGGTCCGCCAACACCACCATTTTGGCAACCTGATTCCGCCATCGTTGACCCCGCTGGCACAGTGCTTGTCGCCGATAGCACAGGCTTTGAAATTTCTTACCAGTCCAATGCTCATGGCTACTTGAGATCAGGAGCGGGGGAGACTCGCCACCTTGAGGGAGCTAATTATCTTTTCTGTGATGGACATGTGAAGTGGCTAAAACCAACAAATGTCTCATGCTCAGCCTCACCATCAAAGTGCATGTGGAGCATTGAGGACCCAGGGTAAGGTTGGATAAAGCAGTTTGGGGCAGGGTATTTACCCTGCCCCAAGGAGTTACAGGGCGCTGTTTTTGAGTGGACGAGGACATGGGTGGATATGTTCGAAGGAGAGCAGACGGGCATGTGAAGTGGTATAGTGCAGAAACAATTGCTGCGCAGTGGGGAAAGGAGATTCGTCCAGGACCATGCTGCACTACTCCGCCATAGTTTCAGATGTCCAGAGTAGCTGATGACAATCCACTCGCAAATATCCCTTTCAATCTGTAGGGGTGTTTAATGTTGTTCCGTGTTGATGGAAGTAGTTTCTGTTGTCAGAAGAGGCAAAGGGCAGTGGCGAGATTGTCGTTGATTACGAATTAAGTGGAGATAACACTGTGACCGTGTATGTGTATATCGGTGTAAGGTTATTTCGCTTTCATGCCGATGCCATCAACGCATATTGTGGCAGGCTCGCCGATATTTCCCTTGACCTCAAATTTGACCGGCATGAAGTGCTCAATCACCCACATGTTTGTGTGGGCGTGCATTGTTAGTTTTTCGGTCCGAATGCACGAGCGCCCGTCAGCCAAAGCCATGTAAAGCACAAGTTGGTCACATAGCCTCGCATCAATTGGGGCACCGCTCTGCAGATACGATGTGAGCTCATCGGCGGCTTCATCTGCGACCCTCTCAGCTGGCTTCCCAATTTCGCCGAGCGATGAGAAGCCAGCGATAGCGTTTTCAAATTCGGCGAGCAGGAAGAGCATCGTCCCTTGTCCGATTGATGGCAGCTCAACAATTTCAATCTTAATCGAGCCTTTTGGTATGCCCAACTCAACCAGCCGTTTGAACGCTTGGTTGGCTTGTCTCTCTGCGATTGAGCGCTTTAGGTTTGATATGGCGCTGACGATTGTGACTTGTCTCATATTGCCCCGCTCAACAATTTCAATCGGCGAAATGGATTGAACTGGTATCACCTCACAACGCGCTTCACCACCACCCTTTGGATACCATCCGGCTCGCTTAACTTCAAACGATGCTGATGCGCCCATGAGAGTCAGCGTTGGTAGGAACACGCGTTGGATGTATTCCGCTGGCGGGCTCATTGGGACATGCGTCCCACCGCGAATGATGCGCAGTGTTGATTTCCGTTCGGCAAAGAAGAGGGCTGGAAGGGCTGTTTGGAAGATGAGCGTCATTGAGCCGGCGCTCGGTCTATCCTCGGAAACATCAAATGTGAAGTCGCCACCGCGCAATCCCTTCGGGACGAAGGAAAGCACCATGCTATCAACTTGTGCGCCTTTGACTTCGGCACCAGAGATTGCCTGTGCCACTTTAACACCGGTCAGATGCTGTGGGCGAAGCCCGGGACGGCTTCTTCCAGCCCTTATGCGTTCAATGCGCACTGGCTTTTGAGTCAAAGCTGATAGCGCCAAGCTTGTGCGAAGTATTTGACCGCCACCCTCGCCGTAGGAACCATCAATGGTAACGAAGCCATTGTTAACATCTGAGCGCTCAGCCATATCACATCACCCTATGCGCTGCAGGCATGATGAGGCATTTGCGCAATGTTCGTATACCCATTGAGCTTCAAGGTTAGCTCATCCAAATCGCATCTCGGATATGTGCTATAATTACTTTGACGAAGCTCGTTGGAGATAGCACGGTGGGGTGATGTGGGATGCGGGATGGGAAAGTCTTGACGGCGGTGTTGATTGCGTTCTTCTCCGGCACGCTGTTGGCGAGTTTTTATTTTGGGCAGAGGGAACGCCCGAGAGAAAAAGTAGCTGGTGCACGGAGGCTTCAAGCTGGTGCTGCAAGCATAAGGCAATATGCGCCGTTGGGCAGTGTCAAAATGAACCTGAACGCACAAGCTGTGCGAATATTGCTCGGGTTGCGAGATGAGCAACCGTCAGTTTGGACTGGTTCGTTTAAGCTCTCTGAGGGTAAGCTCATAAGCTCGGAGCCATGGCGAACTGGTGTTGGTGATGTCGTCAATCCGGATGGCACATTCAAGCTGAATACAAGGCAAGTTCAAGCCGGCACTCGCCAGCAACTTGCCATGACCGAGAATGGCATCGTGCTCGTATTGGATGCGCCGCCTGCGGCGCGAATTGAAGTGAGCACCGATAAAGGCGATTTCTCGTTCACGCTTGGTGAGCTGTCTTATGGTAGACCGCTGTTCTTCCTCAACGGGCAAGCTCAGGCTGAACTTGTGCCATGTCCGACAAAGCTTGCTGATACTGAGCGAGAAGAGGATTACCCATCAATTGCTTCCTCAAAGTATGGCACAGTAGTCGTTTATGTTGAGCATGACCACTTTGGTCCGCCAACCCCGATTGACATCAAAAGCCTCCCAACGGATGAGCAAGGCATACCGATTGACTACTCGGCATTTCATCCAACTGATGGCGGAGACAGGGTTATGCTCACATGGTTTGATGGGAATGAGTGGGCACAGCCACAACCAGTCACTAATGAGGGCTTGGATGTTTGGCGTCCGGCTGTAGCTATTGATGGGAGAGGAATTGCGTGGGTCATTTGGAGCGAGAACATAAAGGGCAATTGGGAACTTATGTGCAGGCGCTTTGATTTGAAGAAGGGGATATGGTCGCAAGTTGAGAGGTTGACTGACAATCCCGGTGCCGACATAAATGTGTGCGCTGTTACATCGCCGGTATCAGGAGATGTGTGGATTGCATGGCAGGGTTGGCGAGATGGTGACTTTCAGATCATGGCGATGCGTTTGCAGGAGGGCACAAGGGGAACACCGATACAGGTTGGCGCAAAGGGCGCAAATGAGTGGTCGCCGGCAATGGCAGCCGATGGGAAAGGTAACATCTATGTTGCATTTGACACATACGAAACCGGAGACTATGATGTCAAGCTCTGGATGTTCAAGGAAACATCTCCGGATGGTGGGCGCGTCATAAATGTGACTAACTCGCCTGCATTTGAGGCAAGCCCCGCTATAGCCTGTGATCCAAAAGGGCGAGTTTGGATTGCGTGGGAGATGCGCTCTGTGAATTGGGGTAAGGACATGGGAGCATACTACGGCAAGCAATCGCCCGGAACGCAACTTTATGTCGGTCCGCCAATGGTGCGAGTCGCATGCTATGTTGATGGGCAACTTCAGTTCACTGCAACGGATCCAGCTGAAGCCATGCCTAAAGGCATGCGCAACTTTTTGAGCTACCCTCGCCTTTGCGTTGACTCAAACGGCAGAGTTTGGCTATCGTTCAGGCGAAGGATGGGATGGCGAGGTCCGGTCGGAACATATTGGCAATCGTTCCTGACAAGCTATGATGGCGGTGGGTGGACGAATGCAATACCGGTCATTTTCTCCGACAACTTGCTTGACAACCGACCATCATTAACTACCCTTCCATCCGGCGAGCTGCTTATCGCTTATAGCGGTGATGGGCGATACAAGTATGCTGGACCACCAGCGCTTGCGAACAATGCCCTCTATCTTGCCGCGATAAGATTTCCCTCACCAAGCGAGCCCAAGTTGGCTGCAACACCGCCGTTTGAATTCCCGAAGGATGTTAAGTTGGTCCATCCGGAGGAGAAGCAAGACATTGCCCGTTTGAGAGCGTTCAAACTCACCATTGGTGGCAGGACTTACACGCTCATGCGAGGCGAGTTCCACAGGCACACGGAAATATCCGCTGATGGTGGTGGTGATGGAGCACTTGAGGACATGTGGCGATATGCCTTAGATGCGGCAGACTTGGACTGGATTGGGTGTGGTGACCATGACAATGGTGGTGGGAGAGAATACCCTTGGTGGATAACGCAAAAGACGACGGACATATTCCATCATCCGCCGGTGTTTGTCCCGATGTTCACATATGAGCGAAGTGTCGTTTATCCGAGCGGGCATCGCAATGTCATGTTTGCACAGCGTGGCATAAGGACGCTTCCACGCCACCCGGACATCAAAGGGACACCGGAGACTGGTGCGCCTGACACCAAAATGCTTTACCGATACCTTAAGGCATTTGATGGCATATGCGCAATGCACACATCTGCAACGGATATGGGCACCGACTGGCGTGACAATGACCCAGTTTACGAACCGATTGTTGAGATTTATCAGGGCTGCAGGCAAAATTATGAGTATAGTGGTGCTCCGAGGAGCGCAACAAGACCTGAGGACTCAATTGGCGGTTGGCAACCTGCTGGCTTCGTTTGGGAGGCGTTCAAGAAAGGTATCAAGTTTGGATATCAGTCATCGTCTGACCACATAAGCACACACATAAGCTATGGCATCGCATTTGTTGAGGAACGGTCAAGGAAAGGGATACTTGATGCGTTCAAGAAACGGCATTGCTATGCTGCGACGGACAATATATTGCTTGTTGTCACAAGCGGCGAAAATTTGATGGGAGATGAATTTGTGGTAAGACAGCCGCTAAAGCTGAGCATTTACGCCATTGGAACCGCCCCAATAGCGAAGGTGCACATCATCAAGGACTTCAAGTATGTGCTTACAGTTGAGCCGAAGAAGAGGGAGGTTAAGTTTGATTGGGTAGACAAGGAGATGAAGCCCGGGGCAAGTTGGTATTATGTGCGAATTGAGCAAGAGGATGGTCAGCTTGCTTGGTCAAGCCCAATGTGGGTGAAATACGAGCCATAGGCTGGGCAAGAATTAGAGCATAGCATACTGCATTATAGTTTGAAAAAATTTGCATGTCTGCGAAGGTGGGGGCGAGATTTGTTATCCTCCATTGCACTTCATATCGTTGTATTCTTTGGAGTGCGGAGATTGTGTCTGTGAATTGGGTGCCGTAAAAGAAGGATGGCGATTTTGTGCGGGGAGTCCGCTTCGCTCCCTTGAAAGGGGCTCACCCCGAAATGCATGACGAGGTTAAAAAGAGGGCACAGTTTGTAAGGGCAGTCTCACTTGCTGCATTCCTCGTTACGGCTTCGTTAGTTACTTATGTGAACCTGTCACAGGATATTGCCAAACCGCGATTTAGAATTGCCTACGCGACTTTTCTTGGAGGTCGCTACGGTGAAGAAGCGCGAGAAGTAATCCCTTATCCAGATGCCTCTGTTTTAATCGGAGCACAAGTTGCCTCAAAGGATTTGCCAGTTAGCGAAAATGCTTTCCAGAAACAGTATGCCGGTGATGACCCGACTCTTGGTCATCCCGGCGTGTATGGAGGGGATTGTTACATCTGCCGACTTGATGCTGACGGGAGGAGGGTAATATACGCCACTTATTTTGGTGGGTCAAAGCAAGAGCGCAACACTTACGGATTAGAGTTGGATAAGGCTGGCAACATTGTCCTCACCACCATGACGCGCTCAACTGACATTCCCACAACTCAAAATGCCTTCCAACGCAAGCTTGTTGGTAAGACGGGGATCGTCGTTGCAAAGCTAACACCTGACTGTAGCCGTTTAATTTGGTGCACTTATCTGGCTGGCTCAAACGAAGCCAGTCCTCGTGGTGGATTGGCTCTGGATAAAAACGACGATGTAATCGTTGTCGGCACAACAAATTCACCCGACTACCCGACTACCACCAGAGTTATCCAACCTCATCTCAAAGGTCCGCGAGATTCGCTGATTACCAAGCTCAAAGCCGATGGTTCTGGGTTGATATTTAGCACATTACTTGGTGGCACAGGCGAAGATGATGCCATCATGGGTGTTAGATTAGATGCCGAAGGCAACATTTATGTTGCCGGGCATACCAGGTCAACTGACTTCCCTGTGACACCCGGCTGCGCGCAACCCACGCATGGAGGGAAATCGGATTGCTACTTGGCAAAATTGAGCCCCAATGCTGATAGAATGCTGTATGCAACCTATTTGGGTGGGGATGGAGAGGACTTTGCAGAGCATCGTCCATGGCTGAATCCGGACGGGACTTTTTTGGTTGCAGGTTATTGTGGTTCGACAAACTTTCCAGTGACCATTGGGGTCCATTTAGGGCGATTAACATGGAAGAGTGCTGGTTTCTTGGCAAAGCTATCTCGGGATGGAAGCCGATTCGTATTTACAGCTCTCCTTGGCGGCTCTGGCAGCACCAACTTGCTGATGCCTACACCTGACAGTGAAGGCAATATTTGGGTCGTGGGGAACACCACAGCGCGTGACTTGCCGGTGACACCCGATGCATTGCAAAAGACCTTTGGTGGCGGACAAGAGGACGGTGTATTGGCAGCATTCAGTCCAGATGGCTCACGCCTTATTTACTGCACTTATTTGGGAGGAAAGGGCGATGAAATGATTCGCAGCCTTGCATGGGGTTATGATGGGTCACTTTACCTTGTGGGCAGGACATCATCGCCAGACTTCCCAGTCACACCAAAAGCGCTGCAAACTGTGCTTGGCGGTGACTCCGATGCATTTGTTGTGAAGCTTGTCCCTAACCGATAAGTTAAGCATTTTCGCCTTTGTTTAGCTATCTTCTTCAGCAAATCAGGATTTCCACTGTGAGCCAACGCTGATGAATGAGCTACAGTCTATGCAGCGATAGGTGATGAAGAATGGACAGACGGGAGTTTTTGAGCTTAAGTGGGATAGCCGCTTTAAGCATGCTAAGTGCTGGGCAAATTCAAGCCGACGCGCAAACCACAACTGGCGAGGTGAAAGGCGGTGGGGTGAAAAAGCGAGTTGACAATGTCATTCTAATCATCTCCGATACACTTCGGAGAGATTTCGTCAGCTGCTACGGTAACAACTGGATATATACACCGCATCTGGATAGGTTTGCCAAAATGTCACTCATATTTGACCAAGCTTGGATTTGCTCTTTCCCAACTGTTCCATGCCGACATGATATACTCACTGGACGATATACATTCACATACAAGCCTTGGTCGCCACTTGATCCAGAGACTGTGACACTTCAGGAAACGCTGAATAAAGCGGACATAATTACGGCTTTATTTGCCGATACACCTCATCCATTCACGCCGGGCTATAACTACCAGCGTGGCTTCAAAGTTTGGGAGATCATTCGCGGGCAGGAACACGATAATTGGAAAAGTGACCCAGCCGAAGTCAAGTTGCCATGTGCACCCGAGAAATTGCGCAGTCCTTGGACAACTGTCGTCCAGTATCTTCGTAATGTTTCATACCGTCAATTTGAAGAGGACTATTTTGTGGCAAGAACAATGCGTGAAGCCGCAAAATGGCTTGAGCGAAACTATGATAGGCGTTTCTTCCTATATGTTGACACATTTGACCCGCATGAGCCTTGGGATCCGCCAAAATACTATGTGGACTTGTATGACCCCGGCTATAAGGGAGAGGAGGTAATTTATCCCCGCTACGATTTGTGCGATTATTTGACAAAAGAGGAGTTAAATCATTGCCGCGCACTTTACGCCGGAGAAGTGACGCTTGTTGACCACTGGTTTGGCTACCTGCTTGATAGAATTGAGTCGCTCGGGTTGCTCAAAAATACAGCCATAATTTTCACGACAGATCATGGTTTTTACTTTGGAGAGCATGGTTACATCGGGAAGTCGCTCATCACAGAAAAGTATCAGCAGGCTATTCCACTTTACCCAGAAGTTGCCCATATACCGTTGCTGATTTACATTCCCGGAATTGAGGGTGGAAAGAGGATTTCGGCGCTTGTTTCGCTTGTTGATTTGATGCCGACAATACTTGACTTGCTTGGTGTGCCAATTCCTGAAACTGTCCAAAGCCGTTCCATTTTACCATTAATTGATGGGAAAATGGACAAAATTAGGGATTTTGTTGTCGCATCACCAACGATTTCTCACAAGGGGATAAAAGTGCCGCATCCAACAAACAGGAGCAGTATAACCGATGGAGAATGGCTTTTGATATATGGAAGCCAAGTTGACAGAGTCACAGAACCACATTTGACGGCAATGGTTGATAGCGTGATGCGCTCCATGAAAACGCTCGAGAAAGGGCCAATAAAGCCGAGATTATTTCACTTGCCGACTGACCCAAAATGCGAGAGGGATGTCATAGAAAAGCACAAGGATGTAGCCGAGAAATTGCACAAAAAATATATTGAACTCCTTGAAGCTTGCAATGTGCCGAAAGAACACCTGCAGTTCTTCAGATATTTGTAAAGTGCAACTTTGCTCTGCATTTTTAGCAGCTGATGAGTATTCCGGGAATCAAGCTCCCGTCCAGCAGAAGTAGGGTGAGAAACGGCATGTTATTGAAGAAGATGCTCCCATACCAAATCAGGGATGCTATTGAGAGAAACTTGCCACTATTAATTCCTGCTGGATGTGTTGAATGCCATGGCACTCATTGTGCAGTTGGCTTGGACACGATTGTAGTTGAAGAGCTGTGTAAAGCCATTTGTGAGCATATTCCCGCAGTAATTGCGCCAACTGTTGATTACGGTCCTACTGGTTGGGCTGTAAGCGGACCGGAGCTTGGCACAGTTGATGTTGATGGGAATCAATTTTATTCATTTGTCAAGGATGTTTTGCGGTCATTTTTGCTCATGGGTTGGAAGAACATCATCGTCATTGTTCATCATCAAGGTATGGATGGACCTGAGGCGCTGGCATTTAAAAAAGCCGCATCTGAGTTGGCATTTGAAGTAACGCGCCAAGAAATGGGAGTAGGATGGTGGGGCAACAAGCCGCCAGAGGAACACGGTGATGTTTTTGGAAGGATTCGTGTAATGCCATCAATTTTGCCAAAGGCTGAGGAAATATGCCGGGGCGACCATGCAGGGCGCTTTGAAACCAGTTTACTGATGTATCTTTGTCCAGAAGCAGTTGACCTAAGTCAACTTGAACGGCAAACATTTTGGTATGCCGAACGCCCAGATAACCTTGCAAGAAATGCCTCAAAAGAGGATGGAGAGCGCTTCTTTAAGGCGATGGTGGATGCGTGGGTAGATGAGCTAAAAGATATGCTCAAACAGCAAAGGCAGTGAATGGATGGCAATTGAAGAGGTGTAAGCAATGTTTAGGCGAATATTAATGGCTTTTTCAATCGGATTTATCTTTGGAGTGCTATCGTGGGTGGCATTCCTTAAACTGGCGGTGGCAGAGGGCAAAAAGCCGGCAATTTTGATTTTGATGCCAAATGCCGCATGGCCACCCGGTGATTGGGATTTTGATTTACTGCGTGAACTTGAGAACGCCGGGTTTGAAATTGATTACACTGACGAAGCCTCGCAACTTACATGGGAATTGCTCAAAAATTTCAACTGTTTGGTCATCCGTGAGATCCCGCATCCCCAGGCACCAATGAAACCCTATGAAAAGCCAACATATGAGGGGCTTAAATCGCTATGCAACGAATTTTTGCGGTCTGGTGGGGGTATTTTCCTCGCTATAGATGATGTCAATTCACTTGCTGCAACTTGGATGATGCCTCAGGAATTTTTCTCCGAGATTGGGGCAAAATTGCCGAGGGAATTCCTCTACGACCCTGGCACCGAAATGCCGCACCCGCGCTTGCCACTTCAATCTGACAGAGAAATGGCGTTTACTTCGCAAATTTTGCCAAGCCCAGTTAGCGACGGTGTTCGTGGTCTATGGTATCCATTGCCATTTACTGCTCCGATTGAGGTTTCAAATGAGTGGATTGTTGTTGTCAAGGGAAGCCCAACATCCTTTTCCAGACCAATGACAGATGAGGAATTTATCAGAAATTTTGGACATTTTGGCGAATTAGGGGCAATAAAGGGAGAGCCATATAGGCGGAGGGAAATAACAAAAGAGCCAATACTTGTGGCTATTCGCGAGTTTAATGGCGGACGAATAGCGCTAATGCGAATGTTCAGTAATTTCCATCTACGCGCTGGAAGCAAGTGGTGGTATGACAAAGTTGTGTGGGAAAAGGGGATGGGCAATAGACCGAGCGATTTAAAGCGCCTTTTCATCAACATATTGCGATGGCTCAGCGAACCTTCTTTGCAAAAGGGAACTCTTGGAGGGCATATTAGCCCGCCTGATAGGCTAATTCATCCTCAGGATAGGATGGATCCAAAAAGTGTCATCGTCCAATGGGCGGATTACCCCGACGCTCAAGAAAATAGCTTAAAATTTGGCACTCCACCGAAACAATTTAAGGGTTTCATTGGCGCGCGCACAACTTTTTCAAGCGGGCGAAATACTGTCGCTGAATATGCCAAAAAGGCAGCAGAATTGGGCTTGCAATTCGCCATCTTCCTTGAGGATTTTGAGAAATTAACTCCGGAAAAATTTGAAGCCTTAAGGGACGAGTGCAAAAAATATTCCTCGGAAAAGCTTCTGCTTATCCCGGGTTGGACAATGCGTGACAATATAGGGCATAATATCTTTATCTTTGGCGCCAATCTTGATTATCCACCGCCATCGGTCCTTGTAGGACCAAACAAAAAACTTTTACATCAACAAGCAATTGATGACAAGGGGAGATTTATCATTGCTCCAATACCGTCGTTAACATGGATTTTGCGCGATATAGCCGGCAAGCACAATCAGCTTGGCTATTTTAACTTTCGTTCTTCACCGGGTTGTTATCCATGGAATGTGCGTCTTTACGGCGGCATTGCTGTATGGTTTTGGGAAGAAAACAAACTGATTGAAAACCTTTGGGATTCATTTATTGAGTTGAATGCTCAAGCTCTTCAGCCAAATCCATTTGCTATCAACATAGTTCACTCGGTTGAAGCATTTTCCACCGGAGTCAGGCAAGGATTTGGCATAAATTATGCGTTTTCAAGCACATTGAACGATGTGCCAAACAGATTAGCATACAAATTCCGAGCGGGTGGCGAACCACATCAGTATATTTCAACAGGTCCTGTCATATTGGATTGGAGAAGATTAAATCGTGACTATTGGACATACGGTGGAGAGCAGTTTGTAACGCCAAATTACCGATGGCCGCTCAAAATTGCTGTAGCCTCTGATGTTGGTCTGAGTAGCATAGAAATTTACGACAGAGATTTATTGCTTTACCGCTTCTTGCCAAAGGGACGGAAGCAATTTGAGCGATTACTTGAACTTAACTGCGGTTATGGGCGAAACATCGTTATGCGGGTGGAAGACGAGAATGGAAGGGTTGCAATCAGTGATGTCGCTTATGGCTGGAATCAGGCATTCTCGCCAGTCTGGTGTTCGGACAGAATAAACAATTGCGGGAATTATGGCATTGGGCATGGTCCGCTTTTCTTCTCTGCTTCGGCACCTGCTAATTTCCCGCTTGGTGCGACTTGGGATGGCGGACCTTCTGGGATTAGCCCTGTGATACACCCACAAGGAATTGAGCCGTTTTTGGACAGCGACATCGGAAAACAGTTTGAGGATCGCCGTCCGCATATTGCGCGACCTTTTGAGGAAATAATGAGCCCAGATGGCTATGTATTCAGTGCTGAATGTGCGTGGACTACTCCCAAGGAAGTCCCATCTGTAAATCCTTGGCATACGCTCGGACCACTCGTTGAAACACCGCTGTTTCAATTCCGCCTCAAGCATACTGGTTTTCAATCACGCCCGGTGCGCGCGACGCCTGAGTTGCATTGGTCATACCCCGAAAGGAGGGGCAGCTCAATTGCCGAATTTGAGGGGGAAATTGTGTTCAAAAAGACATTGAGGGTTAACCAACTTTATCTTTTCGGAGTCGGTCTTGGGAACATGCGTCAAATTGCTCATGCTGTGCCATTTGTTGTCATCAACGATGGCAATGGAAACTTTTGGTCTGGAACTCTGGAAAGCTTTCGTTCCGAGTTTTTCTTCGGCAAGCCGGGACAAGAAGCCGTAGAGACTTTAATTCACCGTGGAGGGTATGCTGCACTCTTTGCGCAAACTCCCTCCAATGCCTTTGCCATTTACAATTTGGGGGAGCCATTGAAAGCTGTAGTAAATGTTCCCAAATTGAACCTGAACTTCAACGGCGCTATTGCCTTTTACGCGCCTATAAATGGCAAGCAGGTCAAACATGGCGAAAAATATTCGTATCGTGTGCTTATCCTCAACGACCCGATGGATGAGGAGGGGAAAAATGGAAGGAGATACGAAATTATAAGGGAATTCTTGGGTATGGGTGGGGGCAAAAAATTCCCATTTGAGTTGCGTCAAGGAAAACTATTAAGCTATTTTGGCATACTTGATGTTAAAGTCCAAGATGGCGTGGTTGAAATTTATATGAAAAAGCCAAATGAGAGGCTGAATATTCCATTCCCGGTGCGAATTCACGGGTTAAACCCGAGATGGTCGGCGGGGCTGTTTCAGATTGAGGGTTATACTCAGGGAAGATATACAAATGGCAAGAATGTTTATAAACCGATTGGTGTGACGAAGGGCGGTATCGGATTCGCAACTTTATACCCAGATTATTCCGAAAATACGCACATTATTGTTGGTCACCCAATTGTAGCCGATGACGAAAGAATCGCCATAATTTTTGCCCATACCAATTGGAAGCCCCACGAATATTGGCTCATGGTGAATAATCCAACAGACGAACCGATCACAACGACAATTCGCCAGAAAATACCGCTACCGGATTTGAAATTTACGCGGCAGCTCATTACTCTACAACCTGGTGAAGATCGCATATTGTTTAGCCCGAAAGGGTGGGAAAACCTGTGGGCTAAATCCCCTCAGGATATGCGGCAGTTCTTGGCAAAATATGGGGAATCATGCCAAAGTTGCCCATAAGGTGAGTGTGAGGGGCAAAATAACCACAAATTTGGGGAAATTGTGGGGTGATGTGCATGGATTTTGAGCCGGTAATTGGGCTTGAAGTTCATGCGGAACTTCTTACGGAGAGCAAGATGTTCTGCAGCTGTCCAACAAAGTTTGGCTCTCCACCAAACACGCAAACTTGCCCAGTATGCCTCGGTTTTCCTGGAGTTTTGCCGACGGTTAACAAGAGGGCGATTGAGTATACCCTGAAAGTGGCTATGGCATTGAACTGCCAAATAAATCGCCACACAATTTTTGAGCGCAAAAATTACTATTACCCTGACCTCCCAAAAGCCTATCAAATTTCGCAGAAGCGGCTGCCCATAGGACACGATGGCTACCTTGAGATTGAAGTTAATGGGGAAATAAGGCAAATTGGGATAGCAGATGTGCACATTGAAGAGGATACAGGAAAGCTCATCCATGGTGAGGAGGGTGGCTTTGAATTCAGCCTGATTGATTACAACCGAAGTGGCATCCCACTCGTTGAAATCGTCACAAAACCGGAGATAAGGTCCCTGAAAGAGCTTGAGGAGTTTATGGTAACATTGCGCCAATTATTGCTGTATCTTGAAGTGAGCGATTGCAAGATGGAACATGGTTCGCTCAGGTTTGAAGCAAGCGTTTCACTTCGCCCAGCAGGAAGCGAGGAGCTCGGGACGCGTGTTGAAATCAAAAACTTGAACTCATTCAAGGCTGTTTTAGGGGCAGTTGAAGCTGAAATAAGGCGTCAACAGCAATTGCTCATGCGCGGCGAAAAGATACAGCAACAGACGATGCTTTGGAATGAAAAAATGCGAATAACTGAGCCAATGCGAACCAAAGAGACAGCTCATGACTATCGGTATTTCCCGGAGCCGGATATACCGCCGATTGTGATCACCGATGAATGGCTTGAAAATGTGAGGAAACAGTTGCCGGAGTTTCCGAGGCAGCGAATGCAGAGATTCATTGAGCAATATGGATTGCCAATTCAGGATGCAAAATTGCTAACCGCTTCCAAGGCAAGTGCCGATTTCTTTGAAAAATGTGTTTCCATTTTCCAGCAGCCGAAAATCGTGGCAAATTGGATGTTAACAGAGATACAAAGTTTGCTCCATGACGACCAGATTGGGTGGGAAGAGTGCCCATTAAAGCCGGAGCAGCTGGCTGGGATGTTGAAATTGATAAATGAAGGCGTAATTAGCGGCAGAATTGCCAAGTCAGTCCTTGAACAGATGTATCGGACTGGAAAGGATGCGCAAACTATTGTCAATGAGATGGGCTTGGTTCAAATCACAGATGAGGCACAATTGCGTCCAATTATTGAGCGCGTAATCGCTGAAAATCCGGATGCAGCGGAAAAATTCAGGAAGGGCGACGAAAAAGTCATAGGATTCTTCGTTGGTCAAGTCATGCGTGCTACAAAAGGAAGAGCCAACCCACAAATTGTCAACAAACTTATAAGGGAATTACTAACTTAAATCAAGCATCACTTCCGCTTAACCTTCAAGCCTTATGTAGTCAATTTCAATGAAAATTCCCGTGCCAGAGCCTGGGTCAAGCCGTATTTGTAGTATTTTGCCGCGCCATTCTGGAGATTGCGATAAATCAACCCTTATTTCATGCCACTCGCCATCAATTGGAAGGGGGAATTTTATGCTTTTGCTTTCGCTCCATTTCTTGTCATCCTCTCTGATCCAGAAAAGTTGTCCTATTGGAGAGGCATCTTTCGGAAATTGCAGCCTTATTTTGAGGGATAATGTCCGGTATTTTGCCGCATCAATTTCAATTGATGGACCATGCATATAAGGGTCACCGCCTGTAGATTTTGTCGACAAAATTCCATCCTTAACCGAAAATTCCTCCAAGTGGTTTGCCGGAACCCAGTCATCGGCATCAAACTCAAACTCCCAATTTGGTTTCTCCCAGACAACGCCTAATTGTCCGTAAACTTCCGGCTTCACTCCGATAACCTCAACCGAAAGCCTTTCGGAAACATGTGCGGTTTTGATTGTTAGCAGTTTTCGCCTGATGTCATATCGCCAACTGCACCCACTAATTTCCTCAATTCTTTTGCCGTTTATTCGCAGTTCCTTCGGCATAGATACACATGCCACGATAGTGGTTGTTTCACTTATACCTTTCGGCTGCGAAAGCGTGATTGTAAGGGTATCCCGAACAAATTTCACGGTTTCAATTAGAGCCTCGCTCGTGACCCTTATTTGTGTTTTTTCGGCAAAAATTGTCTCATAATCCCATGCATCATCATGCTCATTATGCAATAACCAGATATTGCGGACGATTCCGTAAGGACCTATTATTCCCTTGTCATTTGGACCATAACGATATGTCAAAGAGACGCTATCGGGATAGTTTCCGTCTGGGTGATTGACCGCAGCCTGTTGCTGTATAGCGCAAACTGTTATTCCCTCGGCTATATGGCGCCAAAATGTGGCATTTTGCCATGTGGAGGTGACTTTATCGCCGTATGCCGATTTTAACGCCTTTGATAGCTTGAGCAAAGCGTAGGCATAATCAAGCCCGTTCCACTGAACTGGCGTCCCAAACCAAGGCGCAGCTGTAAAGAAACTCGTTCCGAACACCGGAATTGAAGCATAGCGCATCATCTGCGGTCTATCTGGCGGATTCCATAGGTAAATAAACGGTATCCCAGTTTTTGCCCAGTATATTGCCCTTTCAAGCCAATAGCTATCGCGCGTTATTTGCCACGCTTCAAGATAGGCATGAATCGCATTTGCTGATGCGAGGACATCTGGGCAATGTAGCGGCACTTCCCAAGTTTGTGCGCCCTCCGGTCGGATAAATGCCCCATCAATGAATTTTATGGCTTTCATTCCGAGTTCTGTGGCGATTGTCGAGCCGCTCATCCTTGCGTATCGCAGTAGTGCGGTCGCTCTGCCATTGACAAATGTGCAAGTCCCAATGGTTGTATCGCCCTCTTTTCCGTAGTCATCAAGCGGGCGATGTGGTGCAAATTTCTTCAACATATCCAATGTCCATCCTCGGTCAATCGCAAATGCCCACGAACCATCTTCACGCTGCGTCCTTGAAGCCTCAATTGCGTTAACTTCAACATTTCTCAACCCCACCGCCAACCTTCCGTATCTGTCTGAGTGCTCCTTGACTTTGCTTCGCCTGAAGGTTTCCTCATCGCTGTATGGGCGTTCCGGTATCGGCGGAAGGGGAAATTTTGCAAAATAGTCGTCGTAAGCCCCAAGTATACCGCCATAGCCGCCAATTAACCAACTGCTAACCGAAATCTCCTCACCCGCTGAAAGAACCAGTGGCTTTTGAGCCATCATTTCGTTTTCCTTCACCCATGATGGGACATTGGGCACCATTAAAGCAAGCAGCGAGTTTTCTTGCCCCATAATCTCGTTCGGGACGATGAAGACTGGCTGAGGGCATATTGTTAAGCCATCCTTCAACTTTGACCAGCTTTGCAAGGCATCCCACATTAATCCGACATAGTCTCCGCGGTGCTCAACAACCATCATTGGTTGTGTGAGTTTGTATGGGTGCGGGACAATGTGCAAGTGGTGAGGCGGGTCACTGTATAGCGTATCAGTGACTTTTTCATCCCGAAGTAGCCAGTAAATTCCGGGAAGCAGTGCTGCGTCCTTTTCGGTCCCAAACAGGTTATCGCCGACGAATATTGCTGGGGAGTGTATGGCGCAAATTTTGACCGACTTATTTGGGGAAATCCTGCCGGAAAACTTGAGGGAATTACCATCCGGCTCAATTTTGACCTCTCCTTTGATTTCAAGACCGTTGGCTGTTTTCAGAGCTAATGGGAATGATATTCCGCCATTTGGCAGTTTGGAAAAATTCCGGGAAAATGCCGAAAGTTTTTGAATCACACCATTGGTGTCCTCATAAGAGATGCTTAGCAAGCACGGTGAGTAGCCCATCCTCCTCCATGTTTTCCCCAGAACTTCAATGGCAAAAACACCATATCCAAAAGGATTTTGTGGGAATAATAGCCTGACCTTACCTGACGAAACTGATAGCGTGCCTTTTTGGCGCTCATCAATTTGGTGTGTCACAGCAACTTCAGCCGAAGATTTTTCCCAATTTTCCCCAAATTTTACCGAAACAGATGCTGAAGCCACACACGGGCTTTTTGCCCTCAGCTGCCACTCAATATGCCTCTCACCCGGCGGGAGGAGTGGCACATCTTCCGCAATTTTACCGCTAATTACAGTCAACTCTTTGCCCAAGTTGAGACGCACAGCTACACCTTTAGCAACTGCGCTGCCATCGTTAGCTAACACCAAGCGCAATTTCAGAGGTTTGTCAACGAAGGAAACCGCGTTTGAAAAATTGAACAGACGCAATCTCGTTTTGGCGCGGCAGACAAACGGTGCGCTTTCAACAATCCCGGCATAAGCTCCCCATTTTGCCATCAATTTCATCCCGTCGGTTCTCATACCCTTGATGTCAAATGCCACTTCGGCAAACTCACCTGGTGCAACCATCTTTGGCGCCTCTTTTTGCAAAACTTCCAAATTTTTTGGCGCTTCAACTGAAGCTCTCACAGGTGCCGGTTTATCGCCGGAGTTATGCAGCTTAATCACAAATGTTCCCTCCATACCCGCGTTTTTGCCCTCACGCAAGTCCATTGAGACGAGGCATAAGTGCCATCCGGCATCCTCAGTGAAACGGATGTCGTCAAAGATGACAGCCGCTGGGGCTTGTTTTCCGCCCTCATTTATCCGCAATCCAACCTGAACTGAGTGCACTTCGGGACTACCTGAGAAGTCAAATGTCAGGACACCGATGTGCCAAACTCCGTCACCGGCAAAATAATGCGGGATGATGTATTGTGCCCTCGCAGCGCCACCCTCCAAATTGTCAGCCTTCATCGGTATGGCATAGACGCGCACATTGTCGCTTTCGCACCTCAACAACTTGTATCGGAAGATGAGGGCACCCCTCTTTACGGGCAGCATCGCGCCGATGCTTTGCGCTGGCACATTTGGCTTGCTTGGCGCATATGCCCTGTTGACACCAACTACGATTGGCTTCCTCGCTTCCATGAGCAACGCATATTTGCCCTCAAATGCGTCCTCAACCACTTTAACCGTTGCGTCCTCAGGTGATGAGGAGAACCAACCCCAATCAACCGGGAAGCCAGCTTTATCAAGTTTTTCAAAGCCACCATTTGAGAGTTCAACACCGGGAAGAGCGCATGCTTGGAATACCAGCAACACAGGCACGGAGAGTAAAAGGGCACATACTGAGCACCATTGTGCATTCATCCCTCGCATCTTACTTGCCACCTCCTTCAAAGTGTGTGCTCATGATGATGCGTTGATAAACTTCGTGCAGCTTGCCATCGCCATCGCATTGGCATGTTCCAACAAACAGCACTGCATATTGCCTGCCGGGAAATAACATGCATGCCACCAAGGTGTGCATTTTCGGCGTCGCAGTTGTGCTTGGGATGTCAAACAGACCCATCACCCCCTTACCATCCTGCGAAGTTAACTCCTGCCACTTTTCCCTTTGCCGCCAGTTAAGTGGCGATAGGAAAGTTTGCGCTATCTGCTTTGCCGCTTCAATGGCATCCTTTGACAAGGCAAGTCCAACAACAGTCGGGACAAAGTTCACAGAGAGCGTTGGCACGAATCCGCCTTCCGATTCGCCGACAATGCAAAATCCAGCGGGCGCATTCAATGGCGCGACCTGTTGCGCCAGAATAATCTTCCAACCGCTTGGCAGGCGAAATTGCATGCCGAGCCATGGCAACCTGCAGATGCCGCTTTCATCGGGCGTGATTTCGCCGTAAGTTGCAGGTGAGGGCAGTTTGTGCCCCTTAGCACTGTGCTGCGGCTCAATTGCAATCGGGTTGAGCGCAATGCGCCTGAACTCCAACAAGTTAAACGCATGGCGATGCGGAATTGGGGTTGGTTGGATTGTTCGCATAGGCTTTGTGATGTGTGGTTCATTTGCCTTTGGTTGGATTGAGACAACAACTTCACCCTCTGGCAATGGCAGGCGAATGCCGATCTCCTTGCTGGCGTCAATCTCACGAAGCGAGCAGAGAATTGCGAGCATCTCAGACTTCACTGAATCGGCAATGTTGGGCGTGGATGTGCATACCGCTGCAATAAGCTTCTTTCCCATCTTGATCGCAGCCGCCCAAACAAAGATTTGCGCTTCACCTTCAGGTGGACGGCGGAGCGTCGCAACGATGGCAAAGCCATTTTCGTGCGGGTAAATCTCCCTCGGAGCGACTTCGTCAAGCCCGTGATTGCGTTCCTTCAGCTCTTTGACCAAGTTAGAGAGCAATGAGTGTGCAGTCCATTGAGCTTCCACTTCGGGGACGAGTAAGCAAAAGAAAGCCTCCTTACCCTTCACAAAAATGCAAGTGCCCTTTCTGTGGCTGCCCTTTGCAGGTGACCATCCGTGTGGTAAACTCAACTTTACCCCGACTTCGTAACATGCGTGTTCAACCGCTTGGGCGATGGATTGGTATTGGGAGGCAATCGCAAGCAGGGGCAATGATAACAACGCTATGAACAGTTGTGCTTGCCACCAAAACATAGCGCACTCATGCCGCATTCGCTTCAACCTCACCGCAGCACCTATGTTGATTCTCTCAATGTGGCGTTTGTTGAACTCGCATTGTTTAGCTGTGCATCATCTGTTTGCCCCCTTAGTGTTCCCTGTCCACCATCGGCATGTGCTAACAGTATTGGCGGCTCTATTTCACCTTCGTGTGGCTCCTTGGGTTCTTCCTGCTCTTCACTCCCTTTCGGCTCGCGCTTGTGTAAGCCTTCGCACTCAGTTTCCCACCGCTTTATGCGCTCATTGAGCATCGCTAACATCGTTTCAAGCATGCCCTTAATTTCGTATGCTATGCGCATGCGCTCATTTTGCAGCTCGGCGATTTCACGCTTGATCTCCGATGCCCTTTTTGAGGCATCTTCAATTATGTGCTGTGCTCTCCCTCGCGCCTCGTCAACGATTAACTCGGCATGGCGCTGTGCGCTCTCTTTTGTCTCCTCGGCAGCACGCTGTGCGAGCACGATCGCATTCTGAAGCGTCTCCTCAAGCGATTCGTAATAGTTCAATCGCTCACGCAACCTCTCAACCTCTTGCTTCAGCTGTGTGTTCTCAAGCATGAGTTGTTCAACGAATTCTGCAAGCTCCCTGTGAAAGGCTTTCACCTCACTCATAGCATAGCCTTTAAGCACTTTGCGAAACTCTCGGTGCAGTATCTCCACAGGCGTGATCGGCATTTTCGCTCATCCCCCATCAGCCAGAACTTATCAACCCCTCCTCAACCTTATCAGGAGCACAATTTGCGAGACAGCCCTTCCTCAACAACCAGATTAATCTCGCCCACCACAATTGCGTGGCGAGGCATCACCATGTGAGTGCCGCTATGAGCAACTTTGCCACAATCCATATGAGCACGACCGCAATGGCTGGCGATATGTCAATCCCATATCGGTATGTGGGCACAAGCTTCCTTATCGGCTTAAGCATTGGCTCAGTCACATTGACGATGAAGTGGGTGAATGGGTGACATTGCACCCTCACATTCGGAATCCAAGAGAGTATAGCCCTGATGAGCAAGAGCAGCGTAAGCGCATTTGCAACCAGCGCGATAAGGTTGGCTACAAGCATGCCTCATTTCGCCCCCGTCGCCTTTGACAGTGAGCGTGCCCTCTCAAATGCTGCAAGCACTGCATCCATTACAATCCCGCGAAAGCCGCGCCTCTCAAATTCGTGCAACGCTGCTATCGTTGTCCCGCCGGGCGATGTAACCATCTCGCGCAACTCGGCAGTGTGCTTTTGCATCTTCGCAGCCATTGTCGCAGCGCCAAGAACCGTGTGGATGGCAATGCGTGTCGCCATGTCCCTCGGCAAACCGACATTTACTCCAGCATCCGAGAGTGCCTCAATGAAGGTGAACACATACGCAGGTCCGCTCCCGCTCACTGCAGTTATCGCATCCATCCATTCCTCGTGCACATCAATTGTGATCCCCATCGGAGAAAACAGCGTATGGACAACTTGCCTGTGCGTTTCGGTTGCATGCGTTCCGAGGGCAATCGCGCACACGCCAGCACCAACAAGGCACGGCGTGTTCGGCATGACTCGCACAACCGCCAGACGAGGTGGTGTGGAGCGCTCAAGCTGCGAGATGGTTATTCCGGCTGCGATGGAGATGAGCAAATGGCGTTCGCTTGACAGGTGGGGCGATATCTCGGCAAGCACAACTGGCACAACTTGCGGTTTAACAGCGAGCAGGATGACATCGCATGCTTTCACAGCCCAGGTATTGTCTCGGCAAACTTCAACACCAACTTCCTCCTTGAGCTGCTTGAGCTTTGTTTCATCAACATCGGTAGCTGCGATTTGGTTTGCTTGAAGCACTCCATGATTAACCAACGCCCTGACCAAACCGCCTCCCATAGCGCCGCTGCCGATTACGGCGAGCCGCATGCCATCAAGTTTGGGAGCGCTGTTTTCCATGCACATCGCCACCTCGGTCTCGTAAGGGAGCGATTTGTTTGTCCCGTCATGAAAGCTGTGCCAATGTGATAACCGGTTTACCTTTCGCCCTTTAACTCACCGCTGTAATGCCCATCACTTAGCAACCTACCTTGCGTCGCGCTGCGCATTTGGTTCGGCTCAACGCCATTGGCTATCCCGCCGATGAAGAGTTGATTAATCTCTTTCAAGCACTTCTCATCGCCGCTTGCTGGCACTGTCGGTGGCGCGAAGAGGAACAACCTGTCACCAAACCGCATGAATGTCCCATCAAGCGCATAGCAAACTCCTGACAAGACATCCACGATGCGCTGCGCTTGTCTCCTGTCTATGTTCTGCAAGTTGGCGACAACCGCAACGCCGTTCTTGATCAAATCGGCAGCCTCTTGGGCATCGTGCAATGAGGTGACGATGAGCAAGTAAATGCCGCCTCGCTTCATCCCGGGGAATGGGACAACATTTCCCCTTCCCCAAAACTTCAGCCTTCGCCACCACGATGCCCTCTTCCCTTCCGTCTCCCCTTCAAATTCCTCTTGGTCTTCATTGTGATTCTCGCTAAGTCCATTCCTGCGAGCGTAGCGCGGGAAGTCACTCATCCCTTTCTACCCCCTTTGATCCGGCTGGGCTGTGATGCCATTTGCGGTGCATGGCTACATCACCCTTGTGCCCACCCTGGGAAAGCGAATTCAAACAGCCTCTTCATCACCTCCATCCGGTGGGATTTGGTAACAGCTTAACGGCTGCTGGCGCACTTATTCATCACTGTCTCGGACCGAATATGGCTGTCCCAATGCGAATCATGTTTGCGCCCTCTTCAATTGCCACTTCAAAATCGTTGCTCATCCCCATTGAAAGGTAGTCTGCGCTAACACCGTTAATCTTGGCTCGCTCCACCCGCTCAAAGAGCATCCTCATCATTCGGAAGTATGGGCGCGCATCCTCTGGATCGGGCTTGTATGGTGGTATGCACATTAATCCCCTTATTCGTATCCGCTCAAACTTTGCTGCTGCACGGATGAAGTCAATGAGCTCGTCCGGCGGGACGCCAGATTTTGTTTCCTCTTGACCAATGTTAACTTGCACGAGCACATCAACTGTGCGCCCCAATTGTGCTGCCCGTTTGTTTAGCTCCTCAGCGAGTGAAAGCCTGTCAAGCGATTGAATTAAGTCGCAGAACCGAATTGCATGCTTTGCCTTGTTCGTTTGAAGGTGACCTATGAAATGCCATCTTACAGCCCTGCCGATGGCTTCGTATTTGCGCAACGCCTCTTGAACATAGTTTTCCCCAATGTCCGTCAACCCGGCAGCTATGGCAGCCTTTATCCTCTCCACATCTACTGACTTGGTTGCGCCAACAATAATGATTTCGCTCGCATCACGCCCAGTGCGCCTTGCGGCATTGCGCACTCTCTCAATGACATTCATCAAGTTGATGGCGACCTGCTCAATGCCAACTTGCTCACCCATATTGCCATATCACCTTTGGACAAAGCGATGATTGACAACCTCATGCGGCGCATTATATCACAGGCATGCGTGTAATCGCTTGATGTAGTGCCGTCGCATTAGCTACAATATAACTGCCAACAATTGGTGTTCACTGTGCGCATCGTAGGCAGCCTGCAGTGGAGGGTGACAGAGGTGGGGTGGTTAAGCCAACTGCAACATTGGTGGCTATGGTTTGCGGCGGCACTTGTATCGGGGATTGTCGGCGCCCTCACTGGCTCTCCCATCTCACTTTACATTGCACTTGGAGCACTCGCTGCAGGGCTTGTGTCCGTTGCCTTTCCGGGGTTCGTTGAATGGATGGCTTTCCTATTTGTGACTTGTGGCATGTGGATGTTTTCATCAACCCTCGTGAGGAAGCGCAGAAGAGCAGTTGTTGCCAATCCCGGCGATGATAAGAGCGGGGATAGCACACCATCGGAAAGGGCTCGCGAAGGTAACCATTGCCCACACGATGACAGTCCATAAACACCTCGCCGGTAAAGGCTCAATTTGTGGCGGGCTTGTGAAAGACGAATACCCTCACCGTTGGATTTGTATACATCATGTCATGTGGGATGTAACTCGGACCGAACTTAACTCCGAAAAGCTCAAATGGGCGCTCAAAACGCCTCTCAGTGACGAGACCAAGTTTGCACAGCCTCTCAAGTTCGTTCAATGTGCGCAAAACCTTCTTATCGCGCAAGCGCACAAATTCACGATACTCAAACGATGTGGCGATGAAGGCGCTTGCGTTGAGGCGTTTGATGGAACTCAAATCAAACCAAGTTGGGTGCAGCTTATAATTGACTCGCTTTGCTTCCTCCGAATTGGGGAATTGGCACTTCGCAAAGTAGCGTGCATACGGTCCAGCTATCAGCGGCTTAACGGGGACAGTGTAAAACCACGGGTTGCCAGCAATTGCAATGGTTGAACCAAACGGTATGTTAGCTCTGACCCACTTTGCAGCTTCGTCTCGCGCGTCTGGGAGCACCATGGATTTCACAACAGCGATTGAATAAAGCCCCGTGTATGCTACGATGATCAACCATAGCGCTGTTGCGATGCTCGCTTTGGCAGCCCTTAACAGAATGTTCTTTGAGGGGCGCACACATATTTGAAACACTTCACACAGAGCATTTCCGGCAAGGATGCACAGCGGTGGCACGATTGGGATCAAGTATCGTGCAAAACGAACTTTGAAGCACCCGACGATGAAGAAGTAAGTGAGCGTGAATGAGAGGAGAAGCAGGTCCTGAGGACGCCTCCTCAGGCACGCCCATAGGACGCCAAAAATGGACGCAACCATGAGCGGCAATCCCATGCCGGAGTTGAGGTTAACTCGCAAGTGATAGATGTGACCGTTTCCTGTGTTGAGGAAAAGCTCACCGTGTCCCATCCGCATATGCCTTGCCTCAAAGCTTACGCCGGCGGCGAATTCACGCCATGCAAGAACCGAATACGGACATGCAATGAGAAAGCCGACAATGCACATCGCAACCGCTAACCCGATCAATTTGGAGACCCGCTGCACTTTAATCCATGCCGAGCTCGCAAGTTCGGATTCAACTCGGAATGGGCTGCTTTTAACGATGTGGTAAGCCGCCACAAGCCATGTGACGCATAGGGGCAAGAGGACGCCATATTTTGTTCCGACCGCCAACCCACCAAAGAATCCGGAGAGGAGAAGCATCTTAAAGACTTCACGCTGACTTTGTTTGATTGCCAACAGGGCTTGAAGCGCATAGAGCAGTGAGACCATGCTCCAGAAGGCAAGGGACACATCAACCGTCATGAAATGGGAGTGCTGAACATGAATTGGAACAAGCGCAATGAGCAGCGCTGAGAATATGGCGCTTATGCTGCCGTATGCCATCCGTGCCCATTGCCATACTATGGCGACCGTGAGCGTGCCGATGAGCGCATTTAACAGCCTGCCTGTTGCGTGTATGCCGCGCCAATAGGAGAGCGTGAGCACCCTTTGAGGCGTAAGCAAGCCGATGCCGATCGCAAACAGCACCGCAAAGTAAACGAGATAGGTGAAGAGGGAGCCGTAGTTGAAGTGATGCGGGTTCATGCGCAGCGAGAAGATGTCAAGGAGGAGCGTGCACAGGGCTATAGTGGCTTCGTCCGGGTGGTAGCTGAAGAAGTGCCAGTCGTTGGGCAAACCCCAGTTTATCCCAATAAGACGCAACGCTAATGCTACAGCTAAGATCAACAAAAGCGATAGCGCTGCTATGACCCCTCTCCTCATGGCTAAGTTCACTAATCTACCAAGCTGCAGTCATTGTAGGAGTTGCAGCGGATGAACAGGATTGCCAGCAACACATGTTAGCGTTAGCAGAGTTGCATGTCAATGTGGGCATCGCTGTTGTGTTACAATGGTTTGCGAAACACCGCCTTAAACATCGCCCGATGGTCTTGATGAGGGGTTGTTGCCTTCGCGGTGAATGAAGTTGAGTGATGGACAAAGTGAGCAATCGCAGTGGGCGCCGACCTCTATCCTTGAGGGTGCTATGTGATGGGGAAGATTTACCTCGTCAGGCACGGGGAGACAAAAGCCAATGTGGCTGGGAATGTGCTTTGCGGATGGACCGATGTGGAGCTGACGGAGAGGGGTGAGCGCCAAGCTGAAGCGCTTGCAAAGAGGTTGAGTGGTGAGGGCATCATTGCAGTCTACAGCAGCGACTTGAAGAGAGCAGTTCGGACAGCTTCATTAATTGCGGATGCATGCGGCGCGATACTTTACATTGAGCCAAAGCTGAGGGAAATAAACTACGGCGATTGGGAGGGGCGTTCATACAACGAGATTGAAAGCGCAAGTGAAGAGTGGCGTGAGATGCTCAACAGGCGCAGGACTGATGCGATGCGATTCCGAGCGCCGAATGGTGAATCATTTGCTGAGTTTGTGAGGAGGGTTACTGAGGCATTTGATAGGATATCAGAAAGGCACCAGAACCAATCAATCGCAGTTGTGGCGCACAAGATGACCAACCGCGTGATACTATGTTATGCTCTCGGCATTCCTGTAAGCCTCTGGTTCACACTGTCTCAGGATGAGGCATGCCTGAATTTGGTGATGCACATTGATGGCTTTGGGTATGTCGTCAGCTGCGTTAACGACTTATGTCACCTAAGTGATGCCGAAGCCGGCATGGAGGGAGCATGAGCATGTCTCTGAGGAGATTGCGCCGCTTCATACGGATAAGGGTTGTTCGCACAACGCTGTGGCTGAGTATCTTCTTCATCTTCCTGATCGGGACATTCGTTAGCTTCGGGACAATAAGAAGGGCTCCGCTTCGCCCAACACCTCCAAGCATCGTTGCCAAGGTCAACGGATGGAAGATAATGCGAAACGACTTTGATGAACGCCTGCGCAATGAGCTCTCTGGTGGAGCACATGATGTGCGCACTTGGGTGGCAATTAAGTATTCCGTCCTTGACAGGGTGATTGATGAGATACTACTCAGGCAGGCTGCAAGGAAGTATCGCGTTCGCGTCTCAAGGAGAGATATACACAAGCGCATAGATGAGATTGTTAACGAGCGCATCGCTGCTCAGAGGCGCGAATTCCGCACGCTCAAGGAATTCACGGACTGGGTCAGAAACAACTTCGGTTCATTGAATGCATACAGGGCGAAGATGCGCGACGAGCTGCTTGACTATCGTGGGGCGATTGAGCTTCAGACGCTTCAGGACAAGCTGCGCAAGATCGTTGAGAGCGAGGTTAAAGTCACCGATGAGGATGTGCGTGATGAATATTGCAGGGTTAGGTTAAAGCACATTCAGGTCAGCTATGACAGGTTCATGAAAGGGAAGGCAAATCCATCGCCCGAGGAGAGGGAGAAAGCGGCTAAGCTTGCGGAGGAGAGGGCTGAGAAAATTTTGGAGCAATTGCGCGGTGGCAAAAGCTTTGAAGAGCTTGCGAAGAGCGAATCTGATGACACTGCCACGGCGGGCAAAGGTGGGGATTTGGGTTGGCTTGACTTGCGCCAACTCAGCGCAATGTATGGCGATGAAATTGCAAAGGCTGCTAAAGGGACTCCGGTTGGTAAGCCGACAACGCCGCTCAGGGGTATAACAGGTTACCACATCATCAAAGTTGAGGAGCGGAAGTTTGAGTTTCCACCGGAGTATTACAAGGCTCGGTATAGATGCACATCATGCCGCCATCAATGGGAAGTCAGGGATACGCGAAAGGAGAAGCCAAGCGCCTGCCCGAAGTGCAACGGGAAGAAGATCAAGGTCGTATGGAGGGGTAGCAAAGAAGTGCTAAACGATGTTCGCCGCAAAATGGTTGACAGGGCTTGGTTTGAATTCCAAAATAGGCTCCGTTCCGAAGCCAAGATTGAGTTGATTGATCCCGAACTCGCCGCATATAGGGCTGAGACATACGAGGGTGATAGGGAGAAGGCTTTGAGGCTTTACAAGAGGGCGCTAAGATACGCCGAGACAATGGAGGAGCCGCTCGTCTTTCCGGCAGCGATACTCTATCGCGTGGGTTCGCTCTACGAAAGCCGAGGCAAGAAAGAGCTTGCGCTCCAAACTTACAGAAGAGCATTGTCGTATGATGAAGACCCAGCGTTGCGCCTCCGCATTGCAGCAATCCTTAAAGAGCAAGGTAAAAGGGACGAGGCGCTGCGCGAGTTGAAAAAGGCATCTGAGGCGATAAGCGATCCCTATGACAGGCTTGAACTTGCAAGGCTGTATGAGGAACTTGGCATGAAGAAAGAAGCCGAACAGCAGCGCAAGCTTTTCCAAACCGAGCTTAAGGAGCGCTTCGGCAGTTCAATGTGACTCCGAGATGCTGAAGACCTCATAACTTCCATTTGGATTGAAGCGAGCCATCTCCCCGCCCTTAAGTTCAATTTCCTTTCCGGTTGACGAAATTTTGAGGGTGACAACGCCGCTGTAGACCTTCACCGTGACGGAGTTATCTTGGTTAACACCGATGCTGAATTCCGTTCCGCGCACCGCTGCCATCACAACTGGTGTGCGCAGCTCAAACACCGAACCCGGTGAGAGCGCCCTCTCAAACCTCGTGATGGCTTCGCCAGTCCGCAAGAAGAACAGCGATGTCGTCGTATTCTTCCCCTTGTCAAATGAGCTTCGCAGCACCCTTAGAACTGTTTTGGGCTTCAGCTCAATTTGAAAGTCATCAACCCAACGCAGGATTACGCGCCCATTCTCTCCGGTGTGAACAACATCAAATGTTTTGACAAGCATGCCCTTCATTAGGGGCTTCCTCTTACTCTCAAGCCCGAATCTTTCAACATACGCTTCCCCCGAGACAAATTTGACCACAGCCACACGCTGCACAATGTGGATTGTCTTCATGCTCATCGTCGCCACAGCAGCCAATAGCAATAGCGTGAAGACGCTCAGCGCCACGATCAAGCGCATCTGCATCACCACCCAAAGATTGCTCACCTCTCACAAGTTAAGTAGCCACTCTAATTGTTCCACAGCCGAGCTTTGAGGGATCAAAGCAACGGTGGCATTGTGCGGATGCGCAAGTTATACCTCTCAAGGACGGCGCTATTAACGACATATTCCGGCACATTGCCCTTGAGGGCACTTGTGACGCACTCAACGGCAAGTTCGCTTATCAGCCTTGCCGCATCGGCATCATGCGTCCCCATGTGCGGTGTGCATATGCAGTTTGGCATCCTGCGCAGTGGATGCTCGGGCGGCAATGGTTCAGTCCAATACACATCAAGCGCTGCACCCGCAATCCAACCATCACTGAGAGCCTTGATCAAAGCTCCCTCGTCAATAACTCCGCCGCGAGAGGTGTTGATGAGGAATGCCGTTGGCTTCATCATCTTGAGCTCCCGCTCACCAATCAACTTTTCCGTTGACTGGGTCAATGGGACATTGACTGACACGAAGTCGGACTCAATCAAAAGTTCTTCAAGCGAGACGAACCTGATGCCGAGCGATTGAGCCTCCGGCTTCGGCAAGATGTCGTAAGCTAACACATTCATGCCGAAGCCAAGCGCCCTCCTCGCTATTGCTATTCCGATTCGCCCGCACCCGATTATGCCGAGCGTCTTCCCCCACACACTGACGCCCAGCTTCGGCTCCCACCGTCCGTTGCGGATTGAGAGCGCCGCATCAACTATCCCGCGCGCAAGAGCTATCATCAACCCAAATGCCAAATCGGCAACCGCCTCGGGAACGAACTTCGGCGTGTAGGTCACAACGATTCCAAGCTCTGTGGCGGCGTCCAAATCAATTGCATCATATCCGACACCCCAACGGGCGATGACGCGAAGCCTCGGAAGACGCAGGAGCACTTCCCTTGTGTATGCCTCAGTTGATGCTATCACTGCATCGGCGTCACTTAAGGCATCCACGAGCCTCTCTTCGGACAACTTCCCTTTGACCTGCGGACGGAAGACATCAACCCCGGCTTCGCGCAAACGCTGCAGCGCATCACCCCCGCAAACCCAACAAAGGTGTGATGTTACTGCCACACGAGCATTCCAACGCATACTCAATCACCCATGCTGAATCAACATGGGAAGGGCACAACCTTAAGGACGCCGTCTTCCATACAGTTAAATGAACCCCTCATGCTCGCAGGTTTCGACTTCCAGACCAGTTGCTGGTTGATCAAATTCTCGCTACTGCCTGCGCAGAGCGTTTGCTATAGCTCTTATGTGTTCTGGCGTCGTTCCGCAGCACCCACCAATTATGCGGAAGCCGATGCCGGCAAGTCGCAGGGAGACTTCAGCCATCTGCTCCGGCGTGGCATCCCAAACAACCTCTTCGCCAATAACTTGTGGCTTTCCACCATTCGGCTTTGCAATGAGCACAGCTCCATGCGGCGCATACGATGCCATAAGCTCGGCAACTTGCAAAGCCGATTCCAGACCGGCACCGCAGTTAAATCCAAACGCGTCCACCGGGAGTTCTGAGACAGCTTTCACGAACTCATTTGGCGATACGCCCATCATGGTGTGAGTGCCCCTGTCAAAGCTCATTGTCACAATTAGCGGTGCATCGGTGACCGAGCGCACACCGCTGATGGCGGCAAGCAATTCATCAAGTGCAGCGAATGTCTCAAGCACGAGTGCGTCAACACCGCCTTCAAGGAGCAGCAATGCCTGCTCAGCGTATGCGGAGCTCACTTCCTCAGGCTTAAGTGACCCAAGCGGCTCAAGGAAATCGCCAGTTGGTCCCATTGAGCCCGCAACGACGATGCTATCGCTCACGGCATCTTTGGCGATGCGCGCCCCCGAGATGTTGACTTCCTTAATTAACCCCGCTAAGCCGGCTTTTGATAGCCTGAATCTGTTTCCGCCGAATGTGTTTGTGTAAACGATGTCGGAGCCGGCTTCCATATAAGCCCTCGGTATTTGCGCCACGACATCCGGGCGATTCAAATTCCACTCTTCGGGGCAGCGAGCGCCGCGCAGCCCGAGCATTTGCAGCATTGTTCCAGTGGCTCCATCTGCTATAAGGATTTGCCTCTCGTTTAATAGACTGCGTAGGTCTCCCATAATCTGCAGTCGCCTCCATCCGCCTGGGAGAATTGTGATTACCAGATTGCTTTGCAGTTGTTGGCTCACGATGAGCTTGCGTTCTTTGGGAAGCGCATCCACTCAAAGAACGCCTCAGCATAGAGCGGGTTAGTGCCAAGCTCAATATGCCTTACAGAGCGAGCCACTAACTCAGCCCGCTTGAGTTCGTTCCTGTTTATTAGTGCGAGCTTGGCGCCGGTGCCGGCAGCATTGCCAACGCTGTAGATTCGTTCCATTGATATTGGCGGGATTAAACCTATACGCACGGCACTCCGTTTGGGAATGAAAGTCCCAAATGCGCCGCATATGTATACAGCTTGCAGTGCATCGTAGCTTACTCCAGCGAGGTTTAAAAGCGTCTCTGTTGCGGCTCTTATTGAGCCCTTTGCGAGTTGGAGCTGCCTTATATCACGCTGCGTTAGCACTATTGGGAATCCGCCCTCAGATTCATCTCCATGCACGAGCACAAATTCAACCTCGCCATCGCGCTCTATCAGGCGGTCTGCTATTCGTGACGGCAGCGATGGGAGCTCGCAGCGGTGAACCATCCTTCCAGTTTCATCAATGATCCCGAGTTCAAGCAATGCGGCGACGGCGTCAATTAACCCAGTCCCGCATATCCCCTTTGCTGGGGCATCGCCAATGACCACGCAACGCAAATCATTCCCATCCACCTTAACCGAGCAGATTGCCCCATTGGCGGCTCTCATGCCGTGCTTTATTCGCGCCCCCTCAAATGCCGGACCAGCTGCAGCTGATGCGGCAAGCATTTCATCGCCACACTTGACCACCACCTCGCTGTTCGTGCCTATGTCAATGGCAAGCGCCACATCGGCACCGTTGAGGAGGTGCGAGATAATCATGGCTACGGTGTCAGCGCCCACGAAGCCGCCAATTCGTGGCAGCACATGTAGTATTGCGTTGGGGATCGCAGTTATGCCGAGTTCGCTCGCCCTCAACTCAACCAAAGATTGAGTGACCGCAACATATGGCGCACGCCCAAGCAGCGTTACATCAAGTCCGAGCAAGAGGTGCAGCATGCAAGTGTTGCCGACAAATGTTGCGTGATACACATGGCTTGGTGATACCGCGGCTTCAGCACACGCTTTCAAAGCCAATTCATTAACGGCACCAATGATCGCCTCGTGCAGGAGTTTTAACCCATTCTCACTCTCGCTCGCGAAGGCGATTCGGGATATAAGATCATCCCCATAAGCCACCTGTGGGTTGATGGTGGAAGTTGTTGAGAGCGTTGCACCGTTCGCCAAGTCAACGAGGTAGCATACGACTGTTGTCGTTCCAATATCAAAAGCCAAGCCGTAATTCATCTTGGTCGTATCTCCGCGCTCAACTGCGAGCATTTTTTTACCAGCCATCACTACAGTGACTTCAAATTGAGCGTCGCGCAAAACCCTCGGCAATGAGCGCAGCAACTCCAAATCGGGGTTGAGCTCGTCGGGTGAATGCTCTGAAGCGCTTTCTGACAGCGCTGCGACGAGCCTCTCCCAATCACCTCTCTCATCGTTCAGTGACGGTATGGGCACTTTGATAAAGCGCTTGCGGACAAGTGGCTCAACCGACACCATCTTTGCAGTGCCGAATGTGAGGATGTATCCAGTTGGATGAGAGAGCTCTTGCGGGATGATTATGGAGGCGTTAGAGAATATTCGTGAGCGGCATGCCAATCTATATCCGGATGCAATTTCCCGATCGCTAAGCAATGCTCTCTCTTGCTCAGTTGGCATCGGAGGGTTTGATGTGAAACGCACCTTGCATTTTCCGCACACCCCGATGCCGCCACATGGTGTCTCAATGTGTATTCCGGAGCGCCGCGCTGCATCAAGCACGGTTATCCCGCTCGGCACTGCGACCTTTAGATGATGCGATTCAAAGAAAACGACAACCGCAGATGCCCCTGTAGCGCCTTTATCGGCTCTCCCCGTGTTTCCTTCGCTTGCTTCATTCCCGCCGCTTTGATTCAAGTTAATGCTCATCATCTCATCGCCTCTTGAGTCTCCCATCCTTACCGAGTCATCATCGCCCTTAAGTATGTCTGTAACCTTCCGTGCGGAACCATTCTAAAGGTCAAGCATGCCGCTCCTTGCGGCGCTGATGTAGTTCATGCAAAATTCATCCTGCCCGAGGAGCGCCCTTGAAGCTGTCACTAAAGCCATCATGCCTTTGTCTGTTGGGTCGCATATGACGGCATCAAGTCCCATTGCCATCGCCATTACAATGAAGGCGCGATTGAGCCATTTCCTTTTCGGCATGCCGTGTGATATGTTTGTTAGCCCAATGACTATGTGCGACTTTGGAAAGCGCTCCCTGAGTTGCGCTATCGTCTTCAAGATAACCTGACCAACTCCGTCGTCCACGCTTATCGGGAGCATCAATGGATCAATGAAGATGTCATCCTCGTCCACACCGGCTCTTGTGAGTTCATCCATCAATCTTGCGGCGATCTCCAATCGGTCTTCAACCCCCCTTGGCATTCCTGCGTCATCCATGCACAGGCATATGACGCGTGAATTGTGCTCAACGACTATTGGGAGCAGCATTGAGAGCTTCATCCTCTCAGCTGTAATTGAATTTATGAGCGCCCTGCCGCGGTGAACTTTCAATGCCTCTGCTATTGCAATTGGATTGGGACTATCAATGCATATTGGGGCATCCACAGCTTCCTGTATTGCCTTGACAGCCCAAGCCAGTGTTGATGGTTCCTCCTCAACGCCCACTGCTGCAACATTGCAATCTATGTAGTGAGCGCCAGCTTCAACTTGCATTCGTGCTTCCATCTGTAGTGTTGAGGCATCCCGTGAATGCACTGCCTCATATATGGGCTTGCGTGAGCTATTTATTCGTTCCCCAATGATGATCATAAATGCCACCCCCATCTGACGGCGCTTACTATCACAGTATGTCTCATCCGATGGCGGGAGATGCTGCATGTGAGTTATCATTAGCTTTAGCAATATAGCCTTTCATAGCTTGGTGAGTGCGATAGCTGCTTGTGCCGCTGGGACTTATTCATAGAGCTCATCCAATAGCCCGCTCCTGTTACTGCGTAACAAATTGTTACTAATAGTAACTGCGGAAAATTGCCCGACGAATTTTCGGCATGACCCACTATATGCCCCCACAATGCCGCCAAATCATTCCCCGAAATTTTGCCGCATAACGGCGGCTCAAGTTGGTGGTTTGAAGTGGGACAAAGTGGTTGACAATTCCGAAGGGGAATTATAATGGATGATTGATGAGCACCATTTAGCGAGGGCAATTGGTTGCGAGCGATCAAAACGATCAGTTGACCAAACGGCAGTGAGGGGAGACGAAGGGTGAGCGAAATCGGGTCAAAGGATTTCGCTGATGTGAGGGTATCGGCAGATGCGGGCGAAGAGAAACGAAAGCAAGCAATGGCAAGGTAGGGAGGCTAATTCGGCGAGGGTTGATTTCTCGGGTTACTTTTTCCACTCGCTTGATGACAAATACAGGCTCGTGATACCGCAGCAGTTTCGTGATGGTCTTGGGAGGAGGTTTAGAGTGGTTATAAGCTCTCGCGATACGCTCTACCTGCTCCCAATAAGCGAGTGGGAGAAACTTCAGGAACGCTTGAGTGAACTTGAGGCATCCGACCCAGCTCAATATCGCACAGTCGTTGAGAGGATGAGGACATTCTCAACGGAGCTTGAAGCCGATCAAAACTGGCGTGTGCTTATACCGAAGGAGCTGAGGGAACGAGCCCGCTTGACAAAGCAGGTGGTCTCCCTCGGACAGCGGATACGAATAGAGTTGATGGATAGGGACTTCTTTGAGAAGGAAGTCGCACCTATTCTGGAGAGCGAGCAAACAAAGCGCTTGCAGCAGAACATCGGTTGGTAGCAAATTCGCTGACACTGGCTCTTGAGGGGTAGCAGGCAATGAGGGGAGTCGGCTTGATGGGTTCGCAAAGGAGCACAGCTATAAATCGGAGTTCGGAGTTGGCGCCTTATGACCCGAACTGTGGTTATGGTTTGGAGCACCAAGCGCCGCGCCTTCACAAGCCAGCAATGGTTAAGGAGGTGATTGAGTATCTCGGGTGCACAGCAAAACCCGATGGTGTTTTCGTTGACATGACGGTAGGCACTGGTGGACATGCAGAAGCAATACTCCGTGCAGCACCAAAGGCAATGCTGATCGGGATAGATAGAGATGAGGAGTCTCTTGAGGTGGCTTCGGAGAGGCTCGTTGAATTTGGGGAACGGGTGAGATTGATTCACGGCGACATGAGGGATGTCCAAAGGCTGATCAAGCTTTGCGGTGTTGAGAGGGTTGATGGGTGCCTCATTGATCCTGGCATGTCGCTTTGGCAGGTTGATCAGGAGCGCGGGTTCAGCTTCCGCATTCCCGCTGAACTTGACATGCGTTATGACAGGATGCAACGGCTCACTGCAAAGGACATTATCAACTCGGCTTCATTTGAGGAGCTCGTGAGGATGTTGACGACAGCGGGGGAGCGGAGGAAAAGAGCAAAAGCTATAGCACAAGCTGTAATAGAGGCTCGCGCTCAAAACCCAATAGAGACCACACAACAACTCGCAGCAATAGTCGCGGAAGCGGTCAAAGCAAAGGGATGGCAACGGATACACCCAGCGACAAAGCTATTCATGGCATTACGAATCGCCGTCAACGAAGAAGCGGACGCTCTGGAACATGGGATAAGAGCGGCACTGCATGTGCTTCGCATTGGCGGGCGCATTGTGGTGCTGACATATCAAAGCATTGAAGATAGCATCGTCAAACGATTGTTCCATGCATACTCGCAGCCCGCTCGTGCTAACCTCCCCTCCCCCTTCCCCCCGCTACCGATGGCTGATGATGTCATCAGGG
This sequence comes from Candidatus Thermosaccharophagus tengchongensis, assembly GCA_032161105.2. Taxonomy (GTDB): domain Bacteria; phylum Armatimonadota; class Fervidibacteria; order Fervidibacterales; family Thermosaccharophagaceae; genus Thermosaccharophagus; species Thermosaccharophagus tengchongensis. Next base: position 211,574 of record JAVHTD010000001.1, read on the forward strand.
TGAAAGTGCTAACACCAAAACCATTAAAGCCGTCGCGCTCCGAGATAAGGAAGAACAGGTGCGCAAGGGGCTGTAAGCTGAGGGCAGCTGAGCGGATCAACGGAGAGGCGTAGTTTGCGAAGTTTAGATGATTAAACGCGCTGGCTGAAGTCGGAGCTGCGATCTTACGCGGCGCTTGAAGAACTCATGCGATATTGCCCGTGATTCTTCAACGAGGCGCGAAGTTTGAGGGGAAGGAGGGAGGAGGTTAAGATGCATCACAAGCGTTGTGCGTTTGGAAAGCGCAGGCGTTTACTTAGCAGCCGAGATGGGCTGCAAGCGCGCCTTCCGTTGAGTGTGATTGCATGGTATGGAGTGGCATTGTTTTTATGTCTCTTCGTGAATGCCACGCTCAATGCCATCAATACGCAAGCCCAGAGGAACAATTATCGCCTCGAGCGTTTAACAGTTATGTTGCGTATGCGTCATGAGTCGCTCCTTCGCGCTCTTTCCGTAGCCCTCTCACCAGCGCATGCAGAGGAGGTGGCAGAGAAATTGAGCATGCGTAGGGCGGGCACTAAGGATTGCAAGTTCGTGGTGATAGCGCCTGTGCAGGGTGAAAGGAAAGTGAGCGTTGATGCGATGAGAGCTAAAGAAGTGATCACTGATGCAAGTAGCGCAATCCATGATGGCAGTGAGGGTTTGAATAAACGCCCGAGGGATTGAATCGGGTGGTGAGGATGGAAAGGCGAAGGGGGAAGGAGAAGTTAAATCTGGCATGTGCCGCAAGGCATCGCATCATCTTTGCGCGCTTCGTTTTGCTGCTCGTCTTTTTCTTTGAGGGGATCTCGCTTGTGCGCTTGCAGGCTATTCTGCCAAGGAGGATGCTTTCAAGCGATGGCAGTGCGTTGCCCAAAGGGATGCGCAGGGAGGTCATCGTCGCCAAGAGAGGCACAATATATGCCCGCGATATGACACCTCTGGCTATGACAGTAATCCGATATTATGTCTGCGCAGACCCAACCCTCGTTGAGGAGAGGGAGCGTGCGGCTTTGACCCTGTCAACCATTCTCAATGAGCCGTATGAAGACATCTTTAAGAGCCTTTTGCCGGGGGACGGAAGAAGCAAGCCTTTGAGGTTTCGGTTGATCAAGCGCGATGTTGATGCACAAGTTGCTGAGCGCTTGCTTAAAGCACTGAGGGCGGCGAGGTGTGGAAGGGAGTTGAAGGGCATTTTCATCGGGCGAGAGGCAAAGCGAGTATACCCGTGTGGGCGGTTGGCTTCGCAGCTTATCGGGTTTGTGAATGTGGATGGGACTGTGAAGGAAGGGATTGAAATGAAGTGGGACGATGTCCTCTCCGGCAGGGATGGGATTAAGTTTGTGGAAGTGAATGCAGCTGGTGAGCCAATAGCCGGTGGTGAGGTTGAGTTAGTTGAACCGAGCAATGGCAAAGACCTCGTGCTGACGATTGATCCGACCATTCAAAGAGATGTTGAAGAAGTGCTCCGTGAGGCTATAAAGCGTCACCATGCAAGGGCAGCAACTGCGGCTGTCATGGATGTTCGAACTGGCGAAGTGCTCGCTGCAGTGAGCATGCCGGATTTTGATCCAAACCGATACAGTGAGGCGCAGCAGGAGAGCTTTAGAAACAGGGTTACGATGTTTGTTTACGAGCCCGGCTCCGCCTTCAAAGTCTTGGTTGCGGCAATAGGGATTGACTGCGGTGCGTTTGATGAGAGATCAACGGCGTATTGTGATGGCAAGTGGGAAGTCGGCAACTCAGCCATAAGATGTTGGGTTGCATCTGGGCATGGGAATCAAACGCTTGCTGATGCCATAAAGAATTCGTGCAATGTAGCGATGGCGAAATTTGCCATGCGCATACCGAGGGACAAGTTTTGGCGCTATCTGTTAAAGTTCGGGTTTGGCAAGTTCACAGGGTGTGGTGCACCAGAAACAGCCGGTTGGATAGATCCGCCAGAGGTATGGAGCAAAGTTCGCAGGGCTAATTTGGGTTATGGCTATGGCATAATGGTCACTCCGCTGCAGTTGCTCAGGGCTATTTCAGCCATAGCGAATGGTGGGTTGCTGCTAAAGCCGACATTGGTCAGGGCAATCGTTGACCAAGACGGGCATTGGCAATCGCTAACCGACGGGGTGAATGGCGAGTATGTTATCGCTCCTACAACTGCAGCAAAAGTTAGGCGGATGATGGAGCTCGCTGTCCTCAAGGGAACTGGTAGGAAAGCCCGTTTGGACGGTTACACATGCGCGGGGAAGACTGGGACGACGAGAAAGATGATCCCGGGCAAGGCTTATGGTTCGGATGTCATTTGCACATTCGTGGGTTTCTTCCCGGCTGAGTCCCCGAAGGTTGCAGCGATCATTGTTTTGGATGAACCCAAGAAAAGCAAGTGGGCGAGTGAGACTGCAGCACCATTGTTTTCCGAGGTAATGAGCAAAGTCGCTCTGCGCTTGGGCATACCGCCATCTGACGGGCGGCTTTCGGGACGAACTGCGAGAGCAATCGTGAGTTGTGGTGTTATGGGTGGTGCTGAGAGCGGTCAGCTGAATGAGCTCATCGCTTTTGGGATGGCTGAGGGTGATTTTTGATGGGCGAGTTGAAACCAAAACCTTTGGAGGAGTTGGTTGAGTCCTTAAGGGAGGCAGCTCTTTTGGTCTCGGTCAATGGCGATGTGAATAGGGCTGTCAGAGATGTGGTCAGTGATTCAAAGATGGCATGCGATGGGGCAATTTTCGTCTGCATACGCGGGATGAAGCACGATGGACATGACTTTATCAAAGAGTGCATAGCTCATGGTGCAAGTGCCGTTGTGTTTGAGGATGAAACGAAGGCAGCTCCGTTTGTGGGCGAGGTAACGCTCATCAAGGTGAAGGACACACGGAAGGCGCTCGCCATACTCGCATCCAAGTTTTTTGAGGAACCCTCAAAGCGAGTCCGGCTCATCGGAGTGACCGGGACAAACGGCAAAACAACCACCGTGCATATGATAGCAGCATGCCTGCGCTCCCTCGGCAGGCGAGTGGCGACGATGGGCACAATGGGAGCCTCAACGGATGAGGGTGGGCAGTTTGACCTCCCGCACACAACTCCGGAAGCTCCACTGATACAGCGCTACCTGCACATGTTCGCCTGCGGCGGCATTCAGGATGTCGTGATGGAAGTTTCATCGCATGCCCTGTCGCAGGATAGGGTGCTTGGGTGTGCATTTGATGCAGCTGTGTTCACCAACCTGACGCAAGACCACCTTGATTATCACGGCGACATGGAGTCTTACTTCTCAGCCAAGGCGCTCCTGTTCACTGAATATGCAAGGTATGCCCTCAAAGTGGGGAAGGGATTCGCCGCCGCCATAAACGCTGATGACCCTTATGGAAGGCGCCTTTTGAGCATTCGCCATTGCAAAGTGATCTCATATGGGTTGAGCGATGAGTGCGATGTTTACGCGTCGGATGTGAGGATGCAAAGGACGCATACGGATATCGTGGTGAGCATAAGACCGTTGGGCATTCAATCCATTCACATCAGGATGCCGTTGATTGGGATGTTCAATGTTTACAATGCGCTTGCTGCGCTCTCAACATTGGTGGCGCTCAATGAGGATGTCACATGTGCTGTTAATGCGCTTGAGCAGTTTACGCCGCCGAAGGGGCGGCTTGAGCCGATTGATGAAGGGCAGCCATTCACAGTGTTGATTGACTATGCCCACACTCCGGATGGGCTGCTTCAAGCCCTGAGAACGCTGAAGCCCATAAAGGATGGCGGGAGGCTCATTGTGGTTTTTGGGTGTGGCGGCGACAGGGACAAGACGAAACGACCGAAGATGGGGCGCATAGCATCGGTTGAGGGCGACATCGTCATCGTTACATCGGACAACCCGCGCTCCGAAGACCCGATGGTCATCATTGAGCAGATACTGTCGGGTGTGGAATTGACGGAGCGACACAAGGTCATAGTTGAGCCAGACAGAAGGAAAGCCATCTTTAAGGCGATTGGGATGGCGCAATGCGGCGACATAGTTCTCATAGCTGGCAAGGGGCATGAGACTTACCAAATCATCGGGCAGCGAAGGATACCGTTTGATGACGGTGAAGTGGCAAGGGAAGCATTGAGCTCTTTGGGAGGCGCGTTCAAGAGATGCTAAAAGTCACGGTCACGCAACTGGCGCAGTGGTGCTCCGGCAAACTTTTGAAAACCTCCGAATGGAGCGCAGTGGATGATGTTGTCACCGACAGCCGATTCGCTCACCATGGCTGCGCATTTGTGGCTTTGAGGGGCGAGCGGTTTGATGGACACCAGTTTATTCCCGATGCCATTTCAAGGGGCGCAAAGACGGTCATAGTGCAGCACGCAGAGGCTGTCCCAAAGGATGCCGATGTAAACATCATCCTCGTTGAGGACACTCTCAAAGCCCTTGGCTCAATTGCCCGCTCGCACTTTGAGCACATCGCTAAGGTGTCAGACCCAAAGGTTGTAGCCGTCACCGGCAGCTGCGGCAAGACAACAACGAAGTTGATGATAAGCGCAATGCTGTCACGCTCTCTCAATGTGCTCACATCTCCCGAAAGCTACAACAACGAGATTGGGATACCGCTAACGTTGTTTCGGCTCTCCGCAGAGCATCAAGCCATCGTGCTTGAATATGCTGCGAGGCGCGAGGGCGATATCGCCTACCTGTGTGGTATCGCCAAGCCGCATGTTGGCATCATCACGAACATCGGGAAGGCGCACATCGGCATATTCGGCTCAAGGGAAGCCATAGAGAGCGCGAAGGGGGAAATAGTTGAAGCCATTGATGAAGATGGCTACGCAGTGCTGAACGCCGATGACCAAGCATTTGAGCGTCTAAAGGCGCGCACCAGGGCTACCGTGCTTTCGTTCTCAATGCACGATAAGCGCTGCCACGCATTCGCGGAAGGAGTGCGCTCCGAGCTGCTTGGTATAAGCTTTGATGCGAATGTGCTCGGACGCAAGCTTTCGGTTCGCTTGCCCGTGCTTGGGATACACAATGTTGCCAACGCGCTGGCGGCAATGCTTGCGGTGTGCTCTGTCAAGGGGGAAATTGATGAGGACGATGTTAGGGCGCTTGAATCTTTTGAACCGCCAAAGATGAGGATGCAACCGCATCATCGGCGCAATGGGGTTGTCATCATTAACGACGCATACAACGCCAACCCGGAGTCAATGAGAGCGGCATTGCAATCGCTTCAACTCCGCACAGACGCAAATAGGCGTGTGGTGGTGCTCGGTGAAATGAGGGAGCTCGGTGAAATGTCATATGAGGAGCACTTCAAGCTGGGCTGGGAGTTGATTGATTACGGCGTTGATGTGGCGGTCGTCGTAGGCGACGGTGCGGCGCCGATAGCGGAGGGCGCATTATTCCGCTCAAGGGATGCAAAGGGGCGCATGGAGGTGATACCCGTAAGTGACATTGAGGAAGCCGTCAATGTGCTTCGCAAGCTGCTCAAGCCGGGCGATGTCGTGCTTGTAAAGGCTTCAAGGGCGATTGAGCTTGACAAAGTGGTGGACAAGCTCATGGGTGAGCACTGATGAGCATCGGCAACTCTGACCCGCTTTTGAAGATAGCTGCATGCGCGTTCATTCCGGCGGTGGCAATATCGGCGTGCCTGTGCGCAATCTGGATCAGGGTTGCTAAGGTTCTCCCGTGGCGTAAGGATGTGAGGGAAGATGTCCCGGAGAGGCATCGTGCGAAAGTCGGCACACCTACGATGGGCGGCTTGGCATTCATTGCCTCATCGGCGCTGACATGCGCGCTCATCGCCATCATTGTGAGGGGATATGATGCGCCTCAATCGGATGCCTTGCTGCTCCTCGCAGGCACGCTAATTCTCTTTTCCACCCTCGGGGCTATTGATGATGTTTGGAAGGGAATCAAAGGGCGCGGGATAAAGGCGCGCTATAAGCTGCTCTGGCAAATGGCTTGCGGGCTGTTTGTCACCCTCATCCTGAGACATGAGTTTGGCTTGCCGACAACCATCGGAGTAAATGAACTTGGTGTGGCGTATCTTCCCGTTGGAGCACTTCTCATCACGGCAAGCAGCAATGCTGTGAACTTGACCGATGGGCTTGATGGGTTGGTGTGCGGTATGAGCATCGTTTCGCTTTTAACGCTGGCTGCCGTGCCGGTCATCCTCAAGGGTGCATCACCGTATGCCGTTGCTGCGGCAGGCGCATGCATTGTGCTTGCTGGGGCATTGATTGGCTTCTTGCCGTTCAACATTCACCCAGCCAAAGTGTTCATGGGTGATACCGGCTCGCTCCCACTTGGGGCGTTCATGTGCGCTGCAGCGATGCTCATGAAGGTTGAGCTGCTTTGGCTGCTCATCGGTTTGGTATTCTTCATTGAGATGCTCACCGTCGTTATTCAGGTCGTTAGCTACAAGACCACAAGGAAGCGCGTCTTTCCGATCACTCCCATACACCATTCGTTTGAGCAAATTGGTTGGTCTGAGTGGCGCATCGTGCTCACCTTTTGGGCGTGCACTGCATTTTGTGCAATGTGCGCCATTTCAATTGCGGCACTTGCATGGCGAGTTTGATGGTGGTGGCTTCAATGGGTTTAAGGCTGGCGGGGGAAAAGTTGCCCAATCTTCCCGGCAATTTTGATGAGTTCAAGGGGATGAGAGTTGGAGTTATAGGGCTTGGTGAGACTGGATGCGCGCTTTCCGAAAAGCTGCTCAGCTGGGGTGCCGAGGTTATCGCCGTTGACTCTAAGCCGATTGATAAGCTCAAGGCTCGTGAAAGGCTCGAGAGGCTCATTGAGCTGGGGTTGAAGGTAATCGGTGGAAATGACGAAGCCGAAGAGCTGCTCGGATGCCAATTGGTCATACTCAGCCCGAGCGTGCGTCCAGACAAGCCATTCGTGCAAAAGCTCCGCGAGAGGGGAATACGGGTGACTGGCGAGATTGAGCTTGCATACGCGATGTGCAAAGGACGAGTGGTGGCTGTAACCGGCACGAACGGCAAGACAACCACGGCGACAATCACGCATCATTTGCTTGTCTCAAACGGCGTAAGGGCATTCCTCGTTGGTAATATCGGGACGCCGGCAATAAGCTATGTTGATGTTGCCGATGAGTCATGTTGGCTCGTTATGGAAGTGAGCAGCTTCCAGCTGATGACATGCGAGGCTTTCCGACCGGACATAGGCATCATCACAAACATAGCTGTTGATCACCTTGATTGGCATAGGGATGTGGGCGAATACATTTCAGCAAAGGCGAAGTTGCTCAGGGGGCAAAGCGATGATGACTTTGCGGTATTGAATGCCGACGATGAAGGCGTGCGCAGGGTGATGCATGTCGGTGCCGCCAAGCGAATCCTCTTTGGGCTGAGCAGCGATGCGGCTCATGTTAGGTTGGTTAACGGCAAGGTTGTGGCTGACATACCGGAGTTGGGGGTTGGCAGCGTGACATTGTGTGAGCGTGATGAGATACGGGTTTTGGGGGAGCACAATGTCCTCAATGTTATGGCTGCGTCAGCTGCGGCGTTGCTATGCGGTGCGCCGCCTGATGGCGTGAGGAAGGCAGTTGCATCATTCACCGGCGTTCCGCACAGGCTTGAATTTGTTGCGGAGGTTGGCGGAGTTAGGTTCATCAACGACTCAGCTGCGACGACGCCCCATGCGGCGCTGCACGCCATCCGCTCAATCAATTCACCCATTGTGTGGATAGCCGGCGGAAGGAATAAAGGGCTTGACCTCGGCGTCCTCTCCGACGCCGTGAAGGAAAAGGTCAAAGCCGCCATTTTGATTGGCTCCGCAGCAAGTGAGCTGTCCGAATTTTTAAGCCGTCTCAATGTGCGCTTTATGCTTGCCGACAGCTTGGAAGATGCTGTTTCACTTTCACTCAGCATGGCGTCACCCGGTGATGTTGTGCTGCTCTCCCCGGCATGCACCAGCTTGGACATGTTTGAAAACTACGCTGAGCGTGGCGAGGAGTTCAGGAGGGCGGTCAGAAAGTTATGTGGGGTGGTGAGGGATGGGTGAAGCCGTTGCGAGGGCATGGATGAATGGCTTCTCCGAGGGTGTGCCGAAAGGTGATGCAATCAAACGGCGCAAGCAGAGCGCTGCTTGGGGCTCATTTGACAATGCCATGCTTGTCCTATCGTTGGTGGCAGTGGCATTTGGGCTCCTCGCAATTTACAGCGCAAGTTACCCCACTGCCATAGCGCAAAATCGCGTTGGCTACTTTTATGTCGTCAGGCAGGCTTGCTATGCGTTATTTGGCGGCGCCATTATGATCGCAGTCATGTTTTGTTCTCCGAGGGCATTGCGCAGGCTCTCATTTTGGTTTTTGGTGGTTTGCGCAGGGGCGCTCATACTCACGCTGTTTTTGGCGCATGGCGAGGTCAAGCGCTGGGTAAGGATTGGTCCTATAACGCTGCAGGCATCGGAGTGGGCTAAGGTGGCGCTCATCTTGTATGGCGCAGAATTCCTCTCAAGGAGGCGCCGGAGCCGTGACGAAAGCTTCGTCAGAGCAGCATTGCCTTTGCTTTCCGTGATTATGCTGTTTACCATCTTGGTTTGGGCACAGGCGCATCTGAGCGGAGCGCTGTTGGTTTTGATGTCGGGGGCGTTGGTCTGTTGGTTCGGCAACATGCGGCTTCGTCACCTCATTTACTGTGCAGCTATTGTTCTTTCAGTGATACTGCTCGCAGCCCCGCTGCTTGTCAGGCGATACCAATGGGAGCGCTTGATTGACCATATCAATTCACGCAAGGATATGCTTGGGAAGGACTATCAGAGGTTTCACGCGCGTTCAGCATTCCTCAGGGGCGGCGTGTTTGGGTGCGGCTTTTGCAAGGGCGTGGAAAAACAACTTTACCTGCCGGCAGTGCTCACCGACTTCATCTTTTCGTCGATTGCCGAAGAGGGTGGGCTAATAGCCACATTGGCGATTGTCGTGTTCTATGGGTGGTTGGTGTGGTATGGGTTTAAGGTTGCAATGAGTTGCAGCAGCCGCTTTGGGATGGCTCTTTGTTCGTCCATCGTTACGCTCATTGCCATGCAGGCGGCATTGCACATAGCCATCAACATGGGCATACTGCCTACAACTGGCATACCATTGCCGTTAATAAGTTACGGTGGCAATTCCCTTGTGACGACGCTGCTCGGGCTCGGGCTTCTGTTCAATATGTCCCTGCATAAGGATGTTCCCGATATGCCGCTGGAGGCGGTATCTCAGAATGCCGGGCACTCCAACAGTGGTCATGGCAGCGGGCGGAACAGGTGGACATATATATCCAGCTGTAGCAGTCGCAGAGGAAATAGGGCGACGGCTCGCGTGCGCAAGGGTAGTGTTCGTTGGCGCATCGCTGGGTCTTGAGAGGGATTTGGTGACGAAGTTCGGATATGAGTTGCACCTGCTATCGGTGCGCCCTTTCCCGAGGACTCTTTTCAACCCGGCATGCGCTGTTGCGGCTATCGCGGCGTTGGCTTCGTCCTTGAGGGCGGTGAAATTGCTCAAGTGGCTCAAGCCGGCTTGTGTGTTGAGCATCGGTGGATATGCAAGCGTTCCCGTTGTGTGGGCGGCGCACATGCTCAGGATCCCAATCGTTATACTTGAACCAAACAGCATTCCCGGAAGGGCGAACAGGAGGTTCGCCAAATGGGCAGATGCGATATGCATCGCCTTCAAGAGCGCCAGCCGTTTCTTCAGGCAAGCGGTGATTCATACCGGCATGCCGGTGCGGCGACAGTTCAAACTGCTAACGAGGACTGAAGCGCGAGCTCGCCTTGGCATAGGCAATGATGCCTTCATGCTGCTTGTCTTTGGTGGGAGCAGGGGGGCGAGAAGGTTGAACATATCGCTGTGGGAGACGCTTGAGAGCTTGCTTGCGGATGAGCCCAAACTCATCATCCATCACATCTGCGGAGCGCACAGCTGTGATGAGGCATCGGCTGTCGTTTCAAATCTGCCGGATGAGTATAGGCGGCGTTATTTCGTGCATCCATATTGCGATGACATGCCGACGCTCATACGCGCAAGTGACCTTGCAATATCAAGGGCTGGCTCGGGCTCAATAGCTGAGTTACTCATCGCCGGTGTGCCGAGCATACTTGTGCCCTATCCATACGCCGTAGACAATCATCAGCTTTACAATGCGCTTGAGGTTGCTGGAGCGGGCGCCGCGATCGTCATTCCCGATGGGGAGCTTGATGGGAGGCTGCTTTATCAACTCGTGAGGCAGCTTATCGGGTGCGAGAACTTGCTCAGGGGGATGCGAGAGGCTGCGCTCTCAATTGCGATGCCGAATGCGACTGAAATGGTGACCGACATCACATTGGGCGTTTCTCGGCTTTAGACTCCGGGTGATTTGAAATGAGCATTGCAGCATCGTCGTGGAAGCGAGTTCACTTTATCGGCATTGCTGGCGCCGGGATGAGCGCAGTAGCACAAGCGCTCGCCGAAGCCGGCTTCATTGTCACAGGTTGCGATGCTGACCCATCAGGGGCATCTGAAAAGCTATCAAGGCACGGGATAAAGGTTTACACGGGGCACGATGTGAGCCATTTGCAAGATGCCGATATTGTGGTTGTGAGCAGCGCCATACGGAGCGACAATCACGAGCTTGCTGAAGCGAAGAGGCGTTCCATCCCGATATGGCACAGGGCAAAGATGCTCAGTTGGCTCATGGAGGGGAAAGAGGCGATAGCAGTTGCTGGCAGCCATGGTAAGAGTTCGGTCACAGCGATGCTCGGTGCAATACTTGAAGCTGCCGGGTTTGACCCGACCGTCTTAATTGGGGCTGACTTGGTTGCCCACGGGACGAATGCGCTCATCGGGAAAGGCAGGTGGCTCATCGCCGAAGCCGATGAATCAGATGGCTCGTTTCTCATGCTCAAGCCGAAGCACGCCATCGTCACGAATGTTGAGCTTGATCACGCAAATCACTATCCCGACATCGGGGCGCTTGTTGATGCCTTCACTGACTTCTTGAGGTTGGTATCGGACGATGGTGTTATCGCGATATGCGCTGATTGTCCAAATGCAATGACGCTCTCACATGTGCTGACAAGGGGAGTCATCACATTTGGCATCAGCCAAGATGCCGACTACAGAATTGCGGATTTGCAAATCATTGACGGTGCCGCATCATTCTGGCTATGTCATCGCGGCAGCGTCATCACGCAGGTCAGGTTGGGCGTCTTGGGCGCATTTCAAGCGCACAATGCCCTCGCAGCGTCGGCGATGGCACATGCCATTGGCGTTGAGCCGGAAGCTATATCTCACGGGTTGGCTTCATTCAAGGGCATCAAGCGCAGGTTTGAGCTCATCGGGAAGATGCGCAACAGGGATGTGCTCATCATTGATGACTATGCGCATCATCCATCAGAGGTGCGCGCTGCAATTCAATCTGCGCTTGCCATTCGCCACAAGCGTTGCTTGGTCATATTCCAACCACATCGTTACACGCGCACATACGCCCTGCACAGTGAGTTTGGTCCGGCGTTTGCCGGCGCCGATAAGGTCTGGGTGACGGAAATTTACAGCGCTTGGGAAGAGCCAATTGAGGGCGTCTCTGGGAGGCTCATTTACGAATCCGTGAAGGAAGCGCTCCCGCAGGTTGATGTTCAATTCGCTGATAGCTTTGATTCGCTCATTGAGCAAGTTGAGGCAGAAGCTGAGGATGGGGATATCCTGCTCGTGCTTGGTGCCGGCGACATTTACAAGGTGGCTTACAGGCTTTCAGGAATGTAAGCTACAATTGCAAATTGTGTTATGGGACTTCACCGTTCCTAACGGCGGGTGTTGGGTGGAGGACGCGCGCGAACGGTGTGGAAGTGAGGGATGAAGGATGGCACAAACAATTGAAGGGCAGAAGGTAAAGTCAAGGAGCTTGCTCACCGAGGAAATGAAGGAGGGGCTCAGGAAGCTGCTGCGCGCCGAGCCTCTATTTGACGAACCCATGTCGTCGCACACAACGGTGAGGGTTGGCGGTCCAGCTGATGCCTTTGTGAGCGTATATAGCCTTGATGAGCTTCGCATGTTGCTCTCCTTCTTAAGGGAGCACCAACTGCCGCTGTTTGTTTTGGGTTGCGGAAGTAACATCATCGTGCGGGATGGCGGCATCAGGGGTGTTGTCGTTCGCCTAAACGGTGAGTTCACCAAGATCAGTTTTAATGGGACTGTGGTTAGGGCTGGTGCCGGCGCGTTGCTCAGCCATCTTATTAACGCAGCTGCGGATATGGGATTGAGCGGGCTTGAACCAGCTGTTGGTGTGCCGGGGACGGTCGGCGGTGCGGTCATATCCAATGCCGGCACGGCAACTGAGTATATCGGTGAGAGGGTGCTCTCTGTGAGTGTGCTCGCAGAAGATGGGACTCAATTTGAGGTTGATAGGGAAGCGCTCTCATTCGGTTACCGGCATAGCAATGTGCTTGACTTCGGGAAGCTTGTAATTGCGGCGGTGCTTGAGCTTGAGCGTTCCTCACCAGAGCGGGCGAGGGAAAAGATTGAAAGGTTAGTTGAGCACAGGCGCAGGACGCAACCAATAACCATACCGAGCGCCGGATGTGTTTTCAAGAATCCGCCGAATGAACGCGCCGGAAGGTTGATTGATATGGCTGGGCTGAAGGGCTTCAAGCTTGGCAGGGCACAGGTTTCGGAAATGCATGCCAACTTCATCGTTAACCTCGGCGGCGCAACGGCGAGGGAAGTGATAGAGCTGACCGAGTTTGTCCGAAGAGCAGTTTATGAGAAGTTTGGGGTGCTGCTTGAATACGAGGTTCAGATAGTCGGGGAGGAATAGCGGTTGGCGGTTAGCATTCATTCCATTGGCGCAACGGAGATGGAGGCGTATGAAGAAGGGCATAAAGGTGTGCGTCCTCATGGGTGGCGATTCCTCAGAGAGGGAGGTTTCGTTGCGCTCCGGGAGGGGCGTGGCAAAGGCACTGACTGAAGCCGGCTATGATGTGCTTGCAATTGATGTATCATGGCGGTGGGAGAAAGCTTTGGGCAGGCGCATCGGATGGGAGCAGTTCAATCCGTCTGGATGGAAGGATTCATTGGGCGCTCTCGGCGTGAAGTTTGATGTGTGCACGCCAAAGGAGCTCGGTGAGAAGCTCTCCGGCTTTGGTGCCGATGTGGCATTTGTAGCGCTGCACGGCGGCTACGGTGAGGATGGCACAATACAAGCCTACCTTGAGCTCATAGGGATGCCACACACATCTCCACCATCAAAAGCGTGCATGATAGCGATGGACAAGCGCTTGACGAAGCAGCTGCTCGTTTCGGCTGGCTTGCCAACGGCGGAGCATTTCTCCCTGAGCAAAGATGAGTTTGAGATGGTCGGAGTGGATGAGGTGAGCAGGCGCATAGAGGCATCGTTTGGCTTTCCATGCGCTGTAAAGCCGGCCTGCGAAGGTTCAACAATCGGCGTTTCAAAGGTAACCTCAAGCGATGAGCTTGAAAGCGCTTTGAGGGAGGCATTCCGCTATGGGCAATGGTCAATCATTGAGCGATGGATAAATGGCACAGAAGTAACCTGTGCCGTGTTGGGCGAAGGCAGTGAGGCATTTGCGCTCCCGCTGATTGAGATTGTCCCAAAGGCGCCATCCGGGTTCTATGACTACAGCGCTAAATACACCGTTGGGATGTCGGACCACATAATCCCGCCGCGCCTTCCTGAGAGTGTGCAGGCTAAGGTCAGCACGCTTGCGTTGAGCGTTCACAGGCTGCTTGGCTGCAGCGGGTTCACGCGCACGGACATGATCGTGGATGTGGATGGCAATGCGTTCGTTTTGGAATTGAACGCTGTCCCCGGAATGACGGAGACGAGTCTTGTGCCGGATGCTGCTAAAGCTTATGGTTGGTCATTCACGCAGCTTGTTGATTGGATTGTGCGTGATGCCTTGCGCCGTTGGCGCACGGCTTGCAAGCGTGATTTTCAAATCTCACCTTAGCCCTTCCCCACCGTCATGCGGCTCATCATCACGGGCGCACTGGCTGTGCTGTTAGCCTGCATTATCCTCGCCTCAAACTTGCGAGTTCGCAAGGTCATATTTGAGGGCGCAGAACTCTCATCGCAGGATGCATTGATCAAGTGCAGGTCATCCCTCCTCGGGCAACGCATCTTAACTTTGCGCCGAGATGTTTCAAAGTTCTTCTGCGAAGAGCCGTTTGTGGCAGGGGCGAATGCTCGCATAGTTTTGCCCTATACTGTAGTAGTGGTGCTAAGGGGGCGCAAGCCAATCGGGTTGATAAAAACTGGTGGTGGGCTGCATGTGGTTTTTGATAACGGCTCAATTTACTGGCGTGTGGAGAGCGCCGAGATAAAAGATGTGAGTGAGCTGCCCGTGTTCATTTCGGATGAATTTGAAAGATTGCGCGCTGGTGAGCGCCTGTCGGATGAGGATTTGAAGCGGCTAAAGCGCCTCCTGTCGTTGTTCTCATCGGTTGGGTTTAGCGGTGTTCGGCAGGTTGAGTTTGGCAGTGCGAGGGAGATCAAATTGCGAATGAGGGATGGCAGCATAATTGAACTTGGCAGCGAGGTCGGTTTGAGGGAGCGTTTCGCATTGGCTGCCGCCGTATATGCGGAGTTGAAAAGAAAGCATGGAAGGCCGGTGGCGATTGATGCCCGTTCCATAAAGGGGTGCACATATCGCCTGCTTGAGTAGCTGCTCTTGGTTGTAAGCGGTGGTGCAGCAGCTTTGTGCGAGATGAGTGCAATGCCCAATCAAGGTGGGAGGTTGTGGCATGAAGTTGGCACATGTGTTGAAAGCCATCGTCCCAAAAGAGGTGGATGTCGGCTGGCTTACCAGCCTTGCAGTTGCATCCCTTCTCCTCGGCTTCCTGATTGCCCATCAGGTGAGGGCGACAAGGGAAGGCATTGAACCTATGCCAATACATCAGCGCGCAAATTGGCTTGCGCAAAGGCTTGTTGAAGCTCAGGAGGAAATAAAGGCGCTTCAAAAGGAGGTTGATAGCCTGCGGTCGCAACTCACGGAGTATGAGCGCAAGGCGAGCGAGGGCAAATCGGTCCTTGATGCGATGCGCAAGAACCTGATCAAAGCGATGTTGCTCGCCGGGTTGACGCCAGTCAAAGGTCCGGGTGTCATCGTTGAATTAAACGATTCAAAAGCTCCGATGGCACCCGGAGCGTATGTGCATGATTTGGATTTGCGTGAAGTGGTGAACGAGCTCAAAGCCGCCGGAGCTGAAGCGATCGCCATAAACGGTGAGAGGCTCATTGTCACTTCCGAGATACGGTGTTCAGAGGCGTTCATCATGGTGAACGGGCACAGGGTTGCGCCACCATACCTCATCTATGCCGTTGGCGACCCTGACAACATGATCAAGGCGCTGACGATCCCTCAGGGCATAGTTGACAGGTTGAAGGTCATCGGGCTTCAGGTTAAAGTTGTCCCGAGGCGAGAAATAATAATACCGCCGATGCGCACTCCGCCGAAGTTCAAATTTGCGCGCCCAGTTGATGTCCCGGGTGAAGAGCTTTTGGGAGATGCAATGGCATGGTGAGCTTATGGGTTGCTACGGTGGCTCTTATAATTGGGCTGCTGCTTGGGCTTTATATGGCGATGCCTTTAACGCCGCTGCTGACGAAGTTCTCAAACTATGTTGGGTTGGCTGTGCTTGCCGGATTTGATGCCATCGTTGGCGGCGTGAGGGCAGCTCTGCAGGGCAACTTTGATGAGGGCATTTTCCTTTCCGGTTTCTTCGTCAACATGCTCATGGCGTCACTCCTCACATATGTTGGTAACCAAGTGCTCGGCGTTGACCTCTCAGTGGCAGTTGTGGTGGCGTTCGGGCTGCGCATATTCAACAACCTCGCCGTGATAAGGCGAATATTGCTTGATAGGCTTATGAGGTGGATTGAGGAAAGGAAGGTTGCTTCAAGGGTTTCGCGTGGCAGTGAGGAGACAGCCTCTGAGCGCAGCGCCACAAGTGTCAAAGTCCAATGATAAGCGACATGGGAGTGGATGAAGTGGGTGAGTCCACCCTTTGCGCCATTGATGTTGGCACGACAAAAATTTGCACCATCATAGGTCAGGCGCATGAGGATGGCTCGCTCAGCATCCTTGGCTACAGCACAGTTCCATCAAGGGGGCTGCGAAAAGGGCTCATCGTTGATATGGAGGAAACAACTGCAGCCATAACTGAATCGCTGCGCAAGGCGGAGAAGATGGCTGGAGTGCATGTCAGCCGTGCTGTAGCCGGCATAACCGGTCATCACATTCGCGGGATAAGGAGTTCCTCTTTAATCTCAATCCACGGTGAGAGCGACATCATAACTGAAGAGCATGTGCACAGGTTGCTCAATGAGGCGAGAATGGTCATCACCATCCCGGAGGACTATGAAGTTTTGCATGTGATCCAAAGGCAGTTTGTGGTTGACGGCTTGAGCGGGATCTCAAACCCAATTGGGATGCACGGTAGGAAGCTTGCAGTTGACGCCTACTTCGTCCTTGCGAGGGCTTCATTCATGCGCAATCTCGTTAAATGCCTTCATCATTCGGGCATTGAACATGTTGAACTTGTCTTGGAGCCGATAGCGGCAGCTGAGGCTGTGCTCACGGAAACCGAAAAGGGGATTGGTGTGGCTTTGATTGACATTGGTGGCGGGACGACGGACATAGCTGTGTTCATTGGCGGAAACATTGCCTACTCAAGGGCTCTCCCAATCGGCGGCAATCATGTCACGCAGGATTTATCAATTGGGTTGCGCACATCATTCCGAGAGGCAGAGAAGTTGAAGCTTGAGCACGGGTGCGCACTCCAAAGGGAAGTTGGTGCAGATGAGTTGGTTGAGGTGAGGGATGTCGGCTCAAATGCGATAAGGACTGTCCCAAAGAGGGTATTGGCGCAGATCATTGAGTTGAGGATGCGAGAGCTGCTTGAGATTTCACAGGCAGCCATTATGGAATCCGGGCTTGCAGACAACCTTGCAGGCGGGATAGTCCTCACAGGCGGCGGCTCGCTGTTAAAGCACACTGAGGAGTTGGCGAAGGAGATTATGGATCTCCCTGTCAGAGTTGGCTCTCCGAGGGTGCCAATTGAAATAAGTGAGCCGCTAAGGAGCCCAGTCTATGCCACGAGCGTTGGCTTATTCCTGCACGCTGCAAGGCTGGCTACAGAACGCGTGAGCGAGGTTAGCGAGGGCTCATTTTGGAGGTGGCTCTCTGCGGCTCTTCGGTCGCTTGCCGAGAAGATAAAGTCGGCATTTGGGCGTTGATGGATGACCGTTTTCGGAAGGGATAAGAAAATGCGGGGTGAGATAGGGGATGCGCCTTTTGACATACGGGGATGCCGGTGAAGAGAGATTGGCAGTCCTAATCAATGACAGGTGGGCGATTGACCTGCACTTGGCATCAAATGGCTCACTCCCATGGGATGCCATTGAGTTCCTCAAGGGCGACTATTGGTGTCATGTGCGCAAGCTGCTTGAGCGAGGTGAGGAAGTTGATAGGCGCGCATTGATTGAGCTTGATGGCGTGCGCATTGGTCCACCGGTGCCGATGCCGGGAAAGGTCATAGCCCTTGGGCTCAGCTACAAGGATCATGCAAGCGAGCTCAAGATGGAGCTACCGAGCGAGCCACTGCTGTTTGCCAAAGCCCCTACGGCTGTGTGTGGACCATACGACCCGATAATCTATCCTGAGGTGACAAGCCAACTTGACTATGAGGTTGAGCTGGCTGTGATCATCGGGAGGAGGTGTAAAGGTGTTAGCGAGGACGAAGCCTTAAGCTATGTTGCTGGTTACTGTGTTTTCAATGATGTGACTGCGAGGGATTTGCAAGCCAAAGACAAGCAATGGTTTCGCGGTAAGAGCTGTGACACATTTGCTCCGATGGGACCGCACCTTGTAACTCCGGATGAAGTGGGCGATGTGCATGCGCTCAAAATCATGCTCTGGGTGAACGGCGAGTTGCGTCAAGATAGCTCAACCGCCAACCTCATCTTCGGCGTCCCTCAAATCATCTCCTTCATCAGCAAGCACATGACGCTCCTTCCCGGCGATGTGATTGCCACAGGGACGCCAAGCGGCGTTGGAATATCTCGCAATCCGCCAGCGCTGCTCAAAGTTGGAGATGTCGTTGAAGCCGAAGTTGAGCGCATCGGGCGAATACGAAATTGTGTCATATCGCCATAGCTCTTTGTGGCGCAATCTGGGCGCTCCTACAGCCTTTGTCTCCGAGGGATTTCGCTCATGCACATGTGCTCAAGGATTTTAAGGAGGCTGCTTTTTGAATGGCATGTTGGGTGCGGGTTGAGGAACTTTAACAGGAGCAAGTATGAAAGCGCGCTCATGCACATTGAACGGGCTCTATCGCTGGTTGATGATGTGAGGTTGCAGGTTTATCGTGCGATTGCCCTTTTGCGCATGGGCAGAGTTGAGTTAGCCGCTCAGGTTCTCGCTCAGAACGAAGCTCGCTGCTCGGGAGATGTCGCCTCACTCGTCCTATTTGCGCGAGCTTACAGCGAACTTCGCTTGCATGAGAGGGTTCGCAGCCTATGCGAAGCTGCTCTAAGGGTTGATTCCAAGAATATCGTTGCAACCTCTCTACTTGCCCTCGCGCTGCTTGAACAGGGCGAGTCAGATAGCGCTTTGAAGCTGCTTGAGGATGGCGGACTCGCTGACGACGCCAAAATTCAATCCCGCATTCTTGCCCTGCTTGAATCGCTGGCAAGGGAACAGCAAGTCTGGGAACAAAATGCGTATGGTGACATTGAGGGCGCATTGAAAGAGCTCAAATCAACGCCGAATAAGCCCATCCCGATTGTGAGCGCCATAGTCTCTTGGTGGCACGCATGGAGTGGCACAAGATGCGCTTCAAAGGAAAGCGTTCGTGAGTCAATCATCCACTTTGCGAGGGCTCTCAAGCACGCACCCGGTAACTTCGGTCTGCGGTTCGCATTGGGCATCTTGCTGCTTGATGCTGGTATGCCGAAGCTCGCTCAGATGGTGCTTGAAGATGCCGATGCTCAGAGCGCTCAGCCGGATTATCACCTTCTCAAGGGCGCCATCCATCTCCACTTCGGTGAGTTTGATGGCGCTCTCGCAGAGTTTGAGTTGGCAGATCAATCCTTCGCTGTAACGCATTACTATATCGGGCTCTGTGAGCTTTGCGCCGGAAAGCCGGATACCGCCGTTTCGGAATTTGAGATGGCTTTTGAGCTTGACCCGGCATTCGTGCGCGAGCGCATACGGGAGCTTGTTAAGAGGCTGCGCATGGCAATGTCCGATGAGGAGCCGAAGGCGAAATCGGCGGACGATGAGGAAGCCATCTGAAGCATCAAGATGGCGGGTGAAAGATTCCGAAAGATTGTATTCGCTGTGAAGCGCTTTGGGCATTTCAAGCCATCAAGTTGTATCATTGGTGGCGTTCACTTCCGGGGCGACGCGGAGTGTTGTGGTGAGTGTGAATCCTCTACCATCAATGTTGAACTGTGCTTCAATGAGCATTGCCACATAGCCATCAGCTGGCACTTCAACTTTCCCGATGTATTCCCCATCACGCAGCTCCGCTGCTTGCGGCGTCCACTTTGCATCTCTGAAGTCAGTTGTCGGAGATCTCGCCACCCACAAGGTGACCCCCACCGGTTTGGGCTCCGATGAGAACTTGAGTGTCATCTCACCTTTGGCATCAACGAAGCTCCATCTCATCTTCGGGAATGGGGCGCCGCCGGCAATGTGATGGAAGAAAGCGACGAGGGCTGCAACGACACGCTCATATTGCCCTTCAAGGTTGTGTCCGGCGTTTGGGACATAGAGCACCCACTTTTCTCCGGGCAATTCATCCCAGTAGAATTTGAGCGCATCAACAGCCCAATACCTGTCGTTGGTGGCGTTGACAATCAACTTCGGCATGGTGAATTGGTGGCGGTAGAAGTATGGGTCAACGAGTTGGACGAGCCTCTTTCCCCTCTCGGTCTGCATTTGTTCCATTAGCCCTCGCTTGGTATACTCCTCAATCATCTCGCTGTAGCGCCCGAACATCTTGAGTTGGTGTGGCATCTGCGCGAAGAAGTTCAGGTTGTCAAAGACGATGGGCACAATCCCTTTGACTCGCTTATCGCATGCGGCAGTTAGCCATGTTGTCCAGCCGCGCTTTGATGCGCCTGTGAGGACGAAGCCCATTGGCTTGGTGCCAATTCTCTCCGTGAGGAACGCTTGAACTGCATCCATGGCTTTGACGACGCTTTTAACCATTGGGAGAAGGAGAGGCAGCGTCTCATCGCCGGTCTTGAGGTATTCGCTGAATGTGTGAGCAATCAAATCGTCCTCGCGCAACTCGCCGAACAGTGGTTGATTCGGTATGTCGTAAAGGAACACCAATGGCGCACCCATAAGAGTTGATATGACTGTGCCATAGCTATCGTCATTGTTTGAAAGCCTGCCACCAGTTATGAGCAAGCCAGCCATGTGAGGATACTTTAGCAACCCCGGAACATACACATTCAATCCGTGTTCCCACCTTATGCCATGCCACTCCTGTGAAGTCATGTGCAGCCTGAAAATTTTGACGCCCGCCAATTCGGTTGCCTCCTTCAACTCCCACCTGAAACACCCTTCATGGCGCTGCACATAACTGAACAGGTCGCAAACTGCAGCACCTTGCATCAGGCTACACGCAGCAAGAGTAAGGGGGAGTAGCGCTGCCCTCCATGTGGCGAACCTCATCACACTCGCCTCCTTGCACACAGGGTTTTGGGAATTTGGATTGTGAGCGGTTGGAGCTGACTTTGGCAGCTTATGAAGGCGGCGCTTTTAAGGTCTTTAGATGACAGCCTCATCACTTGTGTTTCAGCAAGGCGCATTAGTTGCATTCTTGAACATGAGAGCAACTGCTAACCAATTTATGGCTTGCCAAAAATCCCACTCATCAAGCGTTTCTCTTCCCATCATCTGCGGCTTGCGTGCCATCATATTACGGCAGCGTGCAAATTGTAAACGATAGACGGGCAACATTTCTTGGGAGGGTGAGGCTCCAGCCGAACCCAAACTCCGTATTTATAGGCTCACCGGGAGGTTCGCCCTCCCTGCGATGTCACTTACAGTGTGCACACCGCCATGTTACCAACCTGGTGGGAAGGAATCGGAGTTAGTCCATGGCAAATATGTGCGCATAGTAGTCCGATCAGGAGCCCAGAACTTCTGGCTTGATATCCACTTAACATGCCCATCAAAGTAAGCTACATTCACGCCACCACTGTGTGGCTCAATGTAATCGGTTCCGCATCCACCACCCCGCCTCCAAGGGCGCATGCAAGCCCAAACTCCGTCAGCAACCATGGCTAAATCGGCAGGGCGTTTGATCTGCGGGAATTTTATGTCCTCCCCCATGTCCGCTGATACAGGGCAATTGAATGCATAACTTGTCCCGTATGGCTTAACATCCGGTATCCACCACTGGCAATTTACACCACTATTCCGAAGTGTGGTTGGGCAGATAAAAAGATCCCAATTCTTGACATATGGGTGAATTAGATGATGAAACCACATCGCAGTGTTCGGATTGTTGCAATAGCTGGGAGAGAGAGCAGCGCCGCGCCATCCGCGAAACTTCTCGTCATAGTCCTGAGCATACATCAGGACGCCCAATGCAATCTGCTTCAAGTTGGCTTGACATTTTGCCGTCCTTGCCTTCTCCCTTGCCCTCGCAAACACAGGAAACAGTATTGCTGCCAAGATGGCGATTATCGCTATCACCACCAGCAGCTCTATCAGCGTAAAACCTCTCCACCTCAACCTAAGCATTCCAGCTGCTCGCTTCATTTCACATCCCTCCTTTGAGTTTAAAAACATCGTGTGGAGATTGTGGGGCGGACGATAGTCCGCCTCACATCGTTCCTCAGTTGTGAACTCGGACAGCTGCCCCTGCGAACTTTCACTGCATCACCTCCTTCGGTGTGAGATTGACCCCGTTCAGAAAACCCAACTCCCACAACCCAACTTTGGCACAGCGCAATTTGATTGTAAAGTCTCACATTGCAATCTCGTCAAACGACATCAATTGAGCAAGGCATTGTTCGTAGTAAGCCACAAAGCGGAGTGGCGTCATCATGACATCGCTCGTAGTAAGCCACGAAGCGTTAGCGAAGTGGCGTCCATCATGACATCATTGACGGCACTTCACTTCGTTTCGTGCCTTACTACGAACCTCACAACCGTTCGTAGTAAGCCACGAAGCGTAAGCGAAGTGGCGTTCATCATGGCATCGTTGACAGCACTCCACTTCGTTTCGTGCCTTACTACAAACCTCCGCCACAAAGCGAAAGTGGCATCCTCATAACATCGTTCGTAGTAAGCCACGAAGCGTAAGCGGAGTGGCGTTCATCATGGCATCGTTGACGGCACTCCACTTCGTTTCGTGCCTCACTACGAACCCCATAATCGTTGTAAGCCACGAAGGGAAAGCGAAGTGGCGTCCTCATGGCATCAGAACTTTTGAATTACATCTTGACTCACCTTAATCTTTGTATGAACCAACTTGCGTGTCTGTCGTATGTTTCAAATGGGTCGTCCATGATGAACCATTGCCTTTCGTTGAACAGCCCGCACACAAGCGAAATGCAGTCCCATTCAATGATGTAATTTGTCACGCCGCGCCTTATGAGCTCCCTTATCACTCGGCTGCGCGCATAAGCCCTTGTGTTGCGCGGGGGATGCAGCATTGCCTCCTCAATTTTCTCGTCAGTGGTGACGCGCGTGGCGCTGCCGTTTCGCTGGAGCACATAGAACAAGCCCTCGCTTGGGTTGATGTTGTGATACTCCAAGTCAATGCTGAATAGGGCATCATCGTTCCAGTCAATTCCTTCGGCATCCATATACAGCTGCAGCATCTTAAGTTTGGTCACCCAATCAAGCTTGCCCGAAAGCTGCATTGGGTCTTCCTCAAGCTTATCCAGAACATACTCCCACTCTCGTATTATCCAGTCCGTCTCCATATCCCTGCCGAGCAGGTTGCGTTTTGCGGCTTCAAGATATTGCCTTTGGATGTCAATAGCCGATATCGTTGTCCCTTCTCGCAATGTTGTTATCCAGCGCCAGCTCATATCTCGTGAAATCTCGCGCAGCGATTTTATCGGATGGGCGAGTTCAATTGTCGGCGCACACTTCATTTCAATCAAGTCAAGCACGAGTGCCGTCGTCCCAATTTTTAAAGCCGCTGCATACTCTGAGACATTTGATTCTCCGAAGAGGAGGTGAAGGCGCGTGTAGCGTGAGAAGTCATGATAGCTGTCCCACTTCGGGTTTATAAGCCCGCGATTGAAGCGCACCCTGCCAGAGACAACATGCAGTATATGATCGGCACGCTGCGAAAGTTGAAACTTCACATCCGGGTCTGGCTTCACCTCATATGCGAAGTCCACAAACACATAGTCAATGTCATGTGAGGCAAATGGGCGTCTTGAGCGCTTTGTCGGGATGAGCTTATGTCCACCAACCCTTCCGGCACCGGCAAATATTTGCCTTGTGACCAAGAAAGCTACAAGCGGTTGCAACGCCTTCCGTGAAAAGTATTGGTCTGGGCGGAGTGAATAGTTTTCATGGCAGCCGAATGTGTGCCCGCCAAAATGGTCAATGCTGTTGTTGTGGAAGCTGACTTTGCCCTCCAAACCGAGCTCCTCAATTGCCCGGCAGATTATCCTCTGCCCGGCTTTGTCGTATGCGACTATGTCAAACACGGAGCGGCATTCCGGGGTAGCATACTCCTCGTGAGAACCAACCGCATCAATGTATAGCCTACCGCCATTTATCAGGAAGCCACCCGAGCGAGCCGGCTCAAAGAATGGGTCTCTAACATGCCAGTCAAGCAGCCCCCACTTGTTTTCCTTGAAGATGGCATCTTTTACCAACTCAACAACTTTCTCTGGCGGTCCGAGTGATGGATCTCTCACAAAGCATCCGAATTCCGTCTCAATGCCGAATACCCTCTCCATGATGCTCTCATTCCCTATGGCTCAAGAGAGTTAATCAATCCGCGAGCGTTTGGGTTGCGACCGCACAGGCATTGCAAGCGATATGGCACACATGCAAGCAACTGCCTTCAGCTTGCCCCCTTGCGCTATCAGAATTGACCCCATTTGCCCGCCGCAAAACTCAGCTAACCATTATAACTCTCGGTGTCCTACGGGTGATAACCCAAAGGTGGCAATAAAGTGCCATGAGTGTGGTGTGGCTTGCATCGTCGGATTATCCCGAGGGTGCATCATCTGCGTGTCAACATGGCATCTGAGGAGCGATCTATTCCCTCACAATGTGCTTCCTCTCCTTGAGTCACGCCGAAAGGCTTGAGAGCACCATTTCAACTCGCTCATCGGTGAGCATCTTGAATCGTCTCTCACTCACTGAATGCCGTTCAAGCAGGGCAGCTTCAACTTTCCCATCCCTCAGGCTACGCTTCAATGCATCAATGAGCGTCTCCGAGGTGGGTTTGCACCCAGCCTCATCTCCAGAAGGCGCGCCGCTATCAGCTTTAACCTTTCCGAGTGCCCATGCCATCAAAGCAACTTGCAATGCCTCATCCAAAGTTGCATCGCCCAACTTCAGGTGCTCCTTGACGAATCGCTCCATCTCCGCTTCAACCTCAACGACGCCAGCAATGGCTGCGACTTGCTCACGCTGCACAAACTCGCCATCGTAGTTGAGCACGATGAATGTATCCTCACCAATGCTTTCTCCAACCTGCGCAAACAGCCCTCGCACGACAAACGGCGTTCTGAATGGGTCGCTAAATGCCCTTCTAACATTCGGACTCACTGAGAAGCCAACCACCCTCTGTATTGAAACATCCTCCGGGCTGCGCTGGAAACCCTCAACATGGGCAAAGTCAACTGCGAGCATCCTTATGGCTTCAATGTCGGCTTGCTGACCGATGGCTGCAAATGCGAGCCTGTCATACACCTCGTAAATTTTTCGCTGCGAGCCGCGCACAGTCGCAATTAGCACACCAAAGCCGCAACTAACACCAATTACAGGGCTGCCGAGGCGAAGTCTGTCCTCAACATAATCAGCCTTCTGACGAAGCATCTGTGCCCAATCGTAAGGTGTGTAAACCATGACCTGACTCATACCCTCACTTTATCGTGGGTTCGCAATCTCGTTCCTTCCCAACAAGCCCGGTTCATCCCATCATACAACTGTAGGAGGCAGCTTTAGCTGCGACAAGCTTATCCAAACCATGGGAATAGCTTTAACCGCGCCAGACTTGTGCATCCGAATTATGGCAGACAGCTCGCTTTGTCTCAAGTTGGCTTTCTGAAATGAATTCTTCCAAGGTGCATCCAAGCACATCAACTGCGGCTTGCTTATATGCGCCAAATGAGCCGCCGTTTAATAAAGCCCTCTCAATGACGCTCAATACACGCCTATCGCCGATTGAAAACAGAGCTTGCAGCTGGCTTGCGCGAATGCTCTCAACCGATAATTTTACACGCTCAATGCCCTTGAGTGCCCTCGTAAGCAAATTGCGCTTCCTTTCCAATTCATCGCTTGGTGCCATTCCTAACCTCTCAAATGGCGTGCCGCGCTTTGGAACGAATGCACATGCACTGACTGTAAAACGCAACCGTTTGAAGCGCCTCACTAACGAGCGCATAAATTCACCGATGGCGATGATGTCCTCGTTTGATTCCCATGGTAAGCCGAACATGAAGTAGAGTTTGATGGAGCGCATCCCGTATCTCTCAGCAAGTGCTGCAGCCCTGAAGAGATCCTCATCCTTTATCGGTTTGCCTATTGTCGCCCTCAGCTTTTCGGTGCCTGTCTCTGGCGCAATGGTCATGCTCATTGTGCCACTCTGGCTGAGCGCTGCAACCAACCCCTCTGGCAAAACATCGGCGCGCATTGATGAGACGCTTAACCTTAAGCCATCATTAACGACTGCCCACGCAATGCGCTCAATGTCTGGGTGCGCCGAAACGACAGCGCTTACCAACCCAACTGAGTTGAGCGTTTGCCTGTAGCGCCTGATCAAGTTGAGCACTTGCTCAGCCGTGAAATGCCTTGCCGGGTAGCAGCAATTGCCGTATGCGCAATAGTGGCACCTGAATGAGCACCCGCGAGCAACCTCAATGAGGAATGTGTCAGCGAACTCAGTTGAGCTCGTAAGGGCAATTGAGTGTGCTGGCTCAATTTGTTTAACATCGGCGAACACAGGTGCTGTTGGATGAGCCATAAGCTGTGGGACATACATACCCTTGACTTCGGCAAGCTCTTCCCATGCACGCACTCTATCATGCGCCGTTATGGCTTTCTCAGCAGCTTGCACAAGCTGCGGCATTATGACCTCGGCATCTCCCATGGCGATGGCATCAAATAAGTCGGCAAGCGGTTCAGGGTTGATTGTCAGTGCAGTTCCACCGCCAATGACTAATGGCTCAAGCGGCTTTCGCTCACTCGCCCTCAAGGTTATGCCGCTGCTCAATAGCGCACGAACGATGTTTGGATAATCACCCTCAAACGGAACCGAGAAGGCAATGATGTTGAACGAGGATATCGGTGCGTTGCTTTCAATCGCCCTTATTGGCTTGCTCTGGTCGCACATTAATGCATCTACGAATGCCCTCTCACAGCTCACAGCGCATTCGTCACTTGCAATTCGCAACACAGCATGCACGCCTAAGTTTGACATCCCGACAAAGTAGGTATTCGGATAGACGAGGACGATGCGTAACCTGCCGGGTTTGCGCGAACGCATTAACCAGCGTTCACTCGTTGAATGCATGTGCACCCCTAATCACCCTTGCAGACTCGGTTGAATTTGGAACCCTCAAATTGCATCACCAGGTTGACAGTTTGGCTCACTGTATTGCAAGTAAACTTATCGCCCTACAGATAACTGATGCAAGCCTGAATGGATGCTGTGCTTCGGGGCTTTACAAGCACATTGAGTTGTGTCATAGTCAATTAAGGCAAGCGAAATATTGTAGCAACGGATGTAATGCCCATAAGGGGAGGTGATGAAACAGGATTGAGATTTAAGGGCGACATTAAAGCGCGATCGCTCTGAGGCGACAGAGGGGCGTTTAATCAAGCTAATCCAAGGGAGGGATGCAAGGATGAAACTCGCGAATGGAAGGTCAAGGGGCTTCACACTGATAGAGCTGCTGGTGGTGATAGCGATTATCGCCATCTTGGCAGCGATTCTGTTCCCGGTGTTTGCGAGGGCAAGAGAGAAGGCTCGCACGGCTGCCTGTCAGAGCAACATAAAGCAGATACTGCTCGGAATAAAGATGTATGTTGAGGACTACGATGGACGCTTCCCCGGAGCAAGGTATAGACCACCTGGTCTGCCGCAATATACATGGCGTGCGGTTGTCTTCCCATATGTTAAGAATGAGCAAATTTTTGTGTGCCCATCAAACCCCAATCTCTTTCAAGAGACAGGCGATATCGCTGGCAATTACGCGGTATCAGCATGGATGTTTTGCTCCATTCAATGTGATCCTGCAAGGAATATGAGGGTGAGCCAGCTCATCCACGGGACTTACAAACCCGGAAGTAGTTTTTGGACGAATGTGCCACAGGCAACGCCGAACGGTCCGTCGCAGATGATTATCATTACCGAGGTTGGACCCGGGTGCGGGCACATTGACTTTAGTGGGCACTTCAGATGTGGTGGCAGTAACGCATGGTTTGCTACACGCCCATTCACTGGGCACCTTGGTGGGGCAAACTTTGGCTTTGCTGATGGACATGTCAAGTGGATGAAGTGGCTACAGACATTCTCACCAATTTTTATGTATCCAGCAGATTGTTGCAGCGATACAAACTACTACAACATGTTCAACCTGCATCCCGATGTGATAAAGGCAATACAGTAGTTGGTTGAGAATGCGCGCTGTTGGTTGGTAACTTGGGGAGAGATGATGCAGGTGTAAGGAGGGGTGCACTATCCCCATCAGGAAGAGGTTATGGTATAGTGTTATCACTGTATGCATAGCAGGTGTGCTTTCATTTGCTAATCACTTCAGCAGCCGTGTAATGGAAAACCTTAAGAAGGACGAGGTGAATGAACAAGCCCTGCTCTCGGGCAAAAGCGATGAACGCTGTTGTGGGATGCAGTGGAAGATATACATCGGGAAGAAGTTGTCAGATTCCGAACTATACAAAATGTGGGTTTACCCAGTGAAGCAGGAGCATGAACGAACGCTCCCGTTTTTGAAGCCGGTGGAGGTTTATGGCAATTTAAAGGCGCGCATTTGCATTAGGGCATTCTATCCCTTCCACCGCGGTCATGAGCACTTCAAAGATTACTTCAAGAGCCTCGCTGAGCGTTACTATCCGCGCTTAAGGGTTGAGTGCATAAACTTCGGAACGCCATCTGGGTTCAAGCTGTTCCGAAAAGAGGGGCTATCGTGTGGAGCTGTTATACTTCAGGCGTATCCGCAGGCTAAGGCGAAGTTTGGTGAAGTTGAATTACCTATAGTTTTTGAAGGTCCGATGGATGCGGCATGGCAAAGGAGCGATCTGGAATCGCTCGTAGGGATGCTCACCAGTTATGAGGTATCGCAAGGCAAGTGAAAGCGCGTTTTCCACTGTGCCTATCGCATCTCCGTAAGTGAGTAAGGGCGAAATTGCAATGCATCATCATAGACGCTATAGATTGCGCACCATCAAGCGTGCGCTATGCAGCCATGAGTTTATCCCTGAGAGGCGAGCTTTCCGCCCGCCCAATCTTCACCTTACATGCTCCCCGATGTGCGTGTTGCATGATGAGCAATTGAGCTGTGGCTTTCGTTTGCATGGGATGGTTGGAGCATCGGTTAATGATTCATTCCGGAAGCGAAGTTGAGTCAGCTACTGATGGCTTTCAGAATAACCCCGCTTGAAGCTGCATAGCTGCCCTGTGGGAACGCCGCGCCGCATCGGCGTCGTGAAGCACAGTTCCAACGATGAGCACTCAGCATAGGTAACTCCCGTATAGATGCGTTGTCAGTGCGAGGCGCTGCAGCGAACAGCATGCATCAAGATGTGGAGAGCCCCATCAAGTTGTGGTATGAACTTGAAAAAATTCGTAGCACACATTAATGTGAATCATCACCGACATTGCGCATGTGGGAGAAGCATTAGGACGCTCATTGAACCTCAATCATGTTCGCCGTTGAGGGTCATTGCTTCGTTGAGTGTGCGTTCCTCAATTGAGCCATTCCCAATTGAAGGAACTGCAGAGTGAGTTGAAGCTCAATTTATGCCTGTGTGTCTTAACCTCGGTGTCAAGCAAATTTTGCTGTGTGCTGCTCCTCTGGAAACTTGAATTCATTCCTCAAAGGCAATGGAAGAGCTGGCAGCAATAGGGAGAAGTTTGCCAATCATACATACGCTCAAATTGGTCACACAAAAGTGGGCAAATTCTTGGTGTGATAGTGTTGTCTTTTGTTCACCATACCTTGCAGTGGGATTTTTAAAAATATGGGACAAAAAATGGCAATTATGTTTGATGGTTTGGATTTATGAAATTGGGTCCATTTTTGGATTTTTCTGGAAATTTTGGATGATGACAACGGTGCGGGTATTTTCCAAAATTTCCCGACCTTCTGGCAAATTTCCCAACCCGGCATCGTTTCCCGTTTATTTCACTATTTCACACAAAAATTTGGATTCGTAACATCATCACCATGTTTAGCAACAGTGAAATCCAAATTTAAAAACATCAACATGATTCTGTCAACAGCTATTTTAATCCGGATTTTGGGGTTGACAATCACCACGAATTTGGCTATAATTAAACATGAAGCCGGATGTGCTGATGGTAGGCAGAATTGCCATAGTGCATCCTACACCATCACATGGAAAGGGGGTGCTAACATGGCGAAGAAGGCAGCACCAAAGAAGAAGGCAGCGCCGAAGAAGAAGAAGTAGCAATTAAAGCCGTAATTGGGGGGCAGTTGGCACTTGCCTGTGCCACTGCCCCCTTAACATTTTACCGGCTCTTTTGCGAAATTCTCCCAAATACTTTTCACTGATATTTAGCAACCCTCGCCTCCAGATTGACCAAAAGGCTTTTGGTGGGTTGGTGGAGAGGGTAATTGAATTTCCCCCTGTAACTCGCCCGCTAAAGGCGTGGCGGTTTCCCTGACTTCACCCAACCTTTCAAGCACTTCTTGGGCGAGTTGGCGATACGCTGCTGCTGCCACATTGCGGCTGTCGTAGTAGATAATTGGCAAGCCATGACTTGGAGCTTCGCTTAAGCGCACCGTCCTGGGTATGATGGTTCGCAAGACCCAATGCTGGAAGTGCTTTTCAACTTCCTCAGAAACCTGTGAGGCGAGGTTGGTGCGCGTGTCATACATTGTGCGGAGTATACCGAGCACAAGCACCGACGGATTCAAACTCATGCGAACCTTCCGTATCGTGCTCAGGAGATTTCCCAAACCCTCAAGCGCGTAATATTCACACTGAATTGGGATGAGGATGTAATGTGCGGCGGTGAGACAGTTGACCGTGAGCAAACCCAACGATGGTGGCGAGTCAAGGATGATGAAATCGTAGTTAATGACGAGCGGTTGCAGCGCCCGATGTATCATGAATTCCCTTTCTTCAAGTTGGCTCAGCTCAATCTCAGCTCCAGCCAAGTCAATGTCAGACGGTATGATATCAAGCCGCGCAAAACGAGTATGCTTGACAGCTGCCCCGGGTTCGACGAAACCGGCAAGCACATCATAAAGTTGCGGGCGTGCGGCTTGCCTCGGGATGCCGATACCGGAAGTGGCGTTGCCTTGTGGGTCTGCGTCTACGAGTAAGACGCGTTTGCCAATCTCAGCCAAGCATGCACTTAGGTTTATTGCCGTCGTCGTTTTCCCTACGCCGCCCTTTTGGTTGACGATTGAAATGACTATCCCCACAACAGCTGCCTACCCCGCTTTCACTGTGCGCAGTGACTTTCACAACGCACGCTGTTTGCAATATGACATTTTATCCCTCTCCACACTTCATGTCACCAGCGCGCATAATTGCAACATGCAATTCACATTAGAGGTGCAGGGGCAGGAAAGATGGGTGAGGGCAATCGCTGGTCTCATCTTCTCACGAGCTTGAAGGATGTGCTTCACAAGGGCTTTCATGCCGTGCTCAGGTTGCTTTATCCGCCACGCTGTCTTGTGTGCGGTTCGCTATCCGAGGAGGTGCTTTGCAGGGGATGTTTTGCGCAACTCAAATTTATCAAACCGCCGATGTGCGACCTCTGCGGAAAGCCATATGACGAGCTTGCTCACGCTGCGCCCATATGTTCCGATTGCAGGAACACAAAGCGATGGTTTGACCGATGCAGATGCGCTGTCAGGTATGAGGGTGTCGCACGGGAGATGATCCACAAGTTCAAGTATGGCGGCGAGAGGCGGCTTGCATCGGAGATGGCGAGGCTTATGGTTGAGATTCTGAACGACTTCCCGCTCCAGATTGAGTTAGTGATCCCAGTGCCGTTGCACAGCAAGAGGCTGCGAGAGAGGGGATTTAATCAATCGGAGTTGATTGCGGAGCTGTTATCAGAACGGGTTAATGTGCCGATGAACTCATCCTTATTGATTCGCATAAGGGAAACAAAGCCCCAGTTTGACCTTGAGCCGAGGGAGAGGTTAAACAATGTGCGAGGCGCATTTGAGCTCGTTGAAGCGAGTGCTGTGACTGGCAAGGTTGTCCTCATCGTTGATGATGTAATGACTGTCGGGGCGACATTGAATGAATGTGCGAGAGCGCTCAGGAAAGGAAAACCAAGAGCAGTGTATGCAGCTGCGTTTGCGAGGGCAGTCGGAATGTGAATTGCATACCTGTTGCATGGCGATCCAAGTTGAGGAAGCCACTTCCCCGGGGGCTGCTCACGCAAGCTGCAATCGGTGTGGACTTATAAACCGTAGGCAATTCATGTTGGGCATATGTGTTGCAGCTACGAAGTTAATTCGGGCTGGCTATACGGGTTGAGGCTTTGTGAGTTTGGTGCGATCCAATTGGTTGGAGGCGATAAATGATGGCTGTGCGCATCGGCTTTATAGGTTCAGGTGGGATAGCCCGTTTGCACATGCAGAACCTGAGCAGGATTGAAGATGTTGAGTTGGTTGCGTTTTGCGATGTCGCAATTGAGCGTGCAGTGGAGTGCGCAAACCAGTATGGTGGTAGAGCATACGACAACCATGCCGAGATGTTTGAGAAGGAAGAGCTTGATGCAGTTTACATTTGCATTCCTCCGGGAGCGCATTCCGACCAAGAGGTTATGGCTGCTCAAGCGGGCGTGCACATATTCGTTGAGAAGCCGATAGCGCTAACACTTGATGCTGCCGAGAGGGCGCTCAATGCGATCAAGAGCGCCGGCGTGATAAACTCCGTCGGATACCACTTTCGCTACCTTGACACCACTGACATCGTCAGAGAGAGGTTAGCTGAGCAAACTGTGGGCATGGTCTTGGGCTATTGGATGGGCGGCTTACCGGGAACACCTTGGTGGAGGCGCATGGAACAATCTGGTGGGCAGATTGTGGAACAGACGACGCACATATTTGACCTTGCAAGATACATTGTGGGCGAGATAACACATGTGTGCGCTGCAGCTGCCCTCCGTGCATTGCACGATGTGCCGAATCTCAATGTGCCTGATGTCGGCGCTGTGCTCGTTTGGTTTGAGAACGGTGCCATCGGATGCATCTCAAACACATGCATGCTGAGGAGGGGTCACAGGGTCGGGCTTGATGTCTTTTGCCGTGACATGGTCGTTGAGCATATGGGTGGAAGCGTCCGCTTCATTTACCAGCAGAGGGTTGAGGAGATTAGCGCGACAAGAAATGGGCATGCATACGAATCGGAGGTATTCATCAGGGCTGTTAAGGAAAGGAATCAATCGCTCATACGGTGCGATTACGAAGATGCGGTTAAGACGCTCGCAGTTACACTCGCCGCCAATGAATCCATCCAGAAAGGTATGAGGGTGAATGTGCCAACGCTTTAAAATTGCTGGCTGCCAAGATGGCAATGATGGGTATTACCACATCACAAGGTTCTCGTGTGACTTTCTAAGGATGATCG
This sequence comes from Candidatus Thermosaccharophagus tengchongensis, assembly GCA_032161105.2. GTDB lineage: Bacteria > Armatimonadota > Fervidibacteria > Fervidibacterales > Thermosaccharophagaceae > Thermosaccharophagus > Thermosaccharophagus tengchongensis. The sequence continues at coordinate 244,578 of JAVHTD010000001.1, forward strand.
GACCATCAGGTGGCACCCTGAGCAGGTTCCACTTATACCACTTCACATGCCCATCGGCGAATGCAATGTTGCAGCCACCAAGATGTCTTGGACCCTTCTCATCCGTCATCTTATCTGCGATGACAGTATTTGGATTGCAGCATCCACCGAATGCATCTCCTCTCGCATTGAAGTTTGCGAAGACTATACGGGCGAGAAAGCCACCAGGATCCCAGCCTGTAAGGGAAGAGCGCCCATCGGCAAGTAGCAGGGTCTGAGCAGGAAGCCTGATACTGGCTAAACGGTTGAAATTGCAGCAATTGGCAGATATCGGCTCATTGTAGGTATAGCTGAAAGGCCACCTGTCATACTTGCAGTCTGAGCAGCACATCCGCCCTAACGGCCCACCATCGGGACACCTTGTATCAGATGGACAGAGATAGAGCTCTCTGTTCTTAACATAGGGATAGATAGCTGCATACCAAGGCAATGGGGTGCTCGGACCCTGCCCATGCACCGGTGGGTTCCCGCGGTCTCTACCCCACTCCCAGTTCGGGAAACGCTCATCGTAATCTTGCGCATAGGCAAGCAGCGCAATCGCTAACTGCTTCAGATGGCTCTGACAAGTTGCACTTCTTGCCTTCTCCCTCGCCCTCGCAAACACCGGGAACAACACTGCTGCCAGGATAGCGATAATCGCTATCACCACCAACAGCTCTATCAGTGTGAAGCCTATTGAACTTACCTTAAGCCTTCCGACTATGTGCCTCATTTCGCATCCCTCCCTTGAGTTTATTTTGAACACATCGCGAGATTGACTTCACTTAGAAAGCTCTAACTCCCGTAACCTAACTTTGGTGCAGCGTAAGTTGTTTGTAAAGTCTAACATCTCGCTCTTGTCAAACGCCATCAGCTGAGCAATGATGCGATGCACCGTTCGTAGTAAGCCACGAAGCGAAAGCGAAGTGGCGTTAATCATGGCATCATTGACGGCACTCCACTTCGTTTCGTGCCTCACTACGAACCTCGCAATCGTTCGTAGTAAGCCATGAAGCGATAGCGGAGTGGCGTTAATCATGACATCGTTCGTAGTAAGCCACGAAGCGAAAGCGAAGTGGCGTTTGTCATGGCATCATTGACGGCACTTCACTTCGTTTCGTGCCTCACTACGAACCTCGTAATCGTTCAAAGTGCACGGAGCAATCCAGTGTGCGGAGGGTGGTGCGCTTATTGCAACTCCCAAACTTCGTTTAAGGCGGGTGCGATGCATTTCCAACCGCGCACGGTTAGCATCTGCTGAAGTGCCGTTAATGCATTTACCTCGCCGTGCACAACGAATGTGCATCTTGGTGGTTGCCTGAAGGAACCAAGCCACCAGTCAAGATCTTCCTGATCGGCATGCCCGCTTAGCGCCTCTATCTTTGCAACCAGCGCTTTCACTTCATGATGTTCTCCAAATATGCGCACGCTTTTCTCGCCGTCCAAGATTTGCCTTCCAAGAGTCCCCTGAGCCTGGTAACCAACGAAAAGTATCGTGCATCTTGGGTCGCCAATGTGGTGCTTGAGGTGATGTTTTATTCTCCCGCCAGTGCACATGCCATTTCCAGCGATGATGACGCATGGTTCATCAAGCGTGTTGAGCATCTTTGACTCCTCAACGGTTGAGAGCAGGTGCAAGCCTTCAAATGAGAGCGCCTTCCCATAACGCCTTAAGTCACCGAGCGCATCCTCATCGTAAAGTTCAATGTGGCGTTCAAAAACCCTGAGCGCCTCAATTGCCATTGGGCTATCAACGAAGACGGGCAATGGTTTAACCGCGCCGCTCCTGAACAACTTGCCGAGCACATAAAGGACATCCTGAGCGCGCTCAATCGCGAATGTCGGGATCAGCAATTTGCCGCCGAGTTCCCTCGTGCGCTCAATCACCTCGGTGAGCGTTTGCAGATAGGTCTCTTTACCCTCATGGATTTGCCCCGCATATGTTCCCTCGGTGATGAGCACATCGCATTGGCTCACGAGCTCTGGGTCTCTGATGATTGGCGCATTGCGCCTGCCCAAGTCACCAGTGTAAACGAGCTTCACCTCAGCGCCGTTCAATCTGAGATTAAGCTCGGCTATTGCCGAACCAAGGATGTGCCCCGCCTCTCGCAGTGAGATTGAGACACTGCCAATGGTAACTTCCTCATGGTAGTCAATCGGCTCAAAGCGCTCAATGCATCTAAGCGCCTCCTCGGTGGTGAAGAGCGGCGTCACCCATGAGTAATCCTCCCCAGCCTTCTTGAGGCGCTTTATCTTCCACGCGGCGTCCTCTTCGTTAAGCTTTGCGCTGTCAAGGAGCACGATTCGGGCGAGTTCGCAAGTTGCCCTTGTGGCAAGTATGCGCCCTTTAAACCCAGCCTTCACGAGCAGCGGCAATCTCCCGCAATGATCAAGATGTGCGTGTGTCAACAGGCATGCATCAACCCTTGAGGCATCAAATGGGAATGGCTCCCTGTTGCGGATGTGCCTCTCCTTGCCTCCCTGTATCAAGCCGCAGTCAAGCAGGAGGTGAGTATTTCCTGAAACAAGCAGGTGGCATGAACCTGTTACTTCCATTGCAGCACCGCAGAATTGCAATTTTGCGCTGACGCCTTTCTGGCTGTGCGCGTGGGTGGACATGGGGAGTTTGTGGGCATCCTGAGCAGCTGGCTCTTTGCTCGGTCTTTGCTCGGTCTCATTCATTGCAGTGCTGCGATAACTCAGCAGGGCATAAGCGGCAGCTTTAAAAAGCTGCGGGATATAATTGCGCTGCTTAATGAGCATCCAAACTGAAAGCGAGATGTAGGACATGGTGAACACCATCCTCATCATCCCAACAGATTGCGGATCGTGGAGCACCGCTGGCAATGAGAGTTGTGCGGCAAACAGGGTGAAGAGCAAAGCCGCTTCACCGATAGTTATGTCAAAGCTCATGAGGATGGCACACCCAAAGAGCGACTGCGCCGCTGTGAGCAATATCTCGCTCCTTTGGAGTTCAACTAACGGGAGCGATTTTATGGCTCCGCTTGAGATGCTGTAGACGATTGGGAGCGAGCTGATGAGGAGCGTCCACTGGTTGAATTTCGCGGATATGACGGCGGTGAGCGCTGAAGCTGGCAAAGCGCGCAGGGCAAAATATGAGGCAACGATGAGCTCAGGGGCTTCGGAAGCTACAGGGGCAATCCATTGTATCATGAAGAACTCACCGATACCAAGTAGCTTGCCCAACTCCCTCAAGCTCTCGGAGAGTGGCTCAGCCGAGATGAATATGACAAAACCGCTAAACGCAAACAGCAGGAGCACAAGTATATGCCTCAGGAGTGGCTTCATTGAGGCAATCAGTTGTGCTGGTCCGATGAGCTCAACATTTCCCTTTGGTGCGCGAGCAGCGAAGCTTATGTAGGCGCAATAAAGCCCAACCAGTATGAGTGCATCAAGCGGTGATATGGCTCTTCTGATTGGCAGCGTAAACGAGTAAAGCGTAGCCAAGCTGAGGAAGGAGATCTCAAGCGCCATGCCTCTGTCAAGCGGCACCGAGAAGCTTTTGATGCCCTTTAGGCGCTTCAATGAATGCCAAGCGAGCAGCGCCGTTAAAGACCAACCTATGCCTATTAGGAGCCTGTTACCGCCAGTCATGTTTGCGCACGCAAGCCCGATGTATTCGCTATTCCTACCGGCACGCCATGAAAGGTAAATGTCAACGGCGTATTCTGGCATAACTGTGATGAGCGAGAGCACAGCGAGCGACAGTGAGCGTGAGACATCAACTTGAGCCGCTTCAGCAGCCCATGAGATGGTAAGGGCAGCGCCAGCAATAGCTATCGCTGCCAATAGGGCGAGGTAGGCATGGGGCAAATGAATGTTGAAAAGACGCACATAGCACCCCGGCAGCGTTATGAGCAAAGCCGCGATCAACATGAATGTGTTGCGCCTCATCTGCGATCACCATGGATTTGCATTTCCAGTTTCCAGCCAAACCCCACACCGCTCAAAGGATGACGAGATGGTATAGAGGCTGCCCGATTGAGAAAACAACTGTGGCGCACCAAATCGCATGCTCATGATAACACGGTATCGCTGTCGGCTCAAACTGCCGTTGACATTGCTTGGAGGGATTTTGGTGGCATCTCATTGCCTTTGCCATTAGACTTTGATAGCGATGCATTCTGTTGAATTCGGTTACTTCGCCGTGTTGAGGGAGGTGAAGGTGAATGTCAACTTCATTGGTTGAAACCCCAAGGGCGAGGGGCTTTTGGGGTTGGGTGAGAAGCAGTGTGAGGCGAAGGTTCACATTTCAAGTCTTCCTCGCATCATCTGTAACCATGTCTGCATTCTTCATCGTCATGTTGCTCCTTCAACGCCACCTGTTAAATGCCGTCATCTCCTATGCTCCAGCGGATGTGATCTCGGGGATAAGCATGAAATTGGTCAGCGCCATGCTCCTTGGTATTGTGCTTGTCGTGCTCATTGTGACACTTCTCGTTTGGGGCATGGCACAAGCCATTGCAAGCCCAGTTGAGGAAGTCGCAAAGCAGCTCTCTTCCATAGCACAGCATGGTGGTGACCTGACACAGGAGGTGCGAGTTCCGTCGGCTGATGAGATATGGCTGTTGGCTGAGGCATACAATGCTTCGGCGAGGAGTTGGCGCGAGCGTGTAAGGAGGGTAGCCCACACAGTGGGCGGGCTCGTCTCAGCCAGCAATGAAGTATCTCGGTCTGTTACGGAGACTTTGCACGCAAGTCAAGAGGTGGCGAGGATTGCGGGTGAATTGCTTGACGGGGCTCAGAAGCAGCTGCAAAGCGTTGAATGGACATACGGGGGCGTTCGGCACATGCTGTCAACAATTGACGGTTTGATTTCGGATGCCGAGCGCCAAATAGCGCAAGCCGAAGACATGGCGGAGAATGTTAAGCGAACGCTCGCTTCAATTGATGACATCGCCGAAGGCGCTGAGGAGCAGCGCAATGCCATTGAAATAGCAGCTGCCAAAGTGATGGAAGTGACGGAGTTAGCAGGTGAGGTTAGCAAAAGCGCTCAAGCTCAGGTTGAGAGCGTCTCCGATGTGACGCGCAGGATAAAAGAGATGTCGGAAGCTATAGCGCGAGTTGTCTCAACATGCCAAAGGGTGACGGAGAGTTCAAATCAGGCGTTGTCCGTAGCTGAGCAGGGCTACAAAGCAGTTGATGAAACAGTTGAATCAATACTTCGGTTGCAAGATGGTGTTGGCGTTTGGGCAAAGGAAGTGATGGAGCTCGGGCAGGCAGTCGGACGCATCGGTGAGATACTCTCCGTCATTGAGGACATATCTGAGCAGACAAACCTCCTTGCGCTCAATGCCGCAATTGAAGCTGCAAGGGCTGGTGAGCATGGGCGCGGCTTTTCCGTTGTCGCAAGCGAAGTTAGGGGGTTAGCTGAGAGGGCGCATCAGGCAGTGAGGGAGATCGCCGAGCTAATAAGCACGATACGGAGTGAAGCTGAGGAAGCCGTCGTATCAATGCAGCAAGCCGTTACCCAAGTTGAGGAGGGCGTTGGGCTCGCGAAGCGAGCGGGCTTGGCGCTTCGTGAGATAGTTGAGGCTGTTAGGGGGACAGCCCGTCAAATGGATGAAATCACGCAAGCCGCCTCGGTGATGGAAAGAAGTGCCGAGATGGCTGTTAGCGCTATGGATAGCATTGCAACCGTTGCAAGGCAAAGCGCAGCAGGTATGCAAGTGATGTTATCTCACACGGCGGAGATAAGCGTTGCCATGCACAACATCGGTGAGATAGCGAAGCAGCATACCGATGCGGCGCAAGCCCTTAAGGCTGAGAGTGAGACGAGGATCAGCCAGATTGAAGGCATCGCCAAAATAGTTGAGCAGAATAAGGAAGCGATGGAAAGGATGCGCAAGATGGCATTAGAGGTGAATCAAGCCCTTGAGAGGGTGGCTCAAATTTCAAATCAGACAGCCGAGGGCGCAACACGCATCTCGGCAGCCACAAGGCAACAGGTGGAGGCGCTTGAAGGCATACAAGCTGCAGCCAATAATGTAGCTCAGATAGCGGCACACCTGCAAAGCTTCACCAGCCAGTTTAAAGTGTGATGGAAAGGCACTTGAGCAATGACGATGCCACAAGGTCAGTCAACGCAAGATCAAACGCCCGATAGGGGAATCGTCTCGGCTTCGGGATGCGTTTTTATGCTCTCGTTGAGTGCGCTCTCATTTGAGGTTGCCCTTACGCGCCTGTTCTCGGTGGTGCTTCATTATCATTTCAGCTTCCTATCCATATCGCTCTCACTTTGCGGGCTCGGCATCGGTGGCTATCTCGCTCATATCGTTAAGCGCAGCGGGAAAACTGATATTGCATCCCTGCCGATCATCCTCTCCCTTTATCCGATATGCCTCGTGCTTGTCCCTGTTGGGTTATTTCGCCTTCTGCTCCCAATCGGTGCTGCAATGGAAGGCGCTATGGCGATTATTTTCATCGTCGCCTCATGCGGGCTGGTTGCCATGTTGCCATTTCTGTGCGTCGGATTCGCCTTAAGCGTTTTGTTTGAGCGACACCATCAAAGCAGTGGCATCCTGTATGCCGTTG
>JAVHTD010000002.1:0-203695 GCA_032161105.2 Candidatus Thermosaccharophagus tengchongensis
AAATTAACGGCACAGATACAGGTAGCGTCTTCTTTGAGTATGGCGGGACGCCGCGAAAAATCTACGCTGCAGTCTCAACGATGGCAAACTTGCTTCCGCCAGAGGCAAAATTTGAACGCGTTGAGAGCCTCGGGGACGGCGTTGTCGCTTACTGGTTCGGGAATGGGCAGAAGCGCATCGGCGTTGCGTGGGCTAAAGATGGTGGCACACATCGCATTGAATTACCGAGTAGATTTCGCGCTCTTGACATCATGGGCAACCAAATTGCTGGCGATAAGGTTGTGGTCAATTGGGTGCCGATTTATTTGGCACAATAGGCGACAAAATTGGCAAAATCTAATTGTAGTGCTCAGAAATTGATGGGCTATTGTCTATCCCCGACTTAGCGCGCTTGCAATGCTCACGGTGAAATTTTGTAAGGGGGTGAAGCCGATGAGGCTTAATGTGGCAGTTGTTGGGCTCGGATTTGGGCAAGTATTTGCGAGGATTTTCAATGATCATCCCGAATGTGAACTTATCTGCGTTGCCGATTTGAACGAGGATATAGCCGTAAATGTAGCCCAAAAACTCGGCGTTAAAAGGGTGGCAAAGTCCTTGGATGAAGTTCTTACCATGAAGGATGTGGATGCAGTGGCAATATTCACGCATGCCCCAAGACATGCGGAACACTCAATTTCGGCGTTAAATGCTGGGAAACATGTCCTTTGCGCAGTGCCAGCGGCGATAACAATTGATGAATGTGAGCAACTAATTGATACTGTCAAGAGAACTGGTCTCATTTATGCTAATGCCGAGACAAGTTACTTTCGCCCAGAGACAGCACAGTGCAGGAAATGGTATAATGAGGGTAAATTTGGCAAAATCGTTTACATGGAAGCCGAGTATTTGCATGATTACGGACCAAAAGGCATCGGTGCATTGAGTCCAAAAGAATTTGCAGGGCATCATTGGAGGCATGGCTTTCCCCCATTCCTTTACATCACACATTCAACCGGATTTTTGCTCGGAATAACCGGGAAAAGGCTCATTGAGGTCACGGCATATCCGGTTGGGATACCGGGAGATGAAGTGTTTAGAAGTGACACATATTGGCAATGCCCGTTTGGAAATGCTGTGGCGCTTTTTAAAACAAGTGATGGAATCCCTGTCAGGATAATGGAGATGAGGCGTGTGGCATACAGTGTTGTTGAAAAGTTCTCAATTTATGGGCAAAATATGAGTGTTGTATCGCCGAGGCATGAATATTGGGAGAAGAGCTATGTCATTTTTGAGCGAAAAGAGGATGGAACTGTTGGGGAACCGACCCCGTTTTACCCAAATAGGCTATATGACCAGTTGCCGGATGAACTTGTCAAATACACATACGGCGGACATGGCGGCTCACACCCATACATTGTTGAGGATTTTGTTCGCTCAATTGTTGACGGAAGGAAACCGCAGGTTGATGTCTATAAGGCAGTGGCGTTTTGCGCTCCGGGAATAGTTGCCCATCAATCTTGTCTAAAAGAGGGAGAAAAACTGAAGATCCCGCAGTTTGATTGAACTTGCAATGCTTTTGAGTTGCATTTCATGAGGGCACTGAAGGTTGCGAGTATGGGCGTATGAAATGCAATGAGGGGCAGATTTTGGCGGGGATGTTCATGTTGCTGATCCAGTTGCGATTACCATTCAAGTCACGGCATATGTAGGCAGGATTTAGTCACGAGGTGAGTGAGATGCGCGTGTTTGGATTGGCGAATTTTCTCAATAAAAGTGAGGAGGATTCAATCCACCTGACGATGTTAAAGATACTTGACGAAGTTGGTGTAATTGTTGAGGATGATGAAATTATTGACAGACTTGGGGAATTTGGGGCAAGAGTTGACAGGAATTTGGGGAAAGTTTCATTCTACCCGCAATTCGTTGAACAGTTTATAGCCGAATCCGAAAAGTTTGACTGGAAATCAATCAGACCCGGAGTAAGCGGGCATGCTGGGGTTTATTTCGGCTATTATCTTGACCCAGAAACTGACGATTTTAAGCCATGGACTGTGAGGGATTTGCTTCGTTACATGAAGGTTGCACACTACTTGCCAAATACTTCTGGCAGTATTTCTTATGCCTTCCCAATTGATGCCGTTCCGGATGAGGCACTCGTCCCGTTTTTTCACTACCTTTCGCTCAAATTTGTTGGGAGAAGTGCGGCATCGCTGAACAACATTCGCTGGTGTCCGATTGTCCTCGAAATGTGTGGGGAGTTTTCTGGGGAAACTGGCGTGCCAATTGGGCAAGTTTTTTGCGGTCATGTTCACCTGATTTCGCCGCTCAAGTTCGGGCGTGAGGAGGCAAAAATTTTCAAATTTTTTGCAAAAATTGGCATAAGAGTTGGCGTTGGAAATATGAGCTCCGCAGGTGGAACAGCACCAGTGACGCTGGCAGGCGCGATCTCAATTCACCTTGCTCAAGCCATGTTCATTAATATCCTCAATCGTGCCTATTTTGGTGACAAAAAGCTTTACATTGGCTGCTCAATTTCGCCGCTTGATATGAGCACAGGGATGTATCCTTACGGGAGACCGGAAAAGGAGATTTGCAATGTCATCACGGCTCAAATGGCAAGGAGATATGGGGCATATTATGGCGGTCATACTGGGCATTCTGATGCAAAAAGACCGAGCGTTGAGTCTGGCTTTCAGAAAGCCCTAAATTCCATCCCGACTTTGATGGTTTGTGGCAGGGCATCAATCAATTGCGGTTTACTCTCGGTTGATGAAGTTTTCTCACCAATCCAAATGGTGATTGATGACGAAATTGTGAGCGCCTTGAATCGCTTCATCAATGGGTTTGAAATTAACGAAGAAACTCTGGCATTTGATGCCATAAAGCGGGTTGGCGCAGGTGGATGTTTCATTGACGATGAGCACACTGCGCGCTTCCACAGGAGTGAAATATGGCAGCCGAGGATTTTCACGAGGGATATGCTCCGTCCTTGGCGAGAAAAAGGGGCAAAAATTGACATTGAAGTTGCGAAGGAGATATGGGGCGACATAATGCGCCGTGAGCCATTGCCGCCGCGGATATCGCAATCGCTTGAGAAAAAATTGCTCGAAATTGTGGAAAGGAGTGTTGGAGTTAAGATTAAGCCAGTTGAGCCAGTTTGACTGAGCGCTTCGCATTTTAGCTCGTTGGGACACCATTGAGCGTTACCATCAGCTGTAATTTGATTGCCTTTCGTCCAAGCCATACAATCTCGCTGGATTCTCGTAGAACCACAATCTCACAAGCCACAGCGCTTCGTTTAAGTCCAATCTTCCGTCATCTATCAGCTGAGCTAACGCGTGAGCAATGTTTTCGCGAGCCATGACGAGATGCCCCCAAACTTTTTCAAGCGCCGGTGCGCTATAATCGCCACCAAATGCGATGATTTTGTTGACTGGAACGATGTCAATGTATTCTGGTAGCGAGGTGCGAACCATCATTGGCGAAACGATGTGAGACCAGCAAAGATTGAGGTAGACATTCGGGAAGTTTTTGCCGATGAAAGCAGCATCTCGAACCCAGGGCATCCCCATGTGGTAAAGGTCAAACTTGGTTTCTGGATGTCTTGAAAATTGTGGAATCATCAATCTCGGGTCAAGTCGCCTGAAATCGCCCCAAACGCCGGAGTGAACAGCAATTACTAAGTCCAATTCAGCACACAACTTGAAAGTCTCCTCAGTCAAGAAAAGGTTCAAGTCGTTTCTATCCTCCTCCGATGCATTCCCGTTCATGATGGCTTTAAACGCCTCTTCCGCTCTTTGACGAGTCGGTGGCGGTTCCTTTCGTGGCAAGGCGCTCGTTTTAAGCCCGACGACTCGCTCGTTTTGCTTCCAAGTCTCAAGCCTTTGTTTCATCCATGCGAGATAGTCATCAAGTGTGTTGATGGTCATGTTCAAACTTGCTCCGCGCCTCTCAACTTCTTCACGAGACCTCACAAGCGCGACAAAATCAAGGGGCAAAATTGGGATGAGGAATGGCTCGGTGTAGTCAGTGCGTCCTGCTTGGGTGAGCGCAAACTTGGCTTTGCACTTTTCAACCAAAATCTTGCGGTATATTCCCGGCTTGTTCACCTCAGCCATCTTCTCGGAAATCTCACGGTAGTTTTGGCGGTTGATTTCGCTGTAACCGTAAATGTCGCGCAAAGCTATGAAAACGGGACGAGCGTATGACCCAAAGCGAATGAAGGGCAGGAAGCGCTCAAGGATGTTAAAGCGCTCGTCAAGCGGGATTTCGGGATTGAGCATCCGTTCATACTCGGTTGATGTCATGCCCGCAGAGATGAGGTCGTTGCGTGTGTAATGCGAAAAGAGGAAGCAAACATCAACCTTCAGTTTCAACCGCTCGCTTTCTGGCGGCAAGTGTTCGTGTGCGTCTATGATCTCCAGTTCTTCCATCCGCTCCATCAGTTGCTCCACGAGTTTATGGTGCGCCATCGTTATCACCTCGCAAAGAAGAATAAGGTAAGCCGCTTGGGAAACTCATTGGCGATTGCGCCAACTAAGTAGTCCTGCATTACCGGCGAGTCGCTTAAAAGTTTACGCAAGTGGGGTGAGTTGTTAAATGCAAACGAATCGGTTGGCGGCGTTCTAACGACGCTGCGTTTTTCGCGCATAGTCATCAGGGTCGCACCAGCATTGTGCATCAAGTGCGTTATAAATTATGGTTTCGGTGCGAAGCAAATTTCCACTTGAGTGGTGAGGTGAATTGGCATGAAGTTGCCGTGGTTGAAGTGGAGCGTGGCGTTGTCGTTGTTGTCTTTGACGATGGGCATGACTTTGCTCGGTCTGCGACAGTTAAGTTGCCAGGTGGCGAAACCGCAAAAGTTGGCAATCTCACAGCTCGTTTGGGTTTGGTGGGAGGCTGAAAAACCTGTTGCAACTAACTTCCCACCGCCTGAGCGCAATCCGTTTGCTCCGCTAAATGAGCGTGAGGCTGCTGTCTTATCTGAGGGTCGTTGGATCGGCATTACGGGCAAATACACCCAAACGCCGTTTTTGGAATATGAGGTCACTGTCCCGCAGACTGATGAATATCACTTTTTCATCCGCAAATTCTGGAAGCACGGTCCATTCAGGTGGCGCTTTGATGACCAACCATGGCGGGAAATCCCATTTGAAGTTTCGCTGCTTGATAGAGAGGAGTTGCGCACATTTATTGAAGCCAATTGGATTTACGCAGGTCAAGTCCGCTTAACCGTTGGTAAGCACAATTTGCGCATTGAGCAGACCGCAAATGAGGGTGCAGCTTCCTATGATTGCTTTTTGCTCATCAACCGCCTGTGGATTCCGAAGGGCAAAATCAAGCCGAACGAAAAAATGCAACTTGAGGTTGCAGGTTGGTTTGCCTTTGACCCCGACGCCGACAATTTTGAGTCATCGCCGATTGATCTTCGCCCGCTTAACGAGAAGTTTGCTGGTGAGAAAGGATTCATCACTGTAAAGGGCGACCAATTCATTCATAGCAAGACAGGCGAGCCCGTTCGCTTCTGGGGTGTCAATGCTGGTCCTGACATCGTGCGTTTGCCAAAGCCATTCGTTGATTACCTTGCGCGCCACTTGGCAAAGCTTGGTGTGAATATCGTTCGTGTGCACGGAAGCGTTTGGCGCCGTGACAATATACGCAGTATTGACGCCGAATACCTTGACAAGTTGTTTTACTTCATTGCAGCGATGAAGCGAGAGGGCATTTATACGGGTCTTTCTGTTTACTTCCCGCTGTGGCTTCGTCTGTCGGAGCAGCGTGATGGCTTTTCCGGCTACAAAGACCAACACCCATTTGCACTGTTGTTTTTCAACCGCGAGTTTCAAGACATCTACAAAGGTTGGTGGCGATCGCTCTTAACAACTTCAAACCCATACACCGGTGTTCCATTGTGCCGTGAACCCGCTGTAGCTTATGTTGAGCTCGTCAACGAAGACAGCTATCTATTTTGGACATTCAACTACGACAATGTGCCGGCACCGCAAATGGAGCAGCTTGAGCGCGAATTTGCCGAGTGGTTGGAACGAAAGTATGGTTCATTGGATGAGACGCTGAAGGCTTGGAAGGGACGCAAGCACAAACGCGATGACTTCTCCCAAAGGCGGGTTGGCTTTGTGCACCTTTGGGAAATCTTTAACCAGCGCGATAAGCGCTGCCAAGACACCGCTGAGTTTCTGGCAAAGCATCAGCGAGATTTCTTTGATGCGATGGTGAAGTTCATCAAGGGCGAACTCGGATACAAAGGTTTGGTTGTCTGTTCCAACTGGATCACAGCTGATGAGCGAACACTTGGACCGCTGGATAAGTGGAGCAACTTAGTCGGTGACTTCATGGACAGGCATGGTTACTTTGGCGGACCGCATAAAGGCGAAAGGGCTGGATGGGCAATCAGTGTCGGTGACCTTTACAGTGACCGAACTGCATTGACTTTACCGCAGCGGGAGAAATCCTTCTCATTGCCGGTCATGGACATTTGTTACAGCGGGAAGCCATCCATCATTAGCGAAGTCAACTGGACGCCGCCAAATCGTTTCCGAGCCGAGTTTCCCATTCTGTGCGCTTCATACGGTGCGCTTCAGGGCAGCGATGGCTTTTTCTTCTTCGCGCTCAGCGGACCATTCTGGCAACGGACATTGAGCAAGTTCGCCATACAAACTCCGACAGTGATGGGGCAGTTCCCAGCTTGCGCATTGATGTATCGCAAGGGCTTGCTCAAGACCGCTGATGCAGTGGTTAAGGTTGAGACGAGTTTGGCGGATTTGTTTGCCCTCAAAGGCGTGCCGGTGAGAGCCCCGATTAATCTTGACGAGTTGCGCACAAAGGACATCCCGCCAGGTGGCAGGGTGAAAGTGGAGCAGCTTTCATCCATTGACCCGCTGGCATTCTTTGTCGGACGAATCATGTTGAACATCAGCGAGCAAGGTGGCGCATCTGAAGTTGCTGATTTGTCACGCTTCATAGACCGTGACCGCCAAACTGTAACGAGCGCAACGGGAGAATTGGTTTGGGACTATGGGCGAGGCATATTGCTTTTGAGGGGTCAAATGGTGCAAGGCGCCGTTGGCTTCCTTAGCAGGCTTAACCGCATTGAGCTCCCAGATGTCACCGCCAAACTTGATTGCGATTATGGAGCTATTCTCGTTGTGACGATGGATGACCATCCCATACGCACTTCCCGCAAGGTGTTGGTGCAAGTTGTGACCGAAGAGCAGAACAACGGTTGGCAGACGGAACTACAGGGCGAGCTGTTCAGGATTGTCCAGTTGGGCGGAGCACCGCTGCTGGTGCGCCAATGCACTGGCGAGTTAGCGTTCAATCGTCCCGATGCTTCACGATGCCGAGTGACTGCATTGGATGCCAATGGCTACCCATTCAAAGTTTTCAGCAACGCTGCTCGCATCTCCATTCTCCCGGGAACGATTTACTACCTGATCACGCCTTAAGTGCCCACTCGGTTTCAAAGACGGGAACTTGAAATCTATGAGGGCGCAGAGTAAGCGCTGCTAAGATGCGAGCATGAAATGCCGCTTCAATGATGCCGTGCGGCTCATCGTGGCAGGGTCTGCGCGTTGAGTGGACGGATGTAAAGCCGTCGCGATTGATGCGAATCACATTCATCGCGCTTTTGGCTAATGCTGTGGATGGTGCTGATTTACCTCTTGCCCTTGAACTTGAGCGATGCAACCAGCGTTTGTTTGGCTTTCAATGTTGCTGGCTTATGCAGGGTTATAATGACATCGGTGCCGCGTTGATTGAATGAGGCATTGAGCTGTTTGCCGTCAACCTGTATTGAGATGTTGCTCACCACACTGTTTTCTGGGACGGCGAATTCTAACTCCCTCACATCCAAGATGCCCCGCTTGACTTCAATCTTGCAGGTTTGCGTTGCTGCAGTGCGCTTCTGCGAAAACACTCCCCAACCTTGAGCGGCTGTGAAAAATGAGACATGCTCATCTGGAGACCAGTTTGGCTTAAATCCGATTTTGCCCGACGGGAAGTCAAAGATGAACCCCTGGCATGCGATCAACATCCCCCAGATGCTCATTGCCCTCGCATAGAACCTGCCACATTCATCATCGCCGAATGGGTTGCCACTCGGTATAGCCAAGTTCGGGCGAAGGCGCCCATCGTAACGCTCATAGACTGCACGCACAACCATCAGCCCCTCTTTGAGCATGCCCGCATAAACCATCGTTGCAGCAGCTGCGTATTCAAAGCCTGACATGACTTCATCAGCATACCTTGTATGTGGTGTCGGTCGCCCACCCATCACCCATGTTATCATTTGCATTCCTGCATCATCGTCTTCGGCGAACTTCCTCGGGTGTTGGATGATCCCTCTGAAGTTGTCACGGAAATTGTAAAGCAGCAACGCTTGCAGAGCCTTCCTCACTCTATCCCTCGGATACACCCAACCTAAGTTGAGCAAGTGTGCCCACCACTGCCCGAGGACTTGGTCAATGTGACAGCCATTGCCGTAGTCTTCCTTCTGCGGTTGCTCCGGCAGTTGAATGTAGTGTTCGCCGTTCCATAGCTTTTCATTCTGGTTTTTTGCGCCGACTTCAAATATGCGCCTGTAGCGTGTTGCCGCATCCGCATCTCCAAGGAGCTTTGCCATATTCTCGCACGCCAAAAGCGCTGCAAGGTAAAGCGAGCCGAGCCATGAAGTTGTCCCAGTGACTTCGCCATCAAGCGTGTTATGCTGCTCGCCTGAGAGCATGCCATCTTCGTTTCTGTCCCATTGCGAGATAACGAATTCCATGGCTCGCTTTATCTTTGCCCAATTAGCCTTCAGCCATTCATCAGATGCGCTCATCAAGTGTTCGCGGTATGCCTCAAGTATCTCGCCAAGCTGCCCGTCACATGCAGTGCCATGCCTCGGTTGACGAAAAGGTATGCTCCCGTCATCCCGTTGAAAACCGAGCGCCTGTTCACGCATCCTTCTGGCTATGTCTGGGAAGAGGAAAGCATGAGCTTGCGCATAATGCCACACATGCGCGCAATTGCCAAAGCAACATCCACCGCCGGGATTGAACCCCTCCCATCCGCCAAAGTATCCATCCTTGCCCCAAAAGCAAGTCTTGCTGCGCAACACGCTCACTTGAGAACTTAACCTGTCAATCAACCAGCGCGGCAGGTTTGATGAGTAAAGGGCATCGTGATAAAGCCTCGTCAAACTCGTTAGCTCGCTCAAGCGCCTTATGACCTCATCTGAGACTTTAATGGCATCCTCCCACCAGTTCGCATACATGTTTCCTTTGCTCACCCAACCAGCTCGCTCATCGCCGTGAATCGCATTCGGGAAGTGCCATGCGATGATGAATGTGATCGTGCGTTCCTCTTTTGGCTTCAACTTTACCGAAGTGGATATTGCACCGTCCACTGTCTCACCCTTCTCAGTTGGACCTGCTTCCGCTGGACCTGCAAGCCTCCCATCGTCAAGAAAGTCATCGTGAAGTGCGTCTAAGCTCTCCCACGATGCCGTTGCGGTCGCGTCATCGGAGATGGCTATGAGAGCCATGTCTCCATATGTTGGCTCATCTTTGCTCAGAGTGCTCGTCATGTGAATGAGCGTTGCGCCATTGGAATGCACGACTCTGTTTTTGTTCCCACCGTAGCCCTCAAATGAACGCCCACTTATCTTGCCGATGCCGCCATAGCCGACAGCGTTCTGAAGTGATGCGAGCACGGAGACCTCAACTGCCTCGTTGCTCGCGTTCACCATTGTGAAGTTGAAGATGGCGCACGGCATTGACGAATCTCTCGTCTCAAGCGGTATGAGCGGGTTGAATGCCTCCATTGTGACTTTGACGCCGATGTCGTCCTCAAACATCCACCATCCAAATGGATACTCGCCGCTGAACTTCACATCCCTCATGCCTCTAAACGGTCCGATGTCTCGTGTCTGCAGCGCCCTCACTTTTGGCTCACCATTGCGAGTCGCAACTCGTATGGCGAAGAATGAGTGCGGCAAGTTGGCATATGAGAAGTTGTTGAAGATTTGCCATGCATACAATTCGCCATACCCGTTGATGTGGATGACGCCTGTTCCTATGCCGCCAACTGGAAAACTGATCCCTGTGAGGTTCTCACCGCTGTAGATCCTCCGCTCACCTCGCTCGGTCAACTTCGCGTCGCTCAATCGCCTTTTTAGCATCTCCCTTTGCGACTCAATGAACCTCTTTCGCCGCTCATCAATCAACCTCAAAAGCTCATTGCGCCTGTCATCAAAGCCGGCAGCCTTTATGTGTTCTGCGATTTCCCGCTCATTGAGCAAGGCGCCATATATTGCAACCTCATCAATGGCGCATGGGAATTGCTCATTGCCGTCAAGCTGTGATGCGCCAATTTGCAGCGGCAACCCATTCAATGCGACATTGAACGGTCCGCACTCCATTCCGCCATCAATGACATCGCATCGGACTCCGTTGACGAAAACGGCGAGGTAACGCCCGCTGCCGCAAATGGCGAGGTGATACCACCTTCCGATTTGGATTGGCTCGTGAAGCAATGCGCGTGCAAGTGAGCGTCCATTCCATATGCCAAGCATATTCATGCCCTGCATCAGGTGGACGGAAAAGCGCGTCTTTGGGGATGTGCTTCGCTTTGCAATGATGCATGGGTTGTAACCCTTTGGCATGGCTAAGACTTGAAGGAAGAGTTCAACGCTCACCTCAGCAACATCAATGTGTGGTGTCTCGCCGAATGTGACGAAGCCACCCTTGTCAAATGCGACAGCCATGCCGCCTATCGGACCCTCGGTGAAGCGAATCTCGCCCTTTGCAACCCCGTTGGCTTTTCCGAGAGCGTCTTCCAAGTTCCCCTCCATGCGCCAATATGAAAGCAGCTTATCGTGCGACATCACAAGCTGCGAATAAGCCTGTGCTCCACCCATAGGATGACCCACCTCCGGTGCGCACATTAGTGAAATTGTCATCACGAGGGACGCAAACAGCCAATGATGAACGCAAAACTGCACCCGACGGTTTGCCGCCATATCCTTTCGCCTCGCTCGCCAAATTGATTGTTCACGAATGCCGTATCGCCGCAATCTGTATAGGCGCATGGAAGCACCAAAAATTTTGATGGGTTATCGTTCGCCCGCTCGCTTTCGTTTCACTCCGATGCTTTGCGCCAAAAGGCTTTGTAGCGCTCAATCAGTTCATTAAGCGATGGCATTCCGGAGCGTGCGCCCATGCGTTCAACACAAATTGAAGCGGCACATGTTGCCAACCGATGGCACACATCAAGCGGCATCTTGTTGAGCAAGCCCAGAAGGAAGCCAGCCGAAAATGCATCACCAGCGCCGGTTGTATCCACTACGCTTGTCGGCAAAGCCCTTTCCCAAAGCAAGCCGTATCCGTCGGGCAAATCAAATTGCACCTTGTTTGTCGGCTCTACACCGAGTGATGAAACTGCATCCTTGCTGTAGCTAACCATGCTCCCCTCCTCACCCATGGTCACAGCCACGATTGCCACGCCAAATGAATGGAGTGTGCGTGCACCTTCAGCAGCATCGCTGCAACTGGTTAACTGCACAAGTTCATCCCGTGAAATGAAGGCTATGGTGGCTCTCTCAAAGAATTGGCGCAGCGAGTTGATTCCAAGTGAGGCGTAAATTGCTCCGGGAGAGAAGCTCACCTTCACATGCCCCGGGAGACGCATCACCCATGAAAGTTGGGCGCGCATTGGCTCATCTCCAACGAGAGATGTGCAATGTGCCCATTCAATGCTCTCTGGCAGCTCGCTCGGAAAATCGCATCCCCTCAAAAGCTCATTTGCGCCGGCGAGCACATAAAGCGCACGCTTACCATGTTCATCAACGAAGCCGAGCACGCGTCCGGTCTGCGCGCCAGATTTAATCCTCACCCATTGAGCCATCACTCCAACCTCTTGGAAGGATTGAAGCAGCAGCTTGCCATCCTCGTCGTCACCTATGCACCCGATGAAGACACATGGCACACCCCACTTTGCAAGCGCATAAGTTGTGTTGGCTGCAGAGCCACCCGCCTCACGATGAAACGAGAGGACTTTCGTCTCTCCATCGGTGAGGAGCTGTGGCACCTTGTGAAGGTAATCAACATTGAGTGCGCCACAGGCAACCAACTTCGGTGAACCCGCAAGCAGCTTCATTCTCCGCTCAAGCTCTGCCACCACATCAAATTCATCGGCACACTCATCCGAGCTTTGCCGCACGCCCACGAAGCATCCCCCTAAAGCGCTTGTGAATTGAGAGCACCTCATCCTCGTTTGTGCATTCAAGCAGCCAGTGATAGAATGGTCCATCTGGCGGGTTTGGTGCACTGTCAACGAACTCTTTGGCTGCATCCAAGCCGCCGCTTGAGAATGCATCAACGAGCGGTATGATTGAACGAAGGTCAGTTGATGCCACACCAACAGTGCCGTATGGGATGGCATACTGATTCCCGTTGAAGACTATCGCCAACCCACCTTCGTCCCTGACGGCGCGCAACATCTTGAAGTCGGTGATGCTATCGCCTATTGCCACAACATCGCTCATTCCAATCCCATATCTCTCCATGAACATGCGCAACGCTTTGACCTTCCTCTCACCGCCCACAACTTCTATTGAGCTTAGCAGCTTTCCAGATGGGCGGCGCGGCAATTCGTGCCAGTAAAATTCGTCAAGCAAGCGTTTGAGCTGCTCATCATCCTCGCGCGGTATCTCAAGGATGCGTTTTTCGTATGAGAGCAGAACCTCAATGTCATCCGCAACGCTGACTTCACCTGCGATTCTCTCAAGCGGTGCCGGAGTGCATGCCACATCCTCATGTGGCACGCCAACCCTGTCGGCGATGCTGAGGGCATGTGGCGCATAGCTCGTTGAGATGATGACCACAGCATGCCCTTTCGCCTTCAACTCACTCACGCATTCGCGTGCGCCATCAACTATCTCGGCTCTGCTTGAAACTGCGGCTATGTCGCGCTCGGTAATACCGTGAGCGAGCAGGAAAGGCAGGATGAGCGAGAGCGTATCTCCCGGCTCATAGTTCTCCCGCCCCTCAAGCGCGAGCAAGTCATCGTATCGGCTTATTCGCTCAAACAGCTCATGTCCCCTCTCCATCAACCCCATAACCTCGTAGGCGTTGTCTTGAGTTGAGAGCGGACCTTCAAGGTCAAACGCAACAAGAAATCTCTTCCCAACACTCGCCATCACAGCTCACCCCTTGAGCAGCTCAGCCACAACGGCATCAACTTGCTCGCTTAAGTCAAGCCCACCCTCACACCTCTCACCCATTGCGAATACATCGTGCCCACGAATTTCAATGACGCCATCGGCGAGCATCTTCAGCGTGAGCACAATCAACGGCATTTCGCGGGCAAGCTCGTGCCGCCTTATCTCAGCGAATAGTGGATACGATTCGCCGTATGCATTGCGCAGCTCCTCAAGGCTCATGCATCTCAATTCCTCCTCAAGCCTGTTCCACAAGTGAGTGAAGGGCTCAGTGCGCAATGAGAATTTGCAAAATGATACGGCAGGACCTTCATCAAGCTGTGGTGTGGCAATGTGAATTTGCGCTCCGGCAACATCGGCTCGCTCCGCTATGAGCTGCCAAATGACATCTTGCCATGCTCCCTTCGGACCACCAGGGATGGCTGGATGAAGATTGAG
Source organism: Candidatus Thermosaccharophagus tengchongensis (assembly GCA_032161105.2). Taxonomy (GTDB): domain Bacteria; phylum Armatimonadota; class Fervidibacteria; order Fervidibacterales; family Thermosaccharophagaceae; genus Thermosaccharophagus; species Thermosaccharophagus tengchongensis. Next base: position 13,634 of record JAVHTD010000002.1, read on the forward strand.
CATCGTGTGACGCTCGCACATCCAATCGCTGAGTATGAGCATGTATCCCGCAAGGAAGGACAGATTGACCCCAAATGGCTTGATGAGTTCGTAAACTCGTTCGTCATACATTTGGCGCCACTTGCGCAACGCCGCTTCATCACCGGATAAACCGCGCTTTCGCAGCTCCGGTTCAAACTTCGCCGAAGAGAACACCAAAAGTGGCAAGCCCTCACTCCTCACAAGCTCCATGAACTTATCGGATTGCTCACTCTCTCCCGGCTCCCTGTTGCAGAAGACGAAAGCTATCTCCAAGTTGAGTTCCCCGGAGCGAATTGAGTTGAGAGCAGTCACGAGCAGTTCCCTCGCAGCTTCATCCCTTCCGGTTGAAAACCAACCGATGCGCAGCCCCCTATCAGCGCACATTTGCCATCACCCCAAATGGCAATTTGGGAGGACTTGCAGCTTCACTTACACTGTGGCGGATGCCTGCCGAGCTTCTTCAGCCAGTTGCTCCCTTAAGCCGGGTGGCTCGACTGGTAGCCTGATGTGGAATGTTGTCCCTTTGCCCTCTTCGCTCTCAACCGAGATCGTCCCACCGTGCGCATCAACAACATTTTTGACGATCCTCGTCCCCAAGCCCGTGCCACCCGGCTTTGTGCTAACAGCTCTATCCGTGAACAATCTCTCCTTGACCCATTGAGGCATCCCTCTCCCTGTATCGGCAACCTCAATTAGCATGTAGTTGCCATCCGGAAATGGTTCGTCTCCGCCGACGAATTTCATCCTCACTGTTACGCTACCGCCAGAGGGCGTTTCCGGGATGGCGTTATTGACCAAGTTGTAGATGGCGTTGTATAGCCGCTTGGGGTCAACCCATATTTTGGGCAGCGGCTCTTCAGCCTCAATTCGCAAATCAACACCTTGCTTATCAGCCACAGGACGAAGCGCTTTCAAAACCTTCTCTGCGACATCTCTGACATCGCTCAGCTCAAATCTCGGCTTTGAGATTATGCCCTTAACACAATCGGAGATTTCTCTCACTCGCTCTTGGATCGCAATTGAGCTATCAATCATCATGGCGATTCCCTCGTTGAAGAAGGAATGGAAGTCCTCAATGGCTGCGTCAATTCGCCGCCATAGCTCGCTTGGCTGAATATCTTCCCCCCTCAGTTTCTCAAGCTCGCTCAGAAAGTCATTGAACATGAGCTGCAGTGTCTCAGCGGTGGTCATGACGGGCGTGAGCATGTTTTTAATGTCGTGGCTTATGTCACCGAGCATCTTCGTTATGATTGCGAGGCGCAACGCTTCATATAGCCTTGCATTCTCAATTGCGGTCGCAGCAAGCACAGCCATTATTTCCGTCACAGCCATATCCTGCTCGGTAAACTCGCCATCCCTCTTGTTCAGTATTTGGATGACGCCGATTGGCTTCCCCTCAATTGAGGTGAGCGGGACGGTCATCATATTCACCGTAATGTAGCCGATGCTTTCTCCGAGCTCCCTGAAGTGAGTTGGCTCTCTTTGGACATCTTGGCTGAGCTTTGAAATGCCGGTTTTGAAAACCTCACCAGCTATTCCCCTGTCTGCCGGCATGCGCATGCCGAGCAAAACATCAGCCTTCTCACCAATGACGCACCTGAAGACGAGTTCATCCCTCTCGGGATCGTGTAGCAGTATTGAGCCAGCGGATGCGTTAACAACATCAAGCGTTGTTTGAAGCGTCTCCATAAGCATCTTCTCCAAGTTGGTTTGCGTATGAAGCGCTTTCGTTATTCGGAAGACGGCTTCAAGTTCCATCGTGCGTTGCTGTAGCTCGCGCATCAAGCGCTCAACCGTCTCATCGCTGTGCTCATCATGCACATCTTTCACCTCCGACGCCGCAGGCGCCATAGCTAAGGACGGTGTTTACATGCCATGTCTATTTTAGCCTTGCACGAGGGCGCGTTGACACGGTAGCATCGCAGCTGGTATAATGATGGTGGTGTCACATTCTATGCTTCGTTTGGATGGCTTGATGAAAATCCATCGTTCAAGCGGTGATGAGAAAATGCCGCGCAATGTGATGGGATTAAACATCGGCAGCCGATTCATTAAGGCAGTTGAGCTGCGCAGCAAGCGTAGCGGGATTGAAGTTGGCGCTCTTGGCATAGTGCCAACCCCGGAAGCTGCCATAGCTGCAGGTGAGATATTACAACCCGATGTAATCGTTGAGGCACTGAAAGAACTTATCAGGGAAGCCGGCATAAGGACAAAGGACACAGTCACAACGATAGCTGGGCAAGCAAGCGTTGTAGTGCGAGTGACCGAAGTCCCAAAGATGTCTCGCAAGGAGTTTGAGAGCACAATGGCTCTTGAGATTGAGAGGGAAGTCCCGTTTGACCCGAGTTCAATACGCAGGGATTACATAATGCTGCGCGATATGGACGAAGTTGAAGAGGGTGAAACAGTGCCTGTGTTATACGCTGCTGCAAGAAGCGATGTCGTAGATACATACATTGATGTGCTCCTCAAGGCTGGGTTAAACCCAATTGCGATTGATGTTGAGCCGCTTGCAGCTGTGAGAGCCTTGGTTGACCTGCCAAGGAGCATCCAAGGCGATAGTGAATTTGGTCCGAATGACTTGGTCGTCATCGTCAACATTGGTGCTGAGGGTTCAGATGTGGTCGTCGTTCACGGCGGCGTCATCGCCTTCCCAAGGGTATTGCCGATGGGCAGTGATGAATTCACCTTAGCCATTTCGGATGCGCTCGCTTTGGACAGGACGGAAGCCGAAAGGGTCAAGCAGGAGATAGGCACTGCGTGGATTGAAGAGCTGATGGCTGAACCGGGTAGACGCCCACCGGCTGCAAGGGAAAGTGAAACAATGCCGGTGGATGAACTTGGCTTGACCGAATTGGACATGGGCAGCCTTGAACACATGACTGATGGTGGCACACCAGTGGATGACGCGGATGACGACGGAAGTGATGAAGAGGAGTTCACCTTGGATTTGGGGTCGGAAGAGGAAGGCGAGAGAAGGGGATCGCACGAGCTTGAGGGTGAGACCGAGCAAATCGGGTTTGGATTTGAACTTGAGGGGGAAACACAACCTACGGCTCAAATGCCCAAAGAGAGCGCTCCAGTTGCTCGTGAGCAACCGGCAATGAGCGAGAGTGAAGAGCAATCGGCTAAGCCCTCAGAAGAACAAGGCTCCGAATTGCAGCGGCTTGAATTGCCCGAACTTGACATCCTGCTCAGCAGCGATGTTGTGCAACCTGAAACGCACGAAGTTGAACTTGAGGAGGTTTCACTTGGTGGCGCAGAGGCTGCGGAAGCTGAGGAGACTACTTTGGTTGGCGGATTTGACTTGGACTTCGGTGAGGAAGTAACCGAGGGTTTGCAGGCTGAATTAATACCTGAAGGCGCGCCGACTGAGCCGACAGTAACAGCTCCATATGGGGTGACCAGCGAAGAACTTAAGCTTGAGACTGAGGTTGGTCCAACCGGGTTTGAACTTGAGACGGAAATCGGTCCAGCTAAACCGGCGGAGGGATTAGAGGAGAAAGCAGCAGAGGAATTGGAGCAACCACCTTCACAGCCGGTTGAATCCATCATTTCAACCGGCATTGAGATGATTGAGGAAAGTGCGCCGGCGGTGACAGTAACTGCTCGGTATATCTTTGAGGCAATTGAGGGCAGGTTGCACGACCTGGCTACTGAGATAGTTCGTTCCGTTGAATACTACACAGGCAGAGTGCCAAATGCCGAGGTCAAATTGGTTTACATAATTGGCGGTGGCGCGAGATTGAAAGGGCTTGACAAGTTCTTAGAACATCAACTTGGTGTGCCTGTAAGAGTTGGCAATCCGTTTAGATATCTTGAGCTTGCCCCAGTCATCTCCCGCTATGGGCAGGCATACATTGACGACATAGCGCCATACATGGTTGTTGCGCTCGGGGCTGCGCTAAGCGAGTTGCTTTGAAGATGATGAGGTGATTTGAAAATGCCAAGACGCGCTCCAAGAGGTGGCACGCTCAAAATCAACCTGATGCCGTCGTGGGTCAAAAGGCGCGGTTGGACTAAGTGGGTAATACTGATCTCGGCGATATTCATAGGCATTGAAGCTGTGGTCATCTTGAGGACTGATATGGCATGGTCAAGGCGCATAAGGGAGTTGGAGGAAGAGAAGACACGGCTTGAGCAAAAGAAGCAGGAAATCCAAAGCATACTTGACGAGGCTAACCGAATAAGGAATGGCGTCAAAGCGATTGATGACAGGCTAACTATGCTTGACGGTATTTTGAAATCCGGGAGAATATGGGTTGAAGCCTGCCAGAAAATCGCCAAATGGATACCGACGGGTGTGCAGATAACAAGTTTGCAGTTTGCTGGCACTACAGTAACGATGGAGGGCTTTGCGCGTGACAGAAAAACTTGGGATAGCTTTTGGAGGATATTTTCTCGGTCAGCGTTATTCAGCAGCGTCAACCTGATCAGGCTCAGGTTAACTGAACCATTTAACATCGTGCTCACATCTGGGGATCCGCAGCAAGGGACATTGCCGGGTATGGCTCCTCCGGGTGGCATGCCTCCGGGCGCGCCCGGTATGGGTGGCATGCCTGGGATGATGCCAATGGAGGGACAGCCAACTCCATCATCTCCTTCCGGCGTCAGCCGGTGGGCGGATTACATGCCGTTAGGTGCAATTGAGTTCGCCATACGGGCTACACTCGCTATACAAATTCAACTTCCATCAATCGCACCAGCAGCTGCACCACCTGGTCTTGCGCCACCTGGAGCTGCTGGTATGCCTCCGGGTGCACCGCCGGAAAGTGCGCCACCTGGAAGTGCTGGTATGCCTCCGGGTGCACCACCTGAAGGTGCGCCGCCGAGTCCACCTCAAAGTGGTCCATCGGGTGAGTGAGGTGCAACGCTGATGAAAGGTTTTAGTTGGGTGTATGCGAGCATCATCGGCGTGTTGCTTTTCCTAATCATAGCTGCGGTTGGATGGTGGCGTCTCAGCCCGAAGCAAAAAGAGATTGCCCAACTCAGTAAGACTGTTGAGCAGTTGCGGAGTGAGGCATCCGATGAGAAGTTGAAGCAGGCTGAACGCGAGCGAGAGGAAGCAAGGAAATTTGCGGCTGAGGCGAGAATCCGCTGGATGGCTTTGAAAAAGCGCTTTCATGTATTCTCCTTCATTGCCGATGACCAATCGGAATTGTTTTGGAAATGGTTTAGGGAAGCAATCGTTGATTACGAGCCGCAAACGAGAATGTTTATAGCTCGGCTCGCAAGGGAATGTGGGGTCAGGTTGGTCAACTATAACTTGCCGACGCTCCAAGTTAGCTTGCAGCCACCACCGCCACCCCAAAATGGGTTTATGGCGCTTGGTCAGTTTGACATAACTGTTGAAGGCGATTTTCCGAGCATACTCAAATTCATTGAGCGATTGCCAAGTGGACCTCGCCCGATGGTCGTCATGATGCCGAGGTTTGAGGGTGTCTCACCACGCTTAACTGCAACTATACCTGTGTCGCTGCTCATGATTTGTGAGACCGAAGTTGAACGAGCAGCACTTGAAGGGCGTGCGCCACCACCAACTGCACAGCCTGCACCGCAGCCGGCTACCCAACCTATGCCTGGACCACCAGGACCACCGACTTTAGGACCACCGGCTTCAGGACCACCGGGACCGCCAACTTCGGGACCGCCGGCTTCAGGACCACCTGCTATGCATCCAAAGGGTCCTGCTCCCGGTGAGGAGGGTGAAGGCGAATGAATTAATCACTTTGATAGCGATGGTGCGCTGTTGCTGAGGATTTTAAAGGCGCATCAAGTGGCTAAAGAGGAGGTAGCAATGAATTTGCGCAACAGGCATAATGAAGGCTGGAGCATTTACAATGGGGGTGAACAACCTAATGGATGAGAAACAAAAAAAGCTGCTCATCATTTGGGCGGGGGTATTACTTCCGTTGCTCATAGTCGCTATCGTTTCAGCTATCCTCCTCAGTAAGCCAAAGGGTTTTGGTGAAGGTCCATCACCATCGGGTCCTTCAGAGATGAGCGAAGAGAGCAGCAAAGCGCCATCGGAGGGGGCTACACATGTTTCATCGCCCAGTCCACCGTCATCAATGATGCCCAGCAGTCAGCCACCGCCAGAACCATCACCACCAGGTGGTCAACCACCGCAAGGTGTATCAGCACCCCCCGGCGGTATGATGCCTATGGGAGGAGCAGGAACTGCTCCTCAACCACAGGCAGCTCAAGCTGCACCCGGTGAAAAGTTGCAAGAGCCCGGTTATGAGAGCAGTGCCGATCCGTTCGCTCCCATCTATCAGCCCAGAAAGGAAACCCCTGAGCGCCCAAGATATGCTATGGTCCTTCAGCCAGCGTCCCCACCGGAGGAGAAGGCGCTAAAGAGAATTCAATGGGATACTGCGGGGCTACCGTTGCTCAATGTGGATGTTACTCCAACTGGTCCTGAGTATTGGACTGCTGAAGGTAGGAGGAATTTGCGCGGTAAGCGACCAGAGAAAGAAGAGCGTGCTCACGAGCCTTTGGAAGCGCCATATCGCATGGCGGGTGTTCTCATTGATAGCAGTCGTGTGCATGCAATACTTGAAGCCAATGAGCGTGATCACGGTGTTGTGCGTGCTGGTGATAGTTTACCGTTGAGCGTATTGCCTGCACCCGGGATTGAAAGGAGCGAAGTGCGTGTGGTGCGCATTGAGCGTGACCGGATGCTGGTTGAAGATGTGGATGGGCAATTGAAGTATGTTAGAATGCGCCCAGCCGGCGCAAGACCAACAACTGGGGCTCCGGGCATGCCCGGTGCAATTGGTGCGCCTGGTGGTGAGATGCCACAACCATGGATGCAACCCGGTGGGATGCCGCAACCATGGATGCAACCCGGTGGAATGCCACAACCGTGGATGCCGCCCGGTGGGATGCCACAACCTGAAGCAGGTTGGATGCCTCCTGGTGGTCCACCAATGCAGCCATGGATGCAACCCGGCGGACAACCGTGGATGCAACCGGGTCCACAACAACCCACAACTCCGGGTGTTCGTCCGGGTCAACCTGGTGGCAGGCGACCTTTCATAAGGAGACCACAGCAACCACGACCAGAGGAATGATGAATGATGTTAAAGCTGCAGTTGCTGGGTTGACATGCAGGTGGGCTGAATGGAACAATTTAAGTGTGAGAGCATCTAATGATATGGATGCCGTTAAGGCAAAGGATGCAGCCGCACGAAATTTGGAGGTGAAGAAGCATGGAGCGTATCAAGGTGCTCTGTGTAGCAATAAGCGCGATCCTTGTGCTCGGAGTGTGGTCACTCGCGCATGCTCAGATCAAAGGTCTGGATGAGCCAATTGGGGAGGCATTTGATTTGCAAGATGCAACGGTGCAGGACGCCATTGATGCCCTGTTTAAGGACACCGGTGTCAACTACATGATTGACCCACGAGTGCAAGGTCTTGTGACGCTTAAGGTTAAGGGATTGCCTCGGAAGCGAGTTCTTGACTTAATTTGCGACCGCGTTGGTGCTGAATGGTTTGTGGAAAATGATGTGGTGCGAATTCGCCCGAAGCAGCAACCTCTACCTCAACCACAACAGCCACAGTTTGGTCCTGCTCCCTTCGGACCTGCACAGGGGCAACCCCCTGTAGGAGGTCCGTTCCCACCGGGTGCTGAGGCTCCAGTTCAACCTGGGCAACAGATGATGGCTCAAATGCCGGTGATGGAAGGGGCAGCAGTTGGAAGGCGCGCTGCTCCAGCAGTTGGCGGAATTGCAACTGCTGAGGAAGCTGAGCCGCAGGAATACATCTGGGCACGCATACCGTTGCGCTTCACTGATGCAATAATGGTTGCACAAATGCTTGGCGGTCAGGTGATAACGCCAACTGGTGGCACACTCGGTGGCGGGCAGCAGGGTGGATTTGGTGGAGGTTTTGGTGGACTTGGTGGTTGGGGAGGCGGACTTGGCGGACTCGGTGGGCTTGGTGGGTTTGGTGGCTGGGGAGGCGGACTTGGTGGTTGGGGAGGTTTTGGTGGACTTGGTGGTTGGGGAGGTTTTGGCGGACTCGGTGGTTTTGGTGGACTTGGTGGGTTTGGTGGTTGGGGAGGCGGACTTGGTGGTTGGGGAGGTTTTGGTGGACTCGGTGGTTGGGGAGGTTTTGGTGGACTCGGTGGTTGGGGAGGTTTTGGCGGACTCGGTGGCTGGGGAGGCGGCTGGAGAGGCGGTTGGGGAGGCAGAGGTTGGAGGAGATAGGTCACGCTTCCTTAACCGTAAAGGACGAGATAGATGGAAGTTGCAACGACATTAGTGGTATACATAGTTGCTTTAGTGATCGGCGATTTAATTGCTGTGGCGGTGGGCATTGTTTCGCCCGCAGATATGGGGAGGTGAGGTAAGTGTGTAGAAGCCGATGGTTGCCGTTGCTGCTGTTTTTATTCTATGGCTTGATGAGCGGCATTATGGTCAAAGGGGCAAATGAAGGTGAGGGTGAGCCAGTCATACTGCAACTTGAGCTTGAAGATGCAACTGTAGCGGATGCATGTCAGATGGTCTTCCAACAAACCGAGGCGCAATACTATATCACTTTGGAAGCCCGCAACAGGCGTGTTGGGAGATTGTCCATACGCAATATGCGCCTGAGCGAGGTGTTGGACTACATCGTTAAACCGACTGGCTTATACTGGTGGCGCGACAAAAGCGGTGTTTTCATTATCTCTGACAAGCCGCCAGCTGAAGAGCCGCTTCAAAAGCCGCAAGTTGGCAAACCCGAAAAGCCACAGGAACCAGAAGTTGTTGAAGAGCCGATTAAGCCGTCGCATGTTGCACCGCCGGTTGTTGAGCAAGAGAGTGAACCGCCAGTTCTTCCAAGACTTGTTACAAGTGAGGAGTTAAAGGAACGCATACAGCAAGAACAGCCCCGCGTTACATTCGGCGTTATAAGGCTCAAGTTCTTGGATGCACTTCATGTTGCGCAAATGCTCGGGGCACGCGTATCGGTCCTTTCACCAATGGCTTCAATTCAACAAGCTTTGGGCAATCCGATGGGAATGACATTGCCATATCCTCCGGCACCGATGTTGCAAATGCTTGATCGGATGGGAGTGACAAATGCTCTTGGTCTGCAAAGACAGGTTCCAAACCAAGTTGGCACTTATGGCTTCATCCCCACTTATGGCGTGTATGAAGGCAATCTAACTCGCGGCGAATTTTTGCAGGCGGTGCCGGGTGCCCCACCAGGTGCACCTGGTGCGGTTCCGGGTGCACCGGCTCCGGGTGCGGGTGTGTTCCAAATTCCGGGCATTCAACAGATCCTCGTCGTCAGCACTGTTAATGCGCTTATCGTTTATGGCACTCCGGAGGCAATTGAGCAACTTCGCCAGCTCATTGATTTGATTGACATCCCCCCAGACCAGATTGAAATTGAATCGCAATTTGTCGCTCTCCAGAGGAACGCACAACAGGCACTCGGAATTAACTGGGCAGTTGGTGGTGACGATGTTGTTGTTGCCACTTCTGGCATGCCCGGCGGAACGCAGTTCACTATCGGATTTGTGCGCGGCAACTTGAGGGCGACGCTCGGCGTGTTGCTGAGCCGCGGCGAGGGTAAGGTCTTAAGGGCACCACGCGTCGTCACAACCAACAATCAACCTGCGTCGATCATGTTCTCAACAATTCAACCCGTCTTCATGGACATGCTTCAAGTTGACCAATTTGGAAACCCGATAAGGATAACTCTCCCTGTTCCAATGCAAATACCAGTTGGCTTTATCGTGCTCCCGAGGGTCAACGCAGATATGAGCGTCACAATCTTCATCACGCCAATGATTGCGGAGATAACGGGTTATGTTACTAACCCAATTGGTGGCTCCGTTCCAATATTTACGACTGCATCAACGACAGCCTATTTAACGGTGCGTGATGGCGAAAGCTTCGCCATCGGCGGGTTAACTCGCGGCAGCTCAAGCACAGCTATAACAGAAGTGCCATTGCTGGCTCGCCTGCCGATCATTGGCGAGGTTTTCAAGGGCAAGCAAAAGCAGCGTTCCGAAGAGGACATGATCATCTTCGTCACACCGCATGTGATCAGGCTGTGGCCTGAGTATTCTGAGGAGGCTCTCGGTCTTCGCATAAGGGGTGCTCCGGGCGGATAGCAGAGCTCACCCATCGGCAGTGTGGTGACTTTACCCTCGCACTTTTGCTCTCACGGGATTAACCTCATTTCGCCCCATTGCGCTGCCCTCGCGTTACACTCCAAATACAGCGATTGCTACCTCATCAGAACTGCCATAAGAGAGTGTTGAAAAATGCTTGTGCGCTTTCGTTTCTTTACAGCGGGTGAGTCGCACGGTCAATGCCTCTTAGCCATCGTTGATGGTGTGCCATCTGGGCTTGAGCTCTCAGCCAAATACATCAACGACGAACTTCGCCGACGCCAAGTCGGCTATGGACGCAGTGAGCGGATGAGGATTGAATGCGATGAAGTTGAGCTGCTTTCCGGCGTCCGGCATGGAAGGACGATTGGTGGTCCGATAGCGATGCGCATAGTCAATCGCGATTACGAGAATTGGAAGCTTGCAATGCAGCCGGAGGCATTAAATGGGCAGTTCAGCGACGATGAATTGAGGCGCTTCTTTGTGCCTCGTCCGGGACACGCTGACTTTGCTGGCGCAATCAAATATGCTCACCTTGATGATTTGCGAAATGTGCTTGAGCGAGCCAGCGCGAGGGAAACTGCAGCTCGCGTTGCCGTTGGAGCTGTGGCAAAGAGACTGTGTGAGGAAATTGGGATAACCATATTCAGCCATGTGGTTGCCATAGGTCCGATAAGTGTGAATGCGCATGAGCGAATGCCGATTGAGATGGTGAGAGAGCTTGCCGAAAAATCCGAACTGCGTTGTGCCGACGCAGACGCAGAGGCTAAGATGAAAGCGGTCATTGACGAGGCTGCCGAGCGTGGAGATAGCGTTGGCGGCATCTTTGAAGTCATAGCCTGTGGCGTTCCAATTGGTTTGGGTAGCTATTCTCAATGGGACAGAAGGCTTGATGCAAGGCTTGCATGCGCCGTGATGAGCATTCAGGGCATTAAGGGAGTTGAGATTGGGCTCGGTTTCAACTCGGCAAAGCGGTTTGGGTCTGAGGTGCACGATGAGTTTCTTGAGCCGCAAGTTGATGTTGAAGGTTCCATTGTTTTCATTCGCCGGACAAACAATGCGGGTGGAATTGAGGGCGGCGTCAGCAATGGCATGCCGATACTTGTGCGTGCAGCAATGAAGCCGATTGCGACTTTGAAGAAGCCGCTGCGGTCAATTGACCTGAGAACGCTCAAGCCGGCACAAAGCCATTTTGAGCGTGCAGATGTATGCGCCGTTCCAGCAGCTGCAGTTGTAGGTGAAGCCATGGTGGCGATAGTGCTCGTTGATGCTGTGCTTGAGAAGTTCGGTGGAGATAGCGTTGACGAGCTCAAGCGCAATGTCAAAGCTTATAATGAGTGGTTACAAGGTGAGCTTCGCGGGCGGCTTCAATAAGCACGACTAATTTTCAGCATGTGAGCGCGTGGAGGTGAGGTGAATGAGGCGCATCAGGGGGAGGCATCTCATAGCTATTTGGGTTGCATTCGTTTTTTGTGCGGCGCTTTGCCATAGGGTTATAGCGGCACAACTGCCAAAGACGGTTTTCTCGCTGCCGATCGCAGGCACAACTTCGGTTTGGGAGGCTGAGCACGCCATCAAAGTTGGCTCGGCGGATTGGGAGGTGCGTAAGGAGGCAAGGGCAAGCGGTGGAGCTTATGTGAAGGCTGTCAATGCTGGGAGAAATGTCATGCTTGAGTTCCCGGTGAGCGTCCCAAACGAGTCAACCATCATGGTCTATCCACTCTGGTGGAAACATAGCGAGCAGATGCCCGCAAGGCGCTTCCCATACCCGATTGAGCGGAAGAGCGGTCCGGATGTGATAGTGGAGCTTGGGAGGAACTTGGCGCTGTTTACAGCGCCCATAAGCGGGCGTGTGGGCATCTTTGACATCGCTGCAAGGCGACCGATAGGGGCGATTGACATCGGTGGGTATCTAAGCGACATTGCAGTTGATACGCAGCGGGGCAAGTTCTATGTCGCCGATGCGGTTGGGAGCCGCATTGTTATTGGGAGCACACGCAGCCTCAGCATTATCGGTGAGATTAAAGTTCCGCAAGTGCCTTGGTCGCTGTCGTCCTCGGATGGCATGCTGTATTGCGCTTCAAGGGATGGAATGAGCATCACCGCAATTGATGCAGCGACTGATAAAGTTGTGGCAGAGGCGAAGCTCGACTGGATGCCAATAGGCGTGAGTGCTGCGGGGAAGGAAGTGTTGGTTTGGTTTAAATCGGCCATGGTGGACTTGGCGAGCATGAGGCTCGTTGAGCCATGGCGAGAGCTTGATTTGCTGAGGAGGCATGAATCCATTGAAGTTGGCAGACCGGGCACAGTTGGCGCAAGGCGTTATTCGGGGTTGCAAGACGCCATTGTCATTGAAGCGTGGACTGAAAAGGGATATGAGCAGAGAAAGGTGGATGTAAAGCAAGTCACCGGTGAGAAGAGCATCTTTGAGGATGTGAAGCCGCCGCTGTTCAAAAGCGCTGGTCCGGATGCTATGTGCCTCATCGGTAGCAGGTTGTTTTTCACATCGCCGATAACCGGCAAGGTTGGCGTTGTGGATGTCGTGAAGGGGACATTAGAGGGAGCCGTTGATGTTGGGGGCTATATATCCGACATAGTTGCCGATGCGCCGCGAAATAGGGTTCTCGTTGCTGATGCAACGAACAACCGAGTTGTGGTAATTGATGCGAAGGATTTGAAGGTGACCGGATCTGTGAAAGTGGATGAGCTGCCAGTTATGCTTGAGGCGTTCATACCGCCGGGTTTCCTCAGAGGTGCTCCATCATTGCTGTTCGTAGCATGCTGGCGTGGAAGGACGGTTATGGCATTTGACCTTTCGTCACTCAACCTGCAATCCGCGATCAAACTGTCATTTGAACCGTATCACTTGATGGTGTTTAATCCGCCCAGTCCGGATTGGTGGCCGCTGATACCGATTGACAGGTTGTCATTCACTGCGCTTAGAGCGGGCTTGTTCATCACGCCGGCACCAATCGGGCTGAGCCGTGATGAACTGAAGCACACACGCATCATTGTCCCACCGCCACAATATAGACGAAGGGTCAGCATCACTCGTGAGGTAGTAAAGGGCGTTGAGCAAGTCATCTCCGTTGAAAACAACCACACAGTGCGAATTGCGTTGAGAGATGCACAGCGCGGTTACCTTACCAGTGAGTGGGTTGATGTTAGCGATATCACTGACCATCAACTCCTGCCAAGCGATGCCCCTTTGACACAGCTTGACAAGCCGGGCACGATAACGATTGCGCTTGATGACGGACCTGAATTTCACTGGCGGAGGGAGATATGGCAAACACCAACACAGGGCATATTCCTCGTGAATGAGACGGACGAGTTCTGGGCATGGAATGCGCCCAAGTTTAGGCTCACCCCGGGAAGGCATGTTATTAGGGTGAGGGCATACAGCAAGTATGCGCAGCTTGACGCTTTGCGCGTCAGGAAAACCCTTCATGGCATGGTTCGCATGGAAATTTACGGCTACCGTGAAACGCCGATGGAGCAACGCCGTTATCAATCCGTCTTCTATGCTGATGAGCCAGTCGAACTGCGAATTGAATTGAGCAACTTGCTCAGGAGGACACAAAAGCTCAACCTCGGCTTCACCATATCCGATTACATGGGCAAGGAAGTGGTGAGCGGTAGACGGATAGTGGAGCTTGAACCGTATGAAAAGCGTGTTGAGGTGATACAACCAAGGCTTGACGGGACTGGCATCTTTTCGTTATATGTGCGCTTGAGTTCGTTTGACGGCGACATGTCTGAGACGCATTACTTTATGCGCCTGCCACAGCTCACACGCCCAAGGATGCTCTTGAGAAGGGAGCACATTCCTGATGTTGAGAAGCGCATGCAAGGTTATGCCAGATTGTTTGAGCGCTACTTCCAATGGCTTCGCAGGCAGTGCGATAGGGAAGGCTTCCTCCCAGCTGGAATAACGAAAGCGACATTCGGACCAAAGCTCCCAGAGGCGCAGCAGAAGCTGTCAGAGAAGGGCACTTGGAGAAGGTATGAACTTGGCTGGCGCATGGCTATAACTGGCTTTGCAAGCCTCTTTGCGAGGGAGCCATCACTGCGTCAGTTTTTCATGGAGCGCGTTTTGGAATTGCTCAAGGATGGGCGAGCCGACCCTTATTGCACATTTCACCATCATGGTCCGTTCTTCCCGGGTGCAGTGGCTATCTTATTTGACTTTGCGGCAGCTTCCCTCGGCGATGTGCCTGAGGTGCAGCGCCTGCGCGATTTCTTCCGAGGCTACATCGGCAACATGGATGTTTTCCCTTGGACGCTCGCTGCCCTTGATGAGCCACTCTCAGTCAGAGATAGAGCCATCCTTTGGCACATCATGAGTTGGCTTGTGAATGTGGAGAGATACTTCGCAGTTCACGCAGGAAGGCGCGGCGGAACAAGATGGCTTAACCCGCGCACCGGCTGCCATTGCCCATATGCTGGATATGCCTATCCGTTCTTGTATTTGCGCAACTTCCTTGATGAGCCGCAATTCCACGACCGATTGATCATCGGCGGCTTCATCACATACTGCGAGCTAATTCATCCAAGGCGAGATAACCGCAGGATGCTCGGTCCAATTAATCCGCTCGGTGAGCCAATACGCTGGATAGACAATGCTATCTCAAAGCATCCAATTGGGCAGCACAAGTATGATTGGAGCAAGCTGATTGAAAGGCTCATGGCTGAAGATGCCACCGATGAAGAAATTGACAAGTTGCTCTTCTTCGCCGAGGAAGCCGCAAGCATCCGTCCGATGGCTTTCGTTGTGCCACTCGGTTTGGCACTTGGCTGGTATGATCCTAAAGCCCCGTCAGTTAAGTTTGATGAGCTGCCGCCGACTGTTCTCTTTGATGGTGAGGGTGAAGTTGTCATGCGCTCGGATTGGTCTGATGAACTCACGGAGATTTGGTTTGCCTGTGGCGTCCGTGACCATGTATATCGCCATCAGCCAACGCATCTTCAGATTGCCAAGGCGGGAGAGTTCCTGCTCGGAACACTCTCAAGTTACGGTGATGATGGCAATCCAAACCCGGGCAAGTCGTGGGGCAATGTCGTCGTTATAGAGCCATCGGATTGGCTTGAGCGTTGGGGGAACAACCTCTCGCATCCGCGTGCCGAGGAGCTGCCCGTTATCATGCGCTTCTCCGATTCCACATTCCGATACATAGCAAGGGATAGGCTTACAGTGGGATATGCACCAGCGGAGGGTGGTTACGGTGGTGGGCTTGACTTCCATGGTCACACCGAGTCTGTCTTCCTGCGCGAAGGCGAATTGATCGCATACGAAACGCACCCGGAATTTGACTATGTCTGTGGCGACGCAACCAATTCGTGGTTGCCGAGTCAGGCTGAAGGAGTTTACCGTCAGGTTGTTTTCATCCGACCGAATGCAGTCGTCGTTTATGACCGTGTCATTCTCGGTGATGAAGCTGAGAGGGCATTTTGGGTAGCCGCGCTTGGTGAGCAGGTTGAGCTTCGTGATGGTGGCTTTAAAGTGAAAAGCGGGAAGGCTGCCATGAATGGGTATGTGCTCATGCCGGCTAAATCGCAGATGCAGCTTTACGACCTGTCACAGCCCAATAAATACACCACTCCGCCACCGTTCACAATCAACTGGCGGTTGCATGACAAAGTTACAGCTCACCACAAGGTGCTTGAGATACATCCATTGGAGAGGGGGAAGGTGGTTGAGTTTGCTGTCATCATGAGCGTGGGTGTCGGCGAGGCTGAGGAGCTCTCCCCAAAGCTCAGCTTGACGCCCGAGACATGCACCATTGAATTCGCCTGCGGTGGAAATGGATACAAGGTTACATTTGCGAGGGAAGGCAACCCATCTGGCGAGTTGGTAATCAGCAACGGAAAGCGCTCCGTCAAATACAAGCTTGCGCAGTCCGTTGAAGACAGCTACCGCCATTGGAGTTCTGACCCGAGGTTCAAAATGTGGATGACCGACAAGCGGTTTGAATTCATCATACCGGAGAGCGATAGAAGGGCGTTCGGTAAAGCGAAATGAAACTGTGGTTGAGGGGCAGTTGGGCAAATGGAGCTTGATAAGGGTAAGCTCATCCGATATGTTGAGAGGAGCAACGAGCGGTTTTATTTCCACTATGGCGAGGGTTTCCTGTGGGAGAAATTGCCGGTCGGAACGAGGGTGATTTACCCTCCGCCAACGCTTCCGCCGATTGATAACCCGAGGCAAGCAATTGAGCACGCTATTGAACACCCATACGGGTGTGAGCCGCTTTCGGCTTTGCTCAAGCGCGGGATGAAAGTCACAATCGCTTTTGATGACATCTCGCTATCGCTCCCTCCGATGCAACGCCCCGATGTCAGGCAGCTCGTGCTTGAAGTCGTGCTTGGTAAGCTCGCAGAAAAGGGCATTGACGACATTCACATCATTGGCGCTATCGGGCTGCACAGGAGAATGACGCCATCGGAGATAAGGCATATCGTTGGCGAGAGGGTGTTTAAGGCTTTCTATCCGGAGCGCCTTTACAATCACGATGCCGAGGACAGGGATAACATTGCTAATCTCGGCAAGACCGAAGCCGGCGAGGATGTTGAGGTCAACAGGAGAGCCGTTGAATGCGACTTGCTCATTTATGTCAACCTCAACTTGACGCCTATGGACGGCGGGCACAAAAGCATAGCCACTGGACTGAGCACATATTGGAGCATAAGGCACCATCACAACCCGAAGGTGCTGCTAAAGACATCGCTCATGGATGTGCGCCAATCGGAAATGCATCGCTCAATTGAGCGCATAGACAGGGTCATACATGAGCATGTGCGCGTCTTCCACATTGAGACGACAATCAACAATGCAACATTCCCATGGTATCTGCTTTACCTGCAAAAGGGAGAGCATGAGCACGCCCTCATTGACAGGCTCAACTTTCACATCAGCCGAGGGGCGCTCATGTTGATGCCTGTAGGTTGGCGGCGTGTCATATTCCATGCGACTCGTGCGCCATACAGGATGACGAGTGTTCAAGCCGGTGATGTTGAGGAGGCGCACAAGGAAACGCTCAAACACTTATACGAGCAGCAGGTGGTGCCAGTTGAAGGGCAATGCGACATCTTGGTTGCGGGCATGCCATACCTTGGACCATACAATGTCAACTCCATCCTCAACCCCATACTCGTCAACGCTCTCGGACCGGGCTACATTTTTCACCTGTTCATCAACAAGCCATTGGTTCGTGAGGGTGGCGTGCTCATCTTCACCTATCCTTTGCACGAGGATTTCCATCCGATCCATCAAGTGCCTCACAGGGATTTCTACGAGCTCGTTTTAAAGCGCACACGCAACATTGACGAAATAGCTGCGTATGAGGAGGAGTTTGCCACCAACCCGAGGTATGTTGAGCTGTATCGCCATTCATACTCGTTTCACGGTGCGCACGCGCTATTTGACTGGTATTGGGGCTATAGGGCACAGCGCTATTTGAGCAAGATAATCGTTGTCAAGCCGAAGGTGAAGCGTGTCGCCGAAGTCCTCGGTTACGAAGCTGCTGGCAGCCTTGAGGAGGCAATTGAGATGGCGAAAGAGGCAGTCGGCTATAACCCGAGCATAACTTACTTCCACATGCCCCCCATATTCATCTGCGAGGTGAAATGAGTTGCTGCGCCCGGATGTTGCGATAATCGCCAACCCAATCGCAGGGCGCGGCAAGGCAAAGCGGCTCGCAGACCAATTGGCGAGTGAGCTTTCGCTGCTTGGCATACGCTCACAATTGCACTGGACGGTTGAGCGCGGTCATGCGGAAGTTTTGGCGAGGGGTGAGGTGAAGAAGGGGATAGGTTGCATAGCCGTTTGCGGCGGCGATGGCACAGTTAATGAAGTGGTTAATGCGCTCGCATGGAGTGATGTCCCGTTAGCTATCCTTCCGGGGGGAAGATGTAACGACCTTGCGAAGGCGTTGCGTATCCCATGCTCAGCCAAATACATAGCCAATTCAATAGCGAGGATGAAAACCATGCGAATTGACCTTGGCGAAATTGGCGGAAGGGCTTTCGCAACTGTGGCGACGCTCGGATTTGATGCCGAAGTCTCACGCATCGTATCCGAGGGTGAAATGCGAGTTCACGGGATGCCGGCGTATGTGCTTGCAGCGCTCCGTCTGCTTGCGACTTATAACTTCCCGCAAGTTCGCATTGAAGCCGACTTTGGAGAATTCAATGGCAGGATACTCCTTGCAGCCACCGCAAACACACCTGCTTATGGCGGCGGGATGGTAATAGCACCGCAGGCTAATGTGATGGATGGGTTGCTTCACATGTGCCTGATAAGGGCGGCTCCAAAGGTGACGATACTGATTTTATTCCCGGCCGTGTTTTTTGGCTGGCACAGATTTCACAGCGCAGTCTCAAGCCATACTGTTACCAATGTTAAAGTCAGCTCACCACAGCAGCTTTGGCTATATGCAGACGGTGAGAAGATGCGCCCGACGCCGACAACCATTAGCGTCATGTCTAAAGCGCTTTGCGTCGTCGTTTAAGCTGCTCTGGCTGTGCATCTGATCATTGGCGTGTCACAATTGCTGCAAAACTGCATCTCGCTCGGAAGGTGTGGGGGTGATTGAGATGCACATGTGGCTTTCGCTGCTGTGTCTCTCTATGGCATTCCATGCGGAGATAAACATACCGTCACCGGATGAATGGACAGCACTTGTGAAGAGAGCTCACCCGCGCCTTCTCGTCACCGCAGATGGCTTTGATGGATTGCGCAGGCTTATAGGGGCAAATCCGACGGCAGCTAAGTTCTACAGCTCAATCAAGCAGCAGGCTGAACGAATCCTGAACGAAACGCCATCTCGCTACGAGATACCGGATGGCTTAAGGTTGCTTGGCGTGAGCAGGCGCGTGCTCAATCGGATTTATGTGCTCTCATTTGTGTATCACATTGACGGCGATAAAAGATGCATTGAGCGGGCTTGGCGCGAAATTGAGGCAGCTGCTAACTTCCCCGACTGGAACCCGCGTCACTTCCTTGACACCGCGGAAATGACACATGCGTTTGCCATTGCTTATGATTGGCTCTATGACCAGTGGAACGATGCCCAACGGCGAGTCATAGTTGACGCCATAGTTTCAAAGGGTCTTGAGCGAGCGTTGGAGGTTTACCGCAGCCGTGGTTGGTGGTCAAGGGCAAGGCACAATTGGAATCAAGTTTGCAATGGCGGCATCGGAATGGGTGCGCTTGCCATCTTTGAAGAGCATCCGAAGCTGTGCGGGGAGATATTAACCAACGCTCTTAACTCATTGCTTTTGCCGATGGGTGAATTTGCTCCCGATGGAGCGTGGGCGGAAGGTCCCGGGTATTGGAACTACGCCACTTCCTACAATTGCGTGCTCCTTGCAGCGCTTGAAACTGCGGTCGGAACAGACTTAGGTCTGGCGAAGATGGAGGGCTTCTCCGAGACGGGTTTGTTCCCGATCTACATCACCGGTCCGCTCGGTAGAACTTTTAACTTTGCCGACGGCGGTGATGGGACTCTCCGCGCACCGCACATGTTTTGGCTTGCTCGGAAATTTAATCGCCCAGTCTATGCCTGGTATGCGAGGTCTACTGCTGCACCGCATCCGCTCGACATAATCTGGTTTGATGAGCGCGGCAATGACCCGGAAGCTGAGGGTTTACCGCTTGATAAGCACTTCCGAAAAGTTGAGGTTGTGACGATGCGCACCGCATGGAATGATAGGGAAGCCACATTCGTCGCTTTTAAAGCCGGTGACAACAGAGCCAACCACAGCAATCTGGACATAGGCACATTCGTCATTGACGCGCTCGGTTATAGGTGGGCGCTTGACCTCGGTGCCGATAATTACAACTTGCCCGGCTACTTCGGCGCGCTTCGTTGGTCGTATTACCGCATGCGCGCTGAGGGACATAACACCATCGTGATAAACCCATCAAAGGAGCCGGACCAAGACCCAAGAGCGTTTGCTAAGGTGATTCGCTTTTCATCTCGCAAGGACTTTGCATTTGCTGTTGCCGACTTAACTCCGGCTTATTCGGCTCATGCAGCCAGCGTCCTGCGGGGCGTCATGTTGATGCGTGGCGCAAATGGCGATGCCATCCTCATCCAAGATGAGATTGAGCTGAAACAGCCGGGGGAGGTATATTGGTTCATGCATACGCCGGCTCAAGTGCAAGTTGATGGAGCTACGGCAATATTGCATCAAGGCGATGCAAGGCTTTGGTGCCGCATAATCTCGCCAAGCAATGCCCAATTCACAGTCATGGATGCAAAGCCGCTTCCGTCATCGCCAGACCCGAAGGGACAAAACCCAAACGCCGGTGTGCGCAAGCTCGCCATACACTTCAGTGGCGTTAAGGAGCTGCGCTGCTGTGTCATTCTCATCCCGTTGCCCAAGTCGCATGAGCCGCCAAAGGAGCTGCCGCAAGTTAAAGCATTGAGTGAATGGCAGTGAAGGAGAGAGGATCAGCGGCTCCATATGACTTCCGCAAATGGATGAGGATGAGCATTCAATTCATCGCTGCAGCATCTCTGCAGCTGCGCGTGCATTCCTGATAAACTGCTCCATGAGTGCGGCATCCTTCACACCCTTACAGCGCTCAACGCCGCTTGAAACATCAACTCCCCAAGGGCGAACAAATTTTATGGCATCCCCGACATTGCTTGGGTTTAGTCCGCCAGCAAGCATTGTTCGCCCATCAAGGTTCTCGTTGATGAACTTGGCATACTCCCAATGTGAAAGCGTTCCAGTCCCCCCGGGGATGCCCTTCGCCGGCGATGCATCAAGCAGGATTACATCGCTTCCGGCTTTGACATACTGCTCAGCTAATTTGAGCAACTCCTTTGCGGATGTTGGCTCAAAGCGCTCTTCAGCGCTTGGCAGCTTTATCGCCTTCCAAACACCGCAATCAATGGCGCCCTTCAGTCGGCTAACGGTTTCCAGCGGTTCCTCACCGTGAAGTTGCAGGGCTGCCGGCTTAACCTCATCTGCCACTTTGAGCAATTTCTCAAACTGCATGTTGACCGTCACCGCAATCACAGGCAATGGCGAAATGCATGACAGCTCTGCAGCGCGCGATAAGCTTTGCGAGCGAATGGCTCCGGGAACTTCCACAACTATGCCTATGTAATCCGCACCGCAGGATGCAGCCGTTGTTATGTCGGCGGCGCTTGTCATGCCGCAGATTTTGACGACGATGCTCATTGCGCACTCCACCTCGTTTTGAGCCTTTAGAGCAAAGTTCGTCCGTTGGGGAATGGGTCTTCGTCGGACTTTACCGTGGTGGCGTGACAAGGATGCTCATCGCAGCACCGCTCTTATCAACCGAGTTGATTAGCACAGGTTTATCGCCATCCCATGCCATCGGCTTTTCCGTGATTAGCCATATGTTTGCGCAAGGCGTTGTTGTGAAGAGAGTTGGCGGTATACTGCGGTATGCGAATGACGCGATGGCAACACAAATGCTTAAAGCGCTCCCAGCACCAACAGTTTCTCCAAATGCGGCTTTCGGACTGCTCACCGGGATTGCGTTGCCAAAGAGGCATTCCACTGCTACGGCTTCAGCATCATCAATTCTTTTTGAACCATTCGCCGATGCACATATCCAGCCAACTTGACTCGGCTCAACTCCGGCTGACTGCAATGCCCCCTTCATGCTCCTCAGGATGGCATCGGAGATTGAGCTTTCGCTGTCAGCATCTAATGCCTGTGCGGCACCAATGCCACCTATGCAACCGAGCACATTCGCACAGCGCTGCTTTGCTGCATCCTCATCTTCAAGCAAGAGCATGCAGGCACCTTCACCCATCACCCAGCCATTGCGTGAGGCGTCAAACGGTCGCATTATCTCTTCTCCGCCATCATTCGGCGAGAGTTCGCCAGCCAAATAGTTAGCCATGAACTGAAGCGCAGAGAATGCCTCGGAGCCTCCGGCGAGTATTCTCCTTGCAAGTGAGCGCTTTATCGCCATTGTCCCGTTGGCTATCGCCTGCGCACCGGACAACATTCCGGCGCTGCAGCAGGAGTGATAGCCTTTGAGATTGAATTCAATTGCTGCGAGGCTTATCGGCGTGTTCATGTATGCGTGTGTGAACATGATTGAGCTTGCGCCCCTGAAGCCGCGCTTGAGTATGCGCTCCCAGAAGATGAGCATGCTATCCTCACATCCGTATGCGGTGCCGTGGCATATACCAAAGCTCGGCGCATCGTCCTCGGTCACTTCAATGCCCCCGTCCTTGAGCGCGAGCCAGCATGCAGCAATTGTCAGCGCCGAGCATCTGTCAAGGTATGCCTTTTTTGTGGGTAGCAACTCATCAAGCGGCTTCTTTATCAGGTAGGCGGTGCGGCTGCGCAGCGCTGTTAGCTCAAGCCCTTGAACGCTTTGGAGTTGGTCTGCACCGCATTTGCACGAGAAGAGGTTGCGAGCAAACTCATCCAGCTGTGTCCCTATGGATGTGATAATTCCCACGCCAGTTATCGCCACCCTACCCATATCCTCAGTTCACTCCCTCAATGTCCATTGTATCGTCTGAGCACGACGGCGCTGTTGTTGCCACCAATCCCAGCCGATATTGAGATGGCGATGTTGACCTTATGCTCCCTTGCCACATTTGGGACATAGTCAAGATCACATTCCGGGTCTGGCTCCTCATAATTCAGCGTTGGCGGAACAACGCCTTCATTGATCGCTTTTATCGTCGCGATGGCTTCAACGCTCCCTGCAGCAGCCATGACATGTCCAACTGCCGCCTTGATTGAGCTGACAGGGATCTCGTAAGCCCTCCTTTTAAGCACGGCTTTTATTGCGTGCGTCTCTTCGGGGTCATGGGGCTGCGTCCCGGTGCCATGTGCGTTGATGTAGTCAATCTGCTCCGGGGACACATTGCTATCCTCAAGCGCTTGCTTAAGGACTCGTATCATTCCCTCACCCTCTTTGCTTGGGGCTGTCAAGTGATAGGCATTGCTGTTCAGCGCATATCCCATCACTTCGGCATAGATGTGCGCTCGTCTTTCCTTTGCGTGCTCTTCAGCTTCAATGACAAGCGCTCCGGAGCCCTCACCGAATATTGTCCCGCTGCGCCGCCTGTCAAATGGGCGTATCAACTCTGGCGTTATTGTTCCGAGTATGCTTAAGCCGCCGAGCGCAAACCGAGAGAGCATGTCGTGACCTTCGGCGATGACTATATCCGCCATGCCGAGCTTTATCATGTCCATCGCAACTCCTATTGCGCTCGTTCCAGATGAGCATGAGTTTGACAGCGTCATCATCGGTCCGAGGAAACCAAACTTTGAAGCCACATAGCGCGCTGCGAAGTCAAAGGCGAATTGCTCAAACTGATTTGCATTGACCTGTTGACCCAAAAGCCATCCCGATGCGAACTCTTCCCATCTCCCAGCACCACCGAAGTTGGTTGAAAAGACAAGCCCGACCTTCATTCGCTCATCATCGCTCAGCTCAAGCAGCCCCGCATCATTTGCAGCCTCAAGGCATGCGAGATACGCAAACAAAGTTGCCTCATCAATGTCCTCGTCGGGAAGAGGCGCATTGGAAAGCACTTCCTCTTTCACCTCGCCAGCATTCTCATTCCTGAGCCCTGTCGGATCAAACCGAGTTATCCTTGAGATGCCGCTTCTACCCTCAATCAAGCCCCTCCACAGCGATTCAACTCCATAGCCGAGACAAGTTATTGCGCCCATCCCAGTCACAACGACCCTTCTCATCTTCAGTTCACCTCATTTGCGGCTTGTTCCATCAATGTGACATGCGGGTGGCTAACCATGTTGCGCTGTTCACCCTCGGGCATTCATGGGAGCGCTGTTGGGCAAATTAAGCGGGATTGATTGGCGCCTCAAGTGAAGCAAGTCATCACTTCTGTTTGAACTTCAATGGGCGCCCTTCAACATCGGTTATGCGAAGTGTGGCACACCAACCGCCACCGAAGTTGATCACCTTAAGGAGCACCGTGTTAATTCCGGGTCTAAGGTGCACCTTGACGACATCTTGGTCAACTGCTGGCGAGCGAGGTTGTGGGTAGCGGTGGATGAGCTTTCCATTGAGCCAGCACTTTATGCTATCATCGCTGCCGAACTTGAACAGGGCATCGCACTCACTCTCAACCTCAATCTCGGCATACATGTATGCAGTCACATTTTGGTTTGGCTTTAGCAACGCCCCGAGGTCAACAAAGCCATCTATGTCATTTGTGCGGTGCCTCTCCCATTTGAGTTCAATGCCATCCACCTTGACCGTTGCACCCAAGTTGACCTCCTTCTCCGGCGAAAAAACGGCGTCAATATCCGTCCCCTCAAACGGACCTATAATCCACCACGATGTGATGAAGCCCCTCATTGACGCCAAGTCAAGTTCCGGACGAAGCTTCCTCAATGTTGCAACGACATTGTTAGCTATATCTCTCGGCAGGCTCATCTGGGACAACTTGAGGAGCATCTGCTCAGCTCTTTCCTTCTGACCCGCCTCTGCAAGTTTGACTGCTATGAGGGCATACGAACGCATTGCATCAACTCCAACGGATGCATCCGTGAGCAATCCCTCAACCAGCTTAATCGCTTCCTCACTTGTGAGCGCAGCGACTCCCGCAAGTGCTTCACGCACAAGCTCAGCTGTGCGTGCCATTTTCAGCGCCGCCACAAACATCTTAACGGCGCCAGTTGAATCGCCCTCGTTAACCCTCCTTCGGGCGAGCTCAAGATATGCCTTGAGCGCTATTTCGTGGATCTCATCAATCTCGGAAGATGCTGCATTAAGTAGTGTCCCCTCAAGTGCCCTATCTTCAAGCCTTCCAAGGGCATGCAATGCAGCCACTTTTACGGCGTCGCTCTTATCGGTTGAGGCTGCTTTGAGTGCATCCATTGCCACCTTATCCTTTCGCGCACCCATGATAAGCACAAGCAATGCCCGCTGCTTTTCGTCGGCTTTCACCATCAGCTTTGAAAGCACCCTGCTAACATCCTCACCCTTCATGTTGCTCAAGCAGTTCATTGCCGTCGTGCGGACATGCGCATCTGGATCGCTAAGGCACATTACGAGTGGCTCAATAGCGCTCATATCTGCGATTGGGACAATGTGTGTGAGCAATGCCCGTCTGCCCCGCGAATCGCTGACAAGCTTTAGCGCCTCGCAGTATGCCTTAACGGCATCACCTTTCCGCCCGCTGAGCATCAGGCGTTCGCTCATCATGAGCAAGCCAGAGAGGGCGCTCCTCCTGACGCGTGCATTTCCATCCTTTAATCCGTTGAGGAGCAAATCAAGAGCCGCTATTTCGCCGAGCTTGCCGAGTGCTTCAAATGCGGCGCTGCGCACATTCTCATCCGCGCTTTTCGCTTCACCCATCAGCAACTTGAGCGCTTTCAAATCGCCCCTTTCGCCAAGGGCGTTGATTATGCCGACACGCAGATCGCCCTTCGCCTTCGGGAGCCATTCTCGCAATGCCTTTAAAGCTGCTTCTGAGGGGTTAGCCTGAAGTGCTTGTCTTGCGCTCTCGGCGAGTTCCTCATCAGCAAGTTGTGCTGATAAGCTCTCGACGGCTTCCTCACCGCCAATTATTTGCAGTTGCTCAATGAGGAAGCGCTTTGCCCAATTTGGCAGATCCGTCTTGAGCAATTCGCACAGCGTCATGCTGAGTTCCTTGCGCTCCTTCACCCTGTCCTTTGCCGCAAACGCCATTGAAAGCCTGTGTATAGCTAACCTGATGCTGCCGTCCTTTCCCTCACCGAGCTGCGGCATTAAGCGCACAAGCTGCCTTACGCCATCCATGCCGAGCTTCTGGACTCTCTCAATCGCTTGCTTGCTCAAATTGATATCCTCAGAGACGATGTCCTTGAGTATGCTCGCTAACGGCTCCTCTAAAACTCCGCCAGCTTCTGTCTCTCCTGCAGCACATGGCATTGCTGGCAGGATTAAAAGCACACATGATATCGTCACCGTCACCACTGTGATGCTGAGCATCAAGCGCATCACACTCACCCCACTCGGTCAAGTTGAAGTTAGCAGGTTCATCACAGGTGCCATGGTGCTCGGTATGGTATGTTCACGAACCTATTCGCTTCCTCATCACCGACGAACTGCTCCTTAACCGGATCCCAAATTACCTTTCGCCCAAGCCTAATTGAGATGTTGCCTATGTGCATTATCGTGGAGACGCGGTGTGACACCTCCGCATTTCCACCGGGCTGCTTCCTCGTTTTGAGCGCTGTCTCAAAGTCAATCAGCGGCTCAGGGTCTGGGTAACTCTCAAGCTGTTTGAGCAGGTCTGGTGGGTCGGTGCGCCCATCGTTTAACACTTTCCCCTTCGGTCCCTCAATCCAGGGAACATCTGGTGGGTCTGGCTCACCCCACTCGCCGCTGACGCAGCGTATTATCGTTCCATCACCAAACTTGTAAGTGATCTTGCCCCACAACCTGACTGCGTCTGGGTGTGCTGGCTCTGCCTCAGCCTCAACTTCAATTGGACCGGGACAGTTCTCATCAAAGCCGAGCATGTAGATTATCGGGTCAAAGTAATGTGCGCCCATGTCGGTGAAGCCACCGCCGTCGTAATCCCAATAGCCGCGGAAGCTCCCATGGCAGCGATGTGGATGATACGGCTTATATGGTGCCGGGCCAAGCCACATGTTCCAATCAAGGTTCGGTGGGACTGGCTGTGGTTCAAGATCAATGCGCCCGCTCCACATCTTCACCTTCCAGTTATACTTGTGGTGGTTCATCGTGATGATAAGCGGCTTTCCGAGGAGATTGCTCGCTATAAGCTTTCGCCACACCCTTGCACCATACCTTCCAAATGTGCCGATGTGAAAGATGACGCCGTGGCGCTTAACAGTGTCAGCCACAACTCGCCCCTCATAAATGAACCTCGTCATCGGCTTCTCGCAGTAGATGTCCTTTCCAGCCTGTGCCGCATGGATGCATTGAAGCGCATGCCAATGCGGCGGTGTTGCGATGTAGACGACATCAACATCATCCCTGTCCAATATGTAACGGTAGTCCGTATAGCCGTCGCATTTTGTTCCCGCTTCCTCTGCGATCTTGAGTGCCCTTGTGAGATGATTTTTGTCCACATCGCAGACTGCAGCCACCCTCACATCCTTTCGGCTCAGCAAGTTGCGCAGGTGACCAGTCCCCATTCCACCAACGCCTATGACTGCCCGCACGCTCATATCACTTGGGGCTACATTGCCCGTGCGCCTACCGAGGACTTGAGCTGGCACTATTGTCGGTATGGCAAATGATGCTGCAGCACCAAAAACGGTATTAATGAACTGGCGCCGAGAAAGCCTTGATGCGCTCTCACCGTGCATTTTCATCACCACCTGAATGGCATGCGTTGCCTCCCCGTCGTTTGAAATTTTATGGGTGGCAGCGTAATGGCGCAAGGCTTCGCATTTAGATTTGCTCTCTCAATTCGCACCTATCGCCGTATAGTTGCGGCTTGTTTGAGCAGCGGAAAGCCCAGCTCTTCGCGCTGCTTTATGTAGGCATTGCAGCAAGCCCTCGCAAGGCGTCTCACCCTTGCGATGTATCTCGTTCTCTCAACGACGCTGAGGACACCCCTTGCATCAAGCAGGTTGAACACATGTGAGCATTTGAGGCAGTATTCAAAAGCCGGTTGAACGAGCCCATGCTCAATGATGCGCTCGCTCTCGTGCTCAAACATGTCAAACAGCTTGAAGAGCATTTCGGTGTCAGCCAGCTCAAAGTTGTATTTTGAGCCCTCAACTTCAAATCGGCGGTGCAACTCCCCATATGTGATGCCGTTTGCCCACTCCAAATCAAAGACGCTGTCAACGCCTTGAAGATACATCGCTATGCGCTCAGGTCCATAGGTTATCTCAACGGTGATTGGGTTGAGCTCAATCCCGCCCATCTGTTGGAAGTAGGTGAATTGCGTTATCTCCATGCCATCAAGCCACACTTCCCAACCTATTCCGGCGGCGCCGAGCGTTGGCGATTCCCAATCATCTTCAACGAAGCGGATGTCATGTTCCTTTGGGTCAATGCCGAGGTATTGCAAGCTGCTCAGATAAATGTCTTGGATGTTGTCAGGGGATGGCTTCATGACGACTTGGAATTGATAGTAATGCTGCAACCTATTCGGATTTTCACCGTAGCGTCCATCAGTTGGACGCCTTGATGGTTGAACATATGCGGCATTCCACGGCTCAGGACCAAGGCAGCGCAACGCAGTTGCAGGATGCATCGTTCCAGCGCCGACTTCCATATCAAACGGCTGAAGTATGAGGCAACCTTGGTCAGCCCAAAACCGTTGCAACGCCATGAGCAGTTCTTGGAATGTCACCGTGCTTCACCTCGCTTTGGAAGCTACAGGCGTCAGTGTTGAAGAAGCCCTCCAATCGTTCGCGATGCAGCGGTTGCTCCCCCGTTTGCATGGTTTTGAAGTGGCACTCAGCCAAACAACATTATACACAGGATCACACACTGCGCACACCGCTTTTCGGCACGGCTTAGCTGCCCGATTGAAGATGGCGGCAATGGGCAAAGCACCGCTGCAATGCATCTCGGGAGTCTGCCACGCAGTCGCGCTTCCTCAGCGCTCGCGGTAGACCGTAACCCCGTCCGCAAAGCGCGCTATGGTGAAATGGAGCGGCGTGATGGCGTGCAATCGCCCGACATGTATATTTCATCGGCAACGATGTTTAAGCCGTGTTTGTCTAAGCTAACGGACAGCAGGTTTGTTAGGGGAAGGTTTCGTGTGTGAGTGCCGCATGTGAGGATGCTAACGAGGGAGGTGTATCAAGTGTGTGTCAAACCTTCGTTTATAACCCGCTTTGGCGCAAGGTGCGTTTGGCATCCTCACAAAGCGCCCATATGCGCAATGTTCCGAGGAAGAGCCTTCCGCTTTGTGTAGCGGCGCTTGCGTTGATGATGGGCATATCAACTGCTCAGAAGTATACCCTCACCGGGATTGAATGCGAGCCCGAGTATACGCTCACTTGCACAGTCAAATCAAATGTGGGTTGGGATGCGAAGGCGCAGTTTTACCTCGCTTTCAACTACATTGACGAAAAGCATTTTTATTACCTCAAACTGAGCCGGCATCCGCAGTCAAAGATGCTGTCCGCGGAGATCTTTAAGGTGAGTCCTGACGGCGAGAGGAAGATCGGCATAACTGTCGTTGCATATCGTCCAACAGATCCTCAGGTCAAGCTTGTGCTAAAGCGTCGTCAAATGCGCATCGTCGTCATCTGCAACAATGTGATAGTGGCGAGGGCTTCAGATGAAGAATACACTTCGGGGCAAATCGGCATCGCGTTTCTCCCCGATGGTGCTTTTCAAGTTAGCGAGTTGCGCATGCAACCTGTTGAAGACATCTACTACGGTGATGACTTCACGAGGGCAACTCAGGAGGCTGGCAGTTTTGAATTTGTTGGCGGTGAGTGGAAATTGACCGGCTTGGGGGATCCAACTGGCAACCCGGATTACAAGGCAAATGCATTTGCGCTGAAGGGCGGTTCAGGCGAGGCTGCCTTCGCAGCCTTCGGATATTGGTTTTGGGATAATTACCTGGCGAAGGTTTCCGTCAAGCCAGTTCGCGCAAACGCCGTCGGGATATGCGCCTTCTATCAAGACGAGCGAAACTACATCCTGCTGCGCTGGACGAACATACTATCAGCCGATGGCGGAAGATGTGAACTTGTTGAGGTTGTTGATGGCAGGGCAAAGGTGCTCGCGTCAACCCCCGCTAACCTCAATAACCCGATTGGGTTCGTTGAAGGGAGATGGTATTCTTTGAGCCTTTGCGCCACAGACGATTTTCTCATCGGCTCAATAGATGATGTCCCCGTAGTCACCGCTCGCTCAATAAGCTTTGGGCAGGGCAAAGTCGCACTTTATGTTGATGGGTGCAAGGAAGCCTACTTTGATGACATAGAGGTGAGCACATGGAGGCACTTCCATGATGACTTCATCAGCCGTTCTCTCTCGGATTGGAAAGTTTGGGACGGCATGTGGATGATCAAAGGTGGCGTTGTGAATGGGCAAGGTAAGGTGGCATACTTAGCCACGGGCACGAGGGGTTGGTTCAACTATGAAGCATCGGCTTCTGTGGCATGGATTAATGGGGCAGTCGGTATAGCCTTCCTCTGCCAAGACAAAAATAGGCATTACCTTATGCGGTGCCTCCCGAGAGGCGATGAAGCCATCGTGACGCTGTCGCTCGTTGAGAATGGCAACTTGCGTGTGCTTTCAACCGGGAGGGCTAAACCGTGGGATGGAAACAAATGGCACATGCTTAAAGTGGTCGCCAAGGATTACGGTGTGCTGGAGGCATTCGTTGATGGACACATTGTTACGCGGGCGTTTGATGTGTCTATCAGGAGCGGCGGCATCGCTCTGTATTGCGAGGGCAGCGCAAACTTCGGTGATGTGTGGGTGTATTTCCTTGAGCCAAGATACAAGGAGCCGCCAGTTGCAAGACAGTTCATCAAAGAGGAATACATGCTCTCATGGGCTACAAGCAGGGGCATGTGGAGTGTCAGTCAAAGCGACGGTTGGTTCACATACTGGTGCAATGGACGGTTCTATGGTGATGGCAAAAAGTTTGGCGAGACCGAAATTGAGTTTGACTGGCTGCGAGCCTTGCAATATTGCAGGGAGCTTGAGTTCTCATTTGGGGCAAGCGGGAGGGAATTTAACAGCGGCGCACGATTGAAGATTTCACAGCTTGACCATCCACTGCAGATTCGCTTCGTCATACAGCGCGGCGATAATGTGCTTTCCCAAAGTGATTGGAAGGGCAGTCGTGATCATAAGGGGAGTTTGCTCGTGCGCTTAATAGCTTCTTCAGGATACATTGTCGTATTGGTGGAAGGCGAGCCCGTCATTCACGCCTTATTTGATGATTGGCTTTCTGGCAACGAACTCGCTATAAGGGTTAGCGGACGCCCGATTGACATCACGCTGTTTAAGTTGCGCCCGTCAAATTTGATTGACACAACCTTCTGGCGTGCCCCGGTTGAATTTTATCCGGTGCGAGGGACTTGGGATATTGTCCCGCGATGGCCGTGTGAAGTTGATTGGTCTTGGTTTGGTGGGCTTGAGGATAGGGTGCCGGTTGTGTGGACGAAGCTCAGGTTTATCGGTGACTTGGTGATAGAGTTCTATGGGAACATCGGAATGGACTTGCCAAAGGAACCGGGATACAGCCGTCCAAGCGACATCAACATCTCGTTTTGTGGTGACGGGATTAACTTAAACAGCGGCTACTCTTTCATCTACTCAGGTTGGGATAATTCCCGCAGCGCGCTGCTCAAGGGTGACAGAGCGCTCTCTGAGAGCACACAACACCATTTTCTCTTCCCGCACAACCACAACTTCTCGTTCCATCAGCGTTGGTTTTACATCCGCATTGAGAAGGTGGGCACGCAGATAAGATGCTATGTCAATTCGCCCGAGACGAAGAGCGAAGAGCTCGTCTGTCATGTCACCGATAACAATGTGCTTCCTGGTGGGCATATCGCTCTTTGGAGCTATCACAACATACTTCTCGTTGCTCGCCTGCGAATTTGGTATGAGCAATGCAAGCCATCCCTTGATTACATCGGTCTTTTGAAGCCATTGGCGGTGGCGCGGAGGCAAAAGCAGGAACTCGCTCAGGTCGCATCGCAAGATCCGAACAACGACTTTGAAGCCGGACTAAAGGGTTGGACACCATTGCGGGATAGTAACGAGGTGATACTTGAGCGCGATGCTACTACGAAAGCTGGCGGG
Organism: Candidatus Thermosaccharophagus tengchongensis; assembly: GCA_032161105.2. GTDB lineage: Bacteria > Armatimonadota > Fervidibacteria > Fervidibacterales > Thermosaccharophagaceae > Thermosaccharophagus > Thermosaccharophagus tengchongensis. The sequence goes on from JAVHTD010000002.1 coordinate 45,502, forward strand.
AAGTATAGCTTGAGGATAACGAATGCCATAAACGGTGGTCACTTTGGTGTGAGAGCCTTTCACGGGCAGTTGGACTTGAAGTCGCGACCGATGTTGAGCTTCGCATACCGCATACCACAAGGCGTGAAAGTCAACCTATACTTCAGGCGCGGCGATGTGTGGTATGCGCTGATACTGACGGGTGATGATGTGCTCCCAATGGACTTGAGGATGAAGATACTCGGCAGGATTGCAGATGCGCAAGCCGACAACAGTTGGCGCTGGGTTAAGTTCAACCTGCTTGAGGCTTTCAGGAGAATTGAGCCGAATTTGCCCAACTACATCGTTGAGGAAATAGTCATTGGCGAACTTAATGACCCGCCATACCTGCAAGCTGGCTTTGGGGGTAACAAAGCTGGCGCCTGTTATTACATTGACGAGTTCATCATTCGGTGACGCTTGTTTCAAAAGCAAGTTTGCACGATATGGATGGCGCGCTTCGTGATATAATCACGCGCGGTGATGTGGGGCGTAAAATTCCGCCACAAAGGAGGTAGTGAGAAATGCATAAGTTGCACGATGGCGGTATACCGCCTGTGAATGAGCTTTCATTTGAGACCAATCCGTATCTCAAGCGCATCAAGGATACCCATTTGCTCAACCTCCGCCCGATACTTGAAGTTGCTGACAAGCACGAGTTCGGCGTGCTCGCTGCAAACTGTCTTCGCCCGGAGATAACGAGGGGTGTGCTGAGGGCAGCATTTGATTTGAACTCGCCAGTTATCATCCAAGTGGCGGAGTCGCAAGTCTCATACGCTCTTGATGGATGGTTCTCCGGGAGCAAGTTTGATCGGCTAAATGCGTTTGCGGAATTTGTCGCAAAGGAAGTTGAGAGATTGTGGGACGAGAAGGGCTATCTCATTCCGATTGCGCTTCACCTTGATCACCTCCAGAATGATGATGAGCTTGCATTTGATGCATTGCGTGCTGGCTTCACATCAGTTGAGCTTGACTTCTCAAAGTATCCCCCCGATGTTGATAGGGAGCATGGTGTTGAGATGAACATTGAGCGCTGCTCAAAGATCATCCCGGAGTTGCACAAGCATGGTGTCACAGTTGAGGTTGAGGAGGGCGAGATTGGTGAAGCTGCAGTTAGGGCTGCACAAAGTGAAGAGGAGATCTTGAAGGAGTTCACCAAGCCGGAGCACGCAGTAAGGTTGATTGAAGGCACGAATGGCGATGCTATAGCTATCTTTGTTGGAAGCGCTCATGGTTGGTATCTTCGCCGCCCAATCATAGGTTATAGGAGGATGCGGGAAATTGACATTGCCATTAGGGAGAGGGGCTTCTTTGCGCCAATCGTCCTTCACGGAGGCACTGGCTTAAGCTATGATGCCGTGCACAAGGCTATAGGTGCTGGTGCTCGCAAGTTCAATTATGCCACAGCGCTTGCTGATATCTTCCTGCGGACAATTGAGAAAGACCCATCCGGAAAGGGCGCAGAGATCGTCCAAAAGATGGCTGAGACTGAGAAGCAGGAGTCCGAGGCAAAGGGCAGGAAGCCGCGCGGCGCAAGGTATGTGATAGGAAAGTTTGCCGAGGAGATCAACAAGCTCTCTCATTCAGTTCTGCAGGCTGCCGAAGATGCCGTCTATGAGCATGTCCGTGATATGATCACAAATGCATACGGCAGCAAGGATAAGGCGCCGCTTTATGGGAGCAACTTTGGAAGGTGTCCGCTTGAGTAGCATTCACAGGCATGCCCAAATGCTAATCTGTAGATGGACGGGCGGCTCATAAGCCGCCCGATGTTTTTTGATAGATGCGGTGTTGTGATAAAAGCGATGGTGCGCCATCTGATATGATGAGGTAGTGGTGGAAAGCCCTGCGATACTGACGCCGCTTAAACAGGTTGTATGGATGGGTTAAGAGGGCGTGTTACAGCGTATGGGTGAAAAGTTGACGAAGGAATCTTGGTGGCTATGGTGGGGGTGGGTGGCATGCTCTCATGGTGCATGATATTCCTCGCTGCGCTTCCACACGAAGTTCTTGAGAGCGCGCGATTGAAGGTCACCGTTGAAACAAGCGGTGTGTTCTCCGTTCTTGATAAGCGTGCGGGAATCACTTGGCAGAGCGCACAGCACATCGCACCATTTCAAAAGGTGCAAATGCTTCCCAGAGATAAGCTTGTCCTCCATACTGATGCGCGCCAGAGAGATGGTAAGACCTTCCCTGTGCAAGTTGCAATGTGGCTTGAGGACGATGAGTTGGTAGTTGAGGTCAGCACTGATAGCTACGAACGGAAGGTTGGGCTGTTTACAGCACTGCCTCCATTGTTGCCGTTGAACACTGACTGCGAGTTGCTTTTGCCTTTGTATGGAAACGGCATTGCTGCGTCGGTCGTGGGGAAGGAGTTTCGCGGTTGGAACTTTACCACCTTTGGTTCGTTGGACATGCCTTGGGTCGGCATCAGCAATGGCAAGGTGGGCTATCTGCTGCTGTGGGATGGGAGAAGCGCTGACGATGGCAGTTGCATCATTGAGGCAGTGAAAACTGTGCAGGGTGAATTGCTCACGCCATCTGCCTACCACAACCCAACAATGCAAACTTTTGGATACCCTCGCCGCATCCGATATATCTTCGTTGCCGAGGGTGGTTATGTTGCCCTGTGCAAGCGCTACCGAGAGTATGCAAAGCGCAACGGGCTTTTGGTTACGCTCATTGAAAAAGCAAAGCGCAAACCCGCCGTCAAGTTGCTCGCTGGCGCTCCCGATGTCTGGGGTGGTAATCCACAATTCGCACGAGAAGCTAAAGCCGCTGGCATTGACAGGTTGCTTATCAACGGAGTTTGGGCAGCACAGGAGATGGAAACCATTAAAGCGATGGGTTACTTAAACAGCCGATACGACAACTACGAAGACCTTTACACTTGTTGCCCCAACCACAGTCAGCCATACAACATTGGCACGATTGAAGATTGCGTCTTGCGAGCCGATGGCAACCGTCAAGTTGGTTGGGTTACATGGGACAAAAAGCACACCGCGCACAAGCGCTGTTCGCTTTTGCAACTTGATGTCGCACGAAAATACATCACCGAGCAACTCAAGCGCCATCCGCACAACGCTTGGTTTCTGGATGTTACGACGGCAACTTGGCTAATTGAGTGCTACGATCAAAAGCACTCGCACGATAGGACGCAAGACAAGGAAGCGAAGCGCAAGCTGGCAAAGTTTGTCGGCGAAGAACTCGGTTTGGTGCTCGGTGGCGAGCACGGTCGTTGGTGGGGAGTTGACATTTACGATTACTGGGAAGGCATGATGAGCATCAACCCGTTTTTCACTTGGCCTGCAGGGCACTTGCGTCCGCCAGAGAAGCGTGAGGAAATTGGAGAACGCTACCTTGAATGGGGTTTGGGACATAGGCGGAGATTGCCGCTTTGGGAACTCGTCTTCCACGACTGCGTCGTCAGTTACTGGTATTGGGGAGATAGCACCGATTTCCTTTACCGAGTTGCACCTGAACTCAGCGACAAGAAAGACGCCTTCAACATCCTTTACGGAACACCGCCGATGTTTTGGGTCAACAGGCTGGGCTTCACTTGGAGCGACCCAGAAATGCGCAAGCGGCTGCTCCAGAGTTACCGCATCGTCTGCAAACTTCACGAGCAAATCGCCTTTGATGAGATGCTCTCACATGAATGGCTTACGCCAGACCGAGATGTTCAACGGACCGTGTTTGGACGCTCTGGTTCAAAGGCGGGCACAACTGAAGTGATTGTCAACTTTGGAGAGAGACCGTTCACTCTTGTCCGAAAAGGTTCAGCGGGAGCCTCACCCTCCAAAGAACAAAAATTCGTTTTGCCGCAGTTCGGCTTTTACGCTCACGGACCGAACATTTTACAGTATCGTGCACTCGTTGATGATAGAACTGTTACTTTTATCCGCACACCCGATTACGCCTTTTGCGATGCAAACGGCAAAACCTACGATTTCGGTTTGTGTGCAACGGACGGGCAAGTAACGCTCAGGCTTGATGGCAAAGAGCAAATTCGCGTCATTGTTGAGGCGGGTGTGACGGAGATCATTTTGCGACCGAGACAGTTTGCAGAGGGGTTTGATCTCGCAACGGCGAAACTGATGGAATTGGACGAGCAGGGTAACCCAAGAGCGGTAGGACAGTTTTCTCGTGTTGGCGATGCTCTTCGCTTTGGCGTTCCGAAGGAAGGCGCGATTTACGGGATTGTTTGGGGCTCAAAAGCAAAGCAGCCAAACTTTACGGTTGGTAGTGTCAACTTATCGCCGAAGCAAATCAAACAGGGACAGCAAGTTAAAGTCAGCGTCCAAGTGATCAACAATGGCGGTGCTGATGGTAGGGTGAGGGCTTCGCTTTACCTTGACAAAGTCTCGTCCGATTGTTTGCTCGGTTCGCAAACGGTCAGCATCAAAGCGGATGGGCGGCAAACAGCTTCTTTCACAATTATGACGGATGCAATTGACGGTGAACACCTGCTCATCGTTCAACTTGAATCAGTGCAACCAAAAGTTGAGCTGATTGCTACTGATAACATCGCTCAAGTGCCTTTCGCTGTCCAACCCGATTACGCTCTTTGGCAGTTCAGCGCCGATATAACTGTCAACGCTGGCGGGATAAGGCGGTTGGACGAGCCTGTGTCGTTGGAAGTTGACTTGAGCAAGTTGGGAGCGATGCCGAGAAGCGCTGTCGCGGACATTGATAGCGTCCGAGTTGTGGAAATTGTGGATGGGAAACTGACAAAGGCTGTGCCAACGCATTTTGAGCCAAGTGAGCAAAACGCTCAACGAGGGACTTTGGTTTTCCTGCTAACGGGAGAAACGCCCCCAAACGCTGCCCGTCAGTTCCGAGTTTTCTGGAGTGCTGAAAAGCCCAAGCATCGGCACTTCCCGATGTGCTCATTGCTTCATTGGGACGATGAGACGAAAACGGTCACAACACCATTTTACCGACTCCGCTTCGGTGATGACGGCATGGTTCGTGAGTGGGTGAGTTTGATGCCCAATGCGCCAAAGCAAAGTTTCATCCGCAGCATTGGCGTCTCGTCAGCGCAGACGGGCTGGGTTGACGAAATCGGTGAAGTTGAAGCGATAGAGTGTTTGAGCGTAAACCCAGTTTGCGTTGTCGTTAAAGTTGTCAAGCGGTTGAAGGGCGATTTTCGCGTTGTTCGCGCCTTCACCTTCTACCCGCGCCATTTCATCGTTGAGATTGAATCGGACAAACGAGGCATTAGCGAATACAGCCGAGCCTACTACTTGCTGCCGTGCAAGTTTGAAGACGACAAAGGCAACAAAGCAATTGTGGATGGAAAGGGCGAGGGCGAAGATGTGATCGGCAGGAACCCGCAGCCCAAATGGTATGCCGTTTACTCGGACACATGGGCTCATTCGTGCATTGCGCTTTCGCCGTTCGACAACTTGACATATTGGGATGTTGAGGGCGCTCGTGGTGGAATTGCGTTTAACACCTCGCGGGTGAAAGATATACGCCTCGCTTATGTCCTCCATGAGGGTCAAAAAGATGCTTCGTTTGCCTTGTGGGATTACGAGCGCTTAACGAAGCCAGCAAGAATTGCCGTTATTTCAAGGTGAGGAAGGCGCCCGTTGTTAACTGTTGGTGACGAAAGATGAATTTGAGCGCATTGGGTGGGCGCATAATATGCGCCATCCGCATGCTGCCTTGGGAGCAGCATATGGCATTCGTGTTGTTGATGTGGGCTCATCCAATGCGAGTGAGGTATTCGCCTGCGAATTGCAAGCTTCGGACTCAGGGCTTGTAGCTATGGGTTGAATCGGTAGGTGCCGCTTTGTAGTAGTTCTCTTCGCAGTGGCTTTACATGCCCATCACAGAATGCAAAGTTGGAAAGCTCAAGGTGGCGTGTCTCGGCGATATTGCCCGTCGGATGAAAGTGCGCGTCATCAGTGCTCCCTATTGAGCATTGTTCCTCAACAAGCAGGATGACATTTGCTGGCTCCTCAATGTAACTTACCTGTAAGCCCCTGTGAAAGCGGTTTCCACCAATTGGATCGCTTGTTAGCGCGCCATTGATTGCGTAGCTACAGCCATGCCTACATCTGTCCGATGGGCATATGAAGATCTGCTCGTTCTTCACATAGGGATAGATGCTCCCCTTTTGCGGTTCAAAGTTATTCGGGAAGCATTGGTTAAATTTGTTGTAGAACATCCAACCACCATACTGTCCCTCGCCAGCTACATTGTCCCAAAAGTTGGGCAGAAAACCATCGTTGTCCTCAACATACGCCATTATGCCGAGGGCAATCTGCTTCATATTTGATACGCATGCAGCTTGACGCCCCTTTTCTCTCGCCCTTGAGAAGACGGGAAGTAGTATTGCTGCGAGGATGGCGATGATCGTGATGACGACCAACAACTCAATCAAGGTAAATGCAGTCTCACTTCGTCTCATCTAAAATCACCTCCATCATTTGGACGCATCATGTTCGGTTTCGTTGCAGCACCAGTTGTGTTATACCACGAATGTGTGACGGACATAGGGGTCGGAAGTTGCGTATGGACACGCTTGCAATTTCTATCCGAGCGAGTGAAAAATTATAGATGAGACAAGTTAAGGTGAGAAAGGTTTGTTGAGTGAGGGTGATGGAAGTGACTTTCATCAAGCGGCGCAAGGGTCAAACGCAACTTACATATTCCCTCGTCCTTGTGCTCGTCGCTATTGCCGCTATCATCGCTGTGATGCTTTGCGGGAGGGTGGTGCAAGGATTGCTGTCAGACATTCACTCAAAGTTCAGTTCTATTTTTCCCGGTGCGCCTACAACAGTTGAAGAGGAAGGCAAATCGTCAGAGGAGCCCGATGTGCCTCCGAAGCTCCCGCGAAAGCCTCTCCAAAAGCCGCCCGGAAAACCCCCAGTGAAGCCAAAGGAGTGAGCTCATCTTAATGGATGGCAGACTCAACCCAGCATGCGAGGTTGATAAAGTTGTTGCCCTCTCCATGTAGCTTTCGTGAGTTGTGAAGAGCTAATCCACTTTAGAATCATGTGGCATCATGATTAGCCAACAGCGATTGCGTTTTGAGATTTAACCTCTGTAAGCAGACAGCGCTGTGAGGCTTTAGTCTGGGGTGTCATCAAACGGGCGGTATTGATGGCACGCCAAATTTTGAGGATGAGATGATGAACTGCTCATCGGCAAAATTGCGATGGGGGTGAGGTAAATGGAGGTCATTGCCATTGGTGAATTGCTTGCTGAGATAATGCGTCCCAAAGTTGACATGCCGCTTTACCAACCATGTGAGTTCATCGGACCCTTCCCGAGTGGTGCTCCGGCGATATTCGCTGACCAAGTTGCGCGTTTGGGGCATAGCGCTGCAATCATTGGTGCTGTCGGCAACGACGATTTCGGTAAGTGCATACTTGAGCGGCTGAGCAGTGATGGGGTCAGCACGAAACATGTGAAGGTTGTTGATGAGCTCGCAACTGGTGTGGCATTTGTTGCATACTTTGGCGACGGCAGCAGGAAGTTCATTTTCCACTTCGGCAACAGCGCTGCAGGTTGCTTGCCTGATTCAAGTGAAGTTGACCTCAGCGGGACTGAGTTTGTCCACATATGCGGATGCACGCTGAGTGCCGGTGGTAGAATGCAACAGGAGTGCTACAACCTTGTTGAGAGGGCAAGTAGCGCCGGGGTGAAAATTTCATTTGACCCAAACTTGCGCCCGGAACTGCTCTCCGATGTGAACACGGTTAGGCGAATTTGCGAGCCAGTGCTGCGCACGGCATATGTTGTCTCCACCGGACGCCATGAAGCACTTGCAATAACCGGTGCAGATGATGAGGATGAAGCGTGCAGGAGTTTACTCAACATGGGAATTGAAGTTGTCGCCGTAAAGCTCGGTGAGCGGGGCTGCCGGATATACTCTCACAGTGATGTCGTTGAGGCACTGCCGTTCAAGGTTGATGCAGTTGACCCGACTGGCGCTGGTGATTGTTTTGATGCGGCTGTAGTCGTCGGATTGATTGAGGGTATGCCGCTTGAGGATATAGCTCGCTTCGCCAATGCGTGCGGCGCACTGGCGACAACGCGCCTTGGTCCGATGGAAGGGGCATTTTGGCGTAAGGATGTTGAACGGTTTATGCGTGAAGGGACACTTGAATAAAACACGGGGTGATCTTTGTCGTGCTTGACTTTGCGCAACTCAGGCGGCAGATGAGCGAAATGGCTTTAGAGCAAGCTGCGCGCCGCGAGGACATTGCTGCAAGGTCGAAGAAGGCATCCTCAGTGCTAAAGCAGTGGGCTGTGTCTTGGGAGGAGGTGTTGAGGAAGGTTGAGGCGAGCAGGACATCGTGGCTGCTTGCAAGACCGGTGAATGTGCTTGATTTTAAAATGCATGTGGACGAACCCAAGCGCCCGCTCACTGTCTTAGCAAGCGATGGCTCTCAAATTTTTCCGGACAAGCATGAAGTGGCATTATGCTACCTGATCAACATTGGCTTGGTGGCGCTTCACTATGGCGTTGGCGAACCGCCAATGATGCGGTGCTACCCGCTGCTCTACTACCGCGAGGAAGATCTCTATGAGCGTTGGGGCGGGAGGAAAGTTCTGGTCAACCATGACATAGCTTCAGCGAAGCGTCAGCTCCTTGAGATTGAAACGCTCGCCGACACTGCTTGTTCGCTCGGAGGGAAGCAAGATAAGGTGGCTTTAGTTGATGGCTCACTCATACTTTGGCGGTTGGAGGGGATGCCGGGTGACTTCGCTGACGGAGTCCTCAAAAGGTTTTTAGCTGCACTTGATAGGTTCAGGGAAGAGGGCATCCCGATTGCTGGCTACATTAGCTCTCCGAGGTCAACGGATGTGGTGAACACACTTAAGGTGTGCATCTGCCCTTATGCGCAAGCCGATTGCGATAAATGCGAGTATAGGTGTGGAGATGAAATTCCGCCATGTTCATGCATTGATGGTGTAACCGATGCGCTGGTGTTCAGGCATCTCCTTTCAAAGGGTGAGCACACTCAGCCATTTTGTAGCTCGTCCAAGATACTTGAGCGTTACGGTGAGCACGCTGTCAGATTTGTTTACCTCAATGTTGGGTATGAGGTTGCGAGGGTTGAGGTTCCGTGCTGGATTGCAAGCGATGATGCATTGCTAAGGCTTGTCTTGGCGACGGTTTTTGAGCAAGCGCAAAAGGGCAACGGCTATCCGGTTGTGCTTTCCGAAGCGCATGAGCGTGCCGTCATTCGCAGCAATGAGCGTGAGTTCTTCTTCAGGATGCTTGAGGAGACATTCGTTCGGCACAACATTAGGGTGGGCATGTCACTCAAGATGCTCGCAAAGCGTGCGCCGGGCATTTGAGCGGCGTCATTTACACGGGGGCGCTCAAGTGTGATGGATGGGTTAAGAGAAAGGGCAATTTCAATTGGGGGTGATGAACTGCGGAGCATCATTTATCGTCTCATCCTGCCAAAGGTGCAAAAGGCGGGCAGGTATATCGGCGGCGAGGTTAATTGCGTTGTCAAATGTGGCAATCCGATTTTGCGCATTGCAATCGCCTTCCCAGACCTTTACGAAGTTGGGATGTCAAGCACTGGCATGGGCATCATTTACCACACATTGAATGAACTTGGTGGAGTGCAGGCGGAAAGGGTCTTTTCACCTTGGGTTGATATGGAGGCATTGCTTCGTTCATACAACCTCCCGTTGTATGGCTTAGAGACATTTACGCCGCTCAAGCAATTTGATGCCATTGGTTTTTCACTGGCGTATGAGTTGCACGGGACAAACATCCTCCAGATGCTTGACCTCTCTGGGATTCCGCTGCTTTCTCGCGAGCGCGGTGATGATGACCCATTGGTAATTGCTGGTGGATGCGTTGTTGTCAATCCCGAACCATTCGCCGAGTTCGTTGATGCCTTTTGCATCGGTGATGGCGAGGAGCTCGCAGCCGAGCTTGCTGAGGGGCTTATCCGAACGAAAGGCTTGCCGAGGATGAAGCGGCTTGAAAGGCTTGCATGCATTGAGGGCGTGTATGTGCCGATGCTGCACGAGGTTGAGGAGACCGAAAGCGGCATGCTGGTAGTCAAAGGTGCTGGCAGGGAGGTGCGAATCAAGAGGCGCGTTGTTTGCGATCTGGACAGCGCGCCATTCCCGACAAAGCCGGTTGTGCCGTGGATTGAGACAGTGCATGATCGCGCAAACATTGAGGTGTTCAGGGGATGCACGAGGGGATGCAGGTTTTGCCAAGCCGGAATGGTGACGAGACCGGTGAGGGAAAGGAGTGTTGACAAGCTTGTTGAGCAAGCGAATGCGGTGGCGGTGAACACGGGTTATGATGAAATCGGCTTGCTATCGCTTAACACATACGACTACAGCCACCTGAATGAGCTTGTGAGCGAGCTGCTGATGGGTGAGGTGCGCCTTTTCCTTTCAATGCCGTCGTCACGCATGGACTCATTCAACATTTCAATTGCGAGACTCGTGCACGAGGTCAGGAAGGGCGGACTTACATTTGCCCCAGAAGCCGGCAGCGAGCGCCTGAGGCGCGTAATCAACAAGCCAATAAGCGATGGCGAAATCTTTGAGCTGCTTAAGCAGGTCTATTCCAGCGGTTGGGATTTGGTGAAGCTCTATTTCATGGTTGGGTTGCCGACGGAAACGGATGAGGATGTGAATGCGATCGCTGAAATGTGCAATGACATTGCGAGGATGGCGCGCTCGGTGAACAGGCGTGCGAAGTTGCATGTCTCTGTTTCCATCTTTGTTCCAAAGCCGCATACGCCGTTTCAATGGGAGAGGCAAATTGGGCTTGACGAGAGTCTGCGAAAGAGAAGCCTTTTGCTCAAGCGCATCAGAGAACGCAACTTGAGCCTGAAGATGCATGACTATCGCATGAGCTTCCTTGAGGGCGTCTTCAGCCGCGGCGATAGGCGTCTTTGCTCGGTCCTGCTTGAAGCATACTTGCGCGGGTGCAGGTTTGATGGATGGACAGAGCACCTCAACTGGGATGGGTGGATGCGCTCATTTGAAGCTGCTGGTGTTGACCCACACCGTTACCTGCGCGAGCGTTCCTTCAATGAGCCCCTGCCGTGGGAGCACATTGAGACACATTTGAACAAGCATTTCCTTTTGGAGGAGCGCCAGAGGGCGCTCAAAGGTGAAGTGACTGCAGATTGCAGGATTGGTGGGTGCAACAAGTGTGGTGTTAATACGATTGTGCCATATGCATGTGCTAAGTCAACCCAAATTTATGCGAGTGCGCCGCAGCGTGATGTGGCACACAAATTTAAGTCAGCCGTTGAGGCTGTTAGGACGCGCAAGGCGATTGAGCCAGTTCAGCGCATACGGTTGCGATGGACGAAGCTCGGTAAGCTGCGCTTCCTGTCGCATATTGAGATGGTAAGAGCGCTCTGCAGGGGCATACAGCGTGCTGGGATAAAGGTGTCATACTCTCGCGGCTTTAATCCCAAGCCGAGGTTCTCCTTTGGGTTTGCCTTGCAGGTCGGAATTGAGAGTGAGGCTGAATATGCGGATGTCTGGCTTGATGAATGGGTCTCGCCACACGAGTTTATGCGATTGTGCAATGAGCATCTTCCAGATGGGTGTAGCGTGCTTGAAGCTATAACTGTGCCTCTGAATGCCCCGCCGTTTGCACCATTCATTGCCGTATCGGTTTATGAAGCATTTGAGCCATCCGCTTTTGACTGCGCCACCTCGCGCCTCCCATGCTGTGCTCCCATCTTGCGCTTTGAACTCCCAGAGGGACAGCACGATCGCGTTCGCCCGCTTGATTACCTCAAAGCCGCACTCAAGCTCACCGATGAGGAGGCGCTCCAAATCAGGATAATCAAGCGAGCCACACTTTGCAGGGTTAATAACATGCTCCTATCGCCGATGGCTCTCCTCAAGTCAGTTAATCATTAGACTTATTGTGCCATATCTTTTTGCTCTGACGCTGCTACCGTGAAGATAAGCGCACTACATAATACTTTGACTTTAGGTCAGGTGGCAAATCCCGTTCCTTGCTTAGTAACATAATCTGCATTCCATGTTCAGTCGCAAGCCATTGGCAAACTTGTATCATACCACGCACTCGTTCCCTATCAAGGTTGGCGAATGGCTCATCCAGCAGGATGAACGGTTTTCCGCTCGTCAAGCGCTTTGCCAGCGCAATTCGTGCCGCAAAGTAAAGTGGGTCACGCACACCAGGATTCATCTCGTGCTCCTCAAGGACATCCCCTTTCTCTGGATGCACCAAGCTGAAGCATTGCTTTTCTGGAATGTAACGCACTTCGCTGTATCTGCCACCAGTGATTTGCTTAAGCAGTTCGCCCATCTCTTTGGTTAATTCATCTGCCAATTCCTTGAAAAGCTGCTCTCGCACTTTTGGCAGCAGTTCCTCTAAGGCTCGCAGGACTTTTTCCCTGTGCTCCAAAGCTGCCTTTCTTGCCCTCAATTCCTCCACTATTTCCTCTTCGGCGCTAACCTGCTCAGCAGTCGGCAACCTCACCAACTCGCCCTCCAAACGCGCTACCTCTTTGCTTACCTTGCTGATTTCTTCCCGTAACTCCTTGCACTTCCTTTCACGCTGTTGCAACTCCCGTTTCAGTTTTTCCTCCGACAATTCAGCTAACTCCTCATGCTGCTGCTTCAGCTTTTCCACCTCGCGTTGCAAGGTTTGAACCTCCCGCCGAGCTTCGCTCAGCTTTTCCTCAAGTTCGTTCAAATTTGACGCATCCTGCCCCTTCAAGATAGCGTTAAATTCACCTTGCTTTTCACTCAATTCCTGCAATAGCTTATCGCGATTTTGGCGCTTTTTCTCCAGTTCCTGCTCCCGTCGCACTAACCCTTTGCGATCGGTAGCGTATTCTCGCATCCCTTCTAATTCTTTTTCCAATTCCTTCGCCCGCTCATCCAACTTTTCCCACTCCGCTCTTAGGGACGCTTCGTCTCGTCCTGCCAGAATTGCCTTCTGCTCTCTCTCCAATTTATCTCGCTCATCCCACAGCTCTTCCAGTTGCTCCAATTTCAGCTCTAATGAACTCTCGTCATCTGCGTCATACTGCTGCATTAAAGCGTTTAACTCACAACAGATGTTATCCATTTGCTCCTGTGCGCGGTCCTGTATGCTCGCGTTCAAGGTAACCCAATTGCCAATTTGCAAGACCAAGTGCTGCCTCGCTCTATCCTGGTAGCTACCTCCAGCCTGAATCGGCGCTTCAACTGTTGGCTCACCGTCGCGTTCCACCCGCAAGACGACATCTTGCTGCGCTTGTATTTGAAATGCCAAAGCTCGTTCCTCTTGAGACTCCTCAAGAGTTTTTCTGCGTTCCAATAGGCGCTCAAGCTTCTTTCTGGCTTGACGCACTTGCTGCAGTGTAGTGTCCCTGAGCTGCTCCTTCAATTCGCCAAGTTTTTCTCTCACCTCGTTCAATTGCTCTATGCGTTTGCCGAGCTCATCTCTTTCTCTCTTCACTCGTTCCAGCTCCTCAGCCTTCTCCACATATTGTCGCCGCTGTTCTACTTCGTTCTCAAGTTGCCTCACCTCTCGGTCAGCATGCTTAAGTTCGGGCTTAAGCGCTTTTATCTCATCATCCAGTTGACGAGCCCTATCAATCGCCCTTTTTATTCCCAGCTCATCCTTCTCCGCCTCACTCAGCATATGCATAGCTTCAATTAGCGGACGCAATGTCTCCAGCCTCTGTTCAGCCTCCTTAAGCCCCCTTTGCATTTCATCCATTTTCACCCTCAGCTCTGCCAATTTTTCCTCCTTCCCTTCGCGCTCGGCAATCTGCGCCTTTAGCTCCTTAAGCGTTTTTTCCTGTTCCTCCAATTCCCTTTCCACTTGTGCTATTTCCCCCGTTGGTCTTCCATGCACTTCACGGCGCATTCTGCGCCGCTCTTCGGTCACCTGATTTTGCAGTCGGTCCAATGGAATTCCTGCCCCAAACACACCCTCTAAAGCAGCAGACAATCCTTCCACTTCAAGGCGCCCCAACTCCTCCTGCTTCACGCAAATGGTTGCCAATGCTTCATGCTTTGTGCTCAAACCCAATGCCTCTTCAATCTTCTGCTGCACCCTTTGATGCCCCCGTAGCCTTTCCTTGCCCGTGTCCAACTCAACGCGACCTTCCTCAAAGTCCTTGCGCAGTCGCCATGTTTCTCCATTCACCTCAAGCTCCATTTCAATGGTGAAGTATTCGCTGGCATCCCACGACCGCTCCCGCAAGATTGCCTGAGCCGTTGTTCTCGCCTGCTCAAATAGTCCAATCAATATCGCCAACGCAATCGTGCTCTTACCCACATCGTTGTCGCCACAGATGATGTTAAGTCCATCTTTAAGCACAAGCCCTTTGTCGCCAAATCGCTCCAACACTCTGTTGCGGAAGTTCACCGCCTTGATTCTTTTAATCGCTACCCTGCTCGCCATCTCCCTCACCCCCTATGGCTTGCAAGCGATTCAACCCATCTATTGCGGCTTCAAGCCAAACGCGCTTTTCATCCTCACTGGAAGCAGCGTCATAGCGCTCCTTTGCCATGCGCACTAATTGACCCGCAAAGGTGCTTGCAGGATAACGACGCAGAAGCCTTCTCCAATCCATGTGTTGCAGCGCTTGTCGGTCATCCAATTCAACCCAAAAGAATGCCTGTGCCAACTCACCCCCTTCGCTGCACCATTCATGAACTTCCCGTAGTTGCTCTGGTTGGAAAATCCCACTTAACTGGACAGTGAGCAGTTTATGCTCCGCATCTGGAAAGCGTTTGATGATGGCGCTCGCCCCGCGACCAATATCCTTTTCCGTCATAGACCATACAACCTCTTCATAGGCACCGATTTCTTTGGGCGTCACCTTAACTTGTTTGCCATCCCATTCCACCAATGCCACTTTACCTTTGCCGTCGGGTGGAGCAAAGGACAGATATTCCAGCGCACCTGGATAGACTGCTACTTTGCCATCAACTCGTTGCGTCAACCATTTGTGCCAATGCCCTAATGCGAGGTAGTGGAATGGGCTGCGAGCGATTTCGTCTCGCTCAATTGGAAAGTCAGGTTCGCTCACTCCACCAAAGCGCAGTGACCCATGCAGCAATGCCACGAGAAAATCCCCCTGAGGAATTTGAAGCTGCTCCATCACTTGACGCAGCGGATGATCTATACCGTCTTTATCTGGGCATGCCCATCCAGCGACTACCAAAGTGCCGCGCTTTACTTTCCAAGGCACAACATCCGTTTCAACAAACACAACTGCATTGGATGGCACACGGTTGCTTTGAAGCAACCGTTCCCAAAGTGACCCTTTGCCTGAATGGTCATGATTGCCAGGGCAGATGAACACTGGTGTTGGCTTTAACGCTTCAAGCATGCGCATCACATGACGGATAGTATCAGCACTTATTATAGGCGCATCAAACAGGTCGCCGCTGATCAACACGGCGTCAACATCCTCATTTTGTGCCAAGTCCATCGCCCGCTTAAGCGCCTCTAATACAGCTTCTCGCAATTGCCTACCTCGCTCCGTGCCCAATTTTCTGAATGACGCTCCCACATGCACATCCGCTAAATGCAATAACTTCATTTGCCTCTCCTCCCCCTTGACAACCTTTCCCTTTCAAAATCGGGGCGGGCTTTTTTGAGAACGCTCATGAGTTCCTCAAGGGCTTTTAGAGAAAGCCCAGCAAAGCCACGAAAGATAGTGGGAGATTTTTGCTCTTTTCAGGTTCAATATGGTCACTTTCGCCCCTTGCATGGTCGGGTTATAATGGTAGCAATGTCAGGGCAAAAAGATATGGCGCAATAAGTTTATTCGCAGGGGCACTGAGCTTTCATTCCTCATCACTGGATTGCCTTCGTGGTGAGCGCAAGAATGTGGGCGTGTCTATATCCTCCATCCCCTCCTCCAGCTCTTTGAGCAGCTCGTCAACTCTGCGCCTTGCCCCAACCCGCTCCACACTCGCAGGTGGAGCTGTCCCGCCAGTTAGCACTTGCTCTTGCCTTCCCTCGCGGGCAACTTTCTGTTGGCTGCGTTGCCTTTCCAATTGTTCCCTACTTTCCATCTCTGTGCCTGCCCCAAACCCGGTGGCTATAAGCGTTAGGCGCACCTCATCCATAATTTGCTCATCCAATGCTATGCCTATGCGCATGTCTAACCCTTCGGTGCCACACGCATCCTTGATGATCCTCATCACCTCATGCAGTTCCGGCGGCGAAAAATCCGCTGGTGCAATTATATTCATCAGCCCTCTCGTTGCGCCCTCAACTGAATGCTCAAGCAGCGGGTTTGAGATGGCATTTCTTGCAGCCTCAATATGCCGTTCGTCGCCTTTCCCAATGCCTATCCCGATCAATGCCACGCCCGCGTTCGTGAGGACACTCCTCACATCGGCAAAGTCAATGTTTATGTAGCCCGGAATCGTGATGAGGTCACTTATGCCCTGCACAGCTTGTCTTAGGACATCATCAACCATTGCAAATGCATCCTTGAGAGTCATGCGCTTGTCAGAGAGCTCCCATATCCTGTCATTTGGTATGGTGATGATGGCATCCACAACCTGCCTCAATTGTTTTATGCCCTCGTCAGCTATCCGTGCTTTCCCTATTCCCTCTTCGGCAAACGGCTTTGTCACCACAGCGACGGTGAGCGCTCCAAGTTCACGAGCCACCTGTGCCACTATGGGGGACGCTCCTGTTCCTGTGCCGCCGCCCATTCCAGCTGCGATGAAGACCATGTCCGGGCGTTCAAGCGCCTCGACTATCGCATCTCTATCTTGTTCAGCTGCTTGTCTGCCGATCTCCGGGTTGCCACCAGTCCCAAGCCCACCTGTTAGGCGTTGACCAATCTGGACTCTGTTTTCGGTGAGCGATTTAGCTAAGTCCTGAACATCGGTGTTGATCACGATGAAGTCGACTCCCTTTAATCCCCACTCAATCATGTGATTGATGGCATTACCACCACCGCCTCCCACGCCGACCACTTTGATAATCGCGCCCTGCTTTGAGGCATTCATCATCCTCTCCATCTTCTCGCCCCCTTTGGCATCCTCAATGCCATTTGGCAGTATCACAATACACCCTTTCGCATATCTGTGGCGCGTCATACGGTGATTGCAACGCTCTCACCTTCAGCGGTTTACTACCATTATGCATCATGGCGAAGCATCATGTCAACCATGCAATTTGACGATAGCAACAGGTATCACTTGCGCCTCATGCGGCTCAACTGCTCACTTGCGAATCTTCTCGCCCATGCATCCACTTCAAGCAGTTCATCTAACGATGGATTTGAAATAGCATCATGTGCCTGCATGACGCTCTCAATAAGGCGCGGTATGTCCATGAACCCAATCTCGTCCCTCAGGAATGCATTCACTGCAACTTCATCAGCAGCGCTCATGACCGCAGGCATAGTTCCACCGATAGATGCAGCCTCACGCGCCAACCTGAGGCATGGGAAGCGCACGACATCAGGCTGCTCAAATGTCAGAGAGCCTATTGAAAGCAAATCGCATCCTGAGACTGGAGATGGAAGCCTGTGGGGATATAGCAGTGCATACTGTATCGGTAGGCGCATATCCGGCAGGCTCAATTGCGCCTTTATTGACCCGTCAACGAATTCAACCATTGAGTGGATGATGCTCTGCGGGTGAATTAGAACCTCAATTTTTTCCGGCGGTGTGTCAAACAGCCACATTGCCTCAATTATCTCCAAACCTTTATTCATGAGCGTTGCCGAGTCAATCGTGACTTTGGGACCCATCTTCCATGTTGGATGTGAGAGTGCCTCGGAGGGCGTCACCAGCTCAAGTTCGCTCAATGTCTTACTCCTGAATGGACCACCTGAGGCTGTGAGTATTATCCGCTTTATACCCTCCCTTTGCTCGCCAAGGAGGCACTGGAAGATGGCACTATGTTCGCTATCAACCGGTATGAGCTGCCCATCACTTTTGCGCCACACATCAATGACTATACTCCCACCAGCAACGAGTGCCTCTTTGTTTGCGAGCGCCAGTCGCTTACCTGCCTCAAGCGCTTTTATCGTCGGGACAAGCCCTATGCTGCCGCTGACGGCATTCAGCACGATGTCAACCTCGTGAAGCGTTGCAAGTTCAATCAGTCCATCCATACCGACATGAACCTTCACATCCTCGCGCTGGAGCAAACTTTCAAGCCGCTTTGCAGCTTCGGCTTCATACACGCAGATGTGCTTTGCACCGCACCCCTCCCACTGCTCAATCAATGCCTCAACATTTGAGTAAGCAGCGAGCGCATAGATTTCAAGCTCGTCACTGTGCATGCGAGCTATCTCAATCGCCTGCCTCCCTATTGAGCCGGTTGAGCCAAGTATAGCAATCCTTGCCCTCCCCATCTGGATTGCTCACCTACCTGAGCCATCGCAGGAAGGCATTTGCAATGATATGCGGAGCTTGCTCAACTCCTACAAGAGCCACATTGACAACGATGTGATATAACGAGGCGTCGTTCCAATCAACGCCGTAGAACTGGCGCAAGTAAAGTGAGCGTCTTCTGTCGTGCTTCAATATCTCGCTTTGCGCCTGCTCTTTTGAGATGCCCAACGACGACGAAAGATGCTCTACGCGCCATTGCAATGGCGCCGTTAAACGCACATGAAATGCTCTTGGCTTATTCCTCAGTATAGCCATCCCGCCCCGCCCAACAATGACTACGCCACCACGAAGGTATAACCGCTCAATGAGTTGCCTTATGAGCTCGGCATAGGCTTCATGGTCAAGCGGGTCGTATCGTGACACGGCGCCAGTTTGCCTTACCGAGAGCGTTTCCGGCGGATGCCTTATGATGCTCGGAGTCCAATGCACATCTGCGCATCTGCCACCATGCCGAAGCAGCATGTAAATGAACCGCAAAAGCGGGTTCATGTAAACTTCGTCAAACTTCTCAACTTCGTGTTCAGGCAACTCTGCCATTTCGGCAACATGCTTTATAACCTCTCGGTCAACAAATTCATATCCGAGCAAGTCAGCCACCTTATGTGCTATCAGTTCGCCGCTGCATCCATGCGCTCTGCTGATGGTTATGACAGCCATCTCATTGCCCTCCATGAAGCATCGGAGCAGCTCTGTGCGGGATGTCCGAGCACCTTTCGCGTTGCCAGCCAGATTGCGTTTAACCCTGCGATACAATTTTACTTAAAATGGCATCTGGTGGGCAATTGAACTTCGGAGGTGCTGGAGGGTGAAGCTTCTTAAGCCGTTATATGCGCTCGTAGCGGCAACTGCTGCGTTCCTTTATAGCCATGCATGCTCAGAACGAATCACATTCACCATCACTGAGGGGATGACGCTTCAAAGCGCACTGCAAGCGATCGCCAACCGCAGCGGTCAACCAGTTTATGTATCAAAGCGAGATGCTGAATTGATCAAAGCCTATCGCTTCCCGCCGCACATGATTGGAGTGACGGTTAGAGCTGACACGGCTGGGCAGGCGCTATCCTTCCTCTTCGGAGCCGGATGGGAAGGCTCCCCCATTCCCGCCGAGCTGCGTGACAAAGCGAGCGACGATTACAAGCTCGCAAGAACACCGCCGATGATCAAGCTTAACGGCATCACAAGTTGGGCATGCAACAACCGATATTTTGATTGGAAGCCCGAGGGCAACGGCGTGCGCGTAATCGTGCGCCTACAGCCCGATGGCGATGTCGTCAAGCGAAAGCCATTTAAGCTTGAACTGGTGGATGAAGCTACAATTGATGTTGTCAGAGATTTAATCAACCAATGCAGCGGGGTTTACTTCAACATCATTCCCGAGGAGCACAAGTTCATGCCCTCAAACTTGCTGCCACAATACAAGCGCTTGAAGGTGAAAGAGCCATTCCTTGTTCCGATGAGGGTGGCGCAGCTCTCGTTGCTTTTCGGCGCCTTGCTTGAAGAGGAGCACTCCCTCGGTGAGTGGTTAACCATGCTTGCCGAGGGATTGAACTTGCATTGCCGTCAAAGGGGATGCCTTTGGAAATGGACTGTGTGGTCTGAAGGGGATAAGGGGAAACTCGTCTACACGCTTCGTTGCTATGCTCATCCAAGCGGTTCACAACCTGCGAAATGAGGCGGCGCAGGATGAGCGGCGGGTCAAATCGGAGCAACTCATCCAGCTGCTCTGGCACAAAGGGTGTCGTTCAAACTATAGCGCCAACGGCTTCTTCATTTGCCGGAGCGATGCTCTCCTTCCTTTCTTACTTTGCGAGGGCTGAGTGGTCCGCTCCGGCAATCAGCCTCATCGCGTTGGTGGCACTGTTTAGTCTCATCTCGGAGCCATTTAGGCAGCCGGAAAATTTTTACAACATAGGTTTGCAAGCCCCGATCACGGTAATAATAGCTGTCGGACAAACGCTCGTCATAGCAGCCGGGGGAATTGATCTGTCAGTTGGGTCGGTGTTAGCATTGGCATCTGTCATTGCGGCGTGGTTGATAAATCGCGGGTGTGATCCGGCTGTAGGACTGCTCGTTGCCATCCTCATAGGATGCATTTGTGGCGCAATCAATGGTGCTCTTATCACTGTTGGGCGGCTCCCAGCTTTTGTTGCCACATTGGGCATGATGAGCGTTGCAAGGGGATTGGCTCATCTAATTAGCAAAGGCGTCAGCATCTTCATCCCGCAGAGTTGGTTTTGGAGCATAAGCAGCCAGCGGATTGTCTTCTTACCGCTGCCGTTCATTATAGCGATGCTGGTTGCATTTATGGGGCATGTGATCCTTGCTTACACGCGCCTCGGAAGATATCTGTATGCAGTCGGGGGCAACTATGAGGCGGCTCGCCTATCCGGAGTCCCAGTCAGATGGGTGCTCATCACCGCCTTCATATTGTGTGGTCTTTGCACTGGGATAGCGGCGGTGGTGGAGGCATCACGCGTTACAATCGGTTCTCCAATGAGCGGCATTATGTATGAGCTGCATGCGATAGCCGCGTGCGTCATAGGTGGTGCAAGCTTATCTGGTGGGCGTGGGACGATACTTGGGACACTGGCTGGAGCTCTGCTCATGGCTGTTCTGCGCAACGGATGTGATGCGCTTAACTTGCGCTATGAATACCAACAAATAGTCATCGGCGTTGCAGTCATCGTTGCAGTCCTATATGACAGGTGGCGCTACGCATCAAGGGCGAGTTGAGAGTTGTCCCGTGTCAATTAGTCCTCGTGGCGATCGGGGCTCGTTGAGCATTAATGGTGAGTTGTGGAACACCCATCAACCGCATCTACGAATGACCCTTCCCGGGAGCGCGCCTGTGAGTTGACCATCCGAGACGACAGCGACACCGTTCACAAAGACATGCCTTATCCCGATTGGAGCTTTGTATGGCTCTTCGTAAGTGCTCGTGTCAATCACAGATTGCGGATCAAAGATGACGATGTCGGCATAGTTGTTTTGCCTCAATTCGCCGCGCCCCCTCAGCCCAAACTTTGATGCCGGTAGCGATGTCATCTTCCTTATGGCTTCGGTGAGCGTAAGGACGCGCCTCTCGCGAACATACCGCCCGAGTATTCTCGGGAATGTCCCGAAGGCTCTCGGGTGCGGTTTCCCTCTCAGTCCCTCCTTGCCATCTGCCGTGAACTTGCGTGCTGATGCATCCGTGCCAAACATTGTCCTCCCATAACGCATGACGCAAATCACATCATCCTCTGAGAGCGAGAAACGAATCATTGTGGTCTGCGCTTTGTCCTCTGTGAGGATGTATACAAGCGCATCAAATGGCTCTTTTCCGATAGCCTCAGCCACTTCGGTCATTCTCAATCCCTCAAATTGCCTCAGGTGCTCATGTGCCACCTCGGAGAGCATTATCTGCCCCCATTCCTCATCCGAGCCGAAAGCTTCCTCAACTTCCCTGCGTATGCGCTGCAGCATGCCCTCATCTTTCAGCCTCTGGAGCAATTGTTCGGTGCCGCCTGAATGCACCCACTTTGGGAGAACCATCTTGAGCGATGTCGCTGTTGCCGTATACGGATACTGGTCGCACGAGACATCCAGACCATGTTCATTTGCCCGCTCAATCATCGGCAGCGTCTGCTCAACCTTCCCCCAGTTGTCTTTGCCAACAGCCTTGTGATGTGATATCTGCACGGGAACACCAGTTTGCCTTGCGACATCAACCGCTTCATGCACGGCTTCAATTAACTCGGATGACTCGTTACGCATGTGCGTCGCATATAAGCCGCTGTAATGACGCACAACTTTGCACAGCTCAACGAGCTCGTCAGGTTTGGAAAAACACCCCGGTGAATAAATGAGGCCGGACGAGAGCCCAATTGCACCTTCTTCAAGCGCTTCAGCCAACAGCATTTTCATCCGAGTCAATTCGTCTTCTGAGGGCTCTCTATCCTCTTCTCCCATTATCGCAGAGCGTATCGTGTTGTGCCCAACGAATGTGGCTATATTCACGCTCACCCCGCCACCCTCAAGCTCCCCAAGGAACTCGGCGAGCCTCCTCCAGCGCCCTTGGATTCCGTATGTGTGCAATGGTGTCGCCAATTGCGAGGCTACATCCTCACCCAAAACTGGTGCCGGTGAGAAACCGCAGTTCCCGCACACCTCGGTTGTGATGCCTTGCATCACTTTACTCTCGCAAAGCCTGTTTACTAAAAGCTCTTGATCCGAGTGACCATGAGCGTCAATGAATCCGGGGCATGCCACCATGCCTGTGGCATCAATGACGAGTTTGTAATTTGCATCCCAGCCGCTCGGCACCTGTCCAATGTGCTCAATCCTATCGCCGCAGATGACTATGTCTGCAAAGAATGGTTGACTTCCAGTGCCATCAATAACTGTGGCATTCCGTATGAGTATCCTCTCACCCATTTTTCTCCCCCCTTGAGCTTTGACTTTCCGCTCAAGGATGCGAGTTTATCTCACTTTCGCAGCGCAGGGTTGCTGCTGCGCATTGAACCGGCAATGCTCATCTCCAAAATGCGTAAAGTTGTAATTCGCACGGCGTTGATGCAGCTGCATGTGCTGACCTTTGCAACCGGCATCAAGTTGCATTTTTGCTTTTTGGCATGTTGGCGTCCATTGAAGCCATCCGAGGGCATAATTTGTGGCATGATAATGAGTTCGGCAAACACAGCCTTGAAGGGCGGTGGGTTGTAATGGGCGACATATTTCGCGTTGGCATAGTCGGATGTGGACGGAAAGCCTCCACCATTGACGATGAGGCGCATTTGCGTTGGCTGACAAACTATGATGTTGTTCCGAGCACGCACACATCCGCATACCTGCAAAATCCGCACACCGAAATAGTTGCAGTGGCAGCTCGCACCGAGGAGTCACTTCGCCGATACATCTTGAGATGGGGCTTGCACGATGTGCACACATACACTGACTACCGCAAGATGTTTGAGAACGAGCAGTTGGACATAGTGAGTGTCGTCACGCATGCTGATATGCATGCTGAAGTGACCATAGCAGCCGCACGAGCCGGTGTGAAGGGAATCATCTGTGAGAAGGCTATGGCGACTTCATTGCGAGAGGCTGACGAGATGATAAGCGAATGCGAGCGAAACAATGTCAAGCTACTAATAAACCATCCGAGGCGCTACCATCCCACATTTATCAAAGCGAAGGGGTTACTTGACTCCGGCGCCATAGGTGAGTTGAGGAGCATGCGTGGAGCTATCTGGACATTCCTCCTCCATAACGGAACGCACCTTTGGGATATGTTTTGCTACTTCGCTGGTGATGCCGAAACCGTTTGGGGGTATGTTGCCGATGAAGATGTGCCAGACCCGGGAGGATGCGCGATGATTCGCTTCAGGGGTGGCGTCATGGCATTTGCCGATGTGATGACCATGCAGGGCTTCAACATGCAGCTTTATGGCACCGATGGTCTGATTCACATAGACATGTTTCGTGAGGGCTTTCGCATTGAAGTTTACGAGGATGTGATACCGCCATCACCTGACAGACCATATTACCAATTCCGCCCAAGGAGGATTTTGCGCAGCGAGCATGTTGGGGTAGAGCATCCATTTACGCCACCAATGCAAGCTGCAGTTCAGGATTTGATTGATTCAATTCGTGAAGATAGGCAACCACGCTCAAGCGGTTATGATGGGCGCAAAGCTTTGGAGCTCGGAATAGCCGTTCATGCATCGGCGAAGCGCAACGGCGCTGCAGTCCATTTGCCGCTCAGCGGCGAGCATAGAGCGTTGCGCGTAATTTCAAGGTGAAGGAGCACAGCGCGTGGTGATGCAACTTGGCTAAGCGAAAGACGAGGAAGGAGAAGGAGAGGGCAGCAAAGCGTTGGGAGCTGCTCAGGGAAATGACGCAGTTTGGATATGGCTTGCTGCCGGATGAGGTTGTGGAAAAGGCTTTCAAGGCTTACAGTGAGGCTGTCAAGCGATATGAGCGTGGTGAGTTGCGCGAAGCCGTGGAAGCATTATCTCGGGCATTACAGTTGAGCCCAAACGCTGTGCCAGCTTTAAAATTGCATGCGCGCATAATGATGCACCTTGAGCGATACGATGAAGCGATCTCTCTCCTGTCAAAGCTTTTGGAGCTCAGACCAAACGACGCTGAGTCTTATTTGGAACTCGGGTCGGCGCTTGAGCGCACAGGTCAATTAAGGCGAGCGCTTGATGCCTTTAGGAAAGCCGCTGAGATTGCCACCTCACTCAGCCCGCAACCGAGTTGGCTTGATGAGCTAAATGCCCGATGTGAGCGGATTGAGAGAGAGCTTTCAAAGGAACGGGAATTGCGCTCGCTTCAGGAAAGGCTGAAGGAAGTTGAAGAACTCCTGCACCTCGCTGATGTGTATGAGAGGAGCGGCTTCCCAAGGCGCGCAAAAGACTACTTGCAAAGGGCTCTTGAGTTGAATCCCGAGGATGCCAAAGTGGCGCTTCGCATAGCTGAGATTGACATTGAGCTCGGAAATTTAAATGAGGCTTATGAGTTGCTCAACTCCATTGAGGAACGCCACCCAACATTTGCTGACAGTGTGCGGAGGCTAAAGGAAAGGCTCGCTCAAAAGGCTCAATGAAACAACCAGCGTGGTTTTGATGATCCAGCTGCTGTTGGGCATGGAATGCTCATAACTTGCTTACAACCCACACCCTTTTCTGAGCGCGATGCCTGCGCTGCCACAGAAGGAGCAAATCACCAATGAGCCACAGTAAAATGGCGATGGCAGGGCGATAGCCGAGTGACATTTTGAGAGTGGGACTCCAAGTCCATATGGTTCCAAAGAGCGCACATAGAAGCCCAACCACTCTCATCACAAAGGCGGTCCAGCTGATGGGTTGGTTCACCCTCTTTAACATTGAACGATGCACCCATAGGCGCTCCTTACGAACGCACATTGCCCTCCTGAGGATGGCAAACATTATCGCAGTGAATAGCACCCAACCGCATACAGCCCAAATGTCAAGAAAGCCGATGTAGAGGGTGAAAGCTGCCACCACCGTTTTGAACCTCTCAGTCAGCGTCTGTAGTTCGTAACTTTCCGGGCTCATCGGCAGATGCTCAAACCAAGTCATCGGCAGCGTCCTGCCGGAGCGCAGCGCTTCAATGGCATCGTTTGCATCTCGCATTTTGCCATGCAGGCATGTCGCTGTGAGGCTGTGCGCACCAAATTTGAAATCGTTGCTCGCTATAAGCGCGAACCTGCCGTAAAAAGCCCGCCACAGCGGTATGTCATCGCTGATAATGCTCCTGTTGATGACCTCAAAGCCATCAACATGAAGCGCAAGCTCATCAATCCGATGACAAGCAGTCCAGGGATGGGCTACAATTACAGCGCCGCCAGCGGAGTGAACCTCGCTTATGACCCTCTCAAGTTCTTCGTCAGGGCTGTAATCTCGGTTGATGCCGAGCAGCAGCAAATGCGTTCCAGAATGCAATTCTTCCCCAACGATGACGATGGTCTTATAGCCTTTCGCCACGGCGTATTGTTGCGCATCAATGCCACCCTTGATTGTGTTTGTGTCGGTTACGGCTATGACATCAAAGCCGCGCCTGCGATGCCACTCAACCACGCCGGCTGGGCTGAATAGACCGCTTGAGTAATAAGTGTGCGCGTGCAAGTTGGCGACAGCACAGTTGTGCCCAGTTGCTCTATAGCGCATTGTTGGCGCGTAAAAACTCAGCCAACACGCCCCTGTGAACAACTGTGCGGAGAGCACCAGTGAGGCGATCAACTTGTGCAAGGTGTCACTGATGGTTTGCCCTCTGAGAAGGATTTGGGCAGAGATGGTGGTGATGGCAGAAAACAGCGCTGTGAGAATCGCAACGCATATTGTGTCGGCGGTGCCAGCAATGAAGGCGAGGGCAAGTAAAGGCTCGGCGATTAAGCGGGCAATTGCATGTGGCTTAAGGGGCTCAACTTGAACATGTGAGCTCTGTTTTGCCACAACGACTTTCCACTCCGGGGAATATTCCAAGACGAAGTTGTAGGGGCGCTTCAATGCGAATTGAAGCGACATGAGGATACCCACAATAACTGCCACGATGAGGAGCAACATAAGTCGGTGTGGTAGCTTCCTCTTGCCGAACTTGCCAGTTACTTTGATTGGTATAGGCTTGCTCATGATGCCCTTTGCTCGTCCGTTTGGGCTTCCCTGAACCCGAGCAATTCACCCACGATCTCCACCAGTGCCCTTGGTCTAAAGGGCTTGGTGAGATAACGGCTTGCGCCAAGCTCCATGCCTTTCCTTCTGTCCTCTTCGCCCCTTTCGGATGTGAGTATGATGACCGGTATTGAACTCAGGCTTGGGTCACCCTTCATAAAACTGAGCAGTTGCAGCCCACTCATCTCCGGCATGTGTATGTCAATGATTGCAAGGTCAATCCTTTGCTGCCTAAGAAGTCGCAATGCCTCAAAACCATTTGATGCTTCAACCACCTCGCACCCCTCGAGCAGGCGGAGAGATGCATTCACAATTTTGCGAAGCGTTTCCGAATCATCAACGATGAGCACGCGCTTGTTCTGTGTTTTCATAACGGTTTTGCCCCCCTCAGCGCAGTGCCCTTCCCCTCAATGTAGTTTATAGCGGATGCATCGCACAAAGCCAAATGCAGCTTGACATGCGCGCCATGCGGCTGCGCTGCTCCACCTGCAAGGGTGACACTTACGGCATATCAGCCAATGGTAGCTTTATAGCGTGGCTTCACGACCGCCCTCCCTCAGCAGGTGCTCAAAGCCGCCTCATATGCCTGCATTGTCAACTCTGCCGTCCTTTCCCAAGTGTAAGTGTTTGCGACCTCAAGTCCAGCCCTTACCAACCTATGCGATAGTTCATCATCCGTTAGCACCCTCTCAATCGCCTCAGCGACTTCTCTCCAATCGTTTGGGTTAACCAACAAAGCGGCGTTGCGTGCAAATTCATTTACAGCTGGCGCGTCGCCAGCCACTACTGGTGTGCCGCATGCCATTGCCTCAAGAACGGGCAACCCAAAACCTTCGTAGCGCGATGGGAAGGCAAAAACATCGGCTGCGCTGTATAGGATGGAAAGCATTTCATCCGACACATACCCGGTGAAGACCAATCTGTTAGCAGCCTCACCGGCGACCTTCATGAGCAGCTGCTTCATGTATTCACTTGAAGCCCCGGTTAGCACAAGCCAGTCAACTGGCGCACCGTTTTGAATCAGCCTTCGGAAGGCGCGAGCGAGCACATGCGCGTTTTTCCTCGGTCGGAAGAAATTGACTGTGAGGATGAATCGCCCTCGTATGCCGAGCAACCGATATAGCTCCATCTTAGCGGCTGCTTTTTCCATCGGCTTGAGGTGCGCCGAAACACCATATGGCGTCACGAATACCTTTTTCGGGTTCACCTTAAACAGCCTTACGACATCTCTTTTCGCGCTGTTTGATGGGACGAGCACAACCCTTGAGCGATGCAATGAGACGAAGCTTAGCGCATTGGTTATGATGCGTGTCTTCACACTTGATGGCTCAATGAACATTGCTGATATGGCATCATGCATCGTCACCGCTGTCGGGCATGTGCACAGTGGCGGGACAATATACTCCGCATGGAAGAGTTCAATGCCATCTCGCCTCGCTGCAGCGGTGACTTGGAACAGCGTCCACCACCACCCGGATGGCGCGCGCAGCGGCACCCACTTTGCCCTGTCTGGTAATGGCATCAGGTCTGCAACATCGCATGGATGGTAATAGAGCATTGCTTCATAGTTGGTGAATTGCTTTGCGAGTTCGCTCACGAGATTGAGCATGTAAGTTCTCATCCCTGTCCAACGCATTGCTGCCGGGCGTGCATCGTATCCGATGCGCACGGTAATTTCACCTCATGCGCTTGCATCCGCTGCTGCTTCCCCAAATGCGTTTAATGTGAGCATTGCCGTCTGCTCCCATGAGAACTGCGAAGCCCTTTCCAATCCCTTTCGGCTTAGCTCGGTGCGCAGGTCGCAATCGGTGAGCAACTGCATTAAAGCTTTAGCCCAGCCATCCACATCATTCGGATCAACCATCAATGCGGCGCCTTCGGCTATCTCCGGCAATGCGGGTGCATTGCTGCATATAACAGGTGTGCCACAAGCCATAGCTTCAATGACTGGCAATCCGAAGCCCTCGGCAAGCGATGGATAGACCAACGCCTCAGCGCCGCAAATCATCGCCGGAAGGTCATCATCGGGGACATAACCAATGTGTATGACTTCCCTATCAAGTCCGAGGCGCCCAATTTCACCGATTGTATCTTCGCCATACCATCCGACATCACCAACAAGGACAAGTTTGTGCGGTAGCAAGCCCTTGAGCGCAGCGAATGCCTTTAACAGCGTGGGCAAGTTCTTTCGTGGCTCTATCACCCCGACATATATGACAAATTGTTTTGGCAACCCATACTTGCGAAGCACATGCTCAATCTTCTCCCTTGGCTGTGGCTTAAAATGTTCAGCCGGCGCGAGTGGCGTGACGACAATCTTTTCCCTCGCGAAGCCAAACAAGTTTGCCAGTTGTTCCTTAACGGCATTTGAGAATGTGAGCAGTCGCTTTGCCCTCCTTGCCCAAAGCATCGTGATTCGGGTGGCATCAATCGTTGATGGTAAGTGGCAGTGAGGATGGGTGAGTGGAGTTAGGTCAAAGATGGTGAGCACAAGTGAGCCGCGCAGATATGGCAGGAATGGGTAGAATGGCGAGAAGTAAACATCGGGTTTGCCGAAGAGGGCATCGCCGATTGGCATCTTGTTAAACCGCAGGAACAAGAGCCGCAATTTGCGGTTGTGAAAGAGCCTCGTCGGGAAGGGAGTGATGTTTATCTTGACGCGCCCGCTTGCCGAATCGGGTATGGGAACACCCTTCGCATCCAACGGGCGCTTCAACATGCATCCGTGCCAGATGGTGTAATGGTTACATGAGTCTATGCTTAACAGCTTCCGAAGAAGCTCCCTAACATATATACCAGAGCCCGCCGGTCGCCTAAACACCTCAATGGGCGCGTAAAAAAGGATTTTCATCGCAGGTTCACATTCACCTGATGGGGTTTCAAAGATGCCAATTGCCAATTTTGGCACGCCGACATGAGGTGGCACATGGGATGTGTTTTTTGATATGGTGGTGAGGCAAAATGGGGATCGTGCACTCGCTGCAGCGGTTGGGCAGGCTAATGCTTGTCTTGAATCCCGCTGCATGTCTGATATTGCTTACGGAGGGCAAAGGAAGAGCAAGGGCATACCTGTCGCACATTTGGTGGGCATTCATCAATGCAAGTTATTACCGGCTTTCGCCACTTTTCCGTTGCTCCTCCCGAGGGCAAGGGTTGAGGAGATCTTTGAGGGGATTGATATAAGCCATATTGAGATGCTTTACCCCATGCCCCGTCCCGGTGGCGTTAGCGTTGAGGAACTCATTATCATATGTGCCATTGTGCGGATGCTCAATCCGAAACTCATCGTTGAGATAGGGACATGTGAGGGCAGGACGGCATTGAATATGGCATATCACTCACCGGAAGATGCGCAGTTGATCACACTTGACTTGCCTCCCGATTTGCTGCCGCAGAGTCCGGAAAGGACAGTTGAGAGCGGGCCTGATTATCGTCAAATGGGGATGCCAAGGCCGGGCACACTGTTTGAGAGCCATCCGCTCAAGCGCAAGATAAAACTTGTGCTTGCCGATTCAACGAAGTTTGATTGGACGCCATATGATGGGTTGGTTGACTTGGTCTTCATTGATGGTGCGCACGATTTCGTTAGCGTCATGAAAGACAGCGAGAATGCCCTGCGCATTGTGAAAAGTGGCGGGGTCATCTTATGGCACGATTATGGTGTTGTGGAGGGAGTTACGGCGGCTTTGAATGGGCTCGGAAAGCGCTACCCGATAAAGCACATAAGCGGGACAAGCATAGCATGCCTGCGAACTTAGGAGTGACAAGCCGATGGCGCGCATAGCAGTTGATGCACGCCCATTGGTGAAGGGTGGGCGCACCGGCGTTGAAAATGTGAGCCATCAATTCTTGAATCTCATCCTGCGCGCCCGATTGGAGCACCAATGGTATTTCTACTTCGCCGAACCACCATCAATTGACCTTCCGCCGGAGATACGCTGGCGGAGTTATCGCGGCAAAGGATGGCTTCGCTTAGTCGTCCCGATTTGGTTGCTTGTTGATCGCATTCAGCTTGTTCACTTCGGAATAGCGTATGTGCCGCCACTCGCAAGGTTCACGCCATCAAAGGTTGCAGTCACAGCATGCGATGTTATGTGGCTCGATGACATCAGCATCATTGACCCGCCGAGCCGTAAATTCATCCTTAAGGGCGTTCTACCGTCGCTCAAATATCGTTCCGATCATTTGATTGCGATATCCAAAGCCACAAAGTCAGACCTGATTTGCAAGCTCGGTGTGCCAAGTGAAAGGGTGAGCCTCGTTTATCCTTATGTGCCGGAAAGGTTTAAGCCGATCCAAAACGCAGGCGATGCCGTAAGGCAACTTTATGGGATTGATGGGCACTTCTTCCTCTTCGTGGGTGTCGCCAAGCCGAACAAAAACATTGGGAGGTTGTTGGATGCGTTTTCGCTTGTGCGCGCGTCGCATCCGGATACTAAGTTGGTCATTGCCGGGTTCGTCATGCCGTTTTGGGAAGAGACGCAGCGCATACTGCGCGGCGAGCCGAATGTAATTTGGTTGCGCTATGTCCCTGATGATCATCTTCCGCTGCTCTACAGCGCTTGCGTCGCTTTTGTTTCCCCGGCATTAAACGAGGGCTTCGGGTTGCCGCTTCTTGAGGCAATGGCATGTGGTGCGCCAGTCATAGCGGGCAATGCCGGAGCACAACCCGAAGTTGTTGGTGATGCCGGACTGCTTGTAGACCCGTTTGATGTTGATGGCATTGCGGATGCCATGAAAGCCATACTCGGTGATGCATCACTGCGCTCCAGAATGTCGGCGGGCTCAATTGAGCGTTCTCGCATGTTTAATGCGGAGCGCTCATTGGAGCAATTGTTGCTCGCATATGAGCGAGCATTGGGCAAGGGTTGAGTGTGTCCTCACATCGTTTTAGCTTCGCTCAACGGCTCGCGTCATGCTGCAATATCGGTAAGTGGCTTTTGAATGGGAGCGCTCTCTGGCTGTAGCGATTGCCCACAGTTCATCCCGATGCGTGGAGGTGCACAAGTATGCCCGCCACTCCATCTGAAGTGATAGCCATGGCTAAGGAGGAGAATGTGCAAGTGATTGATTTGCGCTTTACCGATTTGTTCGGCACATGGCAGCACTTCAGCTTGTCCATGCGCGAGTTCTCGGAGGAGGTCTTTGAAAGCGGCATCGGATTTGATGGCTCATCAATACGCGGGTTCCAAGAGATACATGAGAGCGACATGGTGCTCATCCCGGATCCGCAAACAGCGTTCATTGACCCATTCTTTGATGTTCCAACGATGGTGCTCATATGCGATGTTGTTGACCCAGTGACGCGTGAACGCTACCCAAGGGATCCGAGATACATCGCCCAGAAGGCTGAGCGTTACTTGATAAGCACGGGGATCGCTGACACAAGCTACTGGGGTCCGGAAGCCGAGTTCTTCATCTTCAACGATGTCCGTTATGACAGCGCATCAAACTATTGCTATTACTTCGTGGATTCGCTGGAGGGCATATGGAACTCCGGGAGGGAGGAAAACCCAAACCTCGCTCACAAGTTGCGCCATAAAGAGGGATACTTCCCAGTGCCGCCGTCGGACACACTCCAAGATATTCGTTCGGAGATAATGCTCACGCTTGAGCGCGTAGGAATACAGTGCGAGGTTCACCATCACGAAGTGGCAACTGGTGGGCAAGGAGAGGTTGACCTTCGCTATGATACGCTTGTTCGCATGGCTGACAAAGTTTTGGTGCTCAAGTATGTCGTGAAGATGGTCGCAAAGAAGCACGGTATGACAGCCACATTTATGCCAAAGCCGTTATTTGGCGACAATGGCTCGGGAATGCATACCCATCAGAGCTTGTGGCTTCGCGGCACAAACTTGTTTTATGATGAAAGGGGCTATGCGCAGCTAAGCACGATTGCGCGCTATTACATCGGTGGATTGATGAAGCACGCTCCGGCGCTACTCGCATTTTGTGCTCCAACGGTCAACTCTTATAGGCGGCTTGTGCCGGGTTATGAAGCGCCTGTCAGATTGGCATACTCTCAGAGGAACAGGAGCGCATGCATTCGCATCCCAGTCTACTCACGAGACCCGAAGGCGAAGCGTATTGAGTTCCGACCGCCAGACCCAAGCTGCAATCCGTATCTTGCATTTGCAGCCATGCTCATGGCTGGCATTGATGGCATCTTAAACCGCATAGACCCGGGTGAGCCAGTGGACAAAAACATTTACGACCTCCCACCCGAGGAGGCAAAGGCGATTCCAGTGTTGCCATCCTCACTTGAAGAGGTGTTGGAGCATTTGGAAGCCGACCACACATTCCTGCTGCGTGGGGATGTGTTCACCGAGGATGTGATACGGGTTTGGATTGAGTGCAAACGAAGGGAGATTGACGCCCTGCGCATACGCCCGCACCCGTATGAGTTTTACCTTTACTACGACGCATAAGGTTCGGTTGGCGCATTGCACATGCTATTGGTGAGTTCTGTGAATGTGGGTTTGGATGTCAATGTGAGCCGAGTGAGAGCGCTTAAAGCGCTAAAGCGATACCGCAGCATGAGCAATACTGAATGTGTAGGTTGACGGTGCCCGAGAATGATGTGAGCAGCTTAACACTCTCAAGTGGAAGGGGGTAGGAGGATATGCCTCACATGAAGGCGGCGGTGTTGCATGGCATCAATGACATTCGGATTGAGGAAGTTGAGATGCCGAATATCAAAAACGACGACGATGTGCTTATACGCATAAGGGCTGTCGGGATTTGCGGTTCGGATATCCATTACTACCGGGAGGGACGCATAGGCAGGTTCGTCGTGACGAAGCCGCACATATTGGGACATGAGTGCAGCGGCGAAGTTGTGGAAGTTGGGAAGGCTATCAAGCACTTGAAGCCGGGTGATAGGGTGGCCATTGAACCCGGTGTTGGATGCCGCAAGTGCAAGTATTGCCATGAGGGGCGATACAACCTTTGCCCCGACGAGACTTTTATGGGGACACCACCGACGAATGGTGCATTCACTGAGTATGTTGTATGGTCTGGCGACTTCGTCTACAAACTTCCCGACGAAATCCCATACGAGGCTGGTGCGCTTTGCGAACCGCTCGCTGTGGCTCTCCATGCAATCAACATGTCGGATATGAAGCCTGCGGCAACTGTGGCTGTGCTCGGCTGTGGACCAATTGGGTTGGCTCTGATTCAGGCTGCGTTGGCAAGCGGCGCTTCGGATGTCATAGCGACGGACATATACCCGTTGAGGTTGGCTAAGGCTAAAGAGCTTGGTGCAAGTCATGTGTTTAATGCCAATGAGGTGGACGCAGTTGAGGCGATACTTGATGTCACAGGCGGTGCTGGCGTTGATGTTGTGTTTGAGGCTGCCGGATCAGTCGTGACTCAAAGGCAATCATTTTCAGTGGTTAAGAGCGGCGGTGTGATCGTGCTTGTGGGAATGACCGCAGAGGCGACAACCGAAGTCCCGCTGCTTGACTTGATCACGCGTGAATATCAGGTGCGCGGGATATTGCGCTATGCAAACAGCTATCCACAGGCGGTAGCGTTCACAATCCTTGGAAGGGTCAATTTGCTCCCGATGGTCACTCACCGCTTCCCACTGGATAAGGCGGTTGAAGCGCTTGAGCTTTCGGACATGCGTAAGGACGAGTCAATCAAAGTTATGATCACGATGGATTGAGGCAGTGATGCCGTGCCTCTTCGTTAACGCGTCACTGTGACTCACAGCGGTCTCATTTGATGGGCGAACGATGACGGAGTTTAGATTGAAGGACAAATTCTATGTTGAGACGCTTGCAAGAGCTGTTGATGAGGTGCGCTTTGAGAGGCGTTGGAGGCTGCGCATAAGCATCGGCAAGGATGGGTGCGCAGTCAAATTGCACCGTTTCATCTTTCCCGTCACCATTCTCTCCGTCAATCATGATGTGGTCAGGATATTTAGGCGTGAGGGGTGGGTTGTGTGGGAGGCGTATCAAAAGCGAGCGTTGGCGCAGGAGCCATTGCGCAGGCTGATTGATGAGTTGCGATTTTGGGACCTGCTCATGAGGTAATCCTGCTGAGTGGTAGTTTGTTGGGTTTGTTTGCATCGGTAAAGCGGTGTGTGGCGGGTGAGATTCAATGGCGCATGTTGAAAGGTATCTTGTCAGCGCGAGGGATTGCGAGAGCAGTGGGATGGTAGTGCGCCATTACGATTCCGTCGTGATCGGCAGCGGCATAGCTGGGCTTTGGACGGCACTGAAATTATCGCAGCTGGGTGACTTGAAGATCGCCATCGTAACCAAGTCATCTGCGCACGAGTGTAACACTTATTATGCTCAAGGTGGAATTGCCGCGGTGACAAGCCCCAATGACTCACCGGAGATGCACTTCAAGGACACGGTCAACGCTGGTGCGGGTCTGTGCAACGAAGAGGCTGTATGGACGCTCGTCTCGGAAGCGCCTGATAGGGTCAATGAGCTATGCTTCCTCGGGGTCAGGTTTGAGATGGAGGATGGGAAGCCGAAGTTGGCTCATGAAGGTGCTCACAGTGTCAGGCGAATCATCTACGCGCTGGGGGACAGAACTGGGTATGAGATTGAACGGGTGCTGCTCGGGAAGGTGAGGGAAGCAAAGATTGATCTCATTGAATGGGCGTTTGCTATTGACCTGCTCGCGGATGATGAGTGCTTTGGTGTGCTTGTCTGGTCGGAGCAGGACGGCAGATACATGGCGTTGGTTTCATCAGTCACATTCATATGCACCGGTGGCATCGGGCAACTTTACGAATCAACCACAAATGCAAGGGTGGCAACGGGCGATGGGTTAGCTTTGGCATATCGTGCCGGTGCTGAGCTATCGGACATTGAGTTTGTGCAATTTCATCCCACCGCGCTCGTTGAGAGGCGTTCTCAGAGGTTGCTTTTGAGCGAGACGATGCGCGGCGAGGGCGGCATCTTGCTCAATGTAAATGGTGAGCGCTTCATGCCGCGTTATCATCCGATGGCGGAGCTCGCCCCAAGAGACATTGTCAGCCGAGCAATATTTTGCGAGATGAAGCGCTTCAACACGGACCATGTGTTTCTTGATGTGAGGTCGCTCGGAGCCGAGTTCATAAGGCGCCGTTTCCCATTCATCTACGAACAATGCCTTGAACGCGGCTATGACCCATCAAAACAACCGTTGCCGGTAGCACCCGCAGCACACTATCTTGTAGGCGGCATTAAGGTTGACCTTTTCGGGCGCACGAGCATCCGCAGGCTATTTGCAGTCGGTGAAGCGGCTTGCACCGGCTTGCATGGTGCAAACAGGCTTGCGAGCAACTCGCTCAATGAAGCCCTTGTCTTTGGGCATAGAGCTGCGATGGCAGCTGCCAAACTTATAGCTTGTGGGCATCCGAATTTAGATCCAAAGGCATTGCTGCCAAGCAAGGTGCCGGCTGGGAAGGATGTCAATTTCGTCCACATGAGAAGCAGCCTCCAAAAGCTCATGCAAGAGAGCGTTGGGATAGTGCGCACAGGACAGGGGCTCGGGATGGCTCGTTCGCAGCTTGAATATTGGCTTGAAGCGATAAAGCGTGTCCCGCCGGATGTCAGGGCATGGGAGACAATAAACATGCTCCTTGTTGGGAGGCTGATAGTTGAATCGGCGTTGAGGCGCACCGAAAGTAGGGGTGCGCATTACCGTGAAGATTACCCGACGAGGGACGACACAAGTTGGGCAATGCACATCGTTCACAAGCCCATCGTTTGCGAGAACGGCGTCCTGGTTCCCGGGATGGTTGGCTTGGAGAGGGTGGTTAGGGTAAGGGAGAAGCAATCCAAAGATGCAGGCGATTAAGATGTCAGGGAGAAAAGGCGCGGGGTGATGATTTGATGCGCGGGAAAAAGAGCGGAAGGTTTGTTACGATATGTGAGACGGAGTTGCTGCGCAAAAGAGGGGTTACGAAGGTGAGCTGCGAAACCGGTTTGACGCATTTTGCCATCCCGCTATACGGCGATGATGGCAAGGTTGCGCAATGGCGCGTCCGAATTGTGCGTGCGTTGAGTGAGGCTGGGGTTAGACCAATGCTTGTCAAGTTTCACCCGCAAGCGTTGCACTTCACCGTTCATTCGGAGGAGCGCGAGATGGCGCTAAATGTTTTGAGCGGGCTGCGCCTTAAAGGGGAGCCGAAGGTGACCGATAATTGTTGCCTTATCGCCGTCATATCTTCCGCGATGCGTGACCTCCCCGGAGTGATGTCTCGTATTGCCGAGACGGCGTTGAACCTATCGGTTGATGTCCTTGAAATCAGCGATACGAGGTCAGCAGTCCTGTTGCTCGCGCATGTTGAGAAATGGGAGCTGCTTTTATCCGCTTTCCGTAAGGCGTTCGGAATTGGGCGGTGATAGCGCTTTGATTCATCTTCAGCTGTAGAGGTGATGCGCATGCCCTCATCTGGCAGGATAATTGTCCAGAAGTTTGGCGGGACTTCCGTTCACCCGATGGAGAACCTCATGTCCTCAGCGAGGTGTGTCATAAAAGCAATACATCAGGGGTGGACTCCTGTGGTGGTTGTTTCGGCGCCCGGGAGGAAGGGCGACCCATACGCCACTGACACTTTGAAGAAGCTCGCCGAGGATATAAATCCACAAGTGCCAGTCAAGCCGAGGGAGCTTGATCTCTTGATGACTTGCGGCGAGATCATTTCAATCGTGCTCATGGCGCAGGCAATAAGGGTAATTGGTGGATACGACACAATAGCGTTGACTGGTGGACAAGCGGGCATTTACACGGACTATGAGTTTGGCAATGCCGCCATCCTTGAGATTGACACTCGCTACATACGCAGATGCATTAGGGAGGGCAAGATACCAGTTGTTGCTGGCTTCCAAGGTGTGACGAAGCGCATGGCAGGAGGGGAATATGTTCACGGCGCCATAACCACACTTGGCAGGGGCGGCTCAGACACAACTGCTGCTGCGCTCGGGAAGGCGCTTGGAGCGCAGCTGATTGAAATCTACACCGATGTGGATGGCGTTATGACTGCCGACCCAAAAATCGTCGGTGCGAAAGCGCGCAGGCATGAAAGCTTAACTTATGAGGAGTTGTCCGAGCTTGCGCATCTTGGCGCAAGGGTTGTTCATCCGAGGGCAGTTGAAATTGCTCATGAGAGCATGGTGCCGTTATGTGTCAGAAGCACTGGAGCTACTTCCGTGGGCACAATGGTGGACAAGTCGCTCGGGGAGTTTGGCAGCGGGTTTCACCGCATAACCGGCATAACACAATCCGCCCCAGTTGCGCACTTCAAGATAGAAGTTGAGAGGGAAAGCGACCTGCCCGAAGTTGAAATGCTCGTTTACAGGGCGCTTGGAGATTGCAGGATTAGCGTTCACTTTAATGTGCGCTCAAAGAGAGGCTTTGAGTTCGTCGTCAATCGTGAGGCGATGCGCCAAGCCTTGGAAGTGCTTGATGGTTTGCCGATAAATGTCGGAAGGGATAAGCGTGAGCGCACTTATGTCCTGTCGGCGGATTCGGGCAGCGACTCATTCAATGTCAAGCTGCGCATGCTTAAGGAAGCCATGAGGCGCTCAGGCGGGCAGTCGGAGCTCAGGGTGACGAGGATGGAAATCGGTGCGGACAGAGCGGTGGTCTCAATCGTTGCCCCAAATGTGAGGGAGCATCCATCAGTGCTCGCACAAGCATTGGATGCATTGCTTGAAGCCAAAGTTGATGTCCATCAAATGTCGGACGCCGATCACTCACTTTCATTCCTCGTGTATGAGGAGGATGCAGCCAAAGCGGTAAGGGTGTTGCATAGCAAGTTTGTTGAGGTGGCATAAGGGACAAAGCTGCACTTCATCTCGCCGGGGGCGCAAATTGCGCCCGTTGCTGTAATCCCGTCCAATCAATCGCTGCGGGTGGTTACCGTGAATTTTGTTGCAGATTATTGGTATGTGGCTCTATTCGCCCTCATGGGTGTCATGTTCATTTTTGCGGCGCTGTTCCTCGCATGGTTAATCCGCCCGCATAACCCAACGCAAGATAAACTCATGCCGTATGAATGCAGTGTGCGTCCATTGGGGGATGCAAGGGTTCAGTTTCGCATCATCTTTTACCTCGTCGCGCTGCTGTTCCTCGCATTTGATGTTGAGGTTGTTTTTCTGTTCCCATGGGCTGTTATCCTCGGAGAGCTTAGCGGCATGGGACTTGGATTGCTCGCTTGGTTTGACATGATGCTATTCATCGGCATATTGTTGGTCGCTTGGCTGTATGCATATCGCAAGGGTGTGCTTGATTGGTGAGTTTGACCCAGAGGTGAAGTTGTGTGCCTTTGAGCGAGAGCCAACTTGAGGATGAGATTAAACGCAAGCTTGCACAGGTCCCGATGTCATTCAAGGTAGGGAAGAGTGGGTTGGAAGTGTGCATTGATAGCAAGCATTTGATTGAGCTCTGCAAGGTGCTGCGCGACGAACCATTGCTGTGCTTTGATTACCTGCGTTGCATCAGCGCCGTTGATTGGATTGACGATGGACGGATAGAGGTCGTCTACCACCTTTACTCAATGGCTCACGGGCATTGCATCGTCGTTAAGACGAGCGTCCCGAGGGAAAACGCGATGTTGCCATCGGTGAGCGGCATTTGGGCGGCTGCTGACTGGCTTGAGCGTGAGGCTTATGACCTCATGGGTGTGCTCTTTGAAGGGCATCCCAACTTGAGGAGGATACTACTGCCGCATGATTGGGAGGGGCATCCGCTCCGCAAGGACTACGCTTATGACCCGATAGAGTTTGATGAAGAGTATGCTGCGAAGGTGCGGCGTGGTGAGATGCCTTGAAGCTGCGAGGCAATTGCCGAAGCGACTTCAATGGCTCTGTGCAGCCAAGTCAGTTGATGGTTGAGGAGGCACGCCCAGGTGAGGCACTCAAGACCGACCGACTCATCCTCAACATGGGACCACAACACCCGAGCACTCACGGCGTGCTGCGCATGATACTCACCGTTGATGGCGAGTGGGTTGTTTCAGCGGAGCCGGATATAGGCTACCTGCACAGGGGCTTTGAGAAGCTCGCAGAGATGCGCGAGTATGAGCAGACGATTTTCCTGAGCGACCGATGGGACTACCTCTCATCAATGAGCAACAACATCGCCATGTCGCTTGCGGTTGAGAGATTGCTTGACATTCAAGTCCCAGAGAGGGCGCAGTGGATACGAATGCTTGTCGCCGAGTTGCAGCGCATAGCATCCCACCTTGTGTTCATCGCAGCATACGGTTTGGACACAGGTGCTATGACGCCCTTCTTTTACTGCTTCCGTGAGAGGGAGCGCATAGTCACGCTGTTTGAAATGCTTTGTGGGGCGAGATTGACATATCACTATGTTCGGATTGGTGGCGTAGCAGCTGACCTCCCGGATGGCTTCCTTGAGGAGCTTGAATCCCTCATCCCGATGCTGCGCAGCGGGTTTGACGAAATTGACGAGCTGCTCATCTTCAACCCGATCTTCATGGAGCGCACAAAGGGGGTTGGAATTATACCGCCTCACTTGGCTGTGAGCTACGGTCTTTCCGGTCCGATGATAAGGGCAAGCGGCATACCGTATGATGTGCGCAGGTGTCACCCTTATCTCCTTTACGATGCCGTTGATTGGGATGTGGTCACGCATGATGGCTGTGACAGTTGGGCACGAGTTTGGGTGCGCTCGCAGGAGATGCGTCAAAGCCTGCGCATAGTTGAGCAAGCAATTGAACATCTCAAGGGTATGCCAAAGGGCGAGGTGAGGGCAAAGCTCGGAAGGTCAATTCGCCCGCCTAAGGGGGATTGCTATGTTGCAATAGAGTCGCCGAGGGGCGAACTCGGAATTTACATTGTGAGTGATGGCTCAACAAAACCATACAGGGTGAAAATACGGGGACCGTCATTCGTCAACCTCTCAATTGCGCCGAGGGTGCTTCCCGGAGTGAAGATCGCAGACCTCGTGGCGATACTCGGCAGCTTTGACCTTGTCATGGGAGAGGTGGACAGATGAACCGAATTGGGTTGGCATGGCTGTGTGAGAGGCTCCTCAGGTGGACTGGTGTGCCGGTTGAATTCTGGGTTGGTCTTGTGGTTGCCGTGATCATTTTCCTCTTCATGAGCGTCGTTGTGCTTGCGCTCGTCTATCTATTTCGCAAGTTTGCCGGCTTCATACAGGTGCGCCTCGGTCCAAGGTATGTCGGACCAAGGGGTGTGCTGCAGACCATCTGCGATGCTATCAAGTTACTCGCCAAGGAGGACATCATACCAGCCGAAGCTGACAGGGGTATATTCATTGCTGCGCCATTGATTGTTTTCCTTCCGGCATATCTCGTCTACATCGTCATACCGCTTGGGCAGCCGCCGCACTTCCAGCCGAAGGACTTGAACTTGGGTATCCTGTATGTGCTCGCCATAACTTCAATCACCGTTGTCGGGATAATAACAGCCGGATGGGCTTCCGGAAGCAAGTGGGCAACAATCGGCGGCATGCGCAGCGGTGCTCAGCTTATCTCTTACGAGGTGCCAATGTCTCTTGCAGTGCTCATCCCTGTGCTCATCTCGGGCTCGCTCAGCATGAAGGACATAGCGGAAGCACAGGGGAATCGCTTCTGGAACTGGAACGCATTCAACATCAACTACTTCGGGTTGACGCTTGTAGCCTTCATCGTCTACATGATATGCGCTCTCGCCGAAACAAACCAAATACCGTTTGACCTGCCGGAAGCGGAGAGCGAGTTAGTTGCCGGCTACAATGTAGAATACAGCGGGATTCGCTTTGCCTTCTTCTTCCTTGCCGAGTTCTCCAACCTGTTCGTTGTCTGCGCAATTGCCACCACGCTTTTCCTTGGCGGCTGGCATGCTCCACTTCCGTTCATGCCCGATGATGGGCTTTGGTCTGTGGTTTGGTTCATGCTCAAGACTTGGGCTCTCGTCTTTATCGCCCTTTGGATAAGGTCAACTTATCCGAGGGTGCGAATTGACCAACTTATGGAATTCGCATGGAAGAGGTTGTTTCCCGTCATGCTCGCCGAATTGGGCATAGTGTCGCTCTTGGTTGCGCTGAGGTGAGCCGAATGAACGGCAGCTTCGTGTGGTGGGCTTTCTTCTACGCCCTATCGGCATTCATCCTGCTAAACGCCATCATGGTTGTGGCTGGCAGGAATCTTTTCAGGTGCGCTCTGCATTTGATGCTCGTGTTCCTCGGCGTTGCCGGGCTGTTCCTGTTGCAAGGGGCGATCTTCTTAGCCGGTGTGCAAGTGCTCATTTACACCGGTGGTGTCACTACGCTCATACTCTTCGCCGTCATGCTCAGCGAGGAGGTCGTTGGGAAGGGGAGGCGGCTTGTGAGTGCGAATGTGGGCATCGGTATAAGCGCAGCCGTGTGCTTCTTTGGTCTGGCGCTGACCATCTTGGGCACAGCGGTTGTCAAGCTGCCGGCAAACTATGAGGTGCAGATTGCACCGCTGGCGCAGTTCGTTGCAGAGGCGGCTTCCTCACCGATGGGTAATGTGCGCGCTGCCGGTGTAGGATTGGTCACGCAATTCCTTGTGCCATTTGAGTTTGCATCCGTGCTCCTGCTGGTTGCGGTTGTCGGCGCAATAACTGTTGCAAGGCTCGCCGGTGGCAAGTGAGTTTATCCATGCCGTGAAAGGTCGGATCGGCAGGTGTTAATGATGGGAGTGTGGCTCATGCATTACTTGGTTCTCTCGGCGCTGCTCTTCTCAATCGGAATTTACGGCGTGCTCACGAGGCGAAACGCAATCGCGATCCTGATGGGGATAGAACTTATGCTCAATGCCGTCAACCTCAACTTTGTGGCTGTGTGCTTCGCCTTAACGCCAAATCAGATAACGGGACAGCTATTTGCAGCTTTTGTGATCGTAGTTGCTGCCGCTGAAGCTTGCATAGGGTTTGCCCTCATCATAGCCATCTACAGGAACTTCGGGAAGGTAAATGTGGATGACATTAACATCATGCGGTGGTAGGCTGCCTGCGAAGGGGTGAGAGGATGAGCATTGCTTCAGTTGTGCCATTGCTCATTTTGGGATTGCCGTTTCTGGCATTCCTAATCTGCGCGCTGGTCGGATATAAATTGCGCGAGCGCGCCGCATTGGTTGCGCTGTCACTTGTCGGTCTGTCATCGTTACTCTGCCTCTTTACATTCGGCGCCGCAATCATCTCAGCCTGCTCGGGAAAGGATGTCCTTGCGCAGGGCGTCTGGATGCGCATTCAAGTTGGCAGTGGTAAGGCACAGCTCACAATCCCGATCGGTTACATCATTGATCCCCTCACATCCGTTATGCTTTTCGTCGTAGGCTTCATCGGATGGTGGATAATGCTCTATTCAGTCGGATACATGCACGGCGATGTGCGCT
Source organism: Candidatus Thermosaccharophagus tengchongensis (assembly GCA_032161105.2). Lineage (GTDB taxonomy): Bacteria > Armatimonadota > Fervidibacteria > Fervidibacterales > Thermosaccharophagaceae > Thermosaccharophagus > Thermosaccharophagus tengchongensis. The sequence goes on from JAVHTD010000002.1 coordinate 88,399, forward strand.
ATCACCGTTACTTCGCATACATGTCGCTGTTCATGGCGTCCATGCTCGGGCTTGTGCTCGCAAACAACTTTGTGATGCTTTACATCTGCTGGGAACTCGTCGGGCTGTGCTCCTACCTCCTCATCGGCTTTTGGTATGAGCGTGAAGCAGCTATGCGTGCATGCAAGAAGGCTTTTATAGTGACGAGGCTCGGCGACACCGGGTTTGCGCTCGGCATCTTCCTCATCGCTGCAATCACTGGCAGCGTTCTCTTTTACTCCACCGACGGCATTGATGGCATCTTCACATTGCTTCGTGATGGTTCGCTACCGCATAGCAACCTTCTTGCGCTCGCCCCCATTTTGCTCTTCTTCGGGGCAATCGGCAAGTCGGCACAATTCCCATTGCATGTTTGGCTTCCGGACGCGATGGAAGGACCAACGCCAGTCAGTGCTTTAATTCACGCTGCCACAATGGTTGCAGCCGGTGTTTACATGGTCGCAAGATGCTATGTGCTGTTTGATGAGCGCATCGTCGGCGTGTTGACGCTGTTTGGAAACACAGTGGCATTGTCGTCGGGTAAATTCGTCGCACATATTGGGTGCTTCACCGCCTTCATGGCTGCCACAATCGCCCTTGTGCAGACCGACATCAAGCGCATACTCGCATACTCAACTATAAGCCAACTCGGCTACATGATGATGGGGCTCGGGCTCGGCGCATATTCAGCCGGCACATTCCATCTGATGACGCACGCCTTCTTTAAAGCGCTGTTGTTCCTATGTGCCGGAAGCGTCATCCATGCTATGCAGACAAATGAGATCTTTCACATGGGCGGTCTGAGAAGAGCCATGCCGATAACATTTGCCACTTATCTGATTGGCATGGCGGCACTCGCCGGAATACCGCCGCTTTCCGGCTTTTGGAGCAAGGATGAGATATTGGCACATGCCTTCTCACACAACAAGCTGCTATGGGCTGTCGGTGAAGTGACGGCATTCCTTACGGCTCTTTATATGGCGAGGCAGCTTTGCATCGTCTTCTTGGGTGAGCAAAGGAGGCATGATGTTCATCCGCATGAGAGCCCGCCAGTGATGTTGATCCCGCTCATCATACTCTCCATCGGGGCTGCGTTTAGCGGCTTTGTCGGGATGCCTTGGGCAAACCTGTATGGCAAGTTCGTGAGCTATGGCGAGTCGCACAGTGCAGGACACGGTTCATCGGCATTCGTGATGTTCGTGTCGCTGTGCGCCTCACTTCTTGGCGTCCTATTTGGCTATCGCCTTTATGGCACAAGATGCATCACAAACGCTGCCGAAGACCCACTTCGGTCACTCCTCGGCGGAGCTTACTCGTTCCTTGAAGCCAAATGGCACTTGGATTGGTATGAGGGCGCAAGGGTGAGGCGGGCTTTCTTTGGCACCGTTAACCGTTGCAGGGCATTTGACCTCGGCGTTGTTGACGGCTTTGTGAATCTCATCGGGTGGACTACGGCTTATGTCCTCGCATATCTGCATCGCTGCTTTGACCTATACATCGTTGACGGCGTAGTCAATGGCATGGCATTGTTCACAGGCTTCATTGGCGATGCTCTCAGGCGCATACAAACCGGCTTTGTGCGCCACTACATGCTCTTCGTGCTCATCGGATTTGTTGTTCTCATTGCCCTCACTATGTGGCGGGCAATCCTGCTCGCACACCTGTAAGCGCGCTTGAATGCTGGAAGGTGTGGAAAGGGTGAATGAGCGATGAACGAGGGTGTTGGGATATTGAGTGCGATAACTTTTCTTCCGGCGCTCGGGGCACTGCTTGTCGTTTTGACGCCGAGGGAACGCGTCTCACTCATAAGGGCGATAGCGCATTGCATAAGCGCGTTTGTGCTCATACTATCGCTCTTTATGTTTGCCGATTTGGATAGGACCTCGCCGCACATGCAGTTTGTTGAGCGCTTCCTTTGGATACCCACCATCAACATCAGATACTACTTCGGTGTTGACGGCTTGAGTGCGCCGCTTGTTGTGCTCACAGCTTTGCTTTCTTTCCTGTCAATCGTCTACTCGCCAACCGCAATACGGCATCGTGAGAAGGAATATTATGCGCTCTTCCTCCTTCTCGAGACCGGCATGATTGGCGTCTTCACGGCGCTTGACTTCATCTTCTTCTACATCTTTTGGGAGGTCAGCCTTGTGCCAATGTATTTCCTCATCGGGATCTGGGGCGGTCCAAAGCGAGAATATGCAGCCATCAAGTTTTTCCTCTACACGCTGTTCGGCTCGGTGTTCATGCTGCTTGCCATACTCACGCTTTACTACTTCAGCGGACCGCCATCGTATGACCCGACGCAGCCTCGCACATTTGACATGTTGGAGTTGATAAGGCAACAGCCGCTCAGCGGGCACATCGTAGCGCAGCTGCTTTGCTTCCTCGGCTTCTATCTTGCGTTTGCAATCAAGGTGCCCGTCTTCCCATTCCACACATGGCTTCCGGATGCGCATGTTGAAGCGCCGACAGCCGGCAGCGTCTTGCTCGCTGGAATATTGCTGAAGATGGGGACTTACGGCATGGTGCGCGTCTTGCTGCCTTTGTTCCCGGTGGCTTGCTCAATCTTTTGGAAACCATTGGCGGTGCTCGCCATCATAAACATCATCTATGGCGCTCTGGTTGCTATGGGGCAGGATGACTTGAAGAAGCTCGTTGCATACTCAAGCATTGCTCACATGGGCTTTGTCATGCTCGGTGTGGCTGCTGCGGCAAGGGCAACTTCCGATGTCCCAAGTGCCTTATTGGAAGCGCTCATTCGGGCGAAGGTCATTGCGCTCACCGGAGCAACGCTTGAAATGATTGCTCACGGTCTTATCACCGGAAGTTTGTTCCTGCTTGTTGGCGTCATCTACGAGCGTGTTCACCATCGTGACCTCAACTCCTTTGGCGGGCTGTGGAATCAAATGCCGGTCTACAGCGCTGTGCTCGCATTCATGGCATTGGCATCGCTCGGCTTGCCCGGGCTGGTTGGCTTCTGGGCAGAGTTCATGGCTCTGATGGGGGCGTTTGGAGTGTATGGTCATTTTGCATGGCTCGCCGTATTTGGCATTGTCATAGTCGCGGCTTTCTTCCTTTGGATGCTCCAAAGGATGCTCATGGGCTCTTTGCCGAAGGGTTATGAGACCCTCAAGGACATGGACATGCGCGAATGCATATCGCTCTTCCCGCTTGTCTTCCTTGTCTTCCTGCTCGGAGTATATCCGCAGCTTTTGCTTGAGCCGATAAGCGCGGTCATGATGCACATCGTAAAATCAATGCCGTTATAAGCGTGCGCTTTAGTTGGTGAGGTTGGAGGAGATGGATGAACTGATGGTGCTTTTTGGATATCTCGCTTCGGAGATGGTGCTTGCGGTAGGCGGCATAGTGATACTCGTCATTAACTTCGCATCGCCGCATGTGAGGGGTCGTCATCTTGGCTACCTTGCGGCGTGCATCATCGGGCTGTCGGCATTTCTCATCCCTTGGCAGGGTTGGCTTGCCGCCGAAACACAAATTGTCAAATCAACCCTCCGCCCGTTCCTCGCCTTTTGTCTATCTCCGGACATGTATGCCACTTACTTCAAGTTTGCCATTGTCATTGGCATGCTCATCACCATCCTTGCATCGGTTGACTATGTTGAGGCGAGGCTTGAGGGTGTTTCAGGCGAGCTGTATGCCATGCTATGCTTTGTGGCACTGAGCATGTCATTCATGGTATCGGCTGTTGAGCTTATAACGCTCTTCCTCGCAATAGAGCTAACAGGCATAGCATCCTATGCTCTTGCGTCCCTTGATGCTTCCAATCCACGCTCAGCCGAAGCCGGGATCAAATACTTCCTCACGGGCGCAGCTGCAACTGCAGTAAGCCTCTACGGGATGTCGCTCATCTATGCCTTCTCAGGCACTACAAACCTTCGCGGGATACTCAGCGCCCATTCGGAAGTCGTTCCACAATGTCCGCACATCGTTCTCGTCAGCCTCGTGATGGTGATGGCGTCACTCGGCTTTAAGGGGGCACTTGTCCCATTTCATGCGTGGGCTCCCGACACATACGAAGGCGCGCCGACACCGGTGACCACATTCTTGGCTGCGGCATCAAAGGTGGCAGCAATGGGATTGGTCGCCCGGTTTGTGCTCTTTGGCTTCTCGGAGTCATGCGAGCTGTGGCGTCCCGTGATTTCAACCGTTAGCGCTCTCACGATGACCATCGGAAATCTGTTCGCAATACCGCAGCGCAACATGAAACGCATGCTCGCATACTCCAGCATAGCTCATGCCGGCTATATGCTCATCGGGTTGGCTGCCGTATCGCAGTCCGAGATTGAATCAATGATGGGAAAGAGCCCCCTCGGGCACACCGATGTTTCAATGACCGGATTTCTCCTCTACGCGCTCGGGTATGCATTCGCTACAGGTGGTGCATTTACCGTGGTGCTCGCCGTCTCACATTCCATTGGCACGGAGGAGATACCGGGATATGCTGGGTTGTCACAGCGAATGCCGCATCTGGCGTGGGCACTCACCATCTTCTTCCTCTCGCTCATTGGCATACCGCCGCTTGTCGGCTTCTTCGCGAAGGCACTCATCTTCGCCGGAGCAATATACTCGGGTTTGAGCTGGCTTGCAATCATCGGTGTGCTCAACAGCGTCATCTCGGGATACTACTATCTCAATGTCGTGAGACACATGTTCTTGCTTCCGCCAAGCGAGCATTCCGTTGAGCGGACCACACCTGCCACCGATGCCGCATTGCTCATAGCATTGCTTGGGACTGTCATGATCGGTCTGCTGCCAAACCCATTCTTGCGATGGATCAGGGATACGCTTTATGGCGTCATTATAATGCCGCGATGAACACCGCATGTTAAACTGGTTGGTGATGCCGTATGGCAAAGGAACGCACCTTCGTCATGCTCAAGCCGGATGCCATCCAGAGACGCCTTGTTGGAGAAATCATCTCTCGGTTTGAGCGCAGGGGTCTTAAGCTCGTCGGTATGAAGATGGTTTGGATGAGCCGCAATAGGGCTGAGGAGTTATACGCTATGCACAGTGGCAAGCCGTTCTTTGATGCGCTGATAGCTTTTGTGACATCGTCTCCGGTCATCGTTATGGTGTGGGAGGGAGAGAACGCGGTGGCGGCGGTGAGGCAGCTCATTGGTGCGACAAAGCCGAGTGAGGCAGATGTTGGGAGTGTGAGGGGTGATTTCGGGTTGAGCGTGACCCTGAATTTGATACACGGTGCGGATTCGCCGCAATCCGCCGAGAGGGAAATGAGCTTGTTCTTCTCGGAGGAGGAGGTCTTCAACTACGAGATGTGCGATGAGACATGGATCTAACGGGTGAGTTAGGTGAACTGGAAAAGTGATTTTACCATGCATGCGCAACTTCGCGATGCTGAATGGCTCACTGCAATTTGGGAACCTTTGGGCAGAGTGGAAAAGTTGCTGCGCGAGTGCGTCAGCACCTCAAGCGGCAGGTTGAGGGAGGTTGTTAACTACACGCTCAGCTCCGGCGGAAAGCGCATTCGCCCAGTGATTACGCTGCTCTCGGCGCAGGCGGTTGGTGATGTGAATGAGCGCACCATAGCTTATGCAGCTGCGATTGAGTTGATACATACCGCAAGCTTGCTTCACGACGATGTGATTGATAATGCGAAGGTGCGCCGTGGTATGGTGACGGCGAATGTTCTTTGGGGTGACAGTGCTGCCATAGTTGGCGGTGACTTCCTTCTCGCCTGCGCCTTTGAATTGCTTTCAAGGTATGCCGATGTGCATGCCATGTGCGATATCGCTGGGACGGCGCAAAAGATGTGCCATGGTCAGATGCTTGAGTTGATGCACGCTTTTGATACCCAGATGAGCCGTGACCAGTATCTTGAGATTGTCAGGTTGAAGACTGCAGAGCTGTTTGCCTCGGCGTGCTTTGCCGGAAGCCTTTCCGGCGGCGCTGCCATTGAGGATGCAACTCGCCTGCGCAATTTCGGCTTGCTCATCGGGATAGCTTTCCAAATCGTTGATGACTTGTTAGACATCGTTGGCAGTGAGAGCGTGCTCGGCAAGCCGATAGGACAGGACTTGAAGAGCGGCAAGATGACGCTGCCCGTGATTGAGCTGCTTGAGAAGCTTAGAAGTGAGGGCGATGGACCCCTATTAAAGCGCATTGAAGATTCGCTTAACGAAAGAAGCGTCAGTGACGAACTCGTCTCCGTGCTGCAGCAACTCATCGTCACTCATGGCATTGATAAGCTTGTCAGGTCGTATGCGAGGCAGCTCTCCCATAGCGCAATAGAGGTGTTGAAGTGCCCACCCGCACAGCGCTGTGAGGCGCTCTCAAGCATTGCCAAATTTGTCGTTGACAGGGAGTTATGAGCGACAAGCATTGTGCAGGGGTGGTCGCAAAATGAAGGCGATCGTGCTCGCCGCCGGATACGCAACGAGGCTTTATCCACTCACCCTGAATAAGGCGAAGCCGCTGCTCACCGTTGCCGGTAGACCAATGATTGAGCATGTGCTGATGCGCATTGCGCCGCTTGACCAAGTTGATGAAGTGCACATTGTTACGAACGATCGCTTCTATCACGACTTCGCTTCATGGCTCAATTCCTTTTCCCCATCGTTTTGCAAGCGCTTGGTGCTCCACAACGATGGGACAAGGAACAACGATGAGCGCAGGGGCGCAATTGGCGACATGGAGCTCGTAATCACCTCAAGCAGCATTGGTGAGGATTGCCTCATTGTGGCTGGCGATAACCTTTTTGACTTTGACCTGCGTGGGTTTGCTCAGTTCGCAATTGAACATGGCACGACGGTGGGACTATACAGGGTGGGCGATCCCGAATTGGTGAAGCGATACAGCGTCGTTGAGCTTGATGAGGCGGGTCGCATCATCCACTTTGAGGAGAAGCCGAAACACCCGCAAACGGACCTTGTTGCAATATGCCTTTACATCCTCAAGCACGAACATCTTCGCTTGATAAGCAACTACCTTGCCGATGGGTTGCCAAAGGACGAACCCGGCTACTTCATCCAATGGCTGCATAAGCGAGTTGATGTTTACGGCTATCCGTTCACCGGAATTTGGTTTGACATCGGAGACCATGAAAGCCTGCGTCGTGCTGATGAGGTTTTCAGGACACTCTCGGTGGAAGGTGGGATGCGGTAACATCTTCCAAGTCCCAGACTGCAACTGCATCAACATCCAACCCGGCTGTTAGCCCCCTTTCAAGCCTGTAATATCCAGCGCAAGCTATCATTGCAGCATTATCTGTGCACAGTGCGATTGGTGGTATGACGAGCTTTATCCCGTAGCGTGATGCGAGCTCACCCATCCTTTGGCGCAACCTGCTGTTTGCCGCAACGCCGCCGACAACCGCTAACACATCCGCTTCGGTCATTTGTATTGCGCGCTCAGTTTGCTGTATGAGCATGTCCACAACGGCTTCTTGGAAGCTCGCGGCGATGTCGGCGACGGTGCATTTAGAGGCATCCTTTATGACATGGGCATCACCGTATCCCTCAACGAACCGCACGACCGCCGTTTTCAACCCGGCAAAACTGAAGTCAAGCGATTCACCCATGTCGGCACGCGGGAAGGCAACCGCGTTTGGGTTGCCATTTGATGCAGCCCTGTCAATTGCGGGACCACCGGGGAAGCCCAATCCGAGCACCCTCGCAACCTTGTCAAATGCCTCTCCAGCAGCGTCATCCCTTGTGCGCCCGAGGACTTCATATTGCCCGAGGTCGCGCGCATACACGAGTTCGGAGTGCCCGCCGGAAATGATCAGGCAAAGGAATGGGAAGTTAAGCTCGTCATCGGAGAGGAAAGCCGAGAGCATGTGCCCTTCAAGATGGTTGACTGGTATCAACGGCTTATCAAGTGCAGCGCATATAGCCTTTGCGACTGCCAATCCAACCGCAAGCGAGGTTATCAGCCCGGGTCCGCATGTGACAGCTATGCCGCTAACGCTATCAAGCCTCACAGAGGCTTCCTTCAGTGCCAAATCAAGTGCCGGAAATATGAGCTCCACATGCTTCCGCGAAGCTATCTCCGGGACGATGCCACCAAAGTGCTTGTGCCATTTGGTTTGCGAGCACACGATGTTTGAAAGTATTGTCCGCCCATCGCGCACAAGCGCAACGGATGTCTCATCGCAGGATGTTTCAATTCCGAGCACAATCATCTCGCCGCTCCCCTTCGCCTTGCGCGCTCTGTGGCTCGTATGGCATGCGTGGCGGGAGCTCGTTGAGCTATCGCTTTGAGATCCTCCTGAGTATGGAGCGCAGGCGGTCATAGTCTTCCTTGATGATGCGAGATAATTCTTTCCCCATGGCGACAAGATATGCATGGTCATAATCGTGAGCCCTCCATGCATACCTGCAGACGGCTATGAGCAACTCATCCCTTACTCCCTTTGCAGATGTTGAGATGAGACGGAGGTAATCAAACTCGTCGGTGAATTGCCTGACCTCTTCAACCTCGCATTCGTAGACGAAGCTGTGCAGCTTTGGCGGCACCGGCGGAAGCTCCTGCCTTACAACATCGTCCATTTCATAGCCCACTATCAGTCCCTTAAAGTCCGTCTTGAGCAGCTCAAAAATTTGCGGCTGTTCCTCACGCAGCTCCTCCTCGGTCTTCCCGTATGCCATCGGGCGGCGCATTGGGTCAACGCTGTGCGTGATTATCTCGTAAACGAACGCGTAAATTGGCGGCTGTGATTCAACGCGAACGAGTGAGCCAAATGGCGGTGAAGCATGCAGCTCTCGGCATTGCGCCACAAACTCAGTTGTGCAGCTCTCAATAACTTCACCGATGTGAAGCGAAGCTTTGCTCACCCTCATAGTGAGCTTGCACCTCATCAGCAGCCCACATGATGGCAATGCATCCAATTACACTTTTGGAGTGGCGCTAATTGCAAACCCCCTCTCCGTGCATCTTTAAAACAGCTTTGATTGTGAGCTTCTTTAACCATTCGTCGGAGCGATTGTAAGCTGTCATCCGGTTACGAGCATTATGTTCGGCAGGTTGCTCATCCATAACCGCAGTTATAGCCAGTGGTTCAGGGTTAGCTTGTGTTTTATTCGTCCGAAGATGTGCCGTCATTTCCTGCGCATTGATTTTGATGCTCCGAAGCCTTCTTAACTATTGATTGGAGCATGCTGCGTGCTAAGTCTTCGTAAATGCGCTCACGGAAGCGCATCCTGTTCTTATACAGCAGGTGAGCGTCAATGAGCAGGAGGAAGAAGAGCGCCACCGTCAGTAGGAGACAGCATATCCAAAACCACAGTTCGCTTTCGGTTGACTTGAATTTAAACGCGCCAATCACGCTTCCAAAGAGCATGTTGAGTAGCGTAAGGAAGATTGCACCCACCATCATGCGCAGCGCAAATTGCCCCGCCGTGATGACCGTCCTCTTGTGCCTGAAGTGATACACCTCAAGCACGATCGCAACCACTATCCCAACCTCAAACGCTATGATTATTGACGCAACCATTGGTTGGTTAAGTGACAACCTTCATCGCCTTGCCTTTTCTTGGCATCCTCAACGGCTATTATACCTTGTGGTGCTTTGCAGCGAAAGGGCTTTTGCTGGCGATTTTGTTGACTTCGTTTTTGGACAACGGACCCATCAGCATGAATCATGAAGGCTGCGAGGGCTCAGCACGCCGTGTGGCAAATCCTGTAACCAACATGCTCAAGCTCGCATGATAGCGGCGCGCTGTTATGCCACCTCGCTGAGCGGTGTTTCATTCTTCATGCAATTCTCCAGGGCTCTCTCTTCCTGAACGGCTCTTTAAACTTGTTTTTGAGCTTGCCCTCCCTTTCAAGGTGAATCATGCACGCCCTGATGCAACCCCTTGCGCCCCCAATTGCTCCCAAGTGGTGAAAGATGGCTACGGAGCTTACATTGTAGCCCACCTTCCTATACACCGTCTCAAATTCCGGTCTCGCATAGCCGCCGCTATCTCTCTCAATCTCCTCAAGCCTTATAGGCTCAAGCTCCCTCGGATAGAACGGGTTGAATTCTCTCACCCCACCGGTGTAGGCGAGTGCGCATCTTTCCTCATTCAACTCGCCCCACTCAAATTCCTTCCCGGCAATCCTCACTTTAACCGTCTTGTCCGCGCTTATGGCTTTACCGGGGCATTCCTTCACACAGAGCATGCATCTATCGCATATTGGCGGACCATCGTAAATTGGGTCCGGCTCAAGCGGCGCGTCAGTGAGGATGAATGCAAGGCGCACCCTCGGACCAAACTCTGGCGTGAGCAGCAATTTGCTGTAACCGATCTCGCCCATGCCGCATATAACTGCTGCAATGCGAAAATGGAGAAGCACATCAGGTGCGGGTCTATCTTGGGAGACTGGCACGCTTATCCCTGTTGGCTTGCCCAGAAGAATGTCCACTGAGGAACCGATCACCATGTTCTGTATTGGCACCGCCTCGTAGCCTTCGTCCTCAATCATGCATGCAACTTGCCTGAGCACGGTTGGCGCAAAAATAAGGTTAATATGCGAGTAGCCCATTGACGGGTATGCTGCAAAGTAAGTTCCCTCCTCAATCCCGCGGAAGCATCCCCTCAGTATGCGAAAGCCGAAGCCTATTATCGCCTTCGCCTCGGGAAAGATATACCGAGGGTCCATTTCTTTTGGTGCGCCATCAAACCTATCCATAGAACCAATCCCAACTATGTCTGCGCCGCACCTTCTCGCAAACTCCTTCACCTTCTTCGCTGTCAGCATTTTCCCCACCCCCTGTTGAATGTCTTCACCCACTTGGGCTGTGAGGTGGTGTGGCTCACCTGCAACTCCTTGGCATAACTTTGTGTGGCAATAGCCATCTTTCCCTCCTGATGAATGCCCCGCCGTGGAATGTTTGCTCAATTCTCCCGAGGCGTTCCAAATGATCAAAGCAGCTTCTCATACAGCCCCTTGAGCCACAAATTCCATAACTCCCACCAACTCCCCATTGCTGAATTTGTGCATGCCCTTCAATGACGAACCCGGATGGGTCTTCCTTTGTTTTCCGCCACGGCTGCGTGGAGAGCGTCCAACAAATCTTGTATGCCGTTTCCTCATCCACTTGTTGCCTGCGCACATCAAATTCAAATCCGGGAAGGCTCTTGTGAATGAACGGTGACACTCTCGGGTCCGCACCATGATAGCTGAGCACGCATTTCCCGACATCAAGGTCAGCCCACTCGTAGACATATCCATCAATCTCTATGCGCACGCTCTTACCCTCGCGTATATGCGGTATGGCGTTGGCTGGGCATCCACGGACGCATTCCATGCACCTATCGCAAATGCTCCCCGGCTTGATGAGTTCATCGGGCTCAATTTCAAGGTCGGTCAGGATTGCAGCGAGCCTCTGGCGCGGACCAAACTGGCGCGTTAGGAAAACTTTTGACCAACCGATTTCGCCGAGCCCAGCCGCAGTTGCTGCAATTCTAATTGCAAGGTGCACATCAGGAGGGGGTGCTCCTTCTCGCAGCGGTTCATCTGGAGGTTGCGCCTCAGGAACACCGGGGTAATATGGCACAGCCTCATAGCCGTGGTCTTCAATGAAGCACGAAAGTTCGTAGACACCGAACGGTATGAAGAGCGTGTTCAAGAGACCGTGATATCCGAAGTATGTGTAGCTGAGCCAATTTGTCCCCTCCTCAATTCCCCTCCATGTGCCTCTGATGATTCTCCTTGCGACAACGATGATGGAACGCACCTCAGGGAAAATGCTCGCTGGGTGCATATGCTTTGGCGCATTCGCAAACCGCTCAACATTCGCAACGCCGAGTAGGTCAAGCCCGCACGAGCGAGCGAATTCCACAAGCTGCCTTTTCGTTAATGCCCTTCCCATTGTCAATCCTTCCCCTGCATAAGTTTGGGGCGACCTGACCAATCAGCCACCCATGATGGGCGTTTCCTAAACGGGCTGGCAAAGGTTGAGGCTATCCTACCAACCCGCTCAAGGTGGTCAATGCAACTCCTCACGCAGATTGCGGCGAGGCGGTCTGGCAATCCGGCAGGGTGATACGGATTGGGCAAAGCGCCATTCTTGCAATACCTGCATGCATTGTAGTCAACCTGCGCCACCAACATAGTCTTCCCATAGATGGTGATCTCACTCTCGCCTCGCATTGCACCAAGTGGGCATGTGTTAGCGCACTCCATACACATGTCGCACACTTGGACCTCACAAATTGGAGTTGGCTCGAGTTCAGCATCAGTTAGTATGAGTTGCAACCGCTGCCTCGGTCCAAACTGCGGTGTTAGAAGTTCACCGCAGTAGCCTATTTCACCCAATCCGGCACGCACGGCTGCATCCTTAGCATCAACGATGACATTGGGCGGTGGCATGCCCGGTTTAACCGGAATGCCAGATGGCGGAATTTGCGGTGGGAGGTCTTGCAACGGGACGGCTTCCCAACCGTTGTCTTCCAAGAATGTTGAGATTGCGATAGTCGCCATAGCGAGCATCCTGTCTGTCAGCCAAGCTCTTCCATACAGATTGAAGGCGGTAAAGTGGGTTCCCTCCTCAACACCGCGAAGCGAGCCACGCAGGATGCGCTTCCCTACGACGAGCACAGAACGAACTTCGGGAAAGATAGACGCTGGGTGATGCTCAGGTGGAACATCACCAAACCTTTCAATCGGAGCAATGCCGAGCAGGTCAACCCTGTGTCCCTGGGCAAAGGACTTTAGTAGCGAGGTGAGGTGATGCATATTGATTCACCCCTGCCGCAGTGCAGTTGCCCATCAGAGGGCGCTGTGGGGTGCAATAAGGCAATTGAACTTTGAGCATGAGTCCGAGGGATGGTGATTCAACCTGCTGAGGACTTTGCGGAAGGAAGCAGCCTTTGCGGCTATCACGGGGCACTCAACTTGCTCAATAGTTTGTTCGGCAACGCTGCCCCAGAGGAAGCGAACAAGCCCGGTCCTCCCGTGGGTGCTCATCACTATCAGGTCAATGCCTTTGCGCTCGGCAAATGATGCTATCCCATCAGCGGCATGATGACATCGCACTACATGGATTGGTATTTCGTATCCATCGCCCATGCACTCTTTCACCCACTGCCTCAAGCCGTTGCTCACTATCCTCTCAAGTTCCTTTAGCGCTTCTCTTTCCCCAACTGACTCAATTAGTTCAACCACATGCAGCAGGTGTATCTGTGCGCCGAAGGCTTTTGCCAAGCACAAAGCGTAGTCAATTGCTGCCCTTGTTGCTGCCGAGAAGTCCGTTGGCACAAGTATTTGCTCGCACTTTGCTCCCGCACCAGATGGAGAGATTGCGGGCACAACCATGACTGGGACTTGTGCGCCTTGCACTATTCGGGCGACAGTTGACCCAAGCAGATGTTCCTTAAGTGTGCGCATGCCCCTTGAGCCGAGAGCGATCAAGTCGGCGTGCACAAGCTCTGCATACTCAAGTATCTGAACGGCTGGCGAGCCAAGCAATAGAGCACCATCAGCCCTAAACCCAGATGAGCGCAATTGTTCCACTCGCTCATTCACTTGTTCGGTGAGTGTGCCTATGTGCGTGCTTTGTATCGCAGCGAGCGCTTGCGATAGCTCCCCCTCACTCCATCCCGAAAAGCCCCTCTCTTCGTAGTATTTGACCCAGTCGGGTGCGACATGTGTAACGGTTATGCTCGCATTAAATGTTTTTGCGAAGAGGAGTGCCCACTTAAGGGCTTTCTCAGCCGGTTGGGAAAAATCCGTTGCCCAAAGAATACGAGTTATCAAACATCCCACCTCCGGCATTCGACGGTGCTAAACTCTCCTCAAACCATTTTGGCAAACGCATTCAATGCTTCAAAGCCTATGAAGTGCTTGTGCTCTCCTCAACTTCGCCCTCGGGTTTGCTTTCCGATTCGCCGCATAGCCATAGCAGTCTCTCCCAAGCTCTATCCACTTCACGCTGTATCTCATCAATGATGTGTTCGTTTTGCGGCTCAAATAGGTGCCTGAAGCGCGCTTGCTTTTCAAGCCACACCCTGACTGGCAATTTTTCCTTTGGGCGATATGTTAAGCGATACTTGCCATCAACGACTTCATACAGCGGCCAGAAGCATGTCTCCGTAGCCAACCTTGAGATTTCAATTGCTTCAGATGGTTCGTGTCCGTGCCCAAGATTGCAATCGCTGTAAATGATGAGGAGCGCTGGACCCTCCGTAGTTATTGCCTTTTCGGCTTTCGCTGTGAGGTCACGCCAGTATGCCGGATTAGCCTGCGCAACATACGGGATGTTATGGGCAACACCTATCGCCGCCAAGTCCTTTCTCGGATGAACTTTGCCCGGCATGACCTTTCCTGCTGGTGTCGTGGTAGTGTATGCGCCTCTCGGGGTTGCGCTTGAGCGCTGTATCCCTGTGTTCATGTAAGCACCATTGTCGTAGCACACGAAGACAATGTTATGCCTCCTCTCAAGCGCTCCTGAGAGTGCCTGCAACCCAATGTCATAAGTTCCACCGTCACCGGCTATGGCGATGAACTTTATCTCCCTGTCAATTTTCCCCCTGCGCTTCAGCGCATTGTATGCGGCTTCAACACCAGCAATCGTTGCGGCTGCGTTCTCAAAAGCGCTGTGTATCCATGGGACATTCCAAGCCGTGTCGGGGAAGATGGAGGTTGCAACCTCAACGCATCCGGTTGCGCATGCTATGACTACTGGGTATGGTGAGGAGAGAAGAACTTGGCGAAGCGACATTGCAGCTCCGCATCCGGCGCACATCCTATGTCCGCTTACGAGCACTGGCTTCCTCCTCGCCAATTCCCTTGCCGTTGGCATTTTCACAGCGCCTCCCTTTTGCGCCCTACATGCGGCGCAAATTAGCCGCTAAGCTCACGAGAATGTTATGCCAACCTTTGTCCTCAACCCAACCCATTGGATTGGCTCAACAAATTCGCCCCTTGCTGCTGCTTCAAGTTGCTTCAACATGTTCAAAACTTGTGCTACCGTTATGTCCCTTCCGCCGAGCCCGTAAATGTAGTTGACGACCTTGGGACGCTTCTCAGATTCATACAAAGCCGCCTTTATGTCCGTAAACAATGGACCACCTTCACCGTTGAAACTTAGCGCCCTGTCCATCACGCCGATCGCCTTTTTGTCCTCAAGCACTTTCCTGACTGTTGCCCATGGGAACGGTCTATACATGCGAATCTTAAGCACACCGGCTTTGATTCCCTCCTTCCGAGCCACATCAATTGCGGCTTTAACTGTCCCAGCTGCAGAGCCCATCGCTACAAGCGCAATCTCCGCATCCTCAAGCTCATATAGCTCAACGAGCCCATACGCCCTCCCAAAGCGGGTGTAAAATTCCTTTCCGACATCAAGCACCACTTCCGGCGCCCTGTTTATCGCCTCCCATTGAGAACGCTTATGCTCCATGTAAAACGGTGGCAGGTCAACTGGTCCAACTGTTATCGGGTTGTCAACATCAAGCACCGAATACAGCGGCTTAAGTTCCCCAACGAATTCCTTAACAGCTTCATCCGGCAAAACCTCCACTGGCTCAAGCGAGTGGCTCACCACAAACCCATCGAGGCAAACCATGACCGGAAGGTAAACAGTTTCGGCGATGCGCACCGCCTGTATCGTGTTGTCGTAAGCCTCTTGGGCGTTCTCCGAGTAGAGTTGTATCCAGCCCGAATCCCTTGCGCCCATTGCATCTGCGTGGTCGCAGTGGATGTTCAGGTTGGAATTCAACGCCCTATTCGTAACAGCCATGACAATGGGCAGGCGAAGCGATGAAGCGATATAAAGCATCTCCCACATGAGCGCCAGACCTTGTGAGGCAGTTGATGTCATCGCCCTTGCTCCGGCCGCTGCTGCGCCTATGCATACGCTCATTGCGCTGTGTTCGCTCTCAACATAAACCATCTCGGTATCAACCAATCCGTCGGCGACAAACTCGGCATATTTCTCAACGATGAGCGTTTGTGGCGTTATCGGGTATGCCGCGACTACATCCGGGTTTATTTGGCGCATGGCTTCGGCGACTGCATCATCGCCTATCAAACCCCTTACCTGCCCACGAATTGGGGTGCCGACTTTTGTGCTGCCCATGGCAACCTCCTCCGTCAGCATTTTGCTTAACCACTATTTGCGCCATCACCTGACTTGGGTTGCCTCCCGCTCAGAGCGCATCGTTATGGCTTTAACTCTCGGCGGACAGACGACGGCGCATATGCCACAGCCCTTGCAGTAGTCGTAGTTAATGCCTGCCACTTTCCCATCCCTGATGAGGATGGCATCATCTGGGCAGTGAATGAAGCACATGTAGCAGTTTGTGCACTTCTCCGAGTCCCAGATTGGGCGTTGCTCACTCCGCCAAGTGCCAGTCTTGTAAGAGAGCGATGTGGCAGGCTGTGGTATTATTCCACCGAGGCTGAGTTCTTCCCACGATGGCAGCTGTGCTCCCTTCGTGTGTTCCTCTATGACTTCGGGCGGGTTTATTGGCTCCTCATCAACTTGCACTTCGTTGTATCCTCTCTCAACTGCCCTCAAATTCGCTTCAAGCAGCTCGGGGCGACGCCTGACCCTCTCTGGAAGGTGCTCTGTCAGCACCGATTTTATGGTCTCAAGTTTCGCAACACCCGTGACCTTTGCAAGCGCACCAAGCATTGGCACATTTGGCATGTTGCGCTTTATCGTCTCAAGCGAAATGGCACTCGCATCAACGGAAGCAACACGGGCTAAAGCACCAAACACCGGATGAACATTGCGCAATTCCTTCGGTGGATATGGGACATTGGCGATGAGGGTTGTCTCTCTCTTCAACCCGCTTAGCACGCTTGGGTTGGTGAGGAGCGAATCATCAATGACGACAACAGCATCAGGTGACACTATCCCGCCGTGTATCGTGAGTGGGGCGTCGGCGATTCTCGTAAACCCCTCAACTGGTGCGCCGCGCCTTTCTGGTCCGAATTGTGGGAACGCCTGCGCCCACTTGCCCTCTGCCAAAGCAACATGCCCAAGAAGGAGCGCAACAGTCCTTATTCCCTGCCCAGCACGGCCATGCCAGCGCACCTCTATCGGTTTAGCTTCAACTCGCTCCCTTCGTGAGACATAAACAATGCCGTCATCGCTAAACTTAACCGACACATTGGCGCTATCCATCTGACCCACTCCAATCAGATGTGGCATGGATGGCTTTCAATCATCCATCACTTCATAGGTGCAACGCAGTTGCCATTCATCTTGCAGGTCATTTGCTCATAGCGAGCCATGCCGAAACGAATGCGTTTTCCTTCGGCAGGAAGCGCAGCCTGACCCTCGCAACAAGTTCCGCAATGTGGTGATGCCAAAGGCGGTTGGCGTCAACATCCATCTCCTCAAATTCATGCCAATTCCCGTCACCAGCAACATCAACTTCAATCGTCACAGAGCCGCGAGAGCTGCTCCATAGCCAGACCGTCTTTTGCGGGAACAGCGCACAGCATATCTCCGATGTGACAGCGCCATTGGGGCTTACTTGGCGTCTTTGCCAAAGAGAGTATGTGAGCGCCTCCTCACGATGTGGTTCAATCTCGGCTATGTTGAGTCTCGCTGCACAAATCCTGTGGACGGCATCTGATGATGCACCGAGCACCTCAGAGTAATAGAGCAGCCCACCGCCATGCAGCACCCACGGGTGAACGACGCTCATATCCTGCTTTGCAGTTGCATCGGTCAAACCCGTGAGCGGGTTGCGCGGTGAGCGTGCCCATGCGATCCCATCGGGTGAATACGCCACTCCAATTCCGTAGCGCCCTTGCCTGCCTATCCCCTCGTATAGCATGATGATGTGATCTCCGTGAATGAAGGCATGGTGAACTTCAATCCCGGCATCCCAAAACGGGCACTCCGGTTCTTCATGCCAGCCACGCTGCTGGAAGATCGGGTTGTCTTCAAGTTTTATCCAGCTCTTGCCGTCACTTGATATGGCTCCGCCAATCTGCATTGAGCGCGGTCCATAGCCGCCGTAAATCATTAACCACTCATGGCGCATCTTTATGACGGACGGAAATGCAACCCCATCGCTGTCCCAAGCTTCATGAGCTCCAACTTCAACGATCGGGTTGGAATCAAACTTGCGCCAGTTCACAAGGTCGCTTGAGAATGCCAACCCTATGCGCAACTTCCCATCGGCTGCGAAGCCCGAGTAGTAAAGCCAATATTCATCGCCGACCTTGACCATGCAGCCGGCTTCAAAGCCGAGCTCGTCAAAGCTGCCCTCGGTCGGCACCAAGACCGGATTGTCTTTATGCTTCTCCCAATGGATTCCGTCTTCGCTCATCGCCAAACCGAGCTTCCTCGGCGAGCCATGCCCTCGCCAACCGCTGCCCTCTTCCCAACCCTGATAGAGCATGAAGTAGCGGTCATCCTCGCGCCACACAATTGGCGCTGCAGTCCCCTTAGCGTCCCAGCTGCCACTTGTTGGTTGCAACACAACGCCAATTCGTTCACAAAGCACCCCAGATGGCATAATCTTTCCCTCCCGTCATGTGGTTTTTCACTGCCACAGGCTTGCCCTATGGTTCAGCCCATCAATTCACCCAAACCTTTATGTTACCGTGGTGGATTACTTGCCGTTACATCATGCTACACTTCTTAATTGGAATGCCTGACGAGGATGGCAATTGGCATCAAAGATTGATGCCTGCCGAGGTGTGAATGTCATGGCAGATGCCCGGTCGCAAGTTCAGCAGTTCGTTTCGCAAGCCACACAGTTGCTCAGGGCTGGCAGGGCAAATGAAGCTGCCGAGTTGCTGCAAAGGGCGCTTCACATCAATCCGAATAGCTTTGTCGTGCACCACGCGCTTGGAGTGGCATTGGCGCAGTGTGGCAAGTTTGAGGAGGCTCTTTTGCATCTTCGTCAAGCCGTCTCCATGAACCCGATGTCTCCGCAGGTTCACTTCAACCTGGGCAGGGTCTATCAAGAGCAGGGGAAGCTGAAGGAAGCTCTGGATGAATTCAGCGAAGCTGTGCGCCTCAATCCGCAATACGAAGCCGCTCTGAAAGCCATCGAGGATGTTCAGCAGGAGATGAGTATGAAAGCTACCGAGGAAGCCCCGCTCATTGAAATGGAGCCGCTGGAGTTGATGGAGGAAACATTTGAGCAAGTCAGGTGCTATTGGCATCCGGATAGAACTCCCACATCAAAGTGCTCATCATGCAACCGTTGGGTATGCTCAGAGTGTGAGAGGTTCGTCTATGGCAGCCTGATGTGCTTTGAATGCGCCGAGAAGGAATGGTCAAAGACAGCCCCAAAGGAGGAGAAGAAGGGAGAGGGCTCGGTTGAGTTTGAGCTGTATTGACAGCCCGATGGCTGCCGTGACGAGCTCACTCAACCTTTGCTGCGACTTCAACTTGTCCGTGTATGACAAAATCAGTCCGAACTCTCGCAGTCGCTATTGGGCGTATGAGACCGCTGGCGATAACGGAGGTAGCTCCGGTTGGCTGTTGGAGCAATTCCTCTGGTTCAATCTCCTCCGGCTTAATGAAGCGCCCGATCATCTCTTGTCTCTCAAGCAGCTTAAGCGCTCGCCAACTCTCAGCATCCCAGATTTCAATTAACACCTCTGTGCCACATGGCTCTTCATTCATCACCCTGACAAGCTCGTCAAAGGAGCTTGGGAAGTCAGCCGCTGTGAGGTGCCTGTTTAACAGGCGCAGTGGAGCCTCATCAATTGGGCGCTTTCCGCGAGCCACAAGCACAATCTCACCCGGGGCATCTTTTGGGATTGCCACCTTTAACCGCTCAACTATAGCGCTGTCATGGAATGGCTGTAGATGCACTGCCAGCTCAACTTCGCTGCCCCTGCGCAGCTTGCCATTCGGTATGCTGAGCTTGCAGATGCGCGCCGTCATGCGCCTCTGAGTCACGCTAATGTTCACATCAATTCGTTCAATCCGTGCCCCCTCAAATTCATTCCTCAGCAAAGCCATAAGCCATCTTGTGAATTTCAGGGCGCACTCAGA
This sequence comes from Candidatus Thermosaccharophagus tengchongensis, assembly GCA_032161105.2. GTDB lineage: Bacteria > Armatimonadota > Fervidibacteria > Fervidibacterales > Thermosaccharophagaceae > Thermosaccharophagus > Thermosaccharophagus tengchongensis. Next base: position 108,359 of record JAVHTD010000002.1, read on the forward strand.
CGCCACATCGGTTTCGCTGTAGATTTTCTCGGAGCGCACCAAAGGTGATCTGTTGTTGCAGCTCACCTCCCACTTCAGTTCAGCAGTCCCGCTGCCAACCCTGTCAAATGCCTTATCAACGGCGTCCAACATAACAACACCGCATATTATCGGAAGCAACTCCTCATCCGGCGTTACCGATACTATGACCTGCCTCTTCGTGTTACCCTCAACGGTGATGTGCAGTTGCACCCAATTGGGCGAACGCTCAAGGTAGCCAGCAACGCCTCGTTCTCTGTCCTGTGTCACCACTCCGATGGTTTTCCCAAGTGGTGAGCCAACCTTGAACGGCATGAGCAAGCTGCGGACAACGCTGTGTATGTATGCACAGGCTAAGCCGAACTGCGCATAGCCGCGCTGCAGCAGTGGGTGACCGAGGGCGACGAATTTCCCGCCGGCAGCGTAAGTCAATGTGCCGAGAGCCGAAAGCGAAATATCGCCATGCGCGAACTGAATCGCAATCGCAGAACCCATCTCAAGCTTTACATTGCTCACGGCATTGGCAGATGATGGTGATGCCGTAAGGAACATGCCACGATGCCCCATGAAACTCTTAAAGCGCTCAATCGCCCTCGCGGAGAGACCTTGCACCATGAGCGGCGTTATAAGCCTTGCCTTTGTGGTCACTCCATGCGGCGGGTATATGTTGCGGAGATGCCGGATGAGCATCGGCATGCGCATTTTGAGCATTACAAAATCCCAATTGAGTGGTGATGCGGGCAAGACGCCGCACGCTTGATGGAGTAGCGTGAAGCCGTTACGGTGATTGCTTGGCTCAGGCATTATGCTTGCCTTGTGCTCCTCAACCTTGGGTTCGTCGTATTTTAGCAGGGAGAGCATGTCATGGGATGGTGTCATATACGCGAATGTCGTATCCGAGAGTGGTTCTGCATGTGCGATTGCCCCGGCGAGTTCGCCATTGATGAGCACCGGGCTGCCACTCATCCCGGCACATACCCCGCCAACACGCTCAATGTTTTTTCCACCAACTCGCACCAAGACAACATCGGTGTTCGGCATTGAGCCCTTCAGAACATCAATTACCTCAACCGAGAACGATTCCACCTTAACACCCTCAAACACCGTTTTGCCGATGCCCTTCATTCCCGGCTTTAAATCGTTGATGCTAATGATGGCATACGATGGGCTAAGGCATAAAGAGAGGGCGCACAAGAGCTTGCAGACGAGGTTAATGAGAATGGATGGCGCTCTCGTTCGCATTGACAGCATCGTTGCCGTCCTCCCGAAAGCCTCACAGCCTGAAGACCTTCTGCTTGAAGGCTTCATCTCGTGGGATGGCATTGCGCATGTCAACGATCAAGTTTGCCCTCTCGGCAATTGCACGCCAATCATACGAATCGTGAGCTGTCAGCACGACGACACAGTCGACCGACGAGAGTAGCTCTTCCGTCAACTCCTGTGACTTGAGCGTTTGCCCATCAACTTCAATCTCGTGAACATGCGGGTCGTTGTAGATAACCCTTGCACCCATCCGCATAAGGAGCTTGATGACCTCAAGCGATGGCGATTCTCGGTAGTCTCTTACATTCGGCTTGTATGCGACACCGAGTATGAGCACCTTGCTGTCAATTAGTGGCTTATGCCTTGAGTTGAGCGCTTCCATTACGATGCTGACCGTCTCCTCCGGCATGCGCTTGTTTATTTCGTCAGCGAGCTCAATGAATCTGGAGCGGAAGTTGTGAAGCCTGACACGCCACGCAAGATACATCGGGTCAACTGGGATGCAGTGTCCCCCGACACCGGGACCGGGGTAGAATGGCATGAACCCAAATGGCTTTGTGGAGGCAGCCTCAATTACCTCCCAAACATCAATTCCGATGCGCCTGCACATTAACGCAAACTCGTTGACGAGTGCTATGTTGACCGAGCGGAAGGTGTTTTCAAGCAACTTTGCAGCCTCTGCGACGGCTGGTGATGAAACCTTGACCACTCTGTCCTCGCCAACCACGAGCGAAAAGAGAGCTGCTGCCCTCTTTGTGCACTCATGCGTGACGCCGCCGACAATCCTTGGCGTGTTCCTCAGGGTCCATTTCCTGTTTCCGGGGTCAACACGCTCGGGCGAATATGCGAGGAAGATGTCCTTACCTATGGTGAAGCCTCGCTTCTCAAGTTCCGGTTTGAGCACCTCTTCAGTCGTGCCCGGGTATGTTGTGCTCTCAAGGACAACGAGCGTTCCTGAGGAAACATGTTCGGCTACCTTTTGTGAGGCATCAAACACATGCGATATGTCTGGCTCGCCAGTTTTGCGAAGCGGTGTCGGGACGCATATTACGACGGCATCGCATGTTGAGATTGGGCTATAGTCATCTGTTGGGCGGAATCTGCCGAGCGCAGCTTTGACTTCCTCGTCCGAGACATCGTCAATGTAGGAACTCCCATTGAGGAGCATTTGCACCCTGCTTCGGTTGACATCAATCCCATAGACGCGGTTCAGCTTTTCAGCAAAGGCAAGGGCAAGCGGCAACCCAGCATATCCGAGCCCGACTACCGCCACAGATTCAAACCTCATTTCTAACCCCCTCCATTGCATGGGTGCAGCGCTGCCATCCGTTTCGCTACCGTTGGCGTTCTTTCATCTATCGCCGTCGGGTTTGCGATGAGTGTGTTGGGTAAGCTGCATTTTGGGATCTCACCTTAGCGCGATAAGAGGCACACCATAACGCGCCTGAACCCGTTCCACCCGGTTACTGCGATTCTCTTTCTCCCTCTGCAATTAGTTGCGTTTTGACTCGGCAGCCTGCAACCACCTCTTAACCCAATTGAGCATGCGTTCACCAAGTTCTGGGTCTGTGAGGGCGAGCAAGAAGAAGGCTTCAAAGTATGTATCAAAGCCGCCGATGTCAAGCCTTCTCTCATTCTCGCGCAGTGTCACCCCAAGCACAGTTAACCCTTCCCTCACCAAGAGGCGTATAGCATCGGTCAACTGATACTCGCCGCCATAACCTTTTGTGATGCGCGAGAGCGCATCGTAAATGCACGGTGAAAAGATATATCTTGCAGCTACAGCGCAGTTTGATGGTGCCTCCCCAACTTGTGGCTTTTCAATGATGTCGGTTATTCGGCTGACTTCGGCTGACTCATCTTCAAGAGCGGCTATGCCATACTTGCTCACTTCGTCAGGGGCAACCCTCTCAAGCGCAATCGTCGCTGCTGCATTGGTGCTCAAGTGGCATTCCATCATCCTGGTGAGCAAGTCATGAGGCTTTGGTGCATATATGATTGAATCACCGAGTGCGACGATGAAGTCATCGCTGCCTGTGAAATCCCTGGCTAAGCTGACCGCGTGTCCGAGACCAAGCGGCGTGCTCTGTCGGGCGTAAAATAACTGCACATGCATGCTGCTCGCAGTTGGGTAAAGTTTTGGCGAGGCATTTTGCAAAGTTGGGTCTTCATCAAAGTGGTCTTCAATGCTGCGCTTCTTGTAGCCGGTGATTATGAGTATGTCCTTGATCCCAGCAGCCGCGAGCTCCTCAACAACATACTGAATGACTGGCTTCCTGCCGACCGGCAGCATCTCCTTCGGTTGCGACTTCGTCGCCGGTAGAAGCCTTGTCCCCAAGCCGGCTGCTGGTATGACCGCCTTCCGTATCATTCCGACTCAGCTCCCAAGGATACATATGCAACACGCGGCAGCGGAGCAAAGAGCCACCACCCTACTTGGTGTGGGGCAAAGGGTCATCTTCAGATTTTGAGAGGACACATCATAAAGTGCTCAAGTGGCCGGACCCAGAGTCGAACTGGGGACACCCGGATTTTCAGTCCGGTGCTCTACCACCTGAGCTATCCGGCCACGCATTTCAGCGCTCTGTAGTGAGTGGCGGGGCCGACGGGATTTGAACCCGCGACCTCCGGCTTGACAGGCCGACGTGCTAACCAGGCTGCACCACGGCCCCTGCCATCGCATCACTCATCATTATAGCGCGTTTGCCATTAGTGGGCGGTAGAGGATTTGAACCTCTGTCCTCCTGCTTGTAAGGCAGGCGCTCTCCCACTGAGCTAACCGCCCACTCGCATAAGCGAATGTAACCACAGGAATGACTTTGTGGCCCCGACGGGATTTGAACCCGTGTTCCCGGCTTGAAAGACCGGTGTCCTCGACCAGCCTAGACGACGGGGCCACCATTAAACTGCACAACCAAAAGTGGTGCGCCGTGCAGGATTCGAACCTGCGACCCCCGGATTAAAAGTCCGGTGCTCTACCAGGCTGAGCTAACGGCGCTGCTTGAGCTATCCGCATTTCAAAAATTGTAGCGCCATTAAATCATGAGTAAAGTTGGGAGCGTCTGCTTTGAAGGTCCCGCACTAAAGCATCGTCATGCAAAACTTCGCTTCTCGCTCTGCCTCTCAATCGCTACTGCCATTTGGAGCGGTTGCTTCGGCTGGAGCAAACTCAGCTTCAACTCTTTCCATTACCCAACTTCGCTTGCTGTATGCGACTGCTCCGGCAAGGAGCGCAAAGGCTATAAGCACAACTATTGCCCTGACGATGGGTGATATCTCATGTGCGAATATAGGGGCTATCAAAATGCCCACAAGGTTCATCACTTTGATCAACGGGTTGAGTGCGGGTCCGGCTGTGTCTTTGAATGGATCTCCGACTGTGTCCCCAATCACCGCTGACTTGTGGAACTCAGTCCCCTTCCCACCGAACAAGCCGGCTTCAATCTTCTTCTTTGCGTTGTCCCACGCACCACCTGCATTGGCCATGAGCACAGCAAGCAGCTGACCTGTGACAATCGCCCCACCGAGGAAGCCACCGAGTGCTGCTGCGCCGACTTTCGTCCCCATGAAGCTCAATGCGAATGCCGTAAGTATCGGTGAGCACACCGCAAGTATTCCGGGACCAAGCAACTCTCTTTGTGCAGCTGCTGTGCTTATCGCAACGCACCTTCCATAGTCTGGCTTTTCCTTCCATTCCATTATCCCGGGTCTCTCCCTGAATTGCCTCCTCACTTCCTCAATCAGCTGGAAGGCTGCTCTGCTCACAGCTCTTATCGCGAACGAAGAGAACAGGAATGGGACTGCAGCTCCAATGAGCAACCCGATGAATACCTCTGGCTGGTCAATTGATATTCCGAGCACACGCCCAATGAAGCCGTGGCTTTCGCTTGCGGCGCTAACAAGCCCTGCTGCCTCTGTGAATGACCTGAAGAGAGACACAGCAGCTATGACTGCGGTCGCAATCGCAAAGCCCTTTGTGAGCGCCTTCGTTGTGTTTCCGACTGCATCAAGCTTTGCCACCATCCTTGCGGCTCTCTCATTCCTCGTTGCTTCGTCCCTGAGTGCTCCCGACATCTCATAGATGCCGTGAGCGTTATCCGAGATTGGACCGTAGGTGTCCATTGCGAGTATGAAGCCAGTTGTTGCAAGCAGTCCCAAGCCAGTCAGCGAAATGCCGTAAGCCGACATGAGCACATCCCCAGCGAAGATGATGAGTGATGCGAATATGGTCATTGCTATTGCAACTATTGCCCAGACGGTTGATTCAAGTCCCGTGGCAAACCCTTCAAGGATGAGTGTTGCTGTTCCGGTCTTCGTTGAGTATGCAATCTCAGTGACGGGGCGGCGCTCAGTTGATGTGAAATACTCCGTCAGCCATCCGGTTATGACGGCGAGGACGATGCCCATCGTATTCGCTGCGAAGAAACGCCACCAACCTATTGGTTCGCCCGTGTTCACATTCACGATGTTACGCAGGTAAAGAAAGCTGACAAGCGCAAAACCAAATATGCTCAATGCTGCCGAGCTCCAGAAGCCGACATTGATTGGTTGCATCGGGTCCATTTCCTCCTCATCCCTTCCCCTAACAAGCCATGTGCCTATGACCGAAGCTATGACGCCAACGGCTCGCACGAAGAAGGCATACATGATCAGCTTGAGCGCTCCGGCTTCACCAACAACGCTCAATGCGCCGTAGCCAAGGAGAATCGCTGCCACCAGTGTCACTTCATATGACTCAAACACATCCGCAGCCATACCGGCGCAATCGCCAACATTGTCACCGACATTGTCAGCTATTACCGCTGCATTCCTCGGGTCATCTTCCGGTATGCCCTTTTCAACCTTCCCGACAAGGTCAGCGCCGACATCTGCAGCTTTGGTGTATATTCCGCCGCCGACTCGCATGAACAGCGCAGCGAGACATCCGCCAAATCCAAATCCAACAAGCACCTTCATTGCGTTCTCTCGGAAGACGAGAAAGATGATGCACGCTCCGAGCAATCCCAATCCGACTGTGAACATTCCGGAGACTGTCCCAGCTTGGAAGGCTATCTCCAAAGCCTTCTTAAACGAACCGAGTGCAGCCATCGCAACCCTGTTATTGCCATTCACCGCTGCATACATTCCGACATAGCCAGCCGAGTAGGAAGCGAACACGCCCATCAAGAATGCCAAGCCAATCCCGATGGCGATATATGGTCCGTAGTCCGGCAAAGGCATGTAAACGAGGATTAGCACTATCGTGATTCCGATCACGAACCATATCATCGTGCGGAACTGTCGTCTCAGGTATGCAAACGCCCCCTCCTTAATGGCTTGATTGACTTGGCGCATTGCCGGTGTGCCCGGGTCTTCTCTCAGCACTTTGCGTATCAAGTAGTAACCGTATGCGAGGGCACCGATAGCTGTTACGAGCACAAACAGCAGCACATGGATTTCGCTCTGTGAGAACGGTGGAAGCTTAATTTTTCCCTCTTGGGCGAGAGCGTTGGAAAGCGCCAACGGGAGTGCGCACATCACTGCATACATCCATCTGTGCCTGCGCATATCCTTCACTCCTTTTGGCTCATGGTGGGCAATCTATGGCATGCTTTTGGACTCACAAAACAAGCCGCCCTTGATCGCGGCTTCAAACTGCGTCAAGTTATTCGGTAATTATAGCGCACCTAATTCACCCTCTTGTGAGAACCGAATGCGAATGGAAGCGCAGTTAAACAGCCAACATAACCATTGCAGGCAGCAGCATGATTACTCATGCTATTTATCTCTTTGCGTTGAACGGTGCCCGTTAGGTTGATGTGAAAAGGGAGTGGGGCAAGCCATCGCTTTAAGGCAAAAAGAGTTGTGGCCCCACCGGGATTTGAACCCGGGTTTCGGGACTGAGAATCCCGCGTCCTCGGCCGCTAGACGATGGGGCCACAAGCACAATCATCGTTTTCATTTTGTATCAACCATGCGCGATTGTAAAGTGTGCGGCGCGCGTCTCGCGGCGCTACACTGTGGGTGAACGGCGTGCTTTGTAGGATGCGCATGGGCTTTGGCGTTGTGCACCATGTCTGCAGCGCCGAAGCTAAAGGCTCACTTGTGGGGGTGTGACGGGGATGCTGTATAAGGAGGATTGGGAAAAGGCACTGGAGCGTTGGGAGGCGTTCTGGCAAAGGGAAATCGTTGACCGACCTGTGATCTGTGTAACAGCTCCTCGCGAGAAGCCGCTGCCGCACAAACCCGTAAGAGCAGCGCATTCAATTGAACAGCGCTGGCTTGACATCTCGCTTCGTATTGAGATGGCTGAGGCGGAGTTTGCGTGCACATTCTATGGCGGTGAGGCATTTCCGAACTTCTGGTGCAACTTGGGTCCGGGATACATGGCGACATTCATCGGGGCTGTGCCGAGGTTCACCGAAACAACGGTGTGGTTTGAAACGCCGATGGATTGGGACAGAGTTATGGAGTGCTTGCACTATGATGAGCAAAACAAGTGGTGGCAGTTTGTGAGAAGCCTCACAGAGGAAGCAGCAAAGCACTTCCAAGGTAAAGCCTTCGTTGGCATGACCGACCTGGGTGGCGTCACCGACATACTTGCTTCGTTAAGGGGCACGCTCAACTTGCTTGAGGACTTTGTTATGGAACCGACGAAGGTGAGGAGGGCTTCAGAGCGCATCACTCATCTTTGGTTTCGCTACTACGGTGAATTGGACGAACTGCTGCAAAGGTATATGTATGGGCGAAGTGCTTGGATGGGGCTTTGGTGCAGTGACACTTGGTATCCAATACAATGCGACTTCTCTTACATGATCTCGCCGAGGCAGTTTGAGGAACTTGTCTTGCCGTTTCTTGGAGAACAGTGCCGTTGGCTTGATCACTCGGTTTACCACTGGGACGGTATTGGGCAGCTTGTGCACCTTGACCTGCTTCTGTCAATCCCTGAGCTGGATGCAATTCAATGGACTCCGGGAGCCGGAAAGCCGCCTGTGGATGACCCACAATGGTTTCCATACTACAAGCGCATACAGGACGCTGGGAAGGGAGTCGTGTTGCTCGGAGTTGCGCCGCAGAATGTTGAGAGAGTGTTAAGCGAGTTATCACCGAGGGGCTTGATGCTTAGCGTGCATTGCTCATCGGAGCAGGAAGCGAAAGATCTACTCAAGCTCGCCGAGAAGCTATGCGCAGCATCTCATTGATGCTTTGGATAGTTCGTCAGGCGTGAGCGCGGTGATGGCAGGCGGTGCATTGCGCATGGTCATCTTGAGTTTGAGTTTCGCTCAATCGCTATGCGTATGGCTTCCCCTCACGGTGAAGTTGGGATGCGCTGCATATACACAGTTGGGCACAGCACTCGCACACCTGAGGAGATGAAGCATCTCCTTAAGACATACGGTATAGAGGTCGTTGTTGATGTGCGCCGTTTCCCAAAGAGCACCAAGTTCCCCCACTTCAATCGTGAGACAATTGAGGTGTGGCTGAGCGAGGCAGGCATCAAATATGTTTGGCTTGGGGGCAAGCTCGGCGGCTATAGGAAGGGCGGTTATGAAGCGTATATGAACACGCCGGACTTTGAGAGTGGCATACAGGAGTTGGAGCATATTGCCGAGGCGAATTCCAGCGCTGTAATGTGCGCTGAGCGTTTTCCTTGGAAGTGTCACCGAAGGTTTATAGGAGCGGCACTTCAAAATCGCGGTTGGAAAGTCATCCACATCATTGATGAAACTCGCGTCTGGGTCCCTCAAGGTGACAAAAGCCCTCATTCGCTTTGATCCGATTCGCGCCCCTCCTTCTCCGCTCTCTCTTGCTTTGGTGGCTCCTCATCTTCACGCACAGCGCGTTTGAACTCCCTTATGCCTTTGCCGAGAGCGCCCATAAGCTGGGGTAGGCGTGACGCGCCGAACAGCAGCACAATAGCGCCAGCAATGAGCAGCGCTTCCGTCACTCCGATTGACATCGTCCCTCACCTCTGCATTACATTGGATGTTTTTCGCCATCCGACCTCCCAAATCAACGGAGCATTAGCACCATATCCATTCAAGTCCCTCATGGGTTCAAGGCCAGTGCCGCAAACATGACCCAAGTCAGTTATCCATCACCCTACCTTTGATATCCCTGTATGCGCAGACTTTGTTTCGCCCAGTTTGCTTAGCCACATACAGAGCCTTATCGGCGGCTTCAATCAACCCCACCGAATCTTGAGCATCCTCTGGGAAGGTTGCAACACCGGCACTTATTGTGATGTGCAACTTTTCTCCCTCACGCGATTCAAAGGCAGTCTGCTCAACTGCTCTGCGGATGCGCTCTGCAAGCGCGAGCGCTCCGTTTAAATCCGTGTATGCGCAAATGATCAAGAATTCCTCCCCACCATACCTTCCCACCAAATCGGACGCACGAGCTATATTGGTCAATAGCCTTGCCAACCCTTGGAGAACCCTATCGCCCGTCAGATGACCGTGTATATCGTTGAATCTTTTGAAGTGGTCTATGTCTAACATGACGGCGGAGAGTGGGTAGTTGTAGCGCTTTGCCCTCGCAAATTCAATCTCAAGATGCCTCTCAATGTGCCGCCTGTTTGCGATCCCAGTTAGGGCGTCCGTTAAGGAAAGCCTTTCCATCTGCTCATAAAGCCTTGCTCGCTCAAGTGCAATGGCAGCTTGCTGTGCAATCAGTTCAAGCGATCGCAGGTCGGACATAGTGAACCTGCGTTTGCTATCCTCAACTAAAAGGACACCCTGAACACCTTTCGTGGAAGTCAGCGGGACGCACATGAGCGATAGCGAAGTGGAATTGAATCTCCCCCCATTGGGTGGGGGTAGTATGAACGGCTTTCCAGTTAACGCTGCACGCGCAACTACTCCATCTTGGTCACTCATAAGCGAGTATCGTCTCTGGGGGCGTTTCTCACTGTGCGGATGTGAGGCGACTTCCTCAAGATGCTGTCCGTCATCTGAGACCATGAATACACGCCCCGTCTCTGCGCCGAACATTTGAATAACCTCATCAAGCAGTGTCTTTGCGACTCCGTCGGCATCCGGCGCTGCTGCGATTGATTTAAGCACCTCGGTGAGCCTTTGGAGTTGCACCATCAGTTCGTTCAGTTCCTTTATTTCTTGGCGCATGTTCACAATGGTTGTTCGCGCCTCAGCGACCTCACCTTGAAGGCGCTCCATGCGCCTCTCAACAACCTCGGTGCAGACCCACAGGAACAGAGCCACAGTCAATGCTATGGCAGTTGAGAGAGCGCCCATTATTAGTGCAAAGGCACCCTCACCGAATGTGCCAACTGCGGCGCATATTGCGCATCCAAACAACACTATGGAGAGCACTTTTAATCGCTCGGATGAGATGCGTTCCATTCACTTCACCGTGAAGGCTCCAATTGATGAGTGATGCTGTCATAAAGTATGCCGCCATGCAGTGGCTTTTGCTTTGGCAATTGCCTCTGGCAGCCTATCCCCTAAGTTTGCAATCGTGCGGCGTGTGCGCAATAATAAAGTGTGAAGCCAACTGCAGCCTGCCAAAATTCAATCCCACCGCTCATGCCGACGTGGCGGAAATGGCAGACGCGCTGGCCTCAGGAGCCAGTGGGCAAAAAGCCCGTGCGGGTTCGACTCCCGCCGTCGGCATATTTTGTTTGCCACCGAGTCGCTCATTTCCGTTGCCCCTTGTAGCTGCGCTTAACTATCACTTCCCATTGGCGTTCGCCATGCAAGCGGGAGCAAATCACATAATGCCCATCATCCTCAAGCGCCTCTGGAAGCTGCTTTAATGAGCGCTCGCAGTCAAATACGATGCTCACCACTTGCCCGGGCTGCATGCGTTCAAGCTCCTCTTTCGCCCGTATGATGCTGAATGGCAATACCTCGCCCCTCAAATCAATCTGCGCATCTGGATTTGCATTGGCAGCGGGCGCGCCGGCGTGGATGAATGCATCATCAACCACAACGATATCAAGTTCCGTGAAGCCATTCACATGTCCGTCTGCTACTTCTCCGGTGTATCGCCACGCCCGAGCTGCTGTCACTTCACCATTAGACACGCTCACGATCAGGTAAACCAAACTTTCCCATGCCGATTTGGAATCAGTCAAGGACGGGATGGGCGGCACATTCGGATGCGAATGATAAACCCCGATCCAATCAGCGCCCTGTGCCTTTGCCCCAGTTATGGCTGTGAGTATCACATGTGGTTCAATCTCGTATCTGTCACTCTTTTGCCCTTTGTGGGCATTTCTTGCCGAGAACGCCTTTATAACTCCCCATGTGGTCTCATCAATCTTTCTTCCGATGAGCAGCCCACAGCACTCATTTGGGTAGGTGAGAAGGGAGTGCACTTTGATTCTGGTATATGCTGACAGCGGCAGCAGCACCTGTCCTTTGCGCATTGCGCCATTCACAAATGCGCTCTTGGTGTCGTCCATTCAAACACCCTCCTTAATGTGGTTTAACCCGCGCCGAGATGCTGCCCTGCTTATGCTCGCACTATCTGATGCGATGAGGATTAGCCAAAACTCATGCATGACACCCATCATCATGCTAAGCTTTGATTTGATGAATGTTCGCTACCTCAGTGTATCGCGCGGAGGGCAGCGAGGCGAAACCTTTTAAGCGTCTCGTCGTCTAATGACATTGGCACATTGTTGGTGGCTTTCAACCCGTGTTGACGGAGGGATAACTGTTCGGGTATAATTAGGAAGTGACCGTATGCCACTTCCGAGCGATGAACCATTCCAATTCAAAAGGCGAAGCTTGTCTCCCAAAGAGTGAAGTGTGGCGGTCGCTGCGTCTATAAGGCAGATGGCAGCGACGCTCGCAAATGCTGCGCTGTGTTACATGAGCCGCTCTTAAAGTGCCAATCTGAAGTTGAGGGGCAAAGAGGGGATTTGCCGTGTGAGACAAGGCGGTTTGTTGACTGCACAGAGCAAAATCACCTATCCAGTTGCAGTGAGCTGTGATGGCACTTAATGTTGCCTGTCTGATAGCCATTTGGAGGTGACGAAAGTGACGAAAAGTAAATCGGGGGGCACTGCCAAAGTAGCGGTGACAAGCACTTCTGGTGGTGCTCGCTCAAGTTCTATTGGGGCGAAGAGGGCACAAGGTAGCTCAAAGGTAAGGGCTAATGGTAAGGTCAATCCAAAAGGGCACAACGCTGTCTCTGCTTCGGTTAGCTCCGCAAGGAAGCAGTTGCGCAGTGGCAATGGTGGAGTGGGTTTGACCAAAACGGCTGCTGAGAAGGGGCGAAAGGGTGTCTCATCCACCGATGTGAAACTCAAAATCATGGGCGTTCAAGCAGCTGGAGGTAGCCAATCAGGAACTCGTGCCACGACAGCTAAGGAAAGGCGTAAGTTGGATACTGGCACGCGAAAGGCAAGCAGCTCAAATGGGGCTGGAGTTAGGCGCAAGGCGTTGGAAAGCATCATAAAGGGAAGGGAAAAGCTCATCAAGGCTAAGTCAGAGGCGCTTTTATCAAGGAAGCTTCGCAAGGGGTCTTCCAATGGGTCAACAGCTAAAGCTGCGCCAACTAAGGGCGTGCGAAAAGCAGCGCCAAAGAGGTCAGTTAAGGGAGGGCAATTATCGGTGGCAAAGATCAAAGTCGCAAGTGGCGAAAAGGAAGCCATCGCAAAGAGAACAGGATCAATTAAGGCTTCACAGGAAGCGCCACTGAGCACAGTCAAAGCGAAGGGGGAAAGAAGGTCATCACTGAAAGGCTCGTCAAGGCGAGTTAGGGCGCCTTTGTCAGCTCCAACGATGGAGCTGGTAGAGTCGGGTGAGAGATGGGAGATAGAACCCGAGACCGAGGGCACATTTAAAATCGGCGAACCTGTGGGTGGCATTAAGGTTGACGGTGGGGATGGCACTTTCTTCTCTGAGGATGAAATTGAGGCGCTGTTGAATTCAAATGAGGCGCTGTTTGCCTACAAGCCCTCAAGGAGACAGCGTTCTGGCATACCTGATGCCATGACCCTGTGGGGGCGAGAGTTGCACAAGCGTCCGCTGTTAACGCATGAGCAGGAAGTGGAACTTGCAAAGCGCATGGAGAAGGGTGATGAGGAGGCAAGGCGCATCTTCATTGAGTCAAACTATCGTCTCGTTGTGAGCATAGCTCAAAAGTATCGTGGCTGTGGCGTCCCGCTTGAGGATTTGATACAAGCTGGCAACATCGGCTTGATACAAGCCGTTGACCATTACGATTGGCGGCAGGGGACGAGGTTTTCCACATGCGCCGTCATGTGGATTAGGCAGGCAATACTTCGTGCGATTGACTCGCATGCCAGAATAGTCCGCCTGTCAATGCGCGTCTCTGAGCAAGTTCACAGGGTGGCAGCGGCAAGGCAAGCTCTCATTCGTGAGCTTGGGAGAGATCCGACAATTGACGAGATCGCAAGGCGAACACGCCTCTCAAGGGAGCGCGTGAAGGAGCTCATGGGCTACATGGCTCAAAGGGTTATCTCAATTGATGACCCATTAGACATGGCAGACGGGCTTGATGTTGATGAGGTGCCATCCTTCTCCGAGTATCTTGCTGATGACCAGTCCAACAACCCAGAAGAGGTCATAGCTAACCGCGAGATGAAGAAGGTCATTGAGGAAGCGATAAAGGAGTTGCCCGATAGAACACAGCACGCCCTCAAACTGCGCTTTGGCTTTGAAGACGGCGTAATGCATACCTACGATGAGATTGGTTACCAACTCGGCTTGAGTAGGCAAAGGGCAATGCAGCTTGTCCAGTTGGGGTTGCAGCAGCTTCGCGAGCACCCCAAGGTTAAGATGCTGTTCTTGAATTAGGTAGCTATCAACATCGCCCGCAAGGCGAATAACTGGAGCTAATGCGTCCGCCTGTGGTTTAACTTGGCGAGAGCCTGTTTGCGTATTCCTTCCGCCCTCTCAAAGTAATTTCGCAATGGCTCAAGTTCAAACTCGGCGACGATCTCGCTTGCGCTCTTGTCAGGCATGTGTGAGACGAGAATGCACTTTCCCTCAGGAGAGGCGACATCTATTTCAACGCCCGCTTTGTAGCGCTCCTTTATAGCTGCAAACTTTGCATGGTTGTAATCAAGGTGCAACACGACGGCATCAAGGTTGAGCGTCTTTGTGATGATGGGTTGATAAGGCTGCGATGTGACAATGACTCTCCCAAGCGGATCTACTATCATGCTCCCGTAAGAAGTGCATGCCGATGCCATGAAGACGCTATAGTCGTGAGCCCATATGCGCATTTGAAGCCCGCCGAGATACATTGAGCAGAAGAAGACCAGCTCAACCCCTTTCTTCGCCATCCCTTCAATCACATCTCTGAAGTTCAGGTCAAAGCATATGGCGCAGCCCATTTTCCCGAAGTCCGCCTCAACGACCATGGCTTCAATTCCCGGTATGACGCCCGAGTTTATTTCCTCAATCGTTGGGTGCATCTTGTGATATTTCGCTACGACATTCCCATTTCGGTCTATGAAGGCTGCCGAATTTCGTATCCCGACATCATCTCGCTCAACGAATGGGCATATAACCCAACACCTGTGCTTCACTGCAAGCTCGCTAAATGTCCTCACTACTTGTCCGTTGACTGTCTCTGCAACTTGCTCCCATTGATTGATGGGCACGCCGAGGAAAGCGAAAGCTTCTGGGAGGGCAACTATGTCTGGCGCATCCAAAATAGCCCTGTTGAACAATTCCACTGCTGCCTCCAAGTTGCTTTTGACCTTTGCTTTTGGGTCTGTCGCTGCTTGATGGGCACCGCCAAAGGTTATCGTGGAGACACGAACATACCTTGCCATTCTCTCCACCCCCGTCTCGTTCACAATCGCCCTCAGCCACAATTTAGCACGACCCGAATGTTAGCGCACACATAAGTAGCGGTCAAATGCTTTCGGAGATTGGAACACCGGCGCACATGCTCCTTTACAGTCACAGTTAGTGGCGTCATAATGAAAAATGAAGCGCCTGCTTGTAAGGACCACACCGAACTCCGTGTGGGAGGATTTCCCTAAATGAGACGGCGGTTTCACTTTTTCGGTAAAGGGTCAGGCAGGATACCCATTGTGGGCGCTGCAGTGGTATGCCCCATGCCATCCGGCGATTGTGCTCCCTATCTCGGCACAAAATCCAGCCTTGAAGGGGGAGTTGCGTCATGTTCACCAACTTGTTTGTATTCGGTCCAAATGGTCAGCTCATTCGTAAGGAAGAACGCCCTCTTCAGCGCCCGAGATGTGGTATGTGTGGGCGCCCGATAAAGACGATGCTTCCCGGGACACCGGTTCCAAGCTCGGTGTTGCTGTGTCGTGAATGCAGCAACAAAGGTGTGCATACCAAAGCGTTTTACAACGATCAGAAGAGCAGGCGCTAATTAAATTGGACGATAAGAACAGTTAATGCCAGCCGGGGTAAAACGAGTTAGCCAAATCACAGGGGGGCTGGCACTTTCCTTCAGCAGTCACAGGCGAGAAGTGTGAGCACTCCTTCACTTAGTGAGGAAGTGCTCCATTGACTATGGCACAACCTTGTTGAGTTGGTATTCAACGATGTCGCATGCACCTGCCGCCTTCAACTTTGGAATTAACTCCCTAACAATGCGCTCATCCACTACCGCTTCCACAGCATACCAGCCTTCCTCTGCAAGTGGTGATATGGTTGGTTGGCGCATAGCTGGGAGAAGTGCAACGACGCTCTTTAAGTTCTCGTGAGAAACATTGAGTTTGATCCCGACCTTCTGTTGAGCCAACAGAGCTCCCTTCAGCATAAGGGCTATTTGCTCAAGCTTAGAGCGCTTCCATTCGTCGGACCACGCATGCTTGCTCGCTATCAGCTTTGCGTTTGACTCAAGTATCGTTTCAATGATGCGCAGGTTGTTTGCGAGCAGTGTCGTCCCAGTCTCCGTCAAGTCAGCGATAGCATCCACAAGCTCTGGCACTTTCGCCTCAGTTGAACCCCAAGAGTATTCAACATGGGCATTTATACCCCTCGCTTGCAAAAACTTTCGGACTGTGTTTGGGAGCTCAGTGGCAATTCGCTTCCCCTCTAAATCCTCAACTCGTTGATATGGTGAATCGTTATGCACGGCTATGACAAGGCGCACTTTTCCCAAGCCCTGTTTTGAGTAAACCAGATCGGCAACTTCAATCACATCCGCCTCGTTTTCAACGATCTGGTCATATCCGGTTATGCCGCCATCCAAGATCCCGTCATGGACATAGCGCGGTATCTCCTGCGCCCTCAATAGGATGGCTCTTATCTCAGGGTCATCAATTGTTGGGAAGTGAGAGCGTGGCTGAATGTGCACATTCCATCCGGCCATCTTGAAAAGCTGCAGTGTGGCGTCTTGTAAACTGCCCTTTGGCAGAGCAAATTTTAACTGTGGCACATTGCTTCACCCCTTCTCTTGCTTTGTCCCTCGGGAGATAAAATTTCCCTCTTGTGCTCATGCGGCATGTGTCACTGGCTGATGCGGCGAAACTCACATGCAAAGTATGTCGCACGGGCTTAACTCGCCCTGTGAGCAATTAGGGTGAGTGATTTTCAAGTTCAGCTGCCCGAAGCGTTGACGGCGCGGGTAATCGTGTGGTATCATTTCAGTTGAGGGTGTGCTCACCTGATGGCGCTGTTTACATACGGTCAAAGAGGCAGCGAATGTCGCCGCACGATGGGTGATAGCAATGAAGGGCGTGAGGAAGAAAAAGGGGAATGACATACTCCGATTCAACGGCAGTAATGCGATTGTGGCTGTTAGTGAATGCATTAGTGCCAGTTGTGCTAACGGGGTTATTGTGCGCCCGGATGATAAACATCCGCAGAGGGAAAAGGCATGGTTTCTTCACCTGATCGCGAAGGCGTTGTATGCGTGCGGCGATTACAAGTCAGCCATCAAGCACCTTGAGCGTGCCTGTGAGCTTGCTCCTGACGATGCCTTTTACCACTTTGAGCTGGGGGAGCTTTACCTAAAGGCGCAATGCCTTGAGGAAGCTGCCAAAGAATTTGAAGCAGCACTGCTATGCGCGCCGCTTGATGATTATTACCATGTGCGATTTGCGGCGGTGTGTGTTCGGCTCGGCGAACTCAGGAAGGCTGCAGAGGTGATGGAAAGGGCTGTAAAGCTGCGCCCAAGGAATGCCTTCTACCGTTACCTGCTGGTGAAGCTTTATGAGAACTTGAACGAACCGAAGCTGGCAGAGCCGCACAGGAATTTCGTTTCCGAGCTTGACAACTATGATTTGAGCTACATAAGGCTCTTCCAGACGGATTGGATGGGCTTCAAATAGACCTCGCTGATGCATCGCCGCATGGAGCTGATGTAGGCTATTGCACTTGCATGGCGATCAGAGGCATAATGTGAAGTGGATGCCAAATTAAAAGCACGGTGTGCCTCAAATTGAGGTGATTGAGATGGCGCTTGCCCGCCGAAGCATCGTTGAGATACTCCGTTCAAGGGGTAAGCTGACGGACGAGCAATTGAAAGAGGCAATGAAGGCTCGCCGGGATACAACACAGCCAATTGAGGAGATACTTATCCAACTCGGCATAGTTAGCAAGCAGGACATACTCTCAGCCAAGGCGGAACAGTTGGGAGTGGAGTTCGTTGACCTCAGTCAGATACAAATTGACGAGAGCGCTATGGGCTTGGTGCCGCGTGAGCTCATGGAGAAGTATAGGGCTGTGCCGATAAGGATTGAGGGCAACAGGTTGACTGTGGCGATGGCGAATCCGAGGGACTTGATGGCTATTGATGACCTCAGGATGCGCACAAGGTTGAACATAAGACCAGTCCTTGCAGACCCGGAGGCGATTGATACGATACTTTCTGGTGAGCTGACTGGTGCAGCAGTTGCTGGCGGGAGTGTTGCAAGGGATATTGAAGCTGCGCTTAGAGCTATGGAGAAGGAAAGCGCTGGGAAGGAAAGCAGGCTCGGTGAAGAACTCGCTGCTGCTGGTCACCTTGCAGACCTGAGCAAGCTTGAAAGGGTAAGCGATGAAGCCCTCGCTGATGAGGCGCCAGTCATACGGATAGTTAACTTGCTGTTTAAGGAAGCAATCAGGAACAACGCAAGCGATATCCATGTTGAGCCGCAGAGGAAAGATGTGCGTATAAGGATGCGCATTGATGGTGTGCTGCATGAATTCTTCAGGTTGCCAAAGTGGATACACGCGCCACTAATTGCCCGCATAAAAATCCTCGCTGACATGGATATCGCTGAGAAGCGTATCCCTCAAGACGGACGAATACAGCTTCGCATGGCGAAGAAACTCTTTGATGTGCGTGTCTCAACCATACCGACAACAAATGGCGAGAAGGCGGTCTTGCGCCTGCTTGACCAAACGAGCGTCCTAATCGGATTGGACAAGCTCGGTTTGTTCCCGGACGATGTGGCGAAGATTGAGTATCTCATATCGCAGCCAAACGGGATGATACTGAGCACAGGTCCCACTGGTTCCGGTAAGACCACAACGCAATATTCAATCATGCACCGGCTTAACACCACCGAGGTGAACATCATCACGATAGAAGACCCGGTTGAATATCAGCTCCCGGGGCTCAACCAAGTCCATGTGAACAGGAAGGCAGGGCTCACATTCGCAACTGCACTTAGGTCATTCCTTCGTCAAGACCCGGACATCATCATGGTTGGAGAGATACGAGACCTTGAGACAGCCGACATCGCCATTCAGGCTGCTCTCACTGGTCACCTCGTTCTATCAACACTGCACACAAATGATGCTCCAACTGCCATAACTCGTTTGATTGAGATGGGGGTTGAGCCATTCCTTATTGCTGCGTCTGTGATCGGCGTTATTGCGCAGCGCCTTGCGAGGCGCATTTGCCCGAACTGTAAGGAAGAGTATGAGCCACCGCCAGAGTTGCTTGCGCGCTTTGGCTATCAGGGTGATGGCGACCAGAAGTTTTATCGTGGCAGAGGATGTGAGATATGCAGGCAGACCGGTTATAAAGGGCGCATAGGCATCTTTGAGATCTTCGTGATGAACCAAGAGATCGCTGATTTGGTTTTGAGGAGGGCACCATTGACTGAAATTCGTGACGCAGCGGTCGCAAGCGGGATGAAGACTTTGCTTGAAGACGGCTTCAGGAAAGTGCTCGCCGGCATAACAACACCTGAAGAAGTTCTGCGCGTCGTTGCAACTGCTGGCTACTAATAAACCGAACAGGGCGGTTGCGAAGTTTTGAGTCAGCTCATTAAACTCCCCTCTAAATCATCACTGGTGGGGGTGAAGGTTAAATGGCAGCAACAAGCGAGAGGCGTGTTAAGGAGCTTATGTCCCTTGATGATGTGCACATTGATGACTTGCTTCGCGTCGTCGTTGAAAAGAATGCCTCAGACTTGCATCTGTGTGTCGGGGTGCCGCCGGTGTTGCGCATTGATGGCAGGCTTTACCGAACACCATTTATGCCTGCAGAGCCGGCTCAGACGCAACGCCTCATTTACGAGATCCTCACCGATGACCAGATACAGCGCTTTGAGAACGACCTTGAACTTGACTTCTCATATTCGCTTCAGAACATTGCCCGCTTCAGGGTGAATGTGTTCAAGGACAGGGGCAATGTTGCTGCCGCATTTCGCCTCATACCGAGGCGCATACCATCAATTAGGGAGCTTGGTCTCCCAATAATACTTGAGGAGCTGATTTTGAAGCCGCGAGGGTTGATCCTTGTCACAGGTCCGACCGGTTCTGGAAAATCAACGACGCTCGCTGCGATGATTGATCACTTGAACAATACCGATAGTAGGCATGTGATCACGATTGAGGACCCAATTGAGTATATGCACACGCACAAGAAGTGCATCATCAATCAGCGCGAGATAGGACAAGATACCCTTTCCTTTGCGAAGGCTTTGAGGAGCGCGTTGAGAGAAGATCCGGATGTGATACTCGTTGGCGAGATGAGAGACCTTGAAACAATCGCAACAGCTATAACCGCTGCAGAGACAGGTCACTTAGTGCTTGCAACATTGCACACAAACAATGCTGCAGAGACAATTGACCGAATCATTGATGTGTTCCCGGCTGAGCAACAGGCTCAAATTAGGGTTCAGCTCTCCAACAACCTTGTGGCGGTGCTCTCTCAGCAGCTCCTTCCGAGGGCTTCAGGGAGAGGTAGGGTAGCCGCAATGGAGATAATGATTGCAACACCAGCCATACGAAACTTGATACGAGAGGGCAAAACACATCAGATTCCGTCAATCATCCAGACGAGCGGTGAGCACGGCATGCAAACAATGGATCAGGCACTGCGCGACCTTTACTTGCAAGGTATAATCACTTATGAAGACGCAATGGCAAGGGCGCAACGCCCAGAGGAGTTGAAGAAGATGCTCGCAGATGCAGGAGTTCAGGTGAGGTGATTAAAATGCCTGTGTTCAGTTATGTGGCTCGCAATGCTCAAGGTCAAGTCATACGGGGAAGTGAAGAAGCAGAGAATGCTGAAATACTTCGCAGGATGCTTAAGGAGCGCGGCTATTGGGTCACGCAGATAAAGCAGGAGAGAGAAGCAGCGGCAGCAGCACCTAAGAAGGCAGGGCCGAAGTTCGTGTTTGGCAGAGTTAAGTTGGCGCACCTTGCTATATTCTGCAGGCAGCTTGCCACCCTCATAAACGCAGGTGTATCACTTGTGCGGGCGCTCTCTGTCCTTGAGAAGCAGACGCCAAGCCCGCGCCTGGCACAGATAATTCGTGAGGTCGCTCAAAAGGTGCAAGAGGGTATGTCCTTCTCAAGGGCGCTGGCGGATTATCCCAAAATCTTCTCCAACCTGTTTGTTGGTCTTGTAAGAGCTGGCGAGGTTGGCGGTGTCCTCGATGAGACACTTGATAGGATGGCTACATTCTTGGAAAAGGACTTGGAGCTGCGCCGCAAGGTCAAGTCGGCAATGACATACCCAACCATCGTCACCATATTTGCGGTTGGCGTCGTCGTATTCTTGTGCACATTCGTTGTGCCGAAGTTCATGAAGTTGTTCGAAGAGCTTGAGCTCAAGCCCGAGGAATTCCCGATTGTCACTCGGATGTTGAAAGCTTTCAGTGATTTCTTGCTGACGAAGTGGTGGATGGTTCTAATAGGCGTTGTGCTGTTTGCCATAGCCTTCATCAACTACGTCCGCACTCGCACCGGTAAAAAGCAATATGACTGGCTCAAGTTGCATGTGCCTATACTTGGACCAATCAACCACATGGTTGCATTGGCGCGCTTTGCAAGGACTTTTGGAACGCTCATAAACAGCGGTGTTCCGATACTTCAGGCTATGGATACATGTGCTGAGGCAATAGGCAATGACATTGTTGCCAAGGCGATAATGGACGCAAGGATGGCTGTGAGGGAAGGTTCACGCATTGCCGACCCGCTTGAGAATAGCAAGCTCTTTCCTCCAATGGTTGTTCACATGATCGCAGTTGGAGAGGAAACAGGTTCGCTTGATCAGATGCTCCAGAAGATAGCTGACTTCTATGAGAGCGAAGTTGATGCAAGGCTTGAGAGCTTAGCTGCAACGATTGAGCCAGTGCTCATAGTCATGCTGGGCGGAGTTGTGCTGTTCATCATCCTCTCCGTCTTCATGCCACTGATAACGATCATAAACAAGCTCTCCGGAGGCGGTGGAGAGGGGGAGGGTGGAAGCGAGTAATTGAAATGCGACTTGTTGGGAAGCATGATGGTAAACTCTTCGGCAAGCCCCCCTTAGATATTCGGTCTATAAGTGGTGTCCTGATTGTGCGATTGAGCTCCCTTGGGGATGTTCTTATGGCAACCCCGATAGCACAGGCGCTAAGGGAGGCTCTCCCGAATGCTCAAATTGGATGGGTAGTTGAATCCACATGTGCGCCCCTCGTTGACGGCAACCCATATCTCAGCAGGGTGCACTCTTGGGATAAAAGTTTTCTCGGCTTCATCAAGCTGGTGCGTGAACTCAGGCGCGAACGATATGAGCTTGCAATTGATCCTCAAGGCTTGCTTAAGAGCGCAATAATATCGCTTCTATCTGGCGCGCGGTATCGTGTTGGGTTTGCAGATGGCAGAGAGGGTTCAACATTCGCCATGACTCACATGGTGGAAAAGAAGCCGTCACTACACCCGTGTGACATGTCATTGCAGCTCCTCAGGGTGCTCGGGATTGACGCGAGTGTTGAGCGCCATAAAATGCTAATACCTATCACTGACGAGGAGAGAAGAAAGGTGAACGAGCTGTTGAATTCGCTTCGGCTTTCACCGAAGCACTTCGTTGTGTTTGCTCCAGCTACAAGGTGGGTTCACAAGCATTGGCTGAGCAACCGCTGGATTGAGTTAGCCGAGAGAATTTACAAGAGCTATGGGATGCCCAGTGTGCTCGTTGGCGGCAGCGGTGACTTGTCGTTGCTTAACGCCATTTCAAGCCGCAGCCGTTCACCAATGCATAACTTTGGCGGTTTGTTATCATTGCGTGAGTCGGCACATCTCATCGGGTTAGCTGGCGCGATGGTCGGAGTTGATTCATTCCCGGTGCACGTCGGTTATGCTATGGGGGTTCCAACGGTCATCCTCTACGGACCGACGAGCTCGCTGAAATGGCGCTCAGTAGCTGGAGTGCGAGTCATTGAGCATGAGTTGCCATGCCGACCTTGTCACAGGCGCCCGACATGTGGCGGAGATTGGACATGCATGAAAACAATAACCGCAAGTGAAGTTATGGATGCTCTCAGCGGTGTGCTTTGCTCACCATGATATTCCATTCATTGCGGGGCTTTTCGGCGGTGAGCTACTTGAGTCATCACTCCATGCGACAGCTGTTAGTTGTTAGCGAGTGCAAAGTTCATCCGGATTAAAGCGCCCATGTTCTCTGATGACCCATTTGCAATTCATTATGCTGAGGGCGATTTCGGGATGGTGTCCACTATGAGCAGCACAAGCGAAGGCGAAGCCGGTGATAAAACAAAAGCGCATGCCGAAGGGGACATAGGTGATTCGGTCATCATAAGGCGCGTCAAGCCGGAGGAGCTGAATAAGCTTATCAGCGTTTACCGCTCCGCATATGAGGGGCTTGAAGAGTATGCGTATACATCTACAGGCGAGATTCGCAGCTACATGCGCTGGCTTTATCGTGGCGACCCGAACGGCTTCTTCGTGGCTGAGCTGAATGGAGAGATCGTCGGGTTTGTGGCTGTGCATGCTGATTGGTGGGACAAGCGCATAGGTCGCACCGCCGAAATACATGAGGTGGTGGTGCACAAGCGTTATCAACGGATGGGCATCGGAAAGAAGCTGATGCAGCGCGCCATTGAATATGCTATTGAGAGGGGATGCAGCTGGACAAGCCTGTGGGTTGGGTCTGGAAACACCATTGCGAGGGAATGGTATCTCAAGCTCGGATTTGAAGAGGTTAGCAATGGCTACTATTGGGTGCGCATGTTAAAGCGCCTCACATGAGCGGGTTTGCACAGTTGGAGGGGGAATGGCGATAACCTTTACCTACCAACCTTGCCATTAAGGAGTTGCGACTAAAGACCGCGCGGAAGTTCGTAGGTGAGGCAGCTTGCCTATTCTTGCTTTCCCTCCGCCTTCCCTTCGCCCTGTTGCTCTAATCCTTTCTCCTTCAGCTCCTGCTCTTTAACTTCAGCCTTTATTGGTTGCTTCTTGGCTGGCTCCTCTTTGACCTTTGGCTTTATCACCTCAGGTGGTTTTAGCCTGAGCCTGACGATGTCGTGTGGCTTGATTTGCATTCCCTCCTCAAGCTCAACAATCACAGCCTTTGACATATCCTGCATGACTTCAATGACGCGTATCACTCCAACAGGCTCCTCAATGATGCGTTCACCGCGAGCTGTCTGAAAATGCACTCGCCTAATAACCGTGAACTCATCCCCGACTTTAATTCCGGCATCCTCACCGATATCAATGTAGGCGAACTTGTCCTCAACTGCCCCGACTTGCCCCTCCCTTGCTACAGGCAATGTAGGTTGAGCTGTGATGACAGCCGGAGTAATTCTTGGGAGAGCAGCCCATGTCATTTCGCCGCGCAGTGCCTTGACGAGCTGTGCGATGGCATCAGATGCGGCAGCGCGATATAGCGATATGTCAAGCACACCTCTTTCAATTTGCTCCGGTTGCACTTGCGGTGGCTCGCGTGACTCAATTGGCATTGATGTATGGATGGGTTGCTTGCTGATGCCCTTGCCTTCAAATCGGCTGCTCCATACCAGCCTTCCAGTCCGCCCATCAAATAAGCGTGCCTCAACGAATATGCTCACACGCTGTTGCCTCTCCGTCCTTATCTGCCAGATCCTTCTATCAGCCGCTGGGCTTGGACGGCTTGTCAAGCCTTGACTGATGATGGAGAAGGCGTCAACCCCAGCTATGTGCCCTGCAAGTATAGCATCGCATTTGTGCTTCTCGCAAAGCTGCTTTACAACCTCAGACGGTATGTTTCCGGAGCGGTAGGTATCCCAAGCAACAGCGTCCTCAAACATCTGTTGGTTAGCGACGAGCAGCTCCTCAACCAAGTTCGCGTTCTTTACAGCATCAACAACCTGCTCCCCGAACTGCATCACATATGGTCTAATTGCTGGCATCTCCGAGAATGGAAACACAAGCAGCCTTCTCACATGACTCAAGTCAAGGTGAAGTATTAAGCGCGGCTCACTCGGTATGTCCTCAATGCGCTCATATAAGGAGACAAGGTGATTCAAAAAGCGGATGTTCGGTGAGTAGAACAGGATGCGATAATAATTGCCACCTTTGCTGGCGCGCACGAGCACACTTTGGTTTTGGCGGAGCACATCAATCGGGTAGGGCAGCCTTTCCTTGATTGCTCTCGGTATGGGCTGCTCCCCTGTGAGGATGTAGACCTCCGTCTCTGTTGCGAGCAATCGCTCAACCTTGGGGAGCTTATCCAAAGTCACCCAGACGAAGTCGGCTCGCACCGTCTCACCGAATATGGCTATTGTCTCCTCACCGGCGTTTGTGACCACGACGAGCAGTGGCACTTGCCATATGCGTTGCATTTTCAGGTCGGTTATTTCACGCACCTCAAGTTCGCTCAATTTCTCAATGGCTTCGCAAGCCGAGTTGTGGCTCGGTGCTGAAATGAGCATGCGCACATAGGGCTTGCGCTCAATTAACTTCACATCACCGGCGAGAACAACATCCATGTCTCGAATCAGGCGAATGTCATACGGGAGAAGCTCGCGGTGCTCCATCGGAAATGGCTCTTTTGTCCAGTCAAGGATGAAGATGACATGCTTTTCAGCTTTCTCAATTTCAGCGGCACGCTTTGGCAGCTCAGAGAGGCTGATAAATGTGGTTTGAGTGCCCTCGGGCAGCTTAGTGCGGAATTCATTGTATAGCGTGATTGAGTTTGAAACGACAACGACCTCCCCCTTCAAGAACTCAACGGCTGGACGCTTCGTAAGGAAGGCACGGCGAAGTTGTGCTGTGCTCAGGTTGCTCAGAAGAAACAGGCATCCCAAGGTGACAACGAGCATCATTTGACGACCCATAAGTCCTCTCACCTCCGAGCCCAAAACCAACCACTCGGTCTTCCCAAAGCCAATAACAACTTAGCGCCGTAGCCGCTATGTGTCAAATGGGGTTAGCATGGGTTACTGTGTCCATTGAGTGGTATTGCATCTGCATTGGGGTTGCCTTCTAAGTCAACGCGGATGGTGCAGAGGTGATCGGGGTGGGATGGATTAAGATGACGCACATTGCAGGAGCTCTCATGAGCCTATTCAGCGTTGCGCTTGTGTTTGTTCTGTTTTGGCACTTGCGCAGCGCGGTCAGGTTGCTCCCCGAAGAGGAGCAAAGCAAATTGCAGGCGGCAAGGGGAATGGTTAGGAGAATCAGTTTGGCATCGCTCTTGCTGAGCGCTTTGGCGATTGGCGTGATAAGCCTTTTGAGCGCTCTTCGAATGCCGCCATTCTCGCCGGGGCAGGCTCTCGCAGTATCGCTCCCATTGATGTGGGTCATGTTCGGAGTCCCCTTCGCATTGCTTGATGAAGTGATGGTGCTCAGCGCAGCCACGAGTGGCAGCGTGCTTAGCCTTACTCCGGCAAGTTGGCTTCTTTGCGTCTCCATCGCCGTTGTCCCGATGGCTCTATCAATACTGTCAGTGCAGTTGTTGATGTCTCAAAAGTTGGTCGGGCTGAGCGAGTCGCTCAGCGGTTGCGCATTTGCTGTTGCCAGCATGTCGCTCGCCTTCTTTGTGGCAGTGGCTGTTAGCTCAAGTTTGCGTCAAGGGGGCGAAAGCAGCTTTGAACCATTCTTTCGCTCCCCAATGCTCGTGCGAGCTATAGCATTAACTGCTGCGGGAACGCTTATGATGACGCTCGCCATTGCCATTCATCATCCCTCACCAAAAGGGGAAAGCATTTTCATCATTGCCTATCCGGTGGCGCTATCGGCAGCATTGCTCATTGGATGGCACATAGCCAGCGGTGTGATTCTCATCGGTGGCGAGAGATTGATTAAATTCGGACACATTGTGCACCCTGTTATAGCCGGGCTTGTATTCGCTTTGATTGGGAGTGCATTCGCACACGCGAGCATCAAACCTTACTCCCATCTCTTCAGGCTCGGTGTGGTCGCATTCATTTTCGTTGCGGTGATGTATCAGTTGCTCATTCATCGGGGCACGATGGCTGAGCGTGATATCTCTGCAACACAGCAATTTGGGATAGCGGCGTCCCTGCTTGTTCTCGGAATGATAGCTGTAGCATTTGCGGCTCATCGTGCGTATGGTGTTGGTGTTGCCGGTATTGGCTTTCTCCCAGCCGCACATTTCTTCGGCGTGCTCGCAAGCTGGCTCGTGCAGATGGATTCCGAGTTTCGTAAGGAGCAGTTTTGGCGCATGGCGCTCGTATCAAACTTACCCATCATAGTTTTGGCGATGCGCCTGATGTATGAAAGGCAGGTTCAAGCAGCCATCCTTCCATCGCATTCACCCATCGTGCTCGTGAGCGCTTGTGCAGGCGCCTTAACTTTCACTGCCCTCACCGGGTTGGTCACCAGCTCGTCAGGCAATGCCATTGCGAGTGCGCTCAACGGTTTTTGGGGGTTGTTTGCGAAGTCGCTGTTAGCCCTCGCTCGCATTGGTTTGATTGCGGTCGGCTTTGCTGTCCTGCTGCCCATGCTTTGGGGGGCGAGCGCATCATTCGGGTTCATCATCGGCGTTGCAATTTCAACCTTAATGCTATGCACCATGCCGGGTTTGAACTCGCCCTCGTTGGCTTGGCGGTTTGCCATCCTCTGGTATGTGGCATTGACGCTCATGCTGTGCATCGGCATCGTGCATACAACCCAGCTTTTGATCCCATTGTCGCTTCGCCCACGCCTGTTCAGGGTGTGGATGTTCATTGGCTTGCTCTTACTCACCGGTATTGCATGGGGATTGCTCGGTATTGCCCGAAGGCGCATTTGGCGATCCTCATAGGGTCACCAGCGATGGCACATACTCCCTATGTGGATTTGCGTGCCAGTCGGCATGCTGAACCTCCTTATGAGGCAGCGATTTGAGCACCCATTACATTCAAACGAATCAGCCACTGCATCCAGCGGTGGCAGTTCAAATCCCCTGAATGAGCTCTCCTGCGGGCGAAGGTTTGCTGCGAGCAGCGCTGCACCTATTGCGCCCATCACATTGAAATGCTCTGGCACATAAACTTCACAGTGCAACATTTCTTCAAGCGCATCCCTTATAGCGCCGTTGGCAGCCACACCCCCGCAGAATACATACGGCGGCTGTATAGCTCTCCCCGAAACAACATTGCTGAAGTAGTTTCGGACGAGTGCAGTGCACAATCCTGCAACCAACTCCTCAATTGGCTGTCCGGCTTGTTGGCGCAACACTAAATCGCTCTCGGCAAATACGGTGCATCGTCCGCCTATCCTCGCTCGTCTCTTAGCCCTCCTTGCGATCTCACCGAATGCCTCAATTGGTATTCCGAGGCGTGCGGCTTGGTGATCAAGGAATGCTCCGGTGCCGGCTGCACACACCGTGTTCATCGCAAATTCCGTTGGGACGCCGTCTTGAAGGAGTATCAGCTTTGCGTCTTGCCCGCCAATCTCAAACACAGTCCTTGCATCTGGCACCTCACGGCTAATAGATGCAGCATGCGCTGTAATCTCATTTCGTATGATGTCAGCTCCAACGAATGCCCCGATGAGCTCGCGCCCGCTGCCGGTGACACCGACGGAGATGACCCTTCCATTGCAATGTCTTCCAGCCTCTGCAAGCATTCGGCGCAGCGTCTCAACTGGGTTGCCGTATGTCCTCTCATACGACTTGTAAATCAGCTGCAAGTCGGAGGCATTAAGCAGGACGACCTTAGCCGTTATTGAGCCGACATCAATTCCTACGACCACACCATCCTCGTTTAAACTTGAAGCATTGTTTACGGCTTCCTTTGACGGCTTGGCTGCGATGCTGATGAGCACGGATGAACCTTTGCGCTTGTTGAAGAGGAGGGTATCTATGAACGCCTCAATCCTGACTTTGATGGCGTCGGGTTGCGTGTGCTCATCAAATGTGATGGCGCATATTGGCGGCAAGTTGTATTTGCCCCTGAAGAAGTTAAGCGCCCCAACTGCCGTTGTTTCTGGTGTGCATCCAAATGTGCTCAAGTGAATGATGCCATCAACGCCTTTGTTGCGGGCTTTCAGCGCCGCGCAAATTGTGATGATGTCCGAACCTGTGATGCGCTGTCCGAGCATGCGCAGCCCTTTGCGATAGTTTCCGTTTCCCCACAGGTCACTGAATGGGTTGATAAACGACCACCAGTCCATAACCCAAATGAGCTGCGCTTGCAATTGCGATGAGATGAAGCGCACAAGGTCAAATGCCGGGAAGCTGCCAAGCATAGTTGTATAGAAGTCACCGATGATCGCTACCCTTGCGCTTGGCTCACGATGGCGCAGCAGACTTTCCATGCGCCTAATAGCCCCGTGATATGCCTCATCGGAAGCCTTTCGTGATGTGGCTTTGAGCATCTCGCGGTATGCATCCGTTAGAATGGACATCGCTGCCTCATACTCATCCACGGCATGCAGACGCTCTATCACGAATTCGTTTAAGTGGGCGTATAGTTTGACTTTCCTCAGACCGTCAAGTATTAGCCCGAGCATCTTTAGGTCACTGATGCTTGTGCATCCCGAGAACTTGCACAGTTGCTTGGCTTCTTTCAGCAGCGATAGGAATGCTGTGCGGAACATGACAGCCGGGTTGATGTTAACGATAACCCACTTGATCTCTCTACCGAAGTTGCTTTCAATCATCGGTTTTAAGAGCGCAGCGGTTGTATGCCCGAGCATGCAAGTTCCCGGTCCGCCGGGGACGATGAAAGTTTCGGCGCCCTCACTTGCCCCCGTTAGGATGTCCGCAAATATCAGGCGCAAGTCATAGCACCAATAGTCAGGTCCGCACCCTTTAGCCATGTCCACGGTCTGCCTGCTTGGCGGTCTCGGTGGAATGACATCCAACCCGATGCCGCTGGCGATGTGATGCCACAGCAGGCTATATTCGCGCATGTATGTGATGAATGTTTTCGTCGTCTTCCTATTAGCGCTCGCCATGGCTAACCACCATTAAGCATTGTAAACAGCGCTTTTGAGCAATAGGCAAGCGGCGTTTGCGGCGCCGCGCATTGGTTAGCTATACTTTGGATTTGACATTGTGCTGCCGAGGATCAAAAGCATCAGAGCCCATGGGTGAAGGCATCATGCTGAAAGCCCGTGCAGTTTGGGGGGTAAATGATGGGTGAGGTAAGGGTTGGTATAGTGGATGTGGATACGACACATGCTGTTGAGTTTACGAAGCGCCTCAATCACATCGGCATAGGTGAAGATCAATGGGTTGAAGGTGCAAGGGTCGTTTGCTTCTGGGCTGGTCCTTCAGCGATACGCTCGGATGAGGAGGTGAAGGAATTAGCTCGTGTGCTGAGGGAGGAACTCGGCGTCAAGCAAGTTGAGAGCTTGAAAGAGATGATCGGCATGATTGATGCCGTAATGATTGAGTCGGTTGATGGAAGCGTTCACTATGAGCGTGCTCTCCCATTCATTGACGCTGGGATACCAACATTCATTGACAAGCCATTCACATGCTCGCTTGAGCAGGCGAGGAGGTTGGCGGAGATTGCCGAGAAGAAAGGCGTGCCATTGTTCACATCCTCATCATTGCGCTATTCCTTGGAGGTTCAGGAGTTGAAGGCTCGTGCCGATGAATATGGCATGGTGCTCGGTGCTGATGCATATAGCCCTGCGCCATACCATGAGCGCAACCCGGGGTTGTTCCATTACGGCATTCACGCTGTTGAAACTTTGTATGCGCTGATGGGGAAAGGGTGCAAGCAAGTTTGGTGCATATGGCGTGATGATGCCGAAGTAGTTGTGGGCACATGGGCTGATGGGCGCATTGGAACCGTCAGAGGGACAAGGGTCGGCGTGCACGGGTATGGCTTCACAGCATTTTGTGAGCGTAAAATAATTGCCAGCAGCATTGATGCGAGGTTCATCTATCGTGAGCTGCTAAAGCGCGTCGTTGAGATGTTCCAGACTGGAAAGCCACCGCTTGACATGCAAGAGAGCGTGGAGATCGTCGCATTCATTGAGGCAGCTATGCGCTCAAGGCATTGTGGTGGTTCCCCTCAGGCAGTGGCGGTCTGAGATGGACAGATAAATGTTGGACTTGCTCTCGGCTTAAAGTTCGCTTTAGGGGTGAAAGCGGATGCGCATTGTCCTTTACACTGGGAAGGGCGGCGTGGGTAAGACGAGCATAAGTGCAGCAACAGGGATACTGTGCGCCGAGCTTGGTTACAAGACTTTGGTCATGAGCACAGATCCTGCGCACTCGCTCTCTGACTCGCTTTGCATGAAGCTTGGAAGCGAGCCAACAGAAATCTGTGATGGGCTTTTTGGGATGGAGATAGACCCGTTCGCTGAGATTGAGGAGAACTGGGCAGCTGCAAAGGATTACCTTACGATGCTATTTGCCTCGCAAGGGCTTGACGAAGTCGCAGCTGAAGAACTCGCAGTGCTTCCGGGAATGGATGAGTTGTTTAGCCTGCTCAAGGTCAAGCGATTTTACGAAAGCGGTGAGTTTGATGTGCTCGTCGTTGATTGCGCTCCAACTGGCGCAACGATACGATTGCTTAACTTCCCGGAAGTGCTGCAGTGGTATATGAAGCGCCTGTTCCCAGTGGAGAGGTATGTCGTTGGCACAATTCGCAAGTTCAAGCGCGAGATATTTTCCGTTCCACTCCCGAGTGATGCCGTCTTTGATACGATACAGCGCATGTATGCGAATGTGGATGAGATGCGCGACATATTGCTTGACCCGCGGGTGACAACGATACGCCTCGTTCTCAATCCGGAGAAGATGGTCATACAGGAAACGAGGCGCGCTTACACGTATCTTAACCTCTTCGGCTTTCACACCGATGCCATTATCGCAAACAAGGTCTTCCCCGAGGAGATCACCGACCTATATTTCTCCGAGTGGAAGAAGGTGCAAAAGGCTTACTTGGAGGAGGTTGAGGCGTCGTTTCCGAACCTACCGATATTTAAGGTGAGGTTTTATCGGCACGAAGTCGTCGGTTTAGAGAGCCTCCGCAGAATGGCACATGATACATTCGGCGACAGCGACCCAACCCAAATATTCGCTCAGGATGAACCAATGCAGATAATCAAGGAGGGCAGCAATTATACGCTTGTCCTGAAGCTGCCGTTCGTCTCTCATAGGGAAGTTGACCTCTATCAGAAGGGCGATGAGCTCATAGTCAGGATTGGGAACTTCAAGCGCAACATCATCTTGCCTATGGTGCTCGCTCGCCTTGAAGTGGTTAATGCCAAGTTCGTTGAAGACAAACTCCACATACGCTTTACTGACAAGCGAAGACCAAAATCACACCATCAGTAGTGCGGCTTCGGCTGTGAATTCAATGCATCAATGCAAGTGGGTTTAGCTGCGAGCTTAGCACATGGGTGCGAATGGCTTCAGCCACAAGCTTAAGCGTTCCTGAGCGTTACTTACATCGTTTGAAAAAGTTAAGCGCCGAGCCCTGCCGCACCCCTTCTTATGCCCCTTTCACTTTCAATCTTTTGTTGGTAGCCGCTTTGTCTGTATGCCATAAGCGGGTCAAGTGGGACCCCCATTTCCTCCCGCACAACCATAAGCAGCGGTGTCACATCGGTATTAAACGCATCCTGAAGGATTTGCTCAGCCATGACAACATCGCATTTTTCCTGTGCGCTGTAAAGTTCGCCTCTCGGGATAAGCAACGCCTTCGCGTATGCGGTTTGGATGTTGATTATGGTCTGGATCATCTCCTCTATCTTTGGCTTAATGTTTGCTGCCTGATCAACCATGAATGCCACCTTCAAGTTGAGCTCATCTTCAGCGGTGACTATCTCTTTGAGGATGAGGAACAACTCATACGGGTTGATGGAGCCTGTTGTCAGGTCATCATCCGCATACTTTCGGTTGTTGAAGTGAAAGCCGCCAAGCTTACCCTCGTCAATTAAGAAAGCGACGATGTGTTCAATGTTTGTGCCATGCGGGTGGTGACCCAAGTCAACGAGCACCTTTGCCCTCTCGCCGCACTTTTGCGCGAACACATAAGCCATACCCCAATCGGCGATGTCGGTGTGGTAAAACGCTGGCTCAAAGAACTTGTATTCAATGAGCATCGTCATGTCCTGAGGCATTGCCTCATATACCTCCTGCAGGCATTCAATCATGCGGTGCTTGCGTCTCCGAAAGTCATCTTGCCCTGGGTGGTTAGTTCCGTCGGCAAACCAAAGGCTCAAGATGTTTGAGCCAACTTGCTTGGCTATCTCAATTGAATCAATGATGTGTCTCACGGCACGCTTTCTAACTTCTGCATCTGGGCTTGCTATGCTCCCATACTTGTAGCACTGGTCCTGAAACACATTTGGGTTCACCGAACCAATCCTTAAGCCGAGTTGCTCTGCGTATTCCTTTACGCCGTCCACTTTGCCATCCGGGAAGTCCCAGAGAACATGCACTGCCACCGATGGCGCTACACCGGTGAACTTGTTAACCTGCGCTGCATCCTCAAGCTTCTCATAGATGGTCACTGCTGCGCCGGGTTGATAAAATATGCCAAAGCGGGTTCCCGAATCTGCATATGCCCATGAGGGAGTTTCAATTTCAAGCGCCTTAAGCCTCGCCTTCACCGCCTCAATGTCAATTCCCTTCTCGGCAAGCGTGTCGGCAAGCATTTTGTATTCCTCCTTGTATCGCTTTCTCATGCTCTTCACCCCCGAGCTCTTCAATTGCATCAGCATTCATCTGAATACCCCTCACTTCGCGGGTATGCTTGTTTTTCGTGGTGAGTGCAATTCAAGGCGGGTTTAAACGGGTGATCCACGATGTGAGTTTCGCCTACAAACTCGCTTTGCGGCAATGCCGCTCTTTTTAGTGACTTCGGTCTGGTGTGACGAATTGCAAAAAGATGTTCACATAGCCCCTGCCATTCTGCTGGGGAGCCAGCATCCTTAGATTCACTTGTGATGCTGGCTCCCCAAAGGTGTTGGAGCAGTCTCTACCTTTCAAATGCGGCTTCAAACCTTATCTCCGATGGCTTGAACTGCAACTTGCGGACAAACTCGCAGGCTTCCTTTGCGCCGTGTTCTCTATCCATGCCGCTGTCTTCCCACTCAACCGAAAGCGGGCCGTTATAGCCTATGTTGTTCAGAGCGCGAATTATCTCCTCAAAGTTTATCCCGCCCCTCCCCGGTGAGCGGAAGTCCCAACCTCTCCTCGGATCCCCAAACGGCAGGTGAGACGAGAGGATGCCGCTTCTCCCATCAAGCGTGGTGATGGCATCCTTCACATGCATGTGGAATATGCGATCGGGAAATTCGTAAATGAACTTGACTGGGTCAACGCCCTGCCAGTGTAGGTGGCTCGGATCAAAATTGAATCCGAACGCCGGATGGTAATCCACAGCCTCAAGGGCTTTCCTCGCCGTGTATAGGTCAAACGCGATTTCTGTCGGATGAACTTCAAGAGCAAACTTCACACCACATGCCTCAAATTCATCCAGTATAGGCTTCCACACCTGCGCGAACTTCTTGAACCCATCCTCAATCATTTGCGGCGGCACTGGTGGGAACGGATAGACAAGATGCCATATTGGTGAACCAGTAAATCCGTTTACGACCTGCACGCCGAGGTTTTTTGCAGCCCTTGCTGTGAGCTTCATTTCCTCAATTGCTCTCTCGCGAACTCCATCCGGATTGCCATCTCCCCAAACATGCTCAGGGAGGATGGCTTTGTGCCGTTCATCAATTGGATCAAGCACAGCTTGTCCAGCAAGGTGATTGCTAATAGCCCACACATTGAGACCATATCTTGCAAGGAGCTGCTTTCGCTCCTCGCAATACTTTGGATCTTCAACGGCTTTGCGCACATCAAAGTGGTCACCCCAACAGGCGAGTTCGAGCCCGTCATAACCCCACTCGCTCGCCTTTTGTGCGAGGGTCTCAAGAGGCATATCAGCCCACTGACCTGTGAACAATGTCACCGGACGCATCCTTATCCACCTCCCAGTCCCCGTGGTGAGCGGATGTGGTTTACAGTCATGCAGTCAATAAATATGATGCATTGTGGAGCAGGTTGTGTCAAACGCAGTCCTTTAGTGCATTGTTGCAGCGGATGCTCCAAACCGACGACCGAGCCTTAGTTGCTCTCGCTAAGTTAAAAAAACCAAGCGGTGCGAAGTGGTTGAATCAGATTTGTTGAGCATATGTTGGTTCATCAACGGTGCGTCCCTTTACAAGGGGATTTGATGACGCTAAAATAAAAGCATGACTATGGTGGTTGAGCGTTGGCGTTGTATTGCGCGTTGGTGCTATCTTGAACCACTGCAGGTTTCAATCATGAAAGTTCCAACCGCGCAGACAGTGCTCATAGGCAAAGAGTGGCGAAAGGCTTTTAGTGTGTTATCATGCTATGTCGTCAGAGGGCGTGGGAGGCAGCGAATGCAATGCATTCGCTGCAGGGCGCCTTAAGACGCCGAGATGGAATGTTAATGTGGGCTGCCTCTCTGCTGCCCCTCTGGCGTAGCCAGAGGGGTAATTTTTTGCGATGCAGAGTATGCTTAAGCACGAGAGGGTGATTGAAGGATGCCAACAATCAACCAGATAGTAAAGGGTGCCCGTAAGCCGAAGAAACATCGCACAAAGACACCGGCTCTAAAATACCGTTATAACGCTCTTAAGGGGAAGCTTATATACGACCCGCAAGGTGCGCCGATGTTGCGCGGTGTGTGCATATCGGTGCGAACCATGACGCCGAAGAAACCGAACTCGGCATTGCGCAAGATAGCAAAGGTTCGCTTAAGCAACAGGCGAGTCATCACTGCTTACATCCCGGGTGTCGGACACAATCTACAGGAGCACAGCGTTGTGCTTGTGAGGGGCGGACGAGTTAAGGACCTCCCAGGCATAAGATACAAAGTCGTTAGAGGCGCGCTTGACTGTGCCGGAGTTGAGGGGAGGAGGAAAGCCCGCTCGGTCTATGGTGCCAAGAGACCGAAATCTTAATTTGTGTTACGAATTGATGAAATGAGGTGAAATGGGATGCCAAGGAGAGGACCAGTTCCGCCGAGGGAAATCCCGCCAGACCCGGTTTACGGAAGTGTGCTCATACACAAGCTCATTAACCAAATCATGCGGAAGGGCAAGAAGAGCATCGCAGAGAAAATCATGTATGGCTCGCTGTTGCTGATACATCAACGAACAAAGCGCAATCCGCTTGATGTGCTTGCTAACGCTATACGCAATGTCATGCCTGTGGTTGAAGTTCGTCCAAGGCGTGTTGGCGGTGCGACATATCAAGTGCCAATGGAAGTTCGCCCAACGAGGCGAGTCAGTTTGGCACTCCGTTGGCTTGTTCAGGCGGCGAGACAGCGCAAGGGCAGGACGATGGCTCACAGGCTTGCGGATGAAATCATTGATGCTTCTAACAATCAAGGGGGCGCAGTTAGGATAAAGGAGGAAGTGCACAGAATAGCGGAGGCAAACAGAGCATTTGCTCACTATCGTTGGTTCTAACGGTGTGATGCGTATGGTAGAAGTTGATTTTGATGGCAAGTTGCCGCTTGAAATGACGAGAAATATAGGCATAGTTGCCCACATAGATGCGGGTAAGACGACCACGACCGAGAGGATACTGTTTTACACTGGTCGTGTGCACCGAATTGGGGAGGTTGACGAAGGGACTGCCACGATGGACTGGATGCAGCAGGAGAAGGAACGAGGAATCACAATAACTTCCGCAGCTACGACTTGTTATTGGAGGAGAAAAATTGGCGCCGACGAGAAAATCTACCGAATTAACATAATTGACACGCCGGGGCATGTTGACTTCACGGCGGAGGTTGAAAGGTCACTAAGAGTTCTTGATGGAGCGATTGTGATTTTATGTGGGGTTGGGGGTGTGCAACCGCAAACTGAGACAGTCTGGAGGCAGGCAAACAAGTATAATGTTCCGAGAATCGCCTATATAAACAAACTTGACAGAAATGGTGCCGACTTTCACTCAGTTGTGCATCAAATGCGGGAGCGATTGAAATGCAAGGCGATCCTCATTCAAATCCCGATTGGGCAAGGGGAGGACTTTGAGGGTGTCATTGATCTCATTGAATATCGGGCAATTTACTGGGATGACGAACTTGGGACAGTTATGCGTTATGAGCCTATACCCGACAGCATAGAGCCGATTGCCGAGATCTTCAGGAAAGCTTTGGTGGAATGGGTTGTGGAAACCGACGATAAATTGCTCGAAAAATACCTCGAGGAGGGGACTATTTCCTCGGAGGACTTGCGTGCAGCTATAAGAAAACAAACGCTGCGTGGCGAGATTGTTCCCGTCCTCTGCGGGGCAAGTTTGAAAAACAGAGGTGTGCAGCCGCTGCTTGACGCCATTGTTGATTTTCTCCCATCACCGCTTGACATAGGTTTTGTTGAGGGTATGAATCCGGAAAATGGGGAGAAAGTGAGGAGAAAACTGGCAGAAGATGAACCTCTATGCGCCTTGGCTTTTAAGATCCAAACTGACCCGTATGTTGGTCGGCTAACTTACACAAGGATTTATAGCGGTGTTCTAAGAAAAGGTGACACAATTAGCAACTTTTCACGGGGATGCAGGGAGCGAGTTGCACGGATATTGCGCATGCATGCCAATTATAGGGAGGAAATTGAGGAGTGCAGGGCTGGCGATATCGTTGCCCTTGTTGGATTGCGAAATACATACACGGGAGATACGCTTGGGGCACCGGAATGCCCAATTTTGCTTGAGCGCATTGAGTTTCCAGAGCCAGTCATATTTAGGGCTGTTGAACCGAAAACGAAAGCCGAGGAAGAAAAACTTATGCAGGCACTCTTAAAATTGGTCAATGAAGATCCGACATTGAGGCTGAGATTTGACAAAGAAACTGGTCAAACCATATTGGCTGGCATGGGAGAGCTACACCTTGAAATAGCTGAGGACAGGCTTCGCAGGGAATTTGGTGTCGTTGCTCGCTTTGGTCAACCGCAGGTTGCATATCAGGAAACCGTGTTGAATTCCGCTATTGGCGAGGGCAAGTATATTCGCCAGACTGGAGGGCGTGGGCAATATGGACATGCAATCTTGCATGTCCAGCCTTTGGAGAGGGGTAAAGGGTTAGAGTTTGAAGTTGACATTAAAGGCGGGATAATACCGGAAGTTTTCATACCGGCGATTGAGGCTGGAGTGCGGGAGGCTGCTGATAGAGGGGTGCTTGCTGGATATCCAGTTGTGGATGTTAAGATTACTTTAATTGGCGGTTCATATCACGAGGTTGATTCTTCGGAATATGCCTTTAAGCTTGCGGCAATGGAAGCCTTCAAAAATGCGTGTAAAAGGGCCACTTTAACCCTTTTGGAACCCATCATGAAGCTTGAAATTGTGACGCCGAAGGAATATGTGGGAGAAGTTCTTGCAGACTTAAATGCGAGGAGGGCATCTATCAGAGGGATGAGGGAAGGCGCGGGGGAGATTATCATCGTTGATGCCGAAGTTCCATTAGCAGAGGTTTTTGGATATGCAACTCAATTGCGCTCGCTAACTCAAGGTAGGGCATCTTACACAATGGAGCCAGAGCGCTATGCACCGGTGCCTCCAGAGGTGGTTAAGCAAATTGTTCTAAAGCGCGGCTATAGCACATTTGACATTCTTCCTCATATTGAGGGAAAAACCATTGGCACGCGGGTTTAAGGGGGTAAGCGTTTCATATGGCTGAGGAACGCATCCGAATTAAGTTGAAGGCATTTGATCATAAGTTGGTGGATAAATCTGCACAGGATATTGCCAGAGTTGCCCGTGAAACTGGGGCTAAAGTGCGTGGTCCTATACCGCTCCCTACTGATAGAAAGGTTTGGTGTGTGATTAGGTCACCTTTCATTGACAAGGAATCAATGGAACATTTTGAAATGAGGATTCACAAGCGCTTGATTGACATCATTAACGCTACAGCCGAGACCATTGAGAGGTTGAGCAAACTTGATTTGCCAAGCGGAGTTGATATAGAAATCAAGCTGTAAATTTTGGGGGTGTAAGGCGGTGATAAAGTCAATAATCGGGAGAAAAGTTGGTATGACATCCATATTTACCGAAGATGGACAGCATATCCCGGTTACAGTTATTCAAGCCGGACCTTGTTATGTGGTTCAGCGAAAAGTTGTCCAAAAGGACGGGTATTCTGCGATTCAGCTCGGTTATTTGGCGATGCGCGAAAGAAAGGTGAATAAACCGTTACAAGGTCACTTCAAAAAAGCTGGATTGCCTCCAATGAAATTTTTGTGCGAGTTCCGTATACCAAATGAGGTAAATGTGGAAGTCGGGTCGGAAATAACGGTTAACTCGTTCAAGCCCGGCGATGTAGTGAAAGTTACGGGAACCTCAAAGGGTCGGGGATTTGCAGGTGTGATGAAGCGGTGGGGTATGAGTGGTCAAAGGGACTCACATGGTTCAAGGTATCATCGTCAACCAGCATCACTTGGACCGCAAGGTCCACAGCGAGTGTTCAAAGGGCATAAAATGCCGGGAAGATTTGGGGGAAAAACGGTGACTATCCGCGGGTTAACTGTTGTTGGTGTGGATCCTGAAAATCATCTTCTTCTCATAAAGGGTAGCGTTCCCGGATGGAAAGGGAGTTTGGTAAAAATTCAGGAAGACAAGCCATAAAAGACAGGTGATTGGCATGGACATTCCGGTATACAATCTTGAAGGAGAGCAAGTTGGGATTTATACTATTCCTGACGAGCTGCTATCCGTCAAGATTAACAAATCTCTTGTGCACCAAGTTGTTATCTCATATCTTGCTAACATGAGGCAAGGGACACATTCAACAAAAACTCGCAAAGAAGTTAGAGGTGGGGGCAGAAAACCATGGCCGCAAAAGGGAACGGGTAGAGCAAGGCAAGGGTCTATAAGAGCCCCTCAATGGCGTGGTGGTGGCAAAGTGCATACTCCTAAGCCGCTTGATTGGGATGTAAAGATAAACAAAAACATGCGAAAGCAGGCAATAAAAATGGCGTGGATTGACAAAATAAGAAGTAACGATATAGTTTTGTTGAGCGAACTTGATTTTGAAAAGCCGAAAACAAAGCAGATGTATCGGTTGCTAAAGGCGCTTGGTTTGAGCGACAACAAAGTCCTACTTTTGATGAGGGAATTTAACCAAAATGTTTTCCTATCGGCAAGAAACCTGCCCAATGTATTTATGCTTCCATATTATCAACCATCAGCATACGATTTGATAAATGCGCAGAAAATTTTAACAACTTGCGATGTAATGGATAGGATAGTAAAGGAGAGGATTGCATCATGACAAGCATCCGGCGAGATCCATCAAATGTAGTGATACAGCCAATATTGACGGAAAAAAGTGCAAAGCTGGCAGCTGAGTTAAATCAGTATACATTTAAAGTGCGCTTAGATGCTACAAAGCCAGAAATTAGGCAAGCTATTGAAAAGTTATTTAATGTTGATGTTGAGTGGGTCAACACCATGATTGTAAAGGGGAAACCGCGCGGGATGAGATGGCTCAACCGAGGCAGAACATCAAGATGGAAGAAAGCGATCGTTAAGGTTAAAGAAGGGCAGAAAATAGGCATATTTGAGGTATGAGGTGAGGATCATGCCGATAAGGCTGAAAAAACCGATCACGCCTGGACAAAGATTTATGACTGTTTCAACATTTGAAGAGATAACAAAGGATGAGCCAGAAAAATCATTGACTGAAATACTCAAGAAGCACAGTGGGCGAAATAATCAGGGTAAAGTTACTGTCCGATTCAGAGGCGGTGGGAATAAGAGATTTTACCGCATAGTTGACTTTAAACGAGATAAGGACGGAATCCCGGCAAAAGTTATAGCGATTGAGTATGACCCGAACAGATCGGCGAGGCTTGCATTGCTCAGATATGCTGATGGAGAAAAACGGTATATACTGTGGCCAGAAGGGGTGAAAGTGGGGGATATTTTAATGTCCGGGGAAGATGCGGAAATAAAGCCGGGGAATGCCCTACCGCTTGAGAAAATTCCGGATGGAACCTTTATTCACAACATAGAACTTGAGCCGGGTAAAGGCGGACAGCTTGTCAGGGCTGCTGGAACCGCTGCTCAGCTTATGGCGAAGGAAGGGAAATATGCTCATATCAAACTGCCCTCTGGAGAAGTTCGGTTGATTAATGTGAAGTGCAAAGCAACAATAGGTAGAGTTGGCAATGTTGATCATGAATTGATAGTGATTGGAAAGGCTGGGCGGGCGAGACATATGGGATGGAGACCACATGTTCGAGGAAAAGCAATGAATGTTGATGATCATCCGCATGGAGGTGGCGAGGGAAAGGCACCAATAGGCATGGATGCACCGAAATCGCCTTGGGGTTGGAAAACCCTTGGGGTCAAAACGAGAAAGGAGCGAAAACCGTCCAGTAAGTTCATAGTAAAGCGCAGAAGGGTTGGGTATGGAGATAGAAGATTGAAAGAGCAAAGGTAACTGCTGGGGGGATCATCATGGGGCGTTCATTGAAAAAGGGTCCATATTGTGACCCTAAATTGCTCAAAAAAATAAGGGAAATGAACCAAACTGGCGAAAAGCGCGTCATAAAGACTTGGTCGCGGCGTTCCACGATCTTTCCCGAAATGGTTGGACACACGATTGCTGTTTATGATGGTAGGAGACACATTCCCGTATACATTACTGAAGCCATGGTTGGGCATAAACTTGGAGAATTTGCCCCAACAAGAGGGCATAGAAAGCATGGTGAGCCAACCGAACGCTCAACAGCGTTGAAATAGCCCATAAGGTGTGGAAAGAGGGATTGAACTATGGAAGTTAGAAGCGTTGGACGATATATAAGAGTTTCGCCAAGGAAAGCCAGAAGAGTAGCGTGCTTAGTCAAGGGAAAGCGGGTTGATGAGGCGTTAAACATTCTCTTAACAATTCCATCAAAGCCTGCAAGGTATATTCATAAGCTCCTCAAGTGTGCCGTAGGAAATGCTGAAAATGACTACGAACTGGATAGGGAAAGCCTGTATGTGAAGAATGTAATTGTTGACCAAGGTCCAATGCTGAAAAGGTGGATACCGAGGGCTCGCGGCAGGGCGGACATGATTCGCAAGCGCACAAGTCATATAACTGTCATAATTCAATCCATTGGTGAAGATTAGCGGGGGGTAATGTGATGGGGCAAAAAGTCAACCCAATAGGGCTAAGAATAGGCGTAAATAAGGAATGGCTAAGTAAGTGGTTTGCTGATAAACAATATCAAGAATATTTGCAAGAAGATTTAAAAATCCGAAATCACATTAAGAAAAAGTTAAAGGATGCTGGCATCCCAAGGATTGAAATTGAGCGAAAATCAAGGCTTGTCATCGTAACAATTTATGCTGCCCGACCGGGGATGGTTATTGGACATAGGGGGAGAGGAGTTGAGGAGTTGAAAAAAGAGCTTGAGGAGATGACGGGGCGTGAGATGCATATAACCGTCAAAGAGGTGGAGAACCCGGAGCTTGAAGCTCAACTTGTTGCGGAAAATATAGCTCAACAGATTGAGAGGCGCGTCTCGTGGCGTAGAGCAATGCGCCAGGCGATATTGAGGTCCATGAGCGCTGGTGCACAAGGCATAAAGGTGATTGTCAGTGGGAGACTTGGTGGAGCCGAACTTGCACGGGACGAAAGCTTGATGGATGGAAAAGTTCCGCTGCACACATTGAGAGCGGATATTGACTATGGCTTTAGTGAGGCGAAAACA
Organism: Candidatus Thermosaccharophagus tengchongensis; assembly: GCA_032161105.2. Lineage (GTDB taxonomy): Bacteria > Armatimonadota > Fervidibacteria > Fervidibacterales > Thermosaccharophagaceae > Thermosaccharophagus > Thermosaccharophagus tengchongensis. The sequence continues at coordinate 150,889 of JAVHTD010000002.1, forward strand.
AAATATGGCATGATAGGGGTGCATGTGTGGATTTATCGCGGTGATATCATAGAAAAAGCTGAGGAACGCTTGGTGCTTGCGGCGAGGGCTGGGAAGCCAATAGCGCCCAGACTCCTCGTCGCAGCCACTGAACTTGAGGAGGAGGCAGAAGATGTTACAGCCGAGGAGGCGTAAATATCGCAAGGAACAACGCGGGGCATGTAGAGGGAAAGCCACAAGGACAAACACGATCGTAAATGGTGAATTTGCCATTCAAGCGCTCGAGCCGGGCTGGGTTACGGCTCGGCAGATAGAGGCTGCGAGGGTGGCAATTGCTAACTATGTTCGCAGGGAGGCAAAAGTGTGGATTCGTATTTTCCCATATAAACCTGTGACAAAAAAGCCATTAGAAAGCCGAATGGGTGGCGGCAAGGGCGACCCGGAGGAGTATGTGGCTGTTGTTAAGCGCGGCACTGTGTTGTTTGAGATTGGGGGAATTAGTGCCGATGTAGCCGTGGAAGCTCTGAGGAGAGCCTCGCATAAGTTGCCGATAAAAACCCGTATTATTTCGAGAGAGGTGCTTCCGCATGCCTGAAGAGAAGCGCCGAGAACAGTTGCAGAATCTTAGACAGCTTTCCCTTAACGAGCTTTTGAAAGAGCTTGAGGAAACCAGAAAAGAGTTGTTTATGACAAGAGCTCAAGTTGCAACTTTCAGCCAAACTAATGTCGCTCGAATCAGAATGCTAAAGCGAAAGGTGGCACGCATTCTTACAATTTTGAGGGAAAGGGAATTGCTCGGAATTGAGTAGGACTCCCCAAAAGTTAAGGATAACTTATCCAAGTTGGGAGGAGGAGAAACTGATGGAAATTGAGCGAGGAAAGAGGAAGAAGCGAATTGGTGTGGTTGTAAGCGATAAAATGGACAAAACGGTCGTTATAATGGTAGAAAGGCTCGTGAGGCATCCTTTGTATAAAAAAGTTTTGCGCAGGCGGAAAAAATATTATGCTCACGATGAAAACAATGAGTGCCGCATCGGGGATGTCGTGGAAATTATGGAAACAAGACCTTTAAGCAAGCTGAAAAGGTGGCGTGTAGTTCGCATAATTGAGAGGGCAAAGGTGGCTGCACCGATGCCTGCATATGAAGCTAAAGAGGTTGAGGAAGTGGCAGTAACACCACCGGAGCTTTTGGAAGAGCAAAAACTTGAAACTCAGGAGGGGTGAGAGTTTTATGGATCTGATAGAGCCTGAAGCGATTAGGAATGTGGCTTTAATTGGTCAAGGTGGGTCTGGAAAAACTTCTTTGGCGGATGCCATTTTATGGGTTACTAACATGGTTGACAGGCAGGGAAAAGTGGAGAGGGGGACGAGCGTTTTTGATTATGAAGAGGATGAAAAGCAAAGGCAGCACAGTATAAATCTCGCCATTGGACATTGCAATTGGCGTGGGCATTTGATTAACATAATTGACACTCCAGGTGGAATTGATTTTGTCGGAGATGCATATGCAGCCTTGCGCGCTGTAGATGGGGTAGTTCTCGTCTTGGATGCCGGAGAGGGGCTTGAATTTCAAGCGGAGAAATTGTGGGCGAAGGCGGGTGAATATGGACTTACAAGGTTAATCTTTATGACAAAGCTGGACAGCGATAAAGCCGATTTTGAGAATCTTTTGTCCCAAGCCGGCGAAAAGCTTGCAACCAAGATTGTCCCTCTAACTTTGCCGCTCGGTGAGCGATCCGAGCACAGGGGTGTTATTGATGTTATATCTCAAAAAGCGTTTACATTTACGGAGAGGGGCGAACCGTTAGAATGCGAAATTCCGGGAGATATGTCGGAAAAGCTGGCGAAGTATTGGGAGGAAGTTGTTGAAGTTGCTGCGGAAAGTAATGACGAGTTACTTGAGAAATATGTTGAAGGGCATGAATTGACGAAGGCGGAAATTATGCAAGGTTTCACAAGAGCTGTGATGTCTGGGGCAGCATCACCAGTTTTATGCGGCTCGGGTGCCAAATGCACTGGGATTCCGTTCCTTCTCGATTCCATCATCAACTTTATCCCTTCCCCTGTTCAGCGTCCATCAATTGAGGCTAAGACGCCCGGGGATGGGAAGGTGGTTAACATAATTCCCGACCCAAATAAGCCTCTTGCAGCTTTGGTTTTCAAAACGGTGACTGACCCTTATGTTGGGCGCATCAATTACTTTCGCGTATTTTCCGGGACAATATCGTCAGATTCTGTCGTGTTTAATGCTAACGAAGGAAGGCGTGAGCGTGTGGGGCAACTCTTTGTTCCTCAGGGTAAAAGCATTGAGTCAATAGGGGTGGCTTGCACAGGGCAAATAGCAGCAGTTACTAAGTTGGAAGTTACACGAACAGGTCACACGCTTTGTGACGAATCTCATGCGGTGTTGCTACCACCGATAGAGTTCCCAACTCCTGTAATGGAACTGGCAGTTCATCCCAAAACAAGGGGTGATGAAGACAAGCTCCTCAGCGGTTTGCAAAGGTTGCAAGAGGAAGACGGGGCATTTAAGTGGTTCAGGAATAACGAAACTGGCGAGACGATAATTGCCGGTTTGGGAGACTTACATCTTGAAGTTGCAGTTGAGCGCTTAAGGCGGAAGTTTGGCGCTAATGTTGAGGTCGTTTTGCCAAAGATACCGTATAAAGAGACCATCCGGAAGAAGGGGAGAGGTGAAGGAAGATATATCCGTCAGACTGGTGGCAGAGGGCAATACGGCGTAGTGTGGCTTGAGGTTGAGCCACTTGAGCGCGGAGAAGGGTTTGAGTTCGTTGATGCCATAGTTGGCGGTGTGATACCGAGTAAGTTCATCCCATCGGTTGAAAAGGGCGTCGTTGAGGCTATGCAGCATGGAGTTCTCGCCGGTTATCCAGTTGTGGATGTGAAAGTTACATTGTTTGATGGCAAGCATCATGAAGTTGATTCGTCCGACATAGCTTTCAAAAATGCCGGAGCTATCGCATTTCGCAATGTGATATCACAATGTGATCCTTACCTGCTTGAACCAATCATGGAAGTTGAGATAATAGTGCCAGAGGAGAATATGGGCGATATAATTGGAGATTTAAACGGGAAAAGGGGGAGAATACTTGGGATAGAATCCATAGACGGAATGCAGAAAATACACGCTTTGGTTCCACTCGCCGAAATGCAGAGGTATGCAACCACTCTGAGATCGCTGACCAGAGGGCGCGGGCAATATTCAATGAAGTTCTCACACTATGAAGAAGTTCCTCCACACATTGCTGAGAGGATAATTGAAGAGGCGAGGAGAAAAGCAAGTGAGCAGAAGTAGCAAAAGTAAAGGGGTTGAGTGGTATGATAATGCCGCAGACAAGGCTAAAAGTTGCCGATAACTCTGGAGCAAGAGAGATTATGTGCATTAGAGTTTTGAGGGGCAGAAGTGCAAGATACGGTAACATAGGTGATGTCATTGTTGCCTCAGTTAAAGATGCCGTCCCCGGTGCAGCGGTTTCTCAAGGGGATGTTGTGAAAGCCGTGATTGTGAGAACCAAGTATGGAATTAGGCGCCCAGATGGCTCATACTTGCGATTTGACGAAAATGCAGCTGTTATAATAGACCACCAGAATAACCCGATTGGAACAAGGGTGTTTGGGCCTGTTGCAAGGGAGTTGAGGGATAAACAGTTTCTCAAAATAGTCTCGCTTGCGCCAGAAGTCGTATGAGGTGAGTGGAATGCCAAGTATGGGGATAAAAACCGGTGATACAGTAATTGTAATTTCAGGTGTTGACAAAGGCAAGAGAGGAAGAGTAATAAAGGCGATGCCAAGAGAGGGTAAAGTGGTTGTTGAGGGTGTCAATTTGAGGTGGAAACATCAGCGCTTTCAGAGGACAAGGACTTTGCAAGTTCAAAGTGGGAGAATACAGATCCCTATGCCAATACCGAGAAGCAAAGTCATGCTCGTCTGTCCGCATTGTGACCGTCCAACTCGCATCAGAAAAGTTTTCACTGCTGATGGGAGAAAGGTTAGGGCGTGCAAAAAATGCAGCGAATTGATTGATGAATGACAGGGTGAGCGGAGATGGCGGAAGAGTATAAGCCAAGATTGAAGGAAAAATGGGAAAAAGAGGTTGTGCCCCTCTTGATGAAGCAATTTGGCTATAAAAATATCATGCAGGTTCCAAAGCCGATCAAGGTGACAATCAATGTTGGCGTTGGTGATGCTAAAGATGATGCAAAGTATTTGGATTCCACGATGAAGGAATTGGCGATGATAACTGGGCAAAAGCCAGCATTAAGAAGGGCTAAACGGTCAATTGCCGGATTTAAGTTAAGAAAGGGTCAACCAGTCGGCTGTGTTGTGACACTGAGACGAGCCAGAATGTGGGAGTTCCTTGACAGACTAATCAATGCAGCTTTGCCAAGAATTCGGGATTTTAAGGGTTTGCCTCAGGATGCCTTTGATGGGCATGGCAACTATAACTTGGGAGTTGAAGAGCAATTGATTTTCCCCGAACTTAGTTATGACGATATTGCGAAAGTGAGAGGCATGAATATCACTATAGTCACAAGCGCAAAGACAGATGAGGAAGCGTTAGCGCTATTGAAAGCCCTTGGTATGCCATTCCGAAATGGAGGAAGGTGATAAGATGCCCAGGAAAGCACTGATTGTCAAGGCGCAAAAAGAGCCAAAATTTAAGGTGAGAAAGGTCAACCGTTGCCAAAGATGTGGGCGTGCGAGGGCTTATTTTCGCAAGTTTGGGCTCTGTAGAATATGCCTTCGGCAGCTGGCAAGTCAAGGTTTGATACCGGGAGTTAAGAAGGCAAGTTGGTAGGAACGAAAGTGGGGTGAATCTATGAAATGCCAGTTACTGATCCAATTGCTGACATGTTAATTCAAATTAAAAATGCAGCACAAGCAAAACTTAATAGGGTGCGGATACCTGCATCAAATGTTAAACGAGAAATTGCCAGAGTTTTGAAGGAGAACGGATATATTTCGGATTACAAACTTGTCCGAGGCAGGAAACAGGGGATCTTGATCATATACCTCCGTTACATTAACGGGAAAAAACCCGTTATAACTGGGGTTAAAAGGGTGAGCAAACCTGGCAGGCGAATTTATGTTAAGGCAAGCGAGATACCGAGGGTGCAGGATGGCTTTGGCATTGCTATACTTTCGACTTCACAGGGGATAATGTCTGACATTGAGGCGAGAAAGAAGAAAATTGGTGGGGAAGTTTTGGCGTATGTATGGTGACCGGGAGGGGTAAAAATGTCAAGAATTGGGAGAAAACCGATAATAATACCGGATGGGGTAAAAGTGCAGGTGAATGGAAGCACAGTAATTGTTGAAGGTCCGAAGGGAAAGCTTGAGCAAAGTTTTCATCCAGACATGATAATTCGCAAGGATAATGGTCAAATAATTGTAGAGCGACCTTCTGACAACCGTTTTCATAGATCGCTACACGGCTTGACAAGAACTTTGATAGCTAACATGGTTGAGGGGGTAACACAGGGTTTCCAAAAGGTGCTTGAGGTCAGAGGTATGGGCTATAGGGCTGAATTAATTGGACCAAATAAATTGAGATTGCACCTCGGTTTTTCGCATCCCGTTCATTTTGAGGCTCCGGATGGAATAACTTTTGAAGTGGAATCCTTCACCCCAACACAACAAAATCAATACCTTGCAGCCAAAATAACTGTGAAAGGTATTGATAAACAGCTTGTAGGTGATGTTGCGGCAAGAATAAGAATGCTGAGGAAGGTTGAGCCATATAAAGGTAAAGGTATAAGATATGCTGATGAATTTGTTCGCTTAAAGCCAGGTAAGCAGGTAAAAAGTAAGTAATGAGGTGCTAAGAATTATGGCAGTCAAGTATGAAACGAGAAGTGAACGGAGGAAAAGGAGGCATTGGCGTATACGAAAAAAGATTTTTGGGACACCTGAGAGACCAAGATTGGCGGTTTTTGGCAGCTTAAACCATATTTATGCTCAAGTGATCGACGATACAAAGGGGCACACCATTGTATCAGCATCAACCCTTGACAAAGAAATATCAGGCAAGGTTAAACATACTGGGAATGTGGAAGCTGCAAAGCTTGTCGGACAGCTCATAGCAAAAAGAGCCCTTGAAAAGGGCATAAAGACGGTTGTGTTTGATAGGGGAGGACATGCATATCACGGTCGCGTTAAAGCGCTTGCTGAGGCTGCAAGGGAAGCGGGATTGGAATTTTAGAAAGGGGAGGAAAAAACATGGATTTGCAAATGGAAGAAAGAGAGGTGCAATACGAGGAAAGGGTTGTTGAAATAAGGCGCGTTTCAAAAACTCACAAAGGTGGGAAAAGACTCTCATTTCGGGCACTTGTAGTGGTCGGCGATGGGAAAGGCAGAGTTGGGGCGGCGATTGGAAAGGCATTAACAGTCCCTGAAGCAGTTCGAAAGGCTTATGAAAAGGCATGCAAGGAGATGATAAGCATTCCATTAGTCGGAGATACAATTCCGCATGAAGTTATTGGTAAAGCTTGCACGACTAAGGTGCTTTTAAAACCGGCAGGGGCTGGAACAGGAGTTATTGCAAGCAGTCCGGTGAGAGCAGTGATGGATGTCTTAGGAGTTAAAAATGTGCTGACAAAAACATTTGGCTCAAGAAATAAAGTGAATACTGTATGGGCTACTATTGAAGCATTGAAGCAGCTGCGCTCACCAACAGAAGTAGCGGAGGCACGCGGTGTTAGGTTACAGGATCTTCCAATTCCCGCAAAGATAAGGAGGAGGCTCATTGAGGATGAATTGGCAATGCGACAAGCCGCACGCGAAGTATTTGAAGCTTCGCTTGAAGAAAAGCCTGATAGGCTATCCGAAGGATCAGAAAGCAACAGCGAAGGCGCTTGGGTTGACAAGGATTAATCGCACGGTTATAAAGCCGAATAACCCCAGTGTTCGTGGTATGGTTAGAAAGATTCAACATTTGCTCGATGTTGAGGAGATTAATGTTGCACAGGAGTGATGTGGTGTGTTAAAGTTAAGTTCTCTTAAGCCAGCATTTGGCGCAAAGAAAAAACGAAAGCGAGTTGGCAGGGGAATAGCTGCAGGGCAGGGCAAAACTTGCGGTCGTGGGACAAAGGGACAGAAGGCGAGGGAAAATGTCCCACCATGGTTTGAGGGTGGTCAGACTCCGTTATACAAGCGTGTGCCAAAGTTGCGCGGTGAATCAAAGAAAGCTATGCCGAAGGAGCCGTTCCGAAAAAACTATGTTTTTGTCAATTTGAAGCAACTTGAGCGCTTTCCGCCAAACACTGAGGTAACGCCTCAGCTCCTGTTAAGTGAGGGTATAATTGACGAGATTGGCGATGGAGTGCGCATTCTTGGTGAAGGGGAGATAACTAAGCCATTAATAGTCAAAGCTCATCACTTCAGTGAATCTGCCAGGAGAAAAATAGAGATGGCTGGCGGGAAAGTTGAGGTGATTAAGTAGTGCGCCTGCTTGAAAATGTTAAATCGGCGTTAAAACTCCCAGATTTGCGCGCAAGAGTGTTATTTGTATTTGCAATGTTCGCCATCTACGCGTTTGGAGCACATGTGCCGGTTCCGGGTGTTGATACAAAGGCTTTAAATGAAGCTTTCGCCCAAGGATTTGGCGGTGGATTGTTGAGATTGATTAACCTCTTTTCCGGGGGCGCTCTCAAAAGGTTTTCCATATTTGCGCTTGGCATAATGCCATATATAAATGCATCAATAATAATGCAGTTGCTCGCAGTTGCCATACCATCAATTGAGCAATGGCAAAAGGAAGGGGAATGGGGCAGAAGAAGAATAGCCAAGTTGACAAGGATACTTACGCTTGTTTCATCCGTTCTGCAGGCGTGGGGGTTCTTGTTCATTTTCCAGCAAACTGGGGCAATAAGGGATGTCCACTTGCTCAATTTAAACAACTGGCGCATTGTGCTAACCCTTGCGGCTGGGACAGCCGCATTAATGTGGATGGGTGAATTGATAACAGAGAAGGGTGTCGGAAATGGTGTCTCTTTGATAATATTTGCCGGAATTATGATGCGACTGCCAACGGATGTCGCCCAAGTCTATGGATTGCTTGCATCTCGTTCTGTTGAGTGGATGAATGTGATCGTTTTATTCGGCTTTTTCCTGTTAACAGTGATGTTTATTGTCTTTGTGCAGCAGGGGGAGAGGCGCATCCCTGTGCAGTATACACGCAGAGTGATTGGGACAAGAATGATGGGCAGGACAAGCCATTTACCGCTGCGTGTGAATACAGCCGGAGTTATACCTATAATCTTCGCAATATCGGTGGCTATGTTTCCCGGCACTTTGACATCCATGATCCCGATTTTTAAGCCTGGAACGGAGATAACATTGCCACTTTTGGGCAAAATTGATATGGGCTCAATTGGCGCTCGCATACGGGAAATTTTCTACCCGGGCAGCAGCAATATCGGTTTGTTTCTTTACTTCTTGCTCGTCATTGCCTTCACATATTTTTACACGGCTGTTGTCTTTAATCCGTCGGATTTAGCCGATAATCTGCGTAAATGGGGTGGTGTCATTCCGGGTGTCAGACCGGGTGCACCCACAGTGCATTATATTGACAGGGTGCTGTCAAGAATAACCTTTGGAGGGGCAATGTTCCTCGGCATAATTGCAATCCTTGAGTTTCTTGTCCCTCACTGGACAGGGTTGCCTTTGTATGACATTGCCGGTGGGACTTCCATTTTGATTGTGGTTGGGGTCGCTCTTGAGACAATGCTTCAGCTTGAAGCGCAATTGTTGTCTCGGCAGTATGAACGATTGATAAGGTGATTTTGCAGTGATTAATCTCATTTTTCTTGGACCGCCGGGGTCGGGAAAAGGAACACAGGCATCTATTATCGCTCGCAAATATAATCTGCTCCATCTCGCTACCGGAGACATATTTCGTGACGAAATTCAACGGGGAACCAAACTGGGCAGGGAAGTTGAGGGATACCTGAAAAGGGGGGAACTCGTTCCAGATCATCTGACTGTAGAGGCGCTCAAATCAAGGCTGGAAATTGGGTTAAGTTCGGGAAAAGATGGGTTTGTTCTGGATGGCTTTCCCAGGACAGATAATCAGGCGAAAGAACTTGACAATTTGCTGAATCGAATGAATCTCACATTAACAGCTGTTTTGTTAATTGATGTAGATGAAAGTGAAATTATTCAACGCCTATCCGGGAGAAGAATTTGCCAAAGTTGTGGCTCTGTCTACCACATAATTCACAATCCGCCAAAGGTGGACGAAATATGCGATTTATGTGGCGAGAAGCTCGTTCAAAGGGAGGATGATAAACCCGAAATTATCAAAAGGAGACTGGAAGTTTACCATGAGCAAACGAAACCTGTTATGCTGTATTATGCGGGAAAAGGGCTTTTATATCGTGTAGATGGATCCGGCAGTGTTGAGGAAGTTGAGCAGAGGATTGAAGAGATTCTGGGTTCATTGAAGAGGGCTTAAAGAATGCGGCGTATGCTTTGGAAAAAGGGCATAATTTTGAAAGGGGAAGAGGAAATCAAAAAAATGCGAATTGCTGGCATGATAGTTTACGGGGCATTGAGGGAGATGGCAATGGCTATCCAACCCGGAATAACTCCACTTTACTTGGACAAATTGGCGGAGAATTATATAAGGAGATGTGGCGCAATTCCTTCGTTTCTCGGTTATAAGGGGTATCCAGCGTCAACATGTATAGCAGTGAACGAGCAAGTTGTCCACGCGATACCAAATGATAGACCGCTGAAAGAGGGTGATGTTGTGGGGTTGGATGTGGCTGCATGTTGGGATGGATATCACGCAGACGCAGCAATAACAGTCACTGTTGGGAGGGTGAGCGAAATTCACAAAAATTTGGTAAAAACTGCGGCAAAAGCTCTATGGATTGGGATAAAGGAAGCTTCGCCTGGGAAACCACTCTCCCGCATCGGTGCTGCGATACAAAATTATGTTGAAACAAGGGGTTTTCATGTGGTTCGTGATTTGGTCGGGCATGGCATCGGAAAAAATTTGCATGAGAAGCCGGAAGTTCCGCACTACTTTACAAAAATGTTGGATGATATTACCCTTGTCCCCGGAATGACATTTTGTATAGAACCAATGGTAAATGTCGGGACATGTGAAGTGGCATATCTAAGCGATGGATGGACTGTAGTAACGGCTGATGGCAGCTATTCGGCTCATTTTGAGCATACAATTGCTATTACGAGAGAAGGAGTTGCAATATTGACGCTTGGTCCAAACGATGAAGATGATTTGTGGCGTGTTGAAGATTGAGGTGATATTACTATGCCAAGAGAAAAGTTGGAAGTTGAGGGAGTTGTTAAAGAATGTCTGCCAAATGCGGTGTTTCGTGTAGAGATTGAGGGTGGACATGAAATTTTGGCGCACATTTCCGGGAAGATCAGGGTTCATTTCATTCGGATAGTTCCGGGGGACAGGGTGAAGGTAGAAATCTCGCCATATGACCCCAAAAGAGGCAGAATAATATACCGACTGAAGTGAGCGGTTTGAGGTGAGTTGTATGAAAGTTAGACCATCAATAAAGCGGATATGCGACAAGTGCAAAATAGTTCGTAGGAAAGGGAAGTATTATGTAATTTGCGAAAATCCGAAGCATAAGCAAAGGCAGGGCAAGTAGGGGGTGATAGCAGATGGCTCGTGTAGCTGGTGTTGAGATACCCGATAATAAGCGCGTGGAAATTGCGTTAACATACATATACGGAATCGGGAGGTCAACAAGCCAAAAGATATTGACAGAAACCGGTATTTCATGGGATAAACGCGTCAAAGACCTCACAGACGAGGAACTCGCTCGAATAAGGGATTACATTGACCGAAACTTGATAGTTGAGGGAGATCTCAGAAGGAAGGTTGCAGAAGATATAAAACGGCTAATAGACATACGATGCTATCGTGGGTTAAGGCATCTTAGAGGTTTGCCCGTTAGGGGGCAAAGGACTCGCACAAATGCTCGCACTCGTAAAGGTCCGCGCAAGACAGTTGGTGCTAAGAAAGGCAGGAGGAAGTAACAAAATATCGGGAGGTATGCCAAATGGCTCGTAAAGGTGGACGCTCAAGACCAAAGCGCAGAGGAGTTACCAATGCAATTGCGCATATCCAATCAACTTTCAATAACACGATTATCACGATAACTGATTTAGAGGGCAATACATTGTGTTGGGCAAGTAGTGGCACTGTCGGATTTAAGGGAACGAAGAAAGGGACACCATTTGCGGCCCAAATGGCTGCACAGGCTGCCGGCAGGCGAGCATTAGATATGGGGGTTAAAAACCTGCAAGTTTATGTGAAGGGTCCCGGTGCTGGGCGAGAGACGGCAGTTAGAGCCCTTGAATCTCTCGGTTTTAGGATTGAATTCGTCAAGGATATAACGCCGGTTCCTCACGATGGGTGTCGTCCTGCAGGGAGACGAAGGGTATAATCCTCCGAATGTGGTGATGAGTAATGGGCAGATACATTGGACCTGTATGTAGGCTTTGTCGCCGTGAGGGAATAAAACTGTTCTTGAAGGGGAACAAATGTTTGACGAAGTGCACCCTTGAAAAGCGCCCGTATCCCCCCGGAATTAACCCAGAATTGAGGAGGGTCAAAAAACCGACGGATTACGGGCTTAGATTGAGAGAGAAGCAAAAGGCCAAGCGCATTTATGGAATGACAGAAGTCCAGTTTAAGCGGTTCTATGAAATGGCAGAGAAATTGGCAAAAAAGACGAGGGGGCTTGTAGGGGAGTGTTTGCTTCAATTCCTTGAAAGGCGTTTGGATAATGTCGTATATCGTCTGGGTTTTGCCCTTTCAAGAAGGCATGCGAGGCAGCTTGTAAGGCACAGACATGTCCTTGTCAATGATAAAGTTGTTGACATTCCCTCATACATCGTTGATGTCGGGGATGTCATAAAAATAAGGGATAAAAGCAGGGATATCCCGGAAATTCAGGAGGCAATAGAGATGACCGGCAGTTGGTCAATTCCGGCATGGCTGTCAAGAGATGTAAGCACCTATGAAGGGCGTGTTTTGGCGCTTCCGACGAGGGATCAAATAGATGTCCCAGTCAACGAGCAGCTTATTGTTGAGTTTTATTCCCGTTAGTTTAAACCAATTGGTGCATGAAGCAAGGAGGAGATGTTGCTGTGATAAGCCAACAAACTGAGAGAATGCCCAAAATACGGAAACTAACCGGGGACGAAAAATACGCCCGTTACGAGATAACACCGCTTGATCCTGGCATGGGCACGACAGTAGGCAGTGCGCTAAGGCGCGTGCTGCTGAATGAAATTCTTGGTGCCGCAGTCACCTTTATCAAAATTGATGGAGTTTTGCACGAGTATACCACCATACCAGGCGTGAAGGAAGATGTGATTGAAATGATCCTCAATATCAAGGATTTAGCCATAAAAGTGACCGATGCAGCTGATACTTCAAGACCACAAAAGGCTTCATTATCGGTTCGCGGGAGGGGCGAAGTGACGGGAGCCGATATTGAAATGCCCATAGGATATGAAGTTGTAAACCCAGAACTTCATATTGCTGAGTTAACGGATGAAAGAGCAAAATTATCAATTGAGCTGACAATTGAGGTTGGCAAGGGGTATGCACCTGCCGATAGAGTTGACAGAAGTAAATTGGAAATTGGTCTCATCCCAATTGATGCCATATTTTCTCCAATAAAGAGGGTGAATTTTATAGTTGAGCCGACAAGGGTTGGGACTGTAAGTAACTATGAGCGTTTGATACTTGAAGTTTGGTCAAATGGAGCTGTTAATATTGATCAAGCAGTTGTTGAAGGAGCGTGTTTGTTAATTGAGCACTTTAGGCTATTCCTTGGGCTTGGGTTACCTCGCACATTTGTGCCGCTTCCAAGTATGGGTGAAAGTATAGGTGAGGTAACGCCAACCGAAGCATTGCTTGACCGTTCAATTGAAACAATTGGATTGGATAGGAAAGTTGTAAATATTCTTGTTAAAAATGGCATATATACGCTTAGAGATTTGGTGAATAAAACGGAGAGTGACCTCCTAAATATCCGAGGATTTGGAAGGCAAGCGTTAGTGGAGGTTATGAGGATTTTGGACGGGTTAAAGCTCAAGCTGAAAGAGGACAAAAAATAACGAAGGGATGGGGAAAGGTTATGCGGCATCGCAAGGAGCACAAGGGCTTAGGACGCCCATCAGATCAACGAATGGCATTGTTAAAAAATCTCACTGCGTCGCTTTTCATACATGAACGCATAGAGACAACCCTGCAAAAAGCGAAAGAAGTCCGCCGAATAGCTGAGAAGCTGATCACGATTGCGAAAGAGGACACAGTTCATTCACGCCGTCTTGTCCGCAGGATGATACCAAACCCACTGCAGCGAAAAGTCGTCAACAAGATATTCAGTGAAATTGCCCCAAGATATCGCGACAGAAATGGGGGATATACGAGGATTATAAAGACCGGGATAAGAAGGGGCGACGGTTCCCAAATGGCAGTTATAATGCTCGTTGAATGACACAAAATTTTGGAAAACTGAGCCCAAAATTGGCACTCAAGATGGGGAGAGCCAAAAAGCAAGACCAAGAGAGGCATATTATGCTGGTAGTTGAATACGATGGGACGAATTTCAGCGGTTTTCAGAGACAACTCAACGCGCGCAGCGTCCAAGAGGTTTTGGAGAGGGCAATTGAAAATGTCGTGAAACATCCAATAAAACTTCAATTTGCTGGAAGAACTGATGCTGGAGTTCATGCGACATACCAGGTTGTGAAATTTGTCACAAATAGCAAGATGCCAATTAGCGCATTTATTCCGGCAATTAATGGCAATTTGCCCGATGATGTTGTGGTCAAATCTGCCAAGGAAGTTGACCCAAATTTTCATCCGCGCTATAGCGCAAGAAGCAGGGTTTATCGTTATTTGATTGATAATGGAAAATGCCCATTTGTTTTAACGAGAAGATATGCATGGCACATACCAAAGCGCCTGAATGTTGAGGCTATGCAAGAAGCGGCAAATTATCTAATCGGGATGCATGATTTTAAATCATTTCACGCCAGTGGCAGCGATCTTGGCAGCACAGTCAGAAGAATATACGGCATAAAATGCGCAAAGAAAGGCAGATTTATCTCCATAACAATTGAAGCCAATGCTTTCCTTTACCATATGGCAAGAATAATTGTTGGGACACTTGTGGAGGTTGGACTTGGAAAAATAAAGCCAATAGATGTCAAACACATACTTGAGGTGAGGGACAGAAAAGCAGCAGGTCCAACTGCTCCTGCAAAGGGGCTTTGCCTTACAAAAATCAAATACGATGGTCAAATTTCGGCAAACCGAAAGCAAGAGCAAAATTAGCCGTGAATTCAGAAAGCGGTGGCTATAACCGCAAATACAGCAGTTGTTATGCTAAAGGGGGTAAGGACATGAGAAATTGCACAACATATATCAAACCGGAGCAAGTTAAAAAGAATTGGTATATTGTTGACGCCGCTGGTGTGAGGCTTGGGAGACTCGCAAGTGCAGTGGCATACCTTTTGATTGGGAAGCACAAGCCACAATGGCAGCCAAATGTGGATGTGGGTGACCATGTCATCGTGATTAACGCGGAAAAGGTGGCTCTTACTGGGAAAAAGCTTGATCAAAAATTTCACTACCGCCATTCCGGCTATCCGGGTAATTTGCGGGCATACAGCTATAAGTGGATGCTTCAAAATCGCCCAGAACAGGTCATAATGCTCGCAGTTGAGCGGATGCTGCCAAAAAACAGGCTTGGCAGGAAAATGATCAAGAAATTGCGTGTTTATCGTGGTTCGGAGCATCCACATCAAGCGCAACAACCAATCCCAATTGATATTCGTAAGCTCGAAAAGACGATGCGAATTTCGGACGCAATAGGGGGCGATAGGTAATGATGGGAGAAAACCACGAAGAAGTCAAAAATTTGCCCGAAGAGGCATTGGGGGGAATCGCTTCAACTGATGAGGAACACAGCGTAGAGCTACAGCAAGCGGGACTCCCGAGTGAAGAGGACACAATGCCATCTGTGGAGAAACCGGAAGAGATTGCCCAAGAAATTGGCATTTCTTTGGAGGGAAGAGCGTCTACCTTAGCCCAGCGCTTCTATGCTACTGGGAGGCGGAAGGAAGCGATCGCAAGAGTGTGGCTAATACCGGGTGGTAAAGGCAACATTATAGTCAACGACACGCCGATTTCGGAATACCTTTGCAGGTATTCGCTTGTCCGCCATGCTATTGAGCCATTCATAGTCACGCAAACTTTTGGGCTATTTGATGTAAAAGCGACGGCAAAAGGTGGCGGTCTAACTGGGCAAGCTGGAGCGCTTCGCCACGGCATAGCCAGGGCGCTTGTGGCATACGATCCCTCTCTCCGTCCCATATTGCGGAAGGCTGGACTTTTGACCCGTGACCCGAGGGTTAAAGAGCGGAAGAAATATGGGAGGAAGAGGGCAAGAAGGGGCTTCCAGTTCCGCAAGCGCTAATTTTGCATGTGTTGTCACATTGAAGTTGCGGTAGAATCGTTATCCACCCCTGCAGGATGCTGTTGGCTATGCGAGTAAGGTGAAATTTGCAAGGGGTGGCATGGAGATGGCAAGTTTAGGTAAGAGCATTGGCAGGTGGTTTTACAAAATTGAGCCGTCAATTTTTTTCGTTTTGATGGCATATTTGGCGGGTATTATTGGGGCGAATGGCGATGTAGTATACAAGCTGCATGCCGTTCAAAGGGGTGAAACGCTTAAGTCGGTCGCATCACGCTATGGAATTACAGTTGAACAACTTCGTCACGCCAATAGCAGCCTTAATTTTCCCGATAATGAGCCTTTACCTGAGGGAAAAATCCTCGTTGTGCCGCTGCAAAGCACCGGGGTAATTAAGGGCGATACGGAGGAAAGGAGTGCTATTTCGGAGCCTTCAGCTAAAACGAAGGCGAATGCTTTTTGGGTTTATGAAGCCAAAGATGGAGAGACATTGGAGTCAATCGCAAAAAACTTCAAAATTTCGGAGAAAATTCTGCACGAGTCAAACAGGCACATCAAAATTGGTGAAACATTGCGAGCCGGTGTGACGGTGTTGATTCCGATTTTGATTGATTACCCTAATAATGACCAAAAAGTTCGGGAAAATTCAACCTCAGGACAAGAGCGCATCAGCAGAGCAAACAACAATCTTAATAATCTCAGTGCATCAAAGGTCAATAATGTTGACAGAGCTGTAAGTGTTAATTTTCCTCAATACAATCGCGAGTTTCCTCGGAATGAAGGCTTGCAGGCGCTTAATCAAAATTTTGCAGTCATTGGTATAGTCAAAGCTAAAAGCGCAATTTACTCACTTCCGGGGAAAAATTCGGCTCGCTATTACATATGCCAACCGGGCAAAAAACTCGTGATAGTTGGGAGAAAAAATGGGTGGCTTGGTGTGCTAATGGTCAATGGCGCAATAGGGTGGATACAAGAAAATTCGGTCACTTTAACCGATAAAACTTTGACGCTCCCAATGGCGAATATGGCGCACTTTGTTAGCTATAACTCGCTTAAATATTCCATCGTCAAAGAAGCAATGCGCTATTTGGGTGTGCCATACAGGTATGGTGGCAACTCAACGGATGGCATTGACTGCTCGGCGTTCGTTCAAAGGGTGTATGCAGCATTTGGGATTAAGCTCCCAAGGACAGCGACTGAGCAATTGAAGTATGGGGTGGCGGTTGATTTAGGCCAAATTCAGCCCGGAGATAGGGTTTATTTTTCAAACGATGGTGTGAGGGCAAATCATTGCGGCATTTACATCGGCGACGGGAAGTTTATTCACGCCTCCGGAAGACATGGAAGGGTTACGATAAGTTCCCTTTACGAACCGCGGTATTTTAACACCCTTTTCCGCGTGCTCAGGTAGGGGCATAGCCAACCCTGATGGGAGTTACGCAATTAAGCTCAAAACCGGCTGCCAAGTTGCCCATAATTGCGCGACCTCGGTTCCTGAGCTTGATAAAGCTTCTTCATTTTACACATGGGAGGGAAAAGGATGCCGATCAAAGTTGGCATAGTGGGCGCCACTGGATACACTGGCGGCGAGTTGGTGCGCTTCCTTTTGCATCATCCTGAAGTTGAAATTGTCCACTTGATGAGGCTGACTTCTGAGGAGGAATTGCCCCTTGAGCAAGTTCATCCACATTTGCGCCAATTATCCGGGCTAAAATGCGTTCCAATGGACGAGGCAAAACTGGCAAGTGATGTTCAGGTTGTTTTCCTCGCAGTCCCACATGGGGTTGCCATGACCATAGCCCCGAAATTGCTTGATATGGGCTTGCGTGTGATTGACTTGAGCGCCGATTTCAGGTTAAAAGACGCCAGCGCATTTGAGTTATGGTATCGTGTGGGGCATAAAGCGCCGCATTTGCTTCAAGAAGCAGTTTATGGCTTGCCTGAGATTTATCGTGACCAGATACGCAACGCACGACTGGTTGCCAATCCGGGGTGCTACCCAATTTCAGCCATACTTGCCCTCATGCCGCTGTTCAAATTCGGCATGGCGAATTCAAATCACATCGTGATTGACAGCAAATCTGGCGTATCTGGCGCTGGCAGGTCAAAGACGACAATTGACTACCATTACCCAGAGGTGTTTGGTGACTTCAAACCATATGGAATTGCCACACATAGGCACACACCTGAGATTGAACAGGAACTTTCCTTTATCGCCCAAAGGAACATAAGTGTCACCTTTACACCGCATCTTTTACCAGTCAGCCGTGGCATATTGACTACGGCATATGTGCTGCTTAATGAGGGCGTAACTATCTCGCAGTTGCGTGAGGCTTATATTCTGGCGTATGAAGATGAGCCATTTGTGCGCTTGCTGCCGGAAGGCGTCGCACCGAGGCTTAAGGGTGTTATTGGTTCAAACTTTTGCGATGTGAACATATTCCTTGACGAACGCTCAATGTGTGCCATTGCCATTTCGGCTATTGACAATCTGGCAAAGGGTGCTGCAAGCAATGCCATACAAAACATGAACCTGATGTTTGGGCTTGATGAGCGATGTGGGTTAATGCTCCCTGCACTGTCACCCTGAAGTGAGCGGAGATGGGAAAGATTTGCCCGAAAATGCGTGAGTTGTCATCTGCACCCATGGTCATACTTCGGTTCACCTTCGTGAGTGAATGCAATGTGAAAGCCAAACATTGTTGATGAGGAGGCGATGGGTTGTGGGTGATGGGATAACTTTTTTGAGCGATGGCTCCGTGACTACGCCAATTGGATTTGTCGCAGCTGGAGTTCACTGTGGCATCAAGAAGGACGGAAAGAAGGACTTGGCTTTGATTTATAGCGAGCATCCATGCATTGCCGCCGGGACATTCACAACCAATAAGATGAAGGCGGCGCCAGTTATCGTTACTCAGGAAAATTTGCGCCCAGCGCGTGCAACTATAAAAGCCATAGTGGCATGCAGCGGCATTGCAAACAGTTGCACGGGTAAAGCCGGCATACTGGATGCGAGACAAATGTGCGACTTAGTTGCCAAGGCTCTTCAGATACTCCCAGAGCAAGTTGTGGTAGCATCCACTGGCAAGATTGGGTTGCGTCTTCCAATGGATCGTGTTGCAAAGGGCATAGAGGAAGCCGCAAGGAAGCTTTCGCATGATGGCGGCATTGATGCGGCTCATGGAATTATGACAACCGACACTGTCCCAAAGTATGGTGCTGTCAAGTTCAAAATCAACCAAACTGAAGTTCACATTGGCGGCATAGCGAAAGGCGCTGGCATGATTGCACCAAAGATGGCGACCATGCTTTGCTTCGTGACAACCGATGCCAATATAACCAAGAATTGCCTGAAGAAGGCACTATCAAAGGCTGTTGAGTTGACTTTCAACTCAATCACAGTTGACGGTGACACGAGCACGAACGATATGGTAATTGCACTGGCAAACGGTGCTGCAGGCAATGGGCGAATAAACAGCGTCTCAAGCGACGCATACCACATCTTTGAGGAGGCGCTCATTGTGCTTCTCAGGCACCTTGCTCATGCCATTGTCCGTGATGGTGAGGGCTCGACGAAGTTTGTTGAGATAAAAGTGGAAGGCGCCGTAACGGAGCAGGAGGCAAAGGCTGTCGGGTTCGCCGTTGCAAATTCAAATCTTGTAAAGTGCGCGCTGTTTGGTGGTGACCCCAATGTTGGAAGAATTGCAGCTGCCGTCGGGAGGGCGCCGGCGAGGATAAATCCGGAAAAGCTGTGCGTGTGGATTAATGACACATGTGTGATGCGTGATGGAACGGTGATTGAGTTTGATAGGGACAGCCTCCGCACAAGCCTTTCAAAAGGCTCGGATGTGTTCATACGAATAGAATTGGGTATAGGCAATGCGAGTTGGACCTTATGGACATGTGACTTGACCTACGAGTATGTTCGGATCAATGCTGAATACGAAGTGTGAACGCTCAATCACACACCGATGCCATTGGCAACTTGAGTTAGTTCATGAAGGCACAAAGGTTAGTCACATCGTAGCTTCTTCCAATATTAGCCCTTATGCCCTCAATGGCGCATCAAAAGGGTCATCGTTTCTTTAACTCACCTGTTGGCTCATCTCAACCCGTTGCCATCCCAGCCAGAGCCAGTTCGCCACTTGCCATTCACCCAGTTGTCTATAACCGCTTCTGCTGAATACCATTTCACATGCCCATCTAAGAAGAGCACATTTGAACCACCCATATGGCGAGCATTTTCAGGCTTCTGCCTATCAGGGTTGCACTTAGCAGCGCAAGTATTCGCATAAGCGACACGCCATGGGCTATTTAGCAGACCAGAGCAGTCAGCAAATATTGGTGTAACTGAATGTTGGGTCCATACAACCAATCGCTCCTGGTCGCTGGTGCCATTTATGATGCTCTCCATATACCCATATGACATCACGAAATCGCTTGGAAGCACACCAGCGTTTATCAAATCATTCACTCCATGGTGCGGTATACTCCCATTTGCACACCCGAATGGAGCTGCACTTGGACAAGCCCATATCTGCCAGCTCTTGATGTATGGGAAGAGTGACACCTGCGGTTGAATGTTTGTTTTCGGATCCTTTCGCCAACACCATGTATTAGCTCTTGGCAACCTTTCATCGTAGTCCTGAGCATACTGCAGCACTGCTAAGCCTATTTGCTTCAAGTTGCTTTGGCATACTGCAGTCCTCGCCTTCTCCCTTGCCCTCGCAAACACTGGAAACAGAATCGCTGCCAAGATGGCGATTATCGCTATCACCACCAGCAGCTCTATCAGCGTGAAGCCTCTCCAACTCAACTTAAGCATTCTACCTGCTCGCTTCATTTCACATCCCTCCCTTGAGTTTATTTTGAGCACGCCACATTCAAAGCCTCACAACGCCATCATAACCATCATGTGGCAGCTTAAAGCTGCCACTAATGCGAACTCTAACTGCATCACCCTCCTTTGGTATGGGATTGACTTCACTCCCACAACCCGGCTTTAGCACAGCACAATTTGTTTGTAAAGCCTCACATCGCAATCTCGTCAAATGCCTGTTCGTAGTAAGCCACGAAGCGTTAGCGAAGTGGCGTTCGTATGACATTATTGACGGCACTTCACTTTGTTCCGTGCCTCACTACGAACCTTCGCCACAAAGTGAAAGCGGAGTGGCGTTCATATGACATCGTTCGTAGTAAGCCACGAAGCGATAGCGGAGTGGCGTTCATATGGCATCATTGACGGCACTCCACTTCGTTTCGTGCCTTACTACGAACCTTCGCCACGAAGCGAAAGCGGAGTGGCGTTCATATGACATCGTTCGTAGTAAGCCACGGAGCGATAGCGAAGTGGCGTTCATATAACATCGTTGACGGCACTTCACTTCGTTTCGTGCCTCACTACGAACCTTTGGACTCATTATCCGTTTGCATGGGCGGACGATAGTCCGCCCGAAATCGTTCCTTCGGGCGGCTTGCAGCCGCCACTACTAAACACGGACACTGGTGAGCTTGAGTTGACTGGGATTAGCGTTTCAGTTCCAACGCCCGTGTGCGTAAGATTTGCAAAGCCGTTGGAGGAATGAGCACGCATAAGCCGTAGCAGCGTGAGTGAGGATAGCACCATGGAACAGCTGCAATCTGCATCCCGTCATAATTATGAGTCCGAAATGCAACGGGCATCAGCAACGCGATGGTCTATCGGGTGCGCATAACGAATGAGTGAGGTGAATCACGATGGCGCACAAGTTTGCCTTAAGGCGTGCGTTAGCAGTTGGTTCATCACTTGGTGTGGTATTTGCGGCGCTCCTCATTTACATGCTGGCTCGCAGCGCAACCTCTGGGACATTGCAGCAAAGTGAGTATTTGCCCTCGCCACTTGAAACCCATCTTATCGGACAGCGTGAGTGGCTTGCTGGCTCAACAGCATCATTGCGCATCATCGTCCGAAACCATGAGAAGGACGAACCAATCGCTAACGCGCAGGTTAAAGCCTCACTCAAACACGAGGGTGGACAAACGATACAGCTCTTCACGGAGCGCACAAATAGGCATGGGACGGTTGAGAGGGCATTCGCAGTGCCATCATGGGCAGTCGGCAGGAATGAACTTGAAGTCAATGTGAAGACACCAATAGGGGAAGACAAAATCGTTGAAGCGGTCACTGTGCGTGATGAGGTGCGAATCCTGTTAACCACCGACAAGCCGCTGTATCAGCCGTCGCAAATCATACACATGCGTGCGCTGTGCCTGAATGCAGCGACTTTGAAGCCGGCATCCAACATGCAAATCTCGTTTGAGGTTGAGGACCCGAAGGGCAACAAAGTCTTCAGGAAGCGCGAGAGGACATCGCAATTTGGCATTGCCAGCGCAGACTTCCAACTCGCTGACGAAATCAACCTCGGAAACTATACCGTTAGAGCAGTTGCGCAAACCGCCGATGACAAAGGCGAGCTAAGGAAGGTTGGCGAAGCAACGCAGACCGTCAAAGTTGACCGATATGTTTTGCCCAAGTTCAAGGTTGAGCTTGAGACATCAAAGCGCTTCTACCTTCCGGGTGAGGAAGTTAGCGGGACGGTTAAGGCGAACTACTTCTTTGGCAAGCCGGTCTCCGACGGCGAGGTCATCATCAAGCTTTCAACATTTGATGTCGGTTGGAATCAGATTGCCGAGCTTCGTGGGCACACCGATGGCGATGGAGTTTATAGGTTCAGCTATCGCTTGCCCGTGCACTTTGTCGGGCTGCCGCTTGAGCAGGGTAAAGCGCTGCTCAGAATTGATGTGCGGGTTACGGACAGGGCTGAGCATGAGGAGCAAATAACCGAAACGCTGCCTATAGCGAAAGAGGCAATAAGCATCGTCGTGATACCCGATAGCCAAGCATTTGCAAAGGGCATCCCCAACACGCTTTTCATGGTCACGACATATCCCGATGGGACGCCGGCTAAGGCGAGCATAAAAGCAGTTGGGGATGGAATCAACTGGCAAGGTGAGACGGATGAAGCCGGCATTGCTGAGCTGCAATTTGTGCCAGCCAAAGAGCCCATCAGCATTACCGTTGAAGCAATTGATAGGCAGGGCAACAGGGGCAAATTGGTGAGGACGATTGAGAGCCAAGTCAGCGATGAAGCCATTTTGCTCCGCACAAGTAAGGCAGTGGCGAAAGTCGGCGATGCAATACAGCTGACGGTTCTTTCGCCGAGGCGTGGTGGCACTGTCTACATTGATGCAATCAGGGGAAGGCAAACTGTGCTCACCAAGGCGCTTGAGATGAACGGCACGAAGGGCGTCATGCAGCTGGCACTCACCGAGCAGATGATGGGCACATTGACGCTTCACGCATACCGAATAACGAGGACGGGTCAAATTGTCCGTGATACAAAGGTCGTCTATGTCAATCCGGCTGAGGACCTGCGCGTATCCATCAAGCCGGACAGGGATGTGTATCTTCCGGGCAAGGAGGCGCGAATTGACTTTTCCGTTTCTGACACCTCAGGGAGACCATTGCTTGCAGCGCTCGGAATAACCGCAGTTGATGAGTCAGTCTATGCCCTTCAGGAAATGCAGCCGGGGCTTGAGAAGGTTTACTTCACGCTTGAGCGGGAGCTGCTTAAGCCGAGGTATGAAATTCACGGCTTTGAACCGATAGTGATACTTCGTGAGCCAACAAGACCGATCCCGCTTGAGCGCAAGCAGCCGGCTGAGATTGATGAGAGGAAGCAAAGAGCTGCGAGGGTGCTGTTTGCTGCGGCAATGCCGGACTTGCACACAATGCATGTGAACACATGGCAGGTGAGGGCACAACAGCTCCGTGAGAAGTGGATTGAGCATGCCGAGAAGGCTTACACGCGAGTGATGAATGCCCTTGAGCAATATCGCCGGCGCTATGGTGATTACCCGGAGCCAAAGGAAGTTATAGACGCCCTCATCCGTGAGAGGCTGCTCAGCCGCCAAGATGTGCTTGATCCTTTGGGGAGGGAGTATCGCGTTGAGCTTTTGAGGGGTCGCTTCCTTTCGCTCATCGGGGCAGGACCGGACGGTGAGTTCGGGACAAGTGATGATGTGAGAATGCCACAGGAGCTTCGGTTGAAATTTCGGCGTGATGTAATTGCTTTGGAGGGAGGACCGATTCAAGCGCTTGCGGTTCCCCCGGGAGTTCCGGGAGTTAGAGGAGTTGTAGCCGAAGCCGAAAAAGCCGCAGCATTTGGCGCAGCCGGCGCTGGCGCGCCTGAGGCGCAGCAAATTCGCATAAGGCAGTTCTTCCCGGAGACGCTTTTGTTCATCCCGCAACTGATCACCGACGAGCGCGGCAGGGCATCGCTCAACCTGACGATGGCTGACTCAATCACAACATGGCGGTTGACTGCGATGGCATCCTCTCTCAATGGCTTGCTCGGGAGCGCTGTAGCATCGTTGCGAGTCTTTCAGGACTTCTTCGTTGACATTGACCTTCCGGTCAGCTTGACACAGGGGGACGAGGTCTCAATACCAGTTGCGATTTACAACTACTTGCCGGCTGCTCAAACTGTGCGCCTGCAACTTCAACCCGAAGATTGGTTTGAGCCGCTGAGCAGCATTGAGCAAACTGTGAGGATGAACGCCGGCGAAGTTGGCGTGGTTAGATTCCCGATACGGGTTAAGGCGCTCGGGACGCACAGCATGACAGTGGTCGCTCGTGGCGAGAAGATGAGCGACGCAATAAAGCGCCAAGTGATGGTTGTCCCAAACGGCAAGGAAGTCTGGCAGTCAATTAGCGACACGCTCAAAGGCAGCACAAGGAAGGTCGTGAAGATACCGCCGCAGGCGATTGATGACGCCTCAACGATACTTGTGCGCGTTTACGGTGGCGGGTTCAGCCAAGTCGTTGATGGCTTGGATAAACTGCTCCGCATGCCGTTCGGATGCTTTGAGCAAACCTCTTCCGTCACATATCCGAATGTGCTCGTCCTTGATTACATGAAGCGCACAAGGCAAATCAACCCAGAGATACAGATGAAGGCTGAGCAGTATATCAACTTGGGCTATCAGCGCCTGCTCACATTTGAGGTCAAGGGTGGCGGCTTCTCATGGTTTGGCAATCCGCCGGCACATGAGGTGCTAACCGCATACGGGCTAATGGAGTTCAATGACATGAGCAAGGTCTTTGAGATTGACGGGCGTGTGATAGAAAGAACTGCCAAGTGGCTCATCTCAAGGCAGCGTCAAGATGGCTCTTGGGAACCACCGAAGGAAGGGATTCGTGAGGGCGTCATAAACCGGCAGACGGATGTGATGCGAACGACGGCATACATTGCTTGGGCACTCACAGAGGCGTTGGCGAGCGTCTCTGATGCGGAAGTGAAGCGCTCAATCGGAAGGGCGATTGATTACATGATGGGACAGCGGGTTGAAGGCGTTGAAGATGCCTATGCGCTCGCTGTGATTGCGAATGCGTTTGTCGGTTGGGATAGGGACAACCCTGTTACGGGACGATTGATTGAGAGGCTCGCCAACATGGCTATCGTTGATGGTGATTCAGCCTATTGGCGCACGAGTGCGCCCACATTCACACACAGCAAAGGGATGACGGCTGACCTTGAGGCGACGGCGCTTGCCGCATATGCATTGTTGAGGGCTCGCTCGCATCCGGATCTTGTGAGCAAGGCTTTGACATACCTCGTCAGGAACAAGGACGCTTTCGGCACTTGGCACAACACACAGGCAACCGTTTGGGCGCTTAAGGCGTTGCTGCTTGCGACTGAGGGCGCAACGAGCGAGATTGATGCTCAAATCACCATACGATGCAACGGGATGGAAGCAGCGAAGCTGCGTATCACGCCAGAAGATAGCGATATCGTTCGCCAGGTTGACTTGAAGAAGTTCGTAAGGGAGGGCGATAATGAAATCGCTATTGACTGGCAGGGCAAAGGGAGCGCAATCTATCAAATCGCATCACGGTTCTACTTGCCTTGGGATCTGATTCGGGGCGAGGAGAAGGAGCCGCTTGATGTAAGCGTTGATTACGACAGGCGTGAGCTGTCAGTCAACGACATCGTCAAATGCACGGTGAGGGTGAAGAACAACCAACCGATGACGGCGAAGATGGTCATCGTTGATGTTGGCATACCGCCCGGCTTCCAAGTCATCTCCGAGGACTTGGCAAAGCTCGTGGAACAGAAGGTCATACAAAAGTTCAACCTGACTGGGAGGCAGGTTATCGTCTACCTTGAGGAGGTGCGCTCGCAAAGCACCGTGATAATTTCGTATCGCCTGAGGGCGACTTGCCCGATCAGGGCGAGCTCTGGCGCTGCTGCTGCCTACGAATACTATGCACCTGAGGAGACACGCGTTGAGGCAAAGCCAGTGAGGTTGGTTGTGAAGTGATGCTTTAAAGCTCCACATCCCTCGGTGCGAGTGAGAGAACGCCCCTTAGGATGCCTATGAGCGTCGTGTTCGGTGGCAGGGCCACCTCCAAACTGATATATTGCGGCTTTGATAGCTTTGAGAGCTCCGCAAAGAATTGGTGCCAGTTGATGCAGCCCCTCCCCGGGGGCAAATGCAGATCTTCAAAACCATCGTTATCGTTCCAATGAATGATGATCAAATGCGGTGCGAGGGTGTGCAGCGATTGTATCAATCCCTCAGCGCTTATGTTCGCATGACCGGTATCAAGGCACACCTTTAATCGCTCGCTCGACACGCTCGCAACCAGCTCAATTAGCTCTGAGGAGCTGTCACCGATGGCAATCGGAGTGAGGTTTTCAACGGCGATGATGACATTGTATTTTTCCGCCCACTCAATGAGCCTTGCGAGGCTATCAATTGATGCCCTCAGGGCTTCCTCACGCATACCAGCATCGTGCAATCTTCCCCCGGGGTGCACAACAACGACGCTCGCACCGATGGCTCTCGCCACTTCAATTGCGCGCCTGTGTGCAGTGATGGCTCGTTGCCTGTGCGAATGGTCTAAGCTGCTCAAATCGTATTGTCCGCCGTATGGCGCATGCAATGCACAAGCTTGAACGCCATTCTTATGCAACGCAGCGCTGAGAGCACTCACTTCAGCTTCGTCAAAGAAGTTGAAGTGGTGCTCGCCATCAGCCCAAACTTCAATTGAGCTTGCTCCTTCCTTCGCGAGCTTGTGAATGTAGCGTGACAGGCGCACGCCATGAAACATTGATGAACAAACTATCAAGCGCATCATCGCTCCCTTCTCGGCTTTCCCATTTGCACCCGTGAGGGCATCACCGTTCCATTATGCCAAAGTTGGGGACAACGATGAATCTGAAGCGAATGTCAACTCCGACCTATTCACCGTAAGCATCGCAAACTGTGCCGCCTTGCAGGACCGAAGGGCATTTCTCACTCAACCTTTTCCCTTCCATTCCCCATTGGTGCCACGCTGCACACTATTATGCGGGGTCAATACAATAAGTGCAAAGTGGGGTGTGCGCAGTTGAGTGCGTTAAACGGCTTATGCAAAATTGATCTAAGCGCCAGAGTTGGGCGATTGACATTGCGGACGCCAATCATACTGGCATCAGGTTGTTGTGGCTACGGCTTTGAACTTTTGAGGGTGAACGACTTCCCGTGGGAGGATGTCGGTGCGCTTGTGCTAAAGAGCGTAACCGTGAAGCCGAGGTCTGGAAAGCCGCCACCAAGGGTTGCCGAGGTCACCGCCGGAATGTTAAACGCCATCGGCGTGCAAAATGAGGGCATAGATGCGTTTATGGAAAAGGTTGTCCCGAAGCTGAGCGAACTGCCATGCACGGTCATCGCGAGCATCATAGGTGAGACGAAGGAAGAGTATGGGGTGCTCGCTGAAGCCATGAGCAAGTGCAATAGCATAGCAGCCATTGAGGTCAACATATCCTCACCGAACATAGAGCGTGGCGGAATTGAGTTTGGGGTTGACCCGGATGCAGCTGGTGAAATCACGAGGCTCGTCAAGGGGCTATCTGATAAAGATGTGTGGGTGAAGCTCTCACCGAATGCCCATGACATTGCACTCATTGCGCAGAGGTGCGCCGAAGCCGGGGCTGATGTCCTCGTGCTCACAAACACAGTTCCCGCAATGGGTCTTGATATGCGCTCCTTCCCTCCAAAGCCGTTGCTTGGGGCGGTTGTTGGTGGTTTATCAGGTCCGGCTATAAAGCCGATAGTCGTCCGCAAGGTGTATGAGGCGGTGAGGCAGCTGCGCAAAATGGCGGTGAGCACTCAAGTTGTAGCATCTGGCGGTGTTTGGAGGGGGCATGACATCATTGAATATCTCTCAGTTGGAGCGGTTGCTGTGCAGGTTGGGACGCTGCTTTTGCACGATGTGCATGCGCCAAGGAGACTGCGCATTGAGCTTGAGCAATATGCGCAATGGGTGTATGGACTCACGGGCGATGAGAAGTGGCTGCGCATATCAAGTTATATCGGGTGTGCATTGCAAGCGTGTGAATCATGGGGGGGTGTGAATGATGAGGGTTAGTTGCCCTCACAGGTGGGATGTGACGCCTGAGGAGGCTATTGAGATACAGCGCCAATTAGCCCCGCAGGTCATTGATGAAGATGTTGTGCCCGACCTGTTGTCATCGGCACGCTATGTTGCAGGCGTTGATGTCCATCAGGCTGCGGATGGGAAGATGAGAGCTGTCGTATGCGTGCTCACCTTCCCATCGCTCACGGTTGAGGAATATGCCGACGCCGAGGTTGAAGTCTCGTTTCCATACATTCCGGGATTGCTCGCCTTCCGTGAGGGTCCGGCAGTGCTTAAGGCGTTTGAGAAGCTCAATGTGACTCCCGACTTCATACTTTGGGATGCACAGGGGAGGGCTCACCAGAGGCGTCTTGGACTTGCCTCGCAGATGGGCTTAATCCTTGACATACCATCGGTGGGGTGCGCAAAGAGCATCCTGTATGGCGAATGGACTGAGCCGAGGGATGAGGTCGGCGCTTGGACTCCAATCATTGACCCGAAAGATGGCGATATCATCGGCGCAACGGTGCGCACAAAGAGGGGCGTTCAACCGGTGTTCGTCTCAATTGGGCACAAGGTCAGCTTGGAGACAGCCATTGAGCTCGTGCTCAGATGCTGCGCGGGATATCGCATACCAGAGCCACTGCGCTGCGCGCATAAGCGTGCGAAGGAACAACCAAAGGAGCAAAGCGAACAGCTCAGCTTGTTCTAATGGCATTGCTCGCCCTTTAACATCGGCATGGTGGAGGTGCTATCCCACTGGGCAGGCTCACAGCTGTGCTCCTTATGCTCGTGTCCCTGTTTGGGTTGTGCATCAGGTTGGCTATAGCGTGGCAGCCATATGACTGGCTCATACGCACTGGCTCATTCGGCGATGATGCATGCTACTATGCGGCGATAGCGCATAACATAGCAAAGGGCAACGGAGCCACAACTGATGGAATACATACGACCAACGGATTTCAGCCGCTGTGGGCATTCATGCTCGTCCCAATCTACGCCTTGGGAGCTTCAAAGGAGAGCGCCATCAACATCGCAATGACAATCCTCGCCACCTTCAGCGCCTTAACTGGATTGGTGCTGTTCCTTTTGGCAAAGCGGCTGTGGGATGAGCGTGTTGCGCTGTGGGTCTCCTTCTTCTGGATGACATCGCCGACCGTCTTGAGGCAGTCACTCAATGGCATGGAAACTGGTCTTTATGTCTTCATGCTTTCCCTCGCATCGCTGCTCATCATCTGGCATAGTTCTCGTGCGAGACAGACGGCATTTGAAATTGTCGCCATCGGACTTGTGCTCGGTTTGGTTGTCTTGAGCAGGGTTGATGGGATGCCATTTGCGCTTGCTGCCGTGCTCTCATGCGCAATCAATCCGGCGACATGTGGGTATGCCGGCGGCAATGTTTCAACTGCACAACCGTTCAAATGCGCTCATCCCTCTTTCATTGATTCACCGCTTATTAGGCTCTCGGTCATCCTGTTTGTGTTCTTGGTGACGCTTTCACCGTGGCTCATTTATAGCCTTGTCACCACCGGAAAGCTCATCCCCGAGAGTGGCAGTGCTGTGCGTTACCTATCGCTCGCATACATTGGTGCTATTGATGAGGGCGTTACATGGCGTGTGCTGCGCCATTCATTAGCCCAGACTGCTTCAACGCTGCTGAGAGCGCAGCAGTGGAGCTTTATCAAGTCCCGCATCGCCTGCATCGTTGGTGAGCAAATGATGGCAATTCTGACCATCACCCTGCTGTCATTGGCACTGCCAACCCTGTTTTGGCTTGTGCGCGTCGGCTGCTTTCGGGTGGCTGTATGCAAGTTGCGGGTAATGCTCAAGTTGTGGTTTTGGATTGTCCACGCAATTGCGCTCTTGCTCGCATACTCGCTATATCAGTTTGGCTGGTGGTTTTTCCCGCGCTACTTCTTCGCCGTCGTTCCCCTCGGCATTATTGCCGGTTCACTGCTTGTTGAAGCGCTTCGCTTGAGCTTGGAAGGGCTTTCCCGCAATAGCCGATTGAAACCCCTTCCAAAGCTTTTTGTGGTAGCCGTTGTGCTCATGCAGCTTGCCCAACTCAGCATCGGCTGGCATTACATGCAAGCACGCATGTTCGGAGCATTTGAAGAGTATTTGAATGTGGCGATGTGGCTCAGGGGACACATCCCGCAGGACGCTCGCATAGGCATGTTTCAATCCGGGACAGCAAGCTACCTATCTGAGCGCACAGTTATTAACCTTGACGGTGTAGTCAACGGAGAAGCCTTGAAGGCAATGCTCAATGGACAGATGCTGAATTATGTTGCGTCACAGGGCATATCATATATTGCAGATTGGGACGAGTTGATCCAGCTGTTGCTTGTCGGGCGCTCGCCGAGGGAGGAGCTCTCAAAATGGAAGCTCATTCGGCTTCGGAAGGGAGAGATGTCCGTTTACAAACTTGTGAGGAGCGTAGACAGCAAGTGAGGAGGGCATCATGCCCTTGGTGCGATTACGCCGATTGGTCTCCATTGATCATTGATGATGGCATCCCAGTAGCCAAATGCAGGTGCTGCGGTGTAGCCTTCGCGGTCGTCGTCCCAACAATTCAATACCTGCGTGAGTATTACACGGAGCAGTTTTCAGATGAGCGCTACTGGGAGAGGGAACTTTCCTCGGCTCGCCCGTGGCTGCACAGGCGCTTGCTCGCGAGGATAATGCGATATAAGCCGAGCGGAACGCTGCTTGATGTCGGCTGCTCATTTGGCTTCTTCATCAACATGGCAAGGCAATTCGGATACAGCGTCATCGGTGTTGAGATAAGCGAGCCGGCGGCAAACTACGCACGCAACAAACTCGGGTTGAATGTCCTCTCAGGAACGCTTGAAGACGCATGCCTTGAAGATGAGAGCGTTGATGTTGTCACTTTGGTTGATGTGCTTGAGCACATCCCTGAGCCGATGGCGACACTGCGCGAGATAAGGCGATTGCTGCGCAGCGGTGGCTTGCTTGTCGTCCGTGTTCCGAACTTCAAGTTCCATTGGCTCAAAACACTCCTTCTGAGGGCGCTCAAGAGGCGCAACTTCATCGGGCTTGACTCGCGCAACCATATTAATCACTTCACCGTTGATGCTTTGACAAAGGGCTTGCACCGGCTTGGCTTTGAAGTGATTGATGTGTTCCCCGGCGCACCGAACATCTACCGAAAGTGGCTATTTGATGCCGTGCGAGTGGCTTATTGGGCGATGGCGGTTGCTTTAAAAGTGGCGCTTGGAATTCAGGTCGGGAACAGCATTGAGGTCTTCGCAATGAAGCGTTAAAGATGCAGATGGCGTCGGTGGTGATGATGGTGCAATCTCAAAGAGGCTCAAAGCGGATATGGCGCTGGCATCGCATCTTGCCATACATGCTGCTTGTGCAGGATGCGCTCCTCACCCTCGGTGGGTTTGTGATTGCCTATCAGTTGCGTTTCTTCGGCATAGTAGCCAAGTGGTTCCCACCGCATCAAGGCATACCACCGATGAGCATTCACACCGGCTTTATAACGCTTCATGTGCTCGCGTGGTTAAGTTGCCTGCACTTCGTGGGGCTATACAGGCGATACCGTGAGAGGTATGCGGTGGATGAGTTTTATAGCGTCCTGATAGCCGGCTTCATTGCGAGCATAATCGTTGGAACGCTCGCAATGCTGTTGCGCTATCAATGGTTATCTCGCATTGTCTTCGTGATGGCTGAAGTTCTGACAGCCATAATGGTCAGCGTTGGGAGGATGATTTTCAGGGCGCTTGAGCGGGCTCTTTGTCACCTTGGTGTTTGGATTGTGAATGTCGCCGTAGTTGGAACCGGCGCTGAGCGTTTCGCCGGGCAACTCGCAGCATGCTACGGGTGCAATGTGATTGGCGTTGTGGAAACCGATGAGCCAACACACTGTCGTGCTGGCGAGCTGTGGCGGAAACTTGAGGATAAGCTATCGGGGATGAGCGAACTTGATGAAGTCATCGTTACCGAGAGTTCCCTCCCAGACGATGTGCTAATGCAGTTGCTTGATTGGGCTGAGGGACGCCGGATAAATGTGCGCCTGATGCTCAGCTTGATTGATGTCATCAAGCGCAGGGGGCAGTTTGAAGAGATTGCCGGAATGCCCTCCGTGACAGTCAGGAGGCTTCCTTTGCACACTTGGGGCGCATTCGTCAAGCGTCTAATGGACATCATATTGTCATTGCTACTGCTCATCATCTTCGCCATCCCGATGATAGTCATAGCGGTGTTGATAAAGCTCACTTCTCCCGGGTCTGTGCTTTACCGTCAAGAGAGGGTTGGACATGACGGGAAGGTGTTTGTGATGCTCAAGTTCAGAACGATGTATGAGGGTGCCGAGGATGAGACTGGACCGGTTTGGGCTAAGCCGAATGACCCACGCTGCACGCCAGTTGGGAGGGTGCTCAGGAGATTGAGCTTGGATGAATTGCCGCAGCTGTTCAATGTCCTCAAGGGCGAAATGTCGCTTGTCGGACCGAGACCGGAGCGCCCATACTTCGTTGAGAAGTTTGCCCAACACATCCCACGATACATGGAGCGCCATAGGGTCAAAGCTGGCATAACCGGTTGGGCGCAGGTCAATGGGCTTCGAGGCGACTGCCCAATTGAGGAGCGCACAAAGTATGACCTATACTATGTTGAGAACTGGTCGCTTTTGCTTGACCTCAAGATCCTCGTCAAGACCGCATTTGAGGTGCTCTTCCACAAGGGGGCATATTGAGCCATCAGTGGTGAGAGTGTGAGGCTGCAGCATGAGGAAAGATCCGCTGCTTCGTTCGGCAGATAGGCACATAGGCATCATAGCCCTTCACTTGCTTGCGTTGGTAAAATGGGCGCAGCCAAGGCTGCACGGTGAGTCAAACAAAACGCTGCTCATAAAGTTTGCTGGCATGGGTGACATCATCTTGCTCAAGCCAGTGATTGATTCCATCAGGCAGCGCAGCTGCGCTTCTCTCCACTTTTTGACATCGCCGAACATGCGCGAGGTCGTTGAATACCTTGAGCTGGCGGGAGATGGTGCAATTCACGATGTTGATTTTGGCAGGTGCGTTTCTCGTCCCGGTGAATTGCTCGCTTTGATTATGGGGCTGCGCCGTGAGCGCTTTCGTGCCGTGATTGATTTTGAACAATGGATGCGCATAAGCGCCATTGTATCATTCCTCTCTGGGGCTGAGTTGCGTTATGGATTCTCAACTCCCATGCAATACCGCCACGCGCTGTATACGCATTTCGTTGCCTACAGCTTTGACCAGCATACACTCACATCCTTTGCCCGCCTTGCCTCGGTGTTTCTCGGAAGCGACATCGTGAGTGAGGTGCACTCAGGTTTCGTCGGATGCATATCACCGCAGGCAAACGAGATTGAAAGGGTTCACCGTCTCCTCATGCTGGCTGGATGGCGCGGCAAAGCTCAACCTGTGGCAATCATACATCCGGGATGCGGGTTTGGCGGTGAGCCGAGGATGTGGTTGATTGAGGGTTATGCTGAGGTGATACGCAGGCTGAGCAGGCACGGCTTTTTCATCGCCCTGACCGGTGGCAAAGATGATGTAGCTTTCAGTGAGCGCCTTATGCAATTGGTCGGGTGCTACGGAGCATTGAATCTTGCCGGAAAAACAACCTTTGCTGAGTTGGCAGCGCTCGTCAGCATGGCTAAATTTGTGGTGTGCCCAAATACTGGCATAATGCATCTTGCCTGTGCGATTGGGACGCCAACGGTGGCATTGCATGGCCCTACAAACCCGGTTCAGTGGCGTCCATTGGGTGACATGCACAAGGTTGTTCAAGCAAAGTTGCATTGTGTTCCGTGTTTGCGATTGGGGCATGATTACAAGTGTAGCGATTATCGGTGTATGCGCACGATAACGGTTGAGATGGTCTGGAGCGCAATAGAGGAGTTGCTCAACGGAGTGGGTGCTTGAGCGGCAATTCGTATCCCGAAGTTGCATGCGTGGCATGAACGATGTGGTGAGCAACGACTGCGTGCGGAGGTGGTGGCTATGCATATCGGCTTTTACACTGCTCCATTTCGTGAAGAGCCGTTTGAGAGGGTGGTTGAATTTGCGAAGCGAGCCGGCTTTCAGGCTCTTGAAGTTGTTTGTGGCGTCGGCTCAGGGCACATTGATGCCCAGCAGGTTATCCGCACCGGTGGTGGCAAGGTGAGGCAGTTGATTGAATCGTCTGGACTCCAGATATCGGCGCTTGCAATGTATGGTAACACGCTTAACCCCAACCCGGATGAAAGGAGGCGTTTCTTGCTTGCCCTCCACAAGGCGATAGATGCGGCGGCAATCTTGGGTGTTGAAGTTGTGTGCACCCTCGCTGGGATGCCAATGCCTAACAAGACCAAGATGCAAACGATTGAGGAGGACGCTCCAAAGGCGTTTAAAAGGCTGTGCGAGCACGCCGCTGAGAAGGGCATCAAGATAGCGCTTGAGAATTGGTATGCGACCAACCTGCAATCGCTCAGGCACTGGGACCGATTCTTTGAGGTGGTCAACTATGACAACATCGGGTTGAACTTTGACCCATCGCACCTCGTCTGGCAGGACATTGACTACATGTATGCCGTTGAAAGGTTCTCCAATCGCATATTCCATGTGCACGCAAAGGATACGGCAATACTTTGGCACAGGAGAAGATACATCGGCAACCAAGAGCATGGTTGGTGGCGATATGTCATCCCCGGCTTCGGTGTAATTGATTGGGGGCAACTGATCGGGTTGCTCAGGAGCAACGGTTACAACGGCGTGTTGAGCATTGAGCACGAGGATGCGGCTCTGCCGAGGGAGGAGGGATTGATTAAAGGGCTGGCATACTTGCGCCAGTTCGTTTGAGCTGCTGGAGCGCCATCGGTAATGCCCCCCATGAAATGACGATGGATTGACGGGGAACGGTGAAGCTAACCTCAACCCGACATGAGTGCCATGACGATGCGCTCCGGTGTCATAGGCAATGTCGTTATTCGCTTCCCGATGGCATCGGTGACTGCATTGGCGATTGCTGCGAGCGTCGGAACGATTGATGGCTCCCCAACGCCCTTTGCGCCATAAGGTCCATCCGGGTTCGGCACTTCAACTATGACCGGCTCTATCTCCGTTGCATCGGAGCATGTCGGGAGAAGGTAATCGGCAAGCGTAGTGTTAGCCACTTTCCCATCGTCGGTATACCTGTAGCCCTCCATTGTTGCCCAACCTATGCCTTGCATTACTGCGCCGTGTATTTGTCCCTCAATCGCGAGCGGATTAAGCGCCCTACCCACATCCTGAGCAGCTATGTAGCGCAATACCCTAACCTTGCCCGTCTCCAAGTCAACAGCCACCTCAGCAAGCGCAACGGTATATGCCGGACGAGTTGGCATCCAAGCAATGCTATGCGAGCCATGCAAAGGTCCATATTCGGCGATGCATGCTCTGCCAAGCTCCGTATAGCTCACCCTTTGGCTCGGGGCACCTTTGATGTGGATGCACTCCTCACCGAGCTCAAGTTCTTTTACATCAACCCCGAGTATCTTTGCGGCTGTTTGGAACATGCGCTCACGCAGCTGCACAACAGCATTAAAGACTGCCATGCCGCTCGTATAAGCCACCCTGCTGCCGCCAGTTTGATGGTGCCAAGGGACTGAATCTGTATCTCCGACTACCACCGTCACTTTTTCAATTGGCACTCTCAACTCTTCGGAGACGATTTGAGCAAATAGTGTGTTTGTGCCGGTGACATCGCATGAGCCGGTGATGACTTGGAATGTGCCATCCTCGTTCAGCATAACGGTTGCGCTTGAATATCCCGAATAGTTTGTCCACTCACCGCACGCTAATCCCCTCCCAACTTTCCAGTTACCTACTCCGAGCATCTTCAAAGCCCCTTGCGTTGGTGCGCTCCCATTGAGGTGACTTGTTGGCGATGTCGTGCGCATGGACGCTGTTGAGCGTGCCTGCGTCTTAGCGGCATGCTCCCTCAATGCTTGCAGTGTCTCCTTGAACCCGATCTTGGGCAGCGGCACTCCGTCAATTGATGTGTCGCCCTCCTCAACGGCATTTCTCATGCGCAGTTCCCAAGGGTCAATTCCAATCTCTCTGGCGAGCATGTCCATGAGTGATTCCCTGACGAACGCCATTTGCGGTGCATCCGGCGCCCTATATGCCCCCGGCGCGGGCTTGTTCGTATAAACGCCATATGAGCGAATCCTATAACTCTTCAAGCGATATAGCCCGCGCAAGCGCACCGATGCGCCAATGTAACCGCTCACTCCGCCATCCCAAAATACTTCGGCATCAAGTGCCATGAGTGTCCCATCACTCTTTGCACCGAGGCGCGCACGCGCATAGCATGCTGGCGCTGGATGCGAGTCAAGCAGGACCTCGGTTCTATCGTCAATGACTTGAACTGGGAGGCCGGTCTTTAAGGCGAGGAGCACGGCAACCGGCTCGGTATAAACCTGTGTGTTCCTTCCGCCGAAGCCGCCACCGATGAAAGTCGGTATGACTTTGATGCAGTGCAGCGGCAACCCGAGCATCCTCGCGGTCAGTGAACGCACTTGGAAGTGACCCTGCGTGCTCGTCCATACCTCAACTTTTCCGCCGCCAACTGGGCGCGCAATGCATGCATGAGGCTCAAGATAGCTCTGATGCACCGATGGGACATAGAATTCGCCCCCCACAATTACATCGGAGGAGCGCATCATCTCGTCAACATCACCGCTGACAAACTCACGGTATCGCGAGATGTTCCTGAGCGGTCTGCCGCTGGCGTCTCGGACATCTTCAAACTTACCGCCGATGAATGCGCATGGCGCATCCGGCTTTATGGCTTCGCGCACATCGGTGACAGCTGGGAGCGGTTCATACTCAACTCTGATTGCCTTAATCGCCTCAAGCGCAGTTTGAGCATCGTCCGCAGCTACAGCCGCTATCTTCTGACCGTGGAAGCGCACATAATCTTTGGCGAACAGCCCACCGTTTGGTGCATCGTCAGCTGTGACAATTGCCCTCACTCCCTTTATCTGCATAGCCTCAGTTATGTCTAAGCGAACTATGCGTGCATGCGCGCAATCGCTCCGCAGAATCTTACCATGTAGCATTCCCGGGAACTGAACATCGGCACCATATCTCGCCCTGCCAGTCACCATCGCCGGTGCATCAATGCGAGTTGCACGCTCACCTATTCCACTTATCCCCATGAGCGCTTCACCTCGGCGTCCGCAGCTCAATCAAAGCATGAGACGACGAAGTAGCAACGGCATGACAGAATGATAGCGAGGGTGAGGCGACTTGGGCAAATACGGCGCAGGTGGTGATGTCAATGGCGCTCCACGAGCGCGACAGGACCATATTGAGGGATCTCGCAAAGAGGCTCGCTGAAATAGCTTCCCACCCATCTCAATCGGAGAAGAGGGAGCTATGGCGCCGCTTAAACAGGCTTGAGCCAGTCCGCCCAATGGTGCTCCTTTGGAATGAGACATGGCATGAGAATAAGGATGAGATTGAACTCCAGTGCGAGGATGAATTTGCTCGGCAGCAGGAGTGGCAGTTGCGCACGCGGCTTTACCACTTTGAGCACATGCCAGATGATCATGTCTACGAGGCGAAGGTTTATTGCCCGATAGCCATTAGGGTCAGTGATTACGGAATAGCTGCGGATGTGGAGAGACCGCAACATGAGTTCGGTGCTGCACGCTTTAAGCCGGTCATAAGCGAGAACGATGACCCAAGCATGATAAAGATGCCGGAGGTGACCATTGACTGGGAAGCGACCGAGAGGACATATGAGCAATTGTGCGAGATATACGATGGGATACTCTCGGTGGAAAAGCGCGGTGTCATTGGGCACTGGTTCGCAATCATTGACCAGTTTGTCCAGTGGCGCGGCATTGAGAACACATTCGTTGACATGATTGAGCGCCCCGAATGGCTTCACAGTTGGTTTCAAAGGATGACTGATTGGCATCTTTCGCTCCTCGAGCAGTATGAGAGGCTTGGATTGCTCTCACTCAACAACGGCGCCAATTATGTCGGACCGGGTGGACTTGGATTTACGGATGAGCTACCGCAGCCGGATTTTGATGGCATTAATGTGCGCGCAAAGGATCAATGGGGACACGCCACCACGCAGATATTCGTTGATGTCTCACCGGCAATGCACGAAGAGTTTGCCCTACGCTATGAGCGTCAATTCCTGTCGCGGTTCGGACTGGCAAGCTATGGATGTTGTGAGCCACTTCACCACAAGCTTGATGTAATAAAGAGAGCCATACCAAACTTGAGGCGGGTGAGCGTAAGCCCTTGGGCTGATGTCGGTAAGGCTGCAGAGGGCTTGGGTGACAAATACATCATGTCGCTCAAACCCAACCCGAGCATATTCAGCATTGAGCATTGGGACATTTCGCTTGCCGAAAGAAAGTTGCGTGAAGCCCTTGAGAGGGCAAGAGGCTGTGTGGTTGAAGTAATCATGAAGGATTTGCACACATGCCGAAGGCAACCGCAGAGGATGTGGGAGTGGGTTAGGATGGCTATGAGGGTGGTTGAGGAATTTGCGAGATGAATGCAGTGGCAATGGTGCAGCTTAACGGCTGCTCAGGTATTCCTCAAGCCCGTTAAAGATGGCAAGCGCTATCTTCTCGCGAAATTGTTCGCTCATGAGCAGAGCTCCATCGGTGGGATGATTGAGGTAGCACGCTTCAACGAGGACGGAGGGGACATTTGTGTTGCGCAGCACATAAAAACGCCTTTCCCTAATTCCGTTGTCGGGCAGACCGAGTGCTGCTATTAGGTTCCTGTGAATCGCCTCAGCAAGCGGTTTACTCTGCGGCGTGAAGTAGTATGTCTCGGTCCCAGACTTAGCCCCGGGAGTTGGAAATGAGTTGAGATGAATGCTGACGAAGGCAGCGGGGTTTAACTTGTTGGCGATGTATACCCTATCCTCAAGCGAGACATAGTAATCGCCATAGCGTGTCATCGTAACGGTTGCGCCGGAGTTCGTCAGCATGCGGTGCAATCTCAATGCTATGTCAAGCGTGAGTTCCTTCTCAACAAGCCTTCTTTGAAACATACCAGCGGGGCTAATTGCGCCCGGGTCTTGTCCACCATGTCCGGGATCAACGACGATGCTTGTGCCGGCTAATGGGCTTGTGCCGAGCTCCACTGTCAGCCCATCGCCAGTTTGCCTTTCCATCACCCTATAGCGAACTGGCTTGAAAAGCTCAAAGACGACTCTCGCCACAGTCTCGCCATCAATCTCCGGGGTGCCAACTCTCACCTCCTTGATCATCTCATTCTTTGGCACTTCTTGAGCACCCAATGGCAATGCCAGCTCTGCCCCACGAAAGTCAACAACGATCCTGTATGGGTTGCTGAGTGTGAATGTGCGATACCTTAGCGCGCCCTCAGTTGATATCACTCCCCTGACGACGCCATCGGCTGATTCAACTTTAACTGAGTTGATCTTCGCCCTCCCCTCGGCAACCCTTTTCACTTTCGCATCGCGAACGACGAGCGCCACTTTCCGTGTCATCCCGCGCTCGTCTTTTGTGGTGGTGTCCTGAAATTCAAGTTTCACATCGGTATCAAGCACGACCCTTGCAATCGGCGGTGTGAGCGAATATTGCCCCACACGAACACGCTCAATTGAACCCTTTCTCCCAACGACCTCACCTTGCATCTGTGGCGTAATAGCGCAGTGGGTTGCATCAACATAAATCCTCTCGGGCGCGCTCAGGCGGTTGATGCTATAGGTTATTGGCGCACTGAACGATATCTCAACTTGCCAACCATCCCCAAGCGGCTTGACTTCCACTGGCAGAAGCTTCGCACACACATACACAGTTTTGGTTGCGTCATCATGCTTGAAAGACAAGTTGAGGAGTTCGCAGAGCGCCTTCAGCGGGATGAACAGGTTGCCATCAATAACAGTTGGTGCTATTGCGAGCGCCCTCTTCTCGCCGT
The DNA here is from genome assembly GCA_032161105.2 of Candidatus Thermosaccharophagus tengchongensis. Classification (GTDB taxonomy): domain Bacteria; phylum Armatimonadota; class Fervidibacteria; order Fervidibacterales; family Thermosaccharophagaceae; genus Thermosaccharophagus; species Thermosaccharophagus tengchongensis. The sequence continues at coordinate 190,758 of JAVHTD010000002.1, forward strand.
TAACCAACGCACATTGAGCGTTGGCATACATTTCCACTCGCTTACCGTCGCGCCATTTCATTACGACTTTCTCCCGCTCCACAAGCTCAACCTCATCTGACAACCACTTAAGCCAATCCCCAACCGATACAAGCGCCTCATCACCAGACCATGTGCATGTAAGTTGACCGGCGTCATTCCCGAGGACGAAAATATGCATGCTTTCGGTGCTACCTGAAGGAAGCGCGCCGGCGAAAGCCGTTAAGAGGGCGCAAATGAGGAGCAGCGGCATCCGGTGATGCTCTTGGTGGGAGGCGTTAGATGGATTGCAGCGGTGCTCCAATAGTGCCCCTCCTCCCAACCCAGTGATGCATTATGGCTTTAACTGTGCTGCATTTGCCCGCTTGAGTTTGAGGATGTATCGGCGCGATGGATAGGGAAAGCAAATTGGTGGAGGCGGCGGGAATCGAACCCGCGTCCGCTGAGCCCTCAGCGCTGGCATCTACAAGCTTAGCTCGCCTTTTGTTTCTCCTCGCTCAGTCTCCGGCGAGCGGGATACTGAGCGAGACAGCTCACATCAAACTTAGTGGCGGCTATGTGAGCGCTCACCGCCACGCAGCCGGCTTATCTGACGCCTTGTCCAGCACCGCCGGCGAGTGCCAGCAAGGCGTGCCGCCTTCAATTAGGCAGCCAGAGCAACAGGCTCGGCATTTATCTTTCTTGCGCGTTTTTTACGGGACTCGCGCCCACCCGGCTTGCCGCCAGCACCTTGACACTCAGCGTCGAGCCCATTTCGCCCCCGCTATAAGGCAATTAAAAGCGCCCAACAGCTTTCACATTGCCATCTCTTATTCTACCGCATTAGCTCGGCTTGTAAACTTTAAGGCTGACGGATTCACGCCGGAAGCTAAAGTTTGATTGGCTTGCCCAACTTGGCTGACTTGTGTGCCGCCTCAATGACGCGCACGACCTCCCTTGTCTCTTCTGGCTTGACGATCAGCTCGCCGCCGCGAAGCAACACATCCGAAATGTTGCGATAATAGTCAACCCAATCGCCACGCACGCTCTCAATTTGCATTTCAACCGGCATGCCGTCCACAACAGTTGAGACCTTAGCCCTCTCATTCGGGTCAAACGACTCTTTCACGAGAGTGCCCTTTGTCCCGAGGACACGCCAACGCGCCCTTTGGATGCGCGAAAGGTTTGAAAGCTCAATGTTGAACAGGACGCCGTTGTCAAACCGAAGCCATACTTGAGAGTGAGTTTCAACCTCAACATCCCAATGCCTGTAGTGCAGGTTTGCAAAGACCCATTCAGCATTCGCCTTTACAAGCTGCAGGGCTTGATCAACGAGGTGAGCACCCCAGTCGTAAAGCATTCCGCCACCATGCTTCCTCAGCGAGCGCCATCCGCCGGGCTTGCCATAGCCGCCAACGCATGACTGAAATTCAAACGGCTCACCTATTAAGCCGGATTCGCATATCCGCTTCACAGTTAAATAGTCGCTGTCCCAGCGCCTGTTCTGGAATACAGATAGCAACACGCCATTTCGGTCACGGGCTTCAATCATCTTATCGGCTTCCTTAACGCTCAGACACATGACCTTCTCAACGATGCAGTGCCTCCCGGAGTTCATAACCTGCACCGATAACGGAGCGTGCGTATCATGAGGCGTGACGAGCACTACGAGTTCAATCTCCTTATCGCCCAGTGCCTCATCCAATCTCTCATAACCTTTTACGCCTTGTTCTTCAACTGCCGCCCTCAATCTTCCCGGATCAATGTCGCACACTGCGACAAGCTTTAGCCCGTCAACTTGCTTTATTGCCTCACAATGAAACTTGCCCATCCCGTATCCCACTACGCACACGCCTATTTCATTCCCCATCATCCCTTCACCTCCGCGCTTCATTGTCCTCCTGCAAAGCCTCACTTCGCTTGCACGGTGATGAGCGAAAATTCATACGGCGCGAGCTTGCGTTTCGCTTCACCGAAGTCAGTTTGCACCGATATTGCCGATGCCGACCTTGATGCGTTGAACAGGGCTATGAAGTCACCATACCATAGCGCTATCACGCCATCAATCGTTGCGAAGGTGGTAAGCCCTCGCCACATCCTGAATGGAGATATGGCTCGCCGTGTTGAAGGGGCATATCCGGAGATGTTGAGAGCGACATCCGATGCGATGAGCGCAAAGCCCCTCTCGCCAATCGTTGCTATCGGCAACCACATAACGATGCCGTCACCGATTCGCTTAGCCAGACTTGTGTATGCCTCTTTCAACACATCGCTTTTTATGTGCGCGACTTGAGTTGCATCTGAGAGAGCTGTAGGGAGTGCCCTTAAGATTTCCGTGCGCCCAGCGGCATCATTTGTGAGCAGCCTCCTTCCGATGGCGCTTGAGCCAGCTATATCAGTCCACACGCTTTCGGAGCCGATGAGCAACAGTCCGCCCCTCTCAACCCAACTCAAAATGCGTTCCAGAAGTGTTTGACTGAACACCGATCCAACTGGCACAATTAGCGCTCTGTAGTCCTCAATCGCCCCATCACAGGCAAGATGCTCATCAATCAAGTCGCATGGGAGAACATCGCAAATGCTCATCATGCACCTTGCGAAGGCGACCCGCAAGCTTGGATCAATGGCAAGCGAAACACTCGGAAGGAGCACGGCGACATCGGTCAAATGCCTGCGCTCCGGGATGACAAACTCTCCGTCCAATACCATCTGTAAAAGAGCTTGCAGATTGTTGAAGCTGATGGCGACCGAGCTGGGCTGAAGCAAAGCCGAAGTGAAAGCTTGAAACCCGACAGTGCCGCTCCCATCAAGGAGGATGTTTGAGCGCCAATCAGCTGCCGCATCATTTGGGCGCAAATCGCAAATCTTATCCACACCGTAAACTTCACACGATGACAGCAGCATGGCTGCATTGATCAATGGCATGTTTGCGTTGACCCTTATGAATGCGCCGCCATCGGCGGATATGGCTCTTGCGGTCATGGTCATAAACCAGCTTGCAAACGGCACCGGCGTTGTTGGCACGGCAATGCACAATTTTGCCCCGGCAAAGGCTTCCCTCATATGGTGCAGAAGTTGGGAGACAAACTGCGCATTCTCAAAACCATACCAGTTGATGAAGTCAATCCAGTGACGCCGCACGCCAGATGGGGAGTTAACCACATCCTCGCTGCTTCGCTTTATCGGGTAATCAATCTCTTCCCACGAGGTGTGCTTTGTTCCCCAAGCCTTGTTGAGCGCACTCAGTGTGAGATAGCGAGACCTGATGTAACGCACGAATGAAAGCCTTGCGTAGTTGTCGCCACACCAAAAATCGTATGACATCACTTCGTCAGCTTTGAGTGTGCTCAAAGTTGGCACATCAAGCTGCGGCACATGAATTGTGACCATGCTAACCTTGTCGGCGAAGTGCTTTGAGAGCAGCTTTAGTGCCTTTGCACACGCTTGCATCGTCTGCGGAGCAAACGGCGATGGTGATTCTGAAGCCCTTCCGGTTATGACGAGAAGGCTATTTGGCAGCCTCTCATTAACAAGCTTTGGCAGCTCATCAAGGTTGATTGAGATTGCGCCCGCAATCCCAAGACGCCTTGAATGGCGCACTAACTCGGCAACCTTGTTGAGCGTTGCGGAAACTTCCACCCCATCATCGTGCGCCCTCAACTCAAACTCAGCTATGCCATCAATCTTCAAACCCTCCAGAGCAAACTCCTTGAGCGTCTCTGCCAACTTCGTTACGCTCGCCGAATCTGCGGGTAGCTTCACAATTACGCGGATGGCTTTGTGGCTTTCGGAACTTTGCGCAGCATGCATTGCGCTCATCGGAACCAACGGGAGCAGCATTGACGCCATCAGCCAAATTGAGCGCATCATTGCAAGTCCGAAGTTGCGTGTGGCGTTCATGGCGCACATCACACCGCCTTTAACTTCACTATCGTAACTCCAACACCACCCTCACTTGGTGGCGCAAGCTCAAACGATTCCACATGCACATGCTTTTTCAGCAGCTCGTGCACGGCTTGACGGAGCTTGCCCTGCCCCTTTCCGTGAATTATGCTGACGGATTTGTGCCCGGCTAAAAATGCGTCGTCAAGGAATTTGTCAACGAGCGGGAGAGCCTCTTCCACCGTCTTCCCAATAATGTTCAATTTGCTCGGTGCAGAGAGCATTTTGCGCATGCGCAGCGCAGCTGCGAATGTCCCTGATTCCGACTTTCGCTCACCATGCGCCGCTTGAACCTCGCTCATGGGCACCCAAAAGCGCATCCCATCTGCTTCAATGAGCACTTGCTCAGCACTCTCCCTCACATCAATCACAGTCCCATATACCCGTATCTTTGGCACGAACACTCGCTCACCAACATTGGGCAGGTGAACAGCTTTAGCCCTGCCGTGAGTTTTTGGGGTGAATTCCCGCTTCAACTCTGCAAGGCGCCTGCGGAGCTTCTCGGTCACCACGCCCTCTTTGGCTTGCCTGCGCATCTCTTTGAGGATGGCTTCAATCTCATCGCTTGCACGCTTGATGATGTGCAATGCTTCCTCTTGTGCTTGTCTCAACACCAGCTCCCGTTCGTCATTCAGCTTTGCAAGCTCGCTCTCGTAGCGCTCAATGAGCGAGCGCAAGCTTTTTCTCTCTCCCTCAAGAGCTGCGAGCTCCGCCTCTAACTTGCCCCTTTGTATTTCAACCTCCCTGAGCGCCCTCTCCCATTCGGCAAATTTTGACTCCCTATATCGCTCCGCTTCCTCAACAACATCGGTTGGCATTCCGAGCCTCCTTGCTATGATGAGCGCGTAACTTGAGCCCGGTGAGCCCATAACGAGCCTGTAAGTTGGTTGCAGTGTTTGCAAGTCAAACTGCATTGATGCGTTCATGAACTTCGGATGCGCTTGCGCGAACGCTTTTACCTCACCAAGGTGAGTTGTGCAAACCACAACTGCACCGGTTTCGCACAGCCTCATCAGTATCGCCTTTGCCAGAGCAGCGCCCTCTTCAGGGTCTGTTCCGGCACCGAGTTCGTCAATCAAGAGGAGGGTTCTTTCGTCAGCTTGTTTAATCATGTTCACTATGTTGAGCACATGCGATGAAAATGAGCTCAAGCTCAGCTCTATGCTTTGCTCTTCACCTATGTCGGCAAACACCTTTTCAAAGACCCGTATGCGTGAACCCTCCCTCGCCGGTATGTGCATGCCAGACTGCGCCATAAGTGTGAGCAAGCCAACCGTCTTAAGCGTGACGGTTTTACCACCCATGTTTGGACCGGTTATGACGAGCACATTGAAATCGCCACCAACATGAACATCAATTGGCACAGCTGCATCACCGAGCAATGGGTGGCGGGCACCAAGAAGCACCGTTGTTCCGTTTGGGTAAACTTCGGGTTCAACGCACTTCGTCTCACGGGAGAACTCAGCGAGGGCAAACAGCATGTCAATGTGCGCTATGGCTTGCATCGTCCGTCTGATTTCATGAAGCGAAGCAACCACATCATCAGTTAAGCTGCGCAGTATCCTTTGAACTTCTCTCTCCTCATCCAGTTGCGATTCTCGCAGCTCATTCCCCAGCTCAACTATGCTTTCCGGTTCAATGAAGAGTGTGAGCCCAGAGGATGACTTGTCATGCACAACGCCTCTTATTGCATGCCTGTGGGACGATTTGATCGGTATGCAGTATCGCCCACCTCGGAGCGTGACGATTGGCTCCTGAATCACATGTTGCATCCTTGGTTCAGCGAGCAATGCGTGTAGCCTTCCCAAGATTGCCTCACGCAATGAGCGTATGCGCTCCCTTACATGGCGCAGCCTTTGCGATGCGCCATCAACTACATTCCCCCTTTCATCAATGCACGACCGCACTCGTTGAATAAGCCATCTCAAGTCGCTTATCTCCCCGGAGAGGGTTGCCAACGGTTCTGGCAATTCACCGTGCCTCTCAAGCTCAACCTTGACATCAAGCGCTGCCGACAGCGATGCAGCAATGGCGAGCAGCTCCTCTGGCTCAAGCAAAGCACCGGAGCTTGCACGCTCAAGTTCGCTGCGGATATCCCTCACTGCGCCAATTGGTGGTATGCCATTCCTCTCAAGCCATCTTCGCACCGAGGTTGTTTCACCGAGTCGCCTTTTGACTTCATCAAAGCAAGTTGATGGCTTCAAAGAGGCGATAAGTTCCCTGCCGAAGTTTGTCCGAGCGTGAGAGCAAACCATTCCGACGACTTTATCAAACTCAAGCAAGCTCAACACTTTCTCATCCATGCCTTCCAAACCCTCTCAATTGATGAGATGGTTTAGGCGCAGCCCAAGATGCTTAGCCCTTATGCAAGTAAACATTCGTGTATGACAGCCATGGTAGAAAGGCAGCAGCTGATATGTCGGCTTTAATCCTCAACCCAGTATGCTAACCATCGGGTGTATGGTTCAAGGTCATCATATCGGCTTGGTCGTTCCCATTGAATTTCAATGTGGCGTGTGAGCCTATGTTGAAGGAGCATTTCAAGTGCTTCAGGGGATAGCTCAACGCCTCTTGGGTTCGTCCCCTTGGGTGGCATTTTCAAATATCGTTCTCTGCCGAGGAGTTGAAACACTTCCCTTTGGGCACTGACTGGGATGGCAAATAATCCGCCTTTGTCATTCCACCGTATGACAACGATGAGCAAGTCTGAACGCGGCTCATACTCCCTCACAAAGTTCTCAACCTTTATCCAGTCAACCGTCCAAACGAGCTTTATAGCTGGGATGCTTTTGGATCTTGCAGTGACAGTCTTGATTGAGACTGGCTTTCCGAAGAGAGTTACATCTGCTTCAGGGAAGTTTGGTGGTGTGTTCACATTAACGGCTGAGCGTCCGAATTTGTATATCAGCATTGAGATGAGTATCTGTTCCCTGAGCACACCCACCTCCATCCCAACTCTACCAGCACGGGATGCCTGTTGTTCGGCGATGTGAAAAAGCAGCGGCAGCTTCCGTTTGATTCGCTCGTTGAAAGACTCATCATCAAGCAAACAAGTTATATCACGCTCTTTCGAGCCTATCTTACCGCTGTATGGCGCGGGCGTTTTATCGCTCGGCTTGTCATAAAATGCCGATGCGGCGTTGAATGATATTCCAAGCAGTAGCGTGAGAAGGACGAGCAACAGGTGGATTTGCATTGGCTTAGCAATACGCCTGCCTTGCATGTCTGTGGCAATCATGCCAACCACTCTCCGTTTTGTGCGCTGAGCACAATTTTTAAATGCAACTTGCACCGTTGAAGTGAATTCGTAAACTGTGGGTTGATGGACTCCAATAGCTTCCTAACGGTTCATTGCCTTCGGCTCAACCAAATAGGGCATGGAAGCGATAAAAGGCGAATGCAGTAAAGGTCTCGCACCTAAGCGAGTTCACAGTTACTATCCCTATGGCAGCTTACCTTTGCATGCTACCATTGTAGCTCCAAAAGGATTCGCAGTCAACTGCGTGACTCCAGCACTGTTTGAGAGTGGCGATCAAGATGGTTGAGGAGTATGCTTCAAAGTTGAAGGAGATTGCCGATGGTAGGAAGACGGCGAAAGATTTCATTGCCGATGAGGTGAAGGAGGAAACATCAACGGTAGGAGAGCTTTTGCGTCTTTTCCGTGAATTGCTGGAGAGGATGGAGCGGTCACATAGAGAGGAAGGTGGTGAGGGGGAAGAGGGACGACCTTTGACTGAGGTGTAAGGGAAGCAAAAGTTGCTATTCGGAGTCGGCGTTACAGATTACAGTCTAAACCCTGTGGGATGAGTTAAGCTGCTCATGGTTATGTGGTTTGGCGCTCGGTGATTCGGTATCAACCAGTGGCTAAAGCTATAGCATGAGGTGGAATGCGCAGTCCGTAAATGCTCAATGTATAACTTGCAACGCTAAATGGGCTGTCCATCTCATCGTCCTTAGCCAGTGGTCATTGACGAAAAATTTTGGCACTGAATCCATGTGGTGATAATGTGCACGGAAATTGGCTTGCGCAGTATTCATACAGGACACAAAATTTTGACACAGGGGTGAATTTTCAGGGAGGCGAGAACTCTGGAAGCGGTCGTTAACTTGCTTGATAGATTTTTGGATTGGCTCTATCGCTGCTTCTTTCGTTGGCGAGAGTTAAGGGGGCTTTACGAAAGCGCTATCGGGCGTGCAAGAGGCGATGAGGCATTGAAAAGGCAGAGTTGGAAATGTTGAGGCAATGGCTTGAAGATGACGCAAAAACGGTAGGGGCACTGATTGGCATCGGTGGGCAAGGGAAAACCTACTTGGCGGCAAAGTTTGCAGAAAATGGAATGCGCCCGAAAGGAAGCGGGCGGATTTTCATCCGCCCATACGAAAATTTCATCATCAACTTTGGGCTAAAGCCATAGAATGGGGTGCATTACTGCACCAACTTTGTGGTTCACTGCGAAGGGCAAGAAAGGTTCGTAGTAAGGCACGAAGCGTTAGCGGAGTGCCGTGAAAAACAGAAACGCCACTCCACTTTCGTTTCGTGGCTTACTACGAACAAAAGAGGCTCGTAGTGAGTGCCAAAGAAAATGTGTTGCATGAGTGAATGAAATGAGATGTGCGTAGGGGCGCATGAAATGCGCCCGCAAAAAGCGGGCAGATTTCATCTGCCCCTACCGATTCGTTAAAAATGTGCCAGAAAGAAACGGCAGAAACGCTCAACCAACAACTCACAACGCTCAAAGCATCGCATCATCCATGCCACTGGCTTTAGCCAGTGGTTGATGACGAAGCTTATGAGCGCCAATGGCAGCAATGCTAAAATTCATGGTGGAGTATAAACCTTGTCCTTGTGAGTAAGGGGGGACATTTCTCATGGTGCTCGGAGGAGGGTGAAACTCAACTTGCTCCGATTAAGCCGAGATTGCTTGTCGTTGACGATGTGCCCGATTTTTTGGAAGCGCTAAAGGAAAACTATCCAGAATGGGAATGGCATTATGCAGCGACGGTGGAAGAAGCGGAAGAAGTTATTGAGCGAGAGAGACCGCATTTGGTTTTGATTGACACATGCCAAAGCGTTGAAAATCCGATGGATGTGAAAGGGTTGGAGATTTTGCGCCAACTGAAGAACCGTTTCCCACAGCAGGAGATGGTTATGGTGACATCTCAACCAGTTGGATTTGAGGAGACCAGAGAAGCATTCCGCAGCGGCGCCTACGATTACTTGTGGAAACCGCCAGAGGAATCCATCCTTAGGCAAATCGTGAGGCTTTTAGTGGAGCGAGAGGAGCAGGAGCGAAAACTGGCTTACCAGCAAACTTTGCTCAAGCGCTATTGGTTGGGTTACGAAATTCAAGTTGAGCCAGAACGGGCTGAAGTGATTTACAAAACACCAAGTTCTCCTGCCTAAGGCTGTAGAAATGGCTTTAGCCACAAGTGAGCTTTGCATGCTTTTGTTCTGCAGATTTTTGTCAACCCTCTGTAATGCAAATTTTCAGTCTGCCTGTGCGAACCAAAACATGTGCTATATTTACCCGAACGAAAGATTAGCCTTGGCATTCAGCCGCACAGCACTCCCACCCTGCATCAAAGGAAAAGGAAGAAGCCAAAGAGGGTATAGTTGAATTTGAGGGGCGAATTTTCAATAGGGAGGCTAAAAAGGTGCATGGGTGAAATTTTGCGATGGTGCACGGGAAAATGCTTCTACGCCAAATTTTACTTGGCTTGATGAAGACACCAGTAGTGCCATGGTATGGCGTGAAGGTTGAAGCCTATCAGCGTCTGTGAACAACTTGGTGGTGGGTGAAGACCAAAATGCCATTTGCAATATTTCGCAACCTCTGTCCAAACTGCGGCGGACACATAAATGCCGAGCGATTGGAATTAGGGCTTGCGTGTGAAAATTGCCTACAAATTGGCGATTTGAAGAAAACGGAGTCCATCCAGCAGCCACTGTGCGAACTTTTGAAGAGAGAAAACAACCTACGGAATTACCGCTGGGTTTGCTACTTGCACGAGACCGAAAAAGCATTTGAGGACTTTTTCCGGCGCCACCTCGGTTTTGAACTTTGGTCGCTTCAGAGGGTTTGGGCGAGGCGGGTGCTTTTGGGCGAAAGTTTCGCACTTATCGCACCAACGGGCGTGGGCAAAACCACATTCGGAATCTCAATGGCTCACTTCCTGCACGGAACCGCATACATTATCGTCCCGACAAGGATGCTCGTTGAGCAGGTCGCTGAAAGGTGTCAAGCCTTCGGGAACAAAAAGGTTGTCGCCTATTTGGGGCGGGCGAGAGAGCGGAAGGCAATTGAATCGGGCGACTACGAAATTCTCGTCACGACCAGCATGTTCCTTGCAACGAGTTTTGACTTGCTCAACGGGCGGCGTTTTGACTTCGTTTTCGTTGACGATGTTGATGCACTGCTTAAATCTGGGCGCAATGTTGACAAAGTCCTGAAATTGCTCGGTTTCTCCGACGAGGAAATTGAAAACGCATGGGCTCAAGTGACCAAAAAAGTGCCAGCCATTGCGGCGGTGAGTGAGGAATCCGAAGAAGTTGAGGAAACCGAAGACATTTTTGGTGAAGCAGAAGAACAGGAAAGTGAACTTGAAACTCCCTCGTCCCTCGCCCCTCGTCCCCCGTCCCGCCCGAAGGGCATCCTTGTCGTTTCATCAGCAACTTTGCGACCGAGAACGAAGCGGGTTGCTTTGTTCCGAACTTTACTTGGTTTTGAGGTCGCTCCCGTTAGAGTCACCGTCCGCAACATTTGCGATGCTGTCAAGTGGGTTAAGGACTTTGAGGACGCAAAGCGCCAACTTGTCCGTTGGGTTAAACTGCTCGGTGATGGCGGGCTTGTGTTCGTTTCTGGGGAATTAGGGCGAGATGGTGTTGCGGAAATCACTTCCCACTTGAGACGGGAAGGCATCGCCGCTGCGCCTTACGATGACTTGGACTTAGAGGCATTTCGGTGCGGCGAAATCAAAGTCGCTGTCGGAATAGCGATCCCGACCAACGCTTTGGTTCGCGGCGTTGACTTGCCTGAAACAATTCGCTACGCCATCTTCGTTGATGTGCCCAAAATCAGTTTCCCACTGACAACTGATGACCCGCGCAACTTTGTTGGGCTTTTATTGGCTTTGCGGGAAGTGAGCGATGACAAGGCTCGCATTGACGCCTATTTGTCAACGATGCGCCAATACCGCTACCTTCGCCCCGACCAACCTTTGCCGAGGCGAGTTCAGGAAATCGCCGATTATCTGAGGCAGCAATTTAGCGACGAGCAAGTTTTGGCGAAACTTGAAAGTGCCGAGACTGTAACTTTGCACCGCCGCAACGGTCAATTTTTCGTCACATTCGGCGATGCGGCAAGTTACTTGCAGGCTTCAGGTCGGACATCCCGCCTTTTTGCTGGCGGAATAAGTCGCGGCGCGAGTTTGATCCTCGCTTGGGACAAAAAAGCCTTCAACAGTTTGCTACGAAGGCTTAGGCTCTTTTACGATGAGGTTGAGTTCGCCAACGCCGACGAGGTGGACTGGAAGACGGAATTGCGCAAAGTTGATGAAGACCGACAGCGCATCAAATCCTTGCTATCCGTAGGGGCAGTTTCAGTCGCAGCGAAAGAGACCCGCCCGGAAATTCGCACAACGCTTGTCATCGTTGAATCGCCGAACAAGGCTCGGACAATCGCTCACTTCTTCGGGACGCCGCAACGGCGAATCATCAATGGCTTGTCAGTTTGGGAGGTCACAACGGGAGACAGGCTTCTCGCCATTACAGCATCGCTCGGTCATGTTTTTGACTTGGTTGAGCGTGAGGGAATTTACGGCGTCCTTCAACTTGACAGCCAATTCGTGCCTGTCTACGGCTCAATCAAGTCATGTCCCAATTGCGGTGAGCAAACAACTGAGGAAACTTGTTCTTGTGGCAAGCCGCCAGAGAGGGACAAGTTAACGCTGATTCAAGCGTTGCAGAGGGTTGCCGTTCAATTTGACGAAATCGTGATTGCCACTGACCCAGATTCAGAAGGCGAAAAAATCGGTTACGATTTGATGGCTGCGCTCAAGCCTTTCAATCCGAACATCGTCCGAGCGGAATTCCACGAAGTCACGAGGCGCGCCTTCACTCAAGCCCTTCAATCGCCGCGAGAGATTGAGCGAAACCTTGTCAAGGCACAAGTGACGAGGCGAATTCTTGACAGGTGGGTTGGGTTTGAGTTATCGCGACGGCTTTGGCAAGTTTTTGACCGTTATGACCTTTCTGCTGGACGGGTCCAAACCCCTGTCCTTGGCTGGGTTATAGAGCGGACGGACTTGTCGCGTCAAAAGAAGGCACGCATCATTGTCCAACTCGCTGACCCCAAATCCAAAACCCAAATCCAACTCACCTTTGAACACGAGAATATCCCGCAAGCCCGGAAGTTGTTTGAGCGGTTGGAGCAAGCAAAACTCAGCGTCAGTGAAATCGGAGAAGAAATTGTCAACCCGCAACCACCTTACAACACGGGAACGCTACTTGCCGATGCCGGTTCGTTCGCATCGGCAACTCAGGTGATGGATGTTTTGCAGGATTTGTTTGAGCGAGGTCTCATCACCTACCACCGAACCGATAGCGTTCGCGTTTCCGATGCCGGTTTGAAAGTTGCTGAGGAGTTGTTGAAGGAGCGTTATGACCCGTCGCTGTTTCAACCGCGCCGTTACGGAACCGAAGGTGCCCACGAATGCATTCGCCCAACCCGTCCCTTGACAGAAGACGATTTGAGGCTTTGGCTTTCCGCAGGTCGCGTCTCCCTTGACAACCCAAGCCTTGCCTTGCGAATTTACGGCATGGTTGTGCGCAGGTTCTTGGCATCGCAAATGAAACCTGCAAGGGTAAGGAAAGTCAAGGTCACTTTGCAGTTGGGCAATTGGCAGCACGAATGGGAAGTTATCGCCGAGGTCATTGAGGAAGGTTTCCATCGTGTCTTTCCGCTTCGCGTTCAACCTGTTACGCCCGAGATGAAAGTTGT
>JAVHTD010000003.1:0-135111 GCA_032161105.2 Candidatus Thermosaccharophagus tengchongensis
AGTCGCCATCGTGCCCCAAAATCGGCAAGGGGCAAGGTGAAGGTAACTTAACATCCGAGGCTTTTGCGGATTTGAGACATCAACGAAAACCAGCCCACCGGTGATGTTTTGACCAACACATAGCACCTTGCGGCTTGACATTAATGCGACTGCGGAAAGTTCGCCGCCTTGCCGATCCGACGCAACTTGACGAATGTTTTGTGGGTCTCGGACATCAAAAACTCGCAACCCAAAAGCGGAATCGCTGACGAAAATGTGACCTTTGTGGTAAACGAGCGATGTGAAGTCGGAAACTAAATTGGGCAATGCATACCAACCCAGAAGTTTAGGGTTGCTCCAATCACGGACATCAAAAGCGGCGATGCCGCACTGAGCGCCTTCAAAAGGACCGGGCGCAATGCCGAGAAAGTCCCTCAAGTTGCGGCGAATGACGACGAAAAGTTTACCGTCGCCGTAAGCCACAGCGGAACTGCGGATTGCGAATTCGTTGGCGGTAAGTTGCGAGAATTGAATTCCGTCCACAATTCCTATCCTCTTAGGGCTTGACGGTTCACTTACATCGTAAACGACAACCTTGTTGCTGCCTGCAACGAAAAGCAAATTTCCGTCAAAGTTCGCCGGAGTGCCTTCATCAATGGTGGCAAGCAATCTGGGGCGCTTTGGGTCGCGAATGTCGTAAATTTCGGTCGTGCCTTCAAGGTTGCCGTAAAACAGCGTGCTTTCAGTTGCGCAACTTGAGTAAGTCAAGCAAGGGTGGACAAGGAACTTTTGTCCTTTAAACTCGGGTCGCCATTCCTCCCTTGTCCAAACCCGTTCCAATCGCCTTAAGTTCGGTCCTTCGGTTGGAACAGCCGAAAAGCGAGGGTTTGATGGGTCGGCAAGGTGGAAAAATCCTTCGCCGTTTCCGTGAACCGTCCACAACCAATCGCCAATAACCCTGCAACGCATTGGCCAGCCGGGTGCTGGAAGGTAGCGAACCAAACGAGGCTTTGTAGGTTCGTGAATGTCGTAAACTAAAAGCGGGTTTGTGCTTTCGTTGAGCACCATGTAGAGCCAATCACCATAGTGAGCCAAACCGGAAGCGTTGCCGTTGAGAATGACAACTTCACCAGCGGGGGCTATTGAGCCATTGCCATTAAATTCGCCTAATACCCCCGCAGTGAATAGCAAAAGCACACCTACTGCAAAAACTCTCGTTCTCTGCATCTTGTTGACCTCCAAAGGTTAGATTCCCCTGCAAGGTATGTCAGTAGCAATCTTACAACGGACACAAACGGCAGGAATTAAACCTTTCGCGATTTTCCTTTGCGTGGTATACTGATGCACCTCCACCACTTCGGTTTTTAACTGCTTTTTGCCGAACAGCTTCCAATGACCCCATGATACCATAACCACCCTTACCTGTCGAGCCTTAACCATCCCTCCTAACGCCATTAACTACAAAAGAGTGCGGGCTTTAAAGCCACTTTCAAGCCGACCATAACATAAATCCAAACCTTCATTCCTAATCGCCCCATTCTTGGGCTCTTTCCCAGCAACCACTATTTCGCCATTTTATAGCATTTCCAACAAATTTTGCAATAGCCTGCAAACTCTGGCATTGGAAGAAATGTCCTTCAGGTGTGTCATTTTAATGCACCACGCAAAAAGCCGTAATGGTGACGGTGATTGGGCAAAGGACTGTCGTGACTAAGACAATTGCTGAGGCGAGGCTTGGATTGACTTGAAATTCAATTGCGAGCAGAACAGTGTTGACAGCAGTTGGGACAGAAGCACCGAGAATCAAAACCCGCCCGAGTTCGGGTTGAATCCCGAGCAAGCTGATGATGGCAAACATTGACAAAGGTGAAACGACAAGCCGCAAAATTGCCGCAACGCTTATCGCTGCCCCATTCTTTAACCTTGTTTGCTCTGCCAACTGAACTCCCAAGGTCACAAGCGCGACAGGAATGAGTCCGTCACCCAAGTATCTCAGCGAAATCAGCAAAGGTTTGGGCAGGGAAGCTTTTGTTGCCGAGATGAAGATGCCTAATGCGACGGCGTAAATTAAGGGCATTGAAAGAACCCTCTTTGCCGCCCCCACAAATGAAAGTTTCGCCCGCGCTAAAAGCCAGATGCCAACAGTGAAAGTCAGCACATTGTTGAATGCCAACACAAGGGCTTGGTAGCCGACAAATTGTCGTCCCAAGACAAGCTCAATGAGCGGCAAACCGAAGTTTCCCGAATTTCCCAACATTGCCCCCAAGGTGATTGTTGCCCTTGTTTCAGAGTCAAACTTTGCCAATCGCCCGACGAGGTGACTCAACATCCACAGCACCATCGCATTAACGAAAACCGCAATTGCGACAGTCCCAATTGTTTGAACTGAAAGGGGAGTTTCAGCGAGCCGAGAAAGCGTCAGCGCTGGAACGAAAAGGTAAAGGTTCACGCGGTTTAGCGCGCCAGCGTCTATTTTCATCCGCCGTTGAAACAAATACCCCAACACAACCAATAACAAAATCGGCAAGACTCGTTCCCAAAAGAGCAAACCAAGAGCACTGACGAGCCTCATCCAATTTCACTCTCGGACCATTGCCTCTACGGTAGCACTTCAACCAGAGGTTACCCAACACTTTGGTGTTCATCAATATGGCAATTGTGAGACTGCTTTTGAGACAATGGCGACGGCTGCACAGAACATGCCGACCAATCCCATACCGCATGAGTATCCACCGAGCAGGACTGCGGCATATCTTCGCCAAGTATCTGGGTCAATTCGCTTCTCAATGTAGTATCGCCTGACGAGTGCGCCAGCAAACTCAACAAAGATGTAGTGCGGAAGTATGCCAGACATTCCCCGTATGAAGCCATAAATGAGCAGGATTGGCAGCTGGAATGCGTAAAGTATGCCATAGGCTGCAAGTGATGCCGTGTAAAATGTGGCAATGACTGGGAATTTGACTGCCTGAAGCAATGCCTGTTTCTCCTTCGCTGTGGCAGTCCACCAAAGTGAGCTGTAAAAAGCCCACAATGGCCACATCTTTTGGGCATACGGATATACGGAGCTGGGTATCGGAGCCAATCGCCATATGATTTGCCACACGGCAAGGTTGCTCGGTATGGCAATGCAAATGACGAGGATGACGGCTTTCAATAAGCTCGTGAATTTTGTCCCAGTCAATTCAACGATGCGCCAGTGCTGTGCAGCACCGCCGTAGTCGGCTATCGGTATCGGCGCAAACCAAATGTCAATGCCTTTGTAGCCAGTGAGCTTGCTATAAAGGATGAAGGTTGCCTCCCTGACATACGGGATTGTTATCCATTGCCCGGTCAAGCCAATCATGCGCGCATCAACATACGAGGTGAGCGGAGTGTAAACGAAGGCAAAAAATAGCAAGAACCAGAGGTAAAAGTGCGGTATTAGATGCCGGCAAAGAACAACATATGCTGTAGCGGCAAGTATGTAGCCAGCAAGCATAACCGGGATTGGAAAATCACCGCGCCCAGGTGGCGGCGTGAAAGTGCCACGCTCCCTTCTCCCGCCCTCCTTAAGCTTAAGCGCCGATGTTATCACTGAGCCGATACCGAGCGTCGCAACAGCGAGTGAAACACCAATGCTTGCGCTCAGCCAAAAGTCGTAGTGGTTGACTGTCTGAGTTTGTATCGTATCCATTCCGGGGCGCCATTGCTTTAAGAAGCCCTTGTAATAGAGGATTGGGTTAAGGATGAGGACGAGGAGAGCAGCAATGAAACCGCCAGTGACGGACCAAAATGGCGCAACGAAGCCGTAAAGGAATGAGCCCAAGTCAGTCCCAATGCCAGTCGGTGTCGCCGGCAGAACATTTTGTGTGTTGTGTGTGAGCTCAATGAATGGTATTTTGATGAGCTGTAATGGGCGAGTCATCAATGCTCCGGTGAGCGTCGGTATGCCGACATAGAAGATGCCCCATGCAAGTCCAATCATTGCACCGATTGAGAATATGCGCCAACGCCAAGTCTCTTCCTTTGTGGTTATTTCGGCAAGCGCTGTAGCCGAGAGCGCTCCGACTGGCGCAAGCGGGAATGGCAACCGCTCATAATCGGATGTGACCCTGAAGAGCAAATAGCCAAAGCTGAATCCCTTCACTTGCCCAACGACGCTCCCAAATAGCATGAGCAGTATTGGCGCAATCCAATGCGGGTGGAAAAATGTGCGATGGATGATCGCTGGCGAGTTAGCTGGCGGGACAACCCAAGTTGGTATCTCATCCGCTATGCCAAGACCTTTCGTCACATGTGATGTGCGAAGGTAAACATTCCATATGAAGCCCTGAAACGGGTTTGTCCCTATGAGAGCACTCGCAACTACAACGAGGAGATAAACCTCTTGGCGGCGCAACACCATAAACGAGCGCCTTGCAACTTCAACGAAGAGGATAACCGTCACCCACTGTGCTGCAGCGCCGAGTGTGTGCCCAGCGACAAGCCAAAGGTAAATTGACCCCGGAAGGAAGACGAAGGCGACAAACAGCGCCCCAACAACAGTCTTCAGCGTGAAGCCCTCTTCAAACTCCTTAGGGACATCCATCAGGCGACGATACTCTTCAAGCTCTGCATCAACGCCTATCGCTGGCACCTGTAACCCCTCCCCATAGCTATTGCGTTTTGGCGAGCGGCTGTGAGGATAATCGTATCAAAGCATAGCGCATGCGCAATACCGTGTGAACATAGCAACAGCCGTCAATGAGCATTTTCGCTGCGCCAATGCATGGCTACCTACAGCGCTCCAATTGCATCACCTTGCTAAGTTGGGTGCCTTAAATAGGTAAGCTTTGATGACCTTGAGCTGTCCCCTTCTGACCGCGCTTTTAAACCGCTCAATATCACCGAGCACATATAGCGCTGTCGCCAGCGGATCGGCAATGATGCCCTCTGAGGCGATGACAGTCGCCGCAAGCCCTTTAATCGGCACGATGCCAATGTGCGGGTCAACTATGTGCGAGTAGCGCACGCCATCAATTTCAACGAACTGCTCAGTGTCTCCGGATGTGGCTACAGCTGCATTTGCAACGGTAATGATGCGCTGACACTCACGAGTGCCATTCAGGCTCTCAACATTGCCGTGAAAGTGAGGCAGTTCAACCTTCCATCCATCCTCATTCGGTGGCGGACCACCAACCACAATGTCGCCACCTGCCTCAACGAGTGCCCTCTGTATGCCGTGCCGACGAAGCACTTCAATTGCCCGATCAAGCATGTAGCCCTTCGCTATACCGCCGAGGTCAAGCAACATACCCGGCTCAGCGAGCTGAACAGTCTTTGAAGAGGCATCAAGGCGCATCTTTCGCCAACCGACTTTGTTCAATGCCGCTTGCAAATCACTTTCCGATGGCAACCGACCGAGCCTGCGCGCATTACGCCAAAGCCGACTCAACGGACCAACCGTCACATCAAATGCACCATCAGTCAACTCGGAAACCTTTTGAGCAAACTCAAGCACTGTAAAAAGCTCATCGCTAACTCTGACTGGAGCGCCGCCGGCACTCGCGCATAGGCGCATGAGTTCGCTCTTCGGACGGTAGTCGCTGAAGATGTCCTCAAGCTCTGCAATGCGCTTGAACGCCGCAACGCACGCCCTTTCGGCGCTCGCTTCATCTTCGGCATATAAGACGATGCGAACTTTCATCCCCATGTGAATTTGGGCATACTCAAATCGCCGCAATGTCGCATCTCTGCCTGCCGCAAGAAAACAGAGCGCGCACAGGATGTAGAAAAGCAATGCGGCGCTAAAGCGGGCAATGCGGCAACGCGAGCCTTCGGTCGCCGCAAGGTGCAAATGCCCACGGCGCATCATCGTTGGTGTGAGCCTTACAGGTAATTTCACACCGCAAGCATCGGCGGAAGAAGCGAAGGTGCCCCTCATATTCATCGCCCGCTTAAAACGACGCCCTAAACTCCTGCGGCGGCTCTTCGCACAGCCCAAAGAAATGGCGCAGCCCATGAACTATGCGTTGAGATGCTTTACCATCACCATATGGATTGACACTGCGAGCCATTCGCGCATAAGCGTTCTCATCGGATAGCAACCTGCAAAGCTCATCCACAATTGCGCTCTCATCAGTCCCGACGAGCTTAGCTACGCCGGCTTCAATCGCCTCCGGGCGTTCCGTCACATTGCGCAGCACCAAAACCGGCTTCCCGAGCGCGGGCGCTTCCTCTTGGACGCCGCCAGAATCGGTCACGATGACATGCGCAAGCCTCATGAGCTGGACAAAGCCAAAGTAATCTGGCGGATCAATCAACTCAACGCGCTCGTGCGAACCGAGGTAAGACACCGCAATCTCTCTGACGACCGGATTGCGGTGCATTGGGAAGACAACTCGCACATCCTTGAATCGCTCAAGGACGCGAGTCAATGCACGGCATATGCGCTTTAATGGCTCACCCCAATTCTCACGCCTGTGAGCTGTGACAAGCAATGTGCGCCGTGAGCTGTTGGAATGAACTGGCGGAAGGCGCTCCAAGCACTCAAGCAGCGCATCAACAACGGTGTTTCCGGTGACGAATATGCGTTTCGCCTCAACACCCTCCTGCAGCAAATTCTGCTTTGCCCTAACCGTTGGAGCAAAGTGCAAGTCAGCTATCGCTCCAATCAGGCGCCTGTTGATTTCCTCCGGGAACGGTTGCATCTTATCATGTGTGCGCAAGCCGGCTTCAACATGCGCCGATGACACGCGATGGTAATACGCAGCAAGCGTTGCCGCAAACGCCGTTGTGGTGTCACCTTGAACCATAACCATGTCAACGCGCTCTTTGCTGAGCACACCATCAAGCCCGTCCAATGCACGGCATGTTATTTCCGTTAGCGTTTGCCCATGCTGCATGATGTTGAGGTCGTAGTCGGGGCGCAGCTCAAAGAAGCTCAGGAACTGATCAAGCATTTCCCTGTGCTGTGCTGTGACGGTTATGATGACCTCAAATTCATCGCATCCTTTGAGGGCTTTGATGACTGGCGCAAGCTTGATGCACTCCGGTCTCGTCCCAAACACAACCATTAGGCGAATGCGCCTTGAACCGCGATTGAAACCAATTGCCACTTAAGGATGCACCTCACATGATGTGCAATGCGGATGGGAACTTGATTTAAGCGCGTTGAGTTTGCCCAATCAACCTCACACTTAACCACCGCGATGCAAGCGATACCAAGTCAAGAGCAATCCGCAAATGGTCTTTGCGTCCTTAATCCTGCCGGCTTCAATTTGAGCTATAGCTTCATCAAGCGTCATCTCAACCAGCTCAATGAACTCCTCCTCATCGGCGCTGCGCTCCTCCGGCTCCAATTCGGTTGCCAAGAAAACATGCAGCTTCTCCGTGCTGTAGCCGGGTGCAAGGTAAATTGAGAACAGCTCCTCAAGCCTTCCGGCACGGTAGCCTATTTCCTCGGCAAGCTCCCTTTGCGCGCATTCAAACGGGCTTTCACCCTCACCCAATGTGCCTGCAGGTATTTCAAGCAAAAGCTCATCAGCCGGCTTTCGGAATTGGCGAATGAGTATGACGGTGTTTGGTGATGGCATTGGGACAACTGCAGCTGCGCCACGATGCTCAACGATTTCCCTCGTCGTCACTCGTCCGTTGGGTAAGACGACAGTGTCAACTCGCAAGCTCACAACCCTGCCCTCATAAACCCTTCTGCTTTCAATCGTCCTTTCGGTGAGCTCAATTGGCACACACCATCACCCCTCTAACGCTACCATCTGAGCTCGCCCTGCCAATTGAATCACAGCAAGTTGCCCGACCTTCTCTCACGATAGCGCAAGTTGGTGAGCTTTTACAGCCCGTCAAACGCAGCAAAATTTTTGAATTGGCGTGTCGGATGGAAAAAAGAAAGCCATGTAGAGGTGAGCCTCGTGAGGCTCCGTTCAACGCATGTCTTGCTGCTCGCTTTGATAGCCATAGTCCTCATCGGCATCATCGTGAATGCAATCGTCACATCACAAAGGGCAATCCTCAATCGTCCACCCGACATTGAGATCTTAGTTACAGGGAAAATGCGCGGGCGCTTTGAACTTTGCGGATGCCCGGGCGAGAGAGCCATGAGCCTCCCAGTAAGGGCGCAGGCTATAAGGGAGTTGACTTTAACGCCGGAGCTCCGCGAGAGGCTGATATTGATTGAATCGGGCGATTTCACATCCGATAGGGAATCGGTCAAAGTGGCAATGCTGGCATTCAAGATGCTCGGATATGACCTTGTGTCAATCGCGCAGGGTGAACAACCACACATTGATGAAGTCCTCTCACAGGCGAAGAGGCTCAACATAAAGTTGCTGGCAAGGGGCATTAAGGGAGGCGAAGTTACGGGTGGACTTTGCAAGTCACTTTGGACGCTGGATTGCTCAAAGTATAAGGTCGCATTCATCACAACCGGCATTCAGCCAACCTCATCATCGGATAAAGCTGTGAAGGCAAAATGGGACGAAGTGATGCAAGACATCAAATCGGCTTCAAAGAGCGCCAATGTGGTCATCCTCGTGAACTACTGGAACATGGAATTGCTCAAGAGCGTGATGAAGGCAACAGATGCAGGCAGGCTTATCACCGCTGTCATCAACCATGCATCTTCGCAGCAGCTTAGGCGTCCAGAAATGCAAAGGCAACTTGAGACAAGCCTCCTCACACTGCCCAACTCGCTATTGCCGATGCCGTTGCTGAGGATATGGATCCGCAAGGGTAAGGTGCGCTACATCAGCATGGCAACACACACCGTTGCCGAAAGAATACCCGATGAGAAAATCAAAGCCATCGTTGAGGCTTACTACAGGGAGAGGCAGAAGAGGCTCATGGCGCAATGGTCGGTTATCGTCAGGCGTGCAAGGAAATACACACCGCCAAACGCGTGCGCCGAGTGCCATGAAGGTGAGTATCGCCAGTGGCTGACGACGAAGCACGCAAGCGCGATTCAGACGCTGAAAGAAAGGCATCGTCTGGAACCGGACTGCTTGAAGTGCCACTCTGAGGAGTTCAGACAAACAAAGCGCCTGACGGCGACCGAGAAAGGAAGGGGCGTTGAGTGCGTTTCATGCCATGTTGAACTCAAAGATCCGACTAAGGTTAAAGAGCACGGTCAAATGCCATCAGACAGGGCACGCCCTCCAAGGGTTGACCCACAAAAGGTGTGCGTGCAGTGCCACAATAGAGAGCACAGCCCACAATTTGAAACCATGCAGTCGGATTACATGAGCAAGGTGAGGCATTGACTTAGCCGCGTCAGCATTCGGTCACAAAGATGGATGCGACGAAGCCCTATGCATGTTCGGAGCGTGTGCCTTATGTGGCTTAATAGGGCGCTTCAAGCTCTCCATGCTCCTCATCACGGGCTACATCCGCAAACCGCGTGTAGCGCTTATCAAACTTCATCATGAACCTACCTGTAGGACCACTGCGCTGCTTTGCGATGATGACCTCTATGTCCTCAACTAATGGTCTACCCTCCTCAGCACCCTCAGCAGCTGCTTTCTTTCTCCTGCCCTTTTCATCCTCATCCTGCCTGTGGAGGAAGACGACGACATCAGCTTCGGCTTCAATTGCGCCGCTGTCGCGCAAGTCAGCGAGCATTGGTCTCCTTCCGGGACGATGCTCA
The DNA here is from genome assembly GCA_032161105.2 of Candidatus Thermosaccharophagus tengchongensis. Taxonomy (GTDB): domain Bacteria; phylum Armatimonadota; class Fervidibacteria; order Fervidibacterales; family Thermosaccharophagaceae; genus Thermosaccharophagus; species Thermosaccharophagus tengchongensis. The sequence continues at coordinate 9,596 of JAVHTD010000003.1, forward strand.
ACTGCCCTTGAAAGCTGTGATAGCGCCATCAGCGGAACATTCAACTCACGGGCGAGCAGCTTCAATGAGCGAGCTATGTCGGACACCTCCTGCGCCCTCGTCTCAGCCTTCCTTGGTGGCTTGACAAGTTGAAGGTAGTCAACGATGATTAAGCCAAGTCCCTTTTCAGCTTGCAGCCTCCTTGACAGCGCCCTTATTTCAAATGGGGATAGGTCTGGCGAGTCAACGATGTATATAGGAGCCTCGTATAGGTGCTGGCAGGCGAGTGAAAGCCTCTCCAAATCCTCATCGGCTACTGTTGAGCGCCTCATCACATGTTGGTCAACCATGGCGTATGTGCAAAGCATCCTTTGGATTAGCTCCTGCTTTGACATCTCAAGGCTGAATATGACGACTACCTGCCTTTCCTTGACCGCTACATTCAGCGCAACGCACAGTGCAAACGATGTCTTACCAACGCCGGGACGCGCTGCGACCACTATTAGTTCGGAGGGTTGCAAACCGCCAGTCCAGTAATCAAACATTCTGAACCCCGTCGGTATGCCGGTAAGGACGCCACCAAGTTCGTAGCGCCTTTCAATCTTGCTCCATGCCTCCATCAGCAAGCGCTGCAGCGGCTCATAGTGTGCACTGAGCCGTCTTTGACCGACTGATAGCACCTCAGCCTCAGCCCTGTCAATGACGGTATCCACATCCTCTTGCTCCTCATATGCCCATGCGGATATCCGTGATGCCGCAAGTATCAATCGGCGCAGTATCGCCTTGTCCACAACTATGCGCGCGTAGTCGGGAGCATTAACAGTGGATGGACAACTCTCTATCAGAGTGCCGATATAGGCAGACCCGCCGACATGATCAAGTTGGTTGATTTTCCTGAGCTCATTGACGACCGTCACCATGTCCGTCGGTTCACCGCGATTGTAAAGCCGCAGGATGACATCGTATATGACCCTGTGATGCTCGTAGTAAAAGTCATCCGGGCGAAGTATAGTAGCCACCTGCGCAACCGCGTCCTTATCAACCATCATCGCACCTAACACCGCTTGCTCAGCCTCAAGGCTATTCGGCATGACCCTATCAATTCCGGTTGCTTGAATGCCAGACATGTTCACCACTCGCCTGTCATTCAGCCTTCGCGATCACGCGCACCTTCAACTTGACGCTCACACCGCGATGCAAGTCAATGGGGACATTGTGCAAGCCAACCGTGTGAATTGGCTCTTCAAGTTCTATCTGGCGCCTGTCAAGCTCAATCCCAAACTGCTTTTTCAGGCAATCGGCTATCTCCTGTGAAGTGACTGCCGCATGCAACCTTCCGTCCTTACCAGCTGGCACCTGTATCTCAACGATGGCAGATTCAAGTTGCTCCTTTATCCTCTTTGCGGCTTCAGCGGCGCGCTCTTCCCTCTGCTTCATCATGCACAGCATATGCTCACGCTGCTTGAGCGAGCTCTCGGTCGCCGGCACCGCAAGTCCCTTCGGGATAAGGTAGTTCCTCGCATAGCCATCAGAAACTTCAACTATGTCAAGCCTATTGCCAACCTTCGGAACATCCTGAATCAGAATCACTTTCACAGCGCAGCACCCCCCCCACTTCAACTTGCCGATGGCATTTCACCCACTTCCCATTATGCCGACATCGCTTTCTGTGCCTGAGTTAAAGCATGCCGCCTTCACACACCTTCATCACAGTGTCAAAGTCAAACAGCCCCTTCCGGACCGCGAACCCAAGTTTAAAGCCACACCAAACGGAGGAACAAAGTCACAGCACATAACTTCGCTGAATGCCCATAGCTTCATCCAGCCGACAGACTGCGTTCATTCACCCAAGCGCCACTCAAGACCCACACCCAACCTGCCACCACGGCGCAACTCCTCAACGCCGATCCGCATGTAAAGCCCCTGCAGCAACCTCAAGCGAAGCCATGCGTTGTAATTCGGGTGGCTCGCATCGTAAGCGTTTAGCGAGAGTAAGCCGCCTTTGAAGCGCCAATCCAAACCGACGCCCAATTCGGAGCGATACACGCCAGCGCGCACAGCAAAGTTATCCGAGAGGAATTGACCGAGCTGCGCGATGCCATAACCCTTACCGCTGAGGTCATGCACCCCAACCAAGCCGAATGAACGCCTGTATGGCGATGTGATTACAGCCTCAGCATCTCCGACTCCACCGCTGCCATTAAGATGCCAGATTGAGAGCGATGGCTGAACGCGCACGCGGGTCAACTCACGCACCGGGCGTTGTATATCGGATACGACCTCACTCCCGCGCTTTGCGAGTTCGCTCGCAGCCTTTGTAACCTCAGCAGCATTGAGAATCGTTTGCTTCACGCCAGCCATGAACTCCTCGCTTGAGGTCACCTCCTTCAAGTTAGCTGTGAGCTCCTTCACATTTTCGGTTGACTCGCGGAGGTTTGCGATAGCCAAGCGCACATTCTCGGCAACACCACCCTCGGTCACAAGCCATTTGAGCATCTTTGAGGTCTCCTCCAAGTTCTCGGACAGCCCTGCGAGGTTCTCCGTCAAGCGCTTGATGCTTTCCCTGTTCTCTGAGATCGTCTGGCGCAACTCGGATACGGTCTCTTCAAACTCCTTCATGCCCTTCGAACCAGATTGGAGAAGCTCATCGGCTTCGTCAAGCACTTTGGTTAACCTTCCGCGAAGCTCCTTATCGGAGAGCAACTCGGAAAGACGCTTGCTTGCCTCACCGATGTTTGCAATGGATGTGCGCAATCCCTCCCTCAACTCCTTGTCGGAGAGCAATTCATTGAGCTGCCTTGAAGCGCCCTCAATGTTGGCTACAGCCTTCACGATTGCCCCGCGAAGCTCCTTATCGGAGAGGAGCAATTGAAGCTCCTTGGAGGCGCGCTCCAAGTTGGAGATGAGTTTTGGCAGATCCTCTTGCAGGCGCCTGTCCGAGAGCAACCGCTTTAACTTCTCGGTCGCCTCGGATACATTTGCCGCTGTCACACTGATTGACTTGCGCAGCTTGGGATCACTTATGAGCATCTCAAGCTGCCTTGATGCACCTTCAATGTGCATTGCCGTCCGCTTAACAGCACCGATGAGCTGCGGGTCACCAGTTAACATGCGCAAGTTTTTGGCAGCCTTTGAAAGCTCTTTAGCCACATTGTGTATGGACTCTTGGAATGACTTGTCGCCTATCAGTCTCTCAAATGCGAGGGAAAGCCCATTTAAGTGGTCAACGAGCTCTTGAGCCCTCGGAATGAGCTCCTCAAGCTCAACCGGCTCAACACCCTTCACAACAGCGCCGCTGCGCAACCTTTGCAGCTTGCCAACCACCTTTGGTGCGTCAACGCTCACATAAGCTTGCCCAAGCAACGGATGAACGCGAATTGAGAACCTTGAGTTGCGATAGACTGGCGCATCAGCTCTGACGATGGCTCTAACTGCAACTTTACCGTCGGGGCGGAACGAAACATCCCTAACAGTTCCAACCTTGACACCTTGCACATAAACCTCAGCGCCGCTGCGCAGACCGTGAGCGTCACTAACTACCACAGTGAACTGAATGCCGCGTTGAAACCATTTGAGCGGGCGGAGGAAAAAGACGACGGATACAAATAGAACCAGTGCGAGGGAGACGAGCACGCCAACTTTAATCTCAATGTAGCGGCGCAACGCTGACCACCATCCCTTAAGTGCTTTTTGTTTAGCCACACCTCATCGGCGAACTTCGGTATGGAGGCATAGGAACTCAGGCTCCATGAACGCCAAAGCGAATGAACTTTTGCACGAGCGGATGATGGCTTGTCCTAATCGCCAGCGGCGTGTCGCAGACGAGTATCCTGCCATCGTGCAGCATCGCCATTCTGTCTGCGAGTTCAAAAGCGCTGTGTATGTCGTGCGTCACTATGACCGATGTCACACCATACCTTTTCCTCATGTCGGAGATCAGCTTGTTTATTGCGTCAGCTGTGATCGGGTCTAAACCGCTCGTTGGCTCATCATAAAGCACAATCTCAGGATGCAGCGCAAGCGCCCTCGCAATGCCGATTCGCTTCCTCATTCCGCCGCTCAGCTCGGCTGGGAGAAGATGCCCGCTGTCGCTCATCCCGACGGCGTCAAGCAGCTCAATGACTCGTCCAATGATCTCGTCCTCAGTCATATCAGTGTGCTCGCGCAGTGGGAATGCGACATTTTCAAAGGCGGTGAGCGAATCAAACAGGGCGCCAAATTGAAAAACCACCCCAAGGCGCTTCCTCACATCATTCAGTTGCCTTTCCGGAAGCGAAGTTATGTCAACTCCGAGCACCCTCACAACGCCGTATGTTGGGCGAAGCAAACCAGCAATCAGTTTTAGCAGCGTGCTCTTGCCGGCACCGGATGCACCAATGACGCACATTATCTCACCGCGCCTGACGCTCAAGCTGATGCCGCTTAACACCTTCGTCCCATCTGGAGCTTCATAGTGCACATCGTCAAGCTCAATAACAATCTCGTCTTCGGCAATCCCTTTCAAGGCTCATTCGCCTCACTTCGGGAGCACGGACGACATTACAACATCGGCAACATACACGAATATGAGCGATAGGACAACTGCATCAGTTGTTGCCCTCCCGACGCCCATCGCGCCTCCAGTGGTCTCCAGACCCTGATGGCAGCTCACGATGGCGATGAGTATGCCAAATGGCACTGACTTGATTAACCCGATGAGCAAGTCTGTCACGGTGAGGAAGCTCCTGATTGAGTCCAAGAAAATATTCGGGTGAACACCGACGGCACTCGCAATGATCATGCCGCTCAATGTGCCAGCAATGTCGGCGAGCATCGTCAAAGCGGGCATCATGATTATGCATGCGAGCATTCTCGGAACGACGAGGTAAGCGATTGGATCAACGGCGAGCGAGCGCAGGGCATCAATTTGTTCCGTCACCTTCATCGTCCCGAGTTCAGCCGCAAACGCAGCACCGACCCTCGCAGCAACAACGATGGCTGTCACCATAGGTCCGAGTTCGCGCACAATAGTGTATGCGAGCAGCCAGCCAACAAAATGCCCAGCGCCCCTCGTCGCCAACTCCTTCGCCGTGTAAAGCGAGAGCACTATGCCAGCCGATGAAACCGTTAAGAGGACAATGAGCAACGATCTAACGCCGACCTCGTCCATTTGCTCAACGAGTTGGCGCAAGCGCAAGCGCTCACTAAATGCTGCCCTAACCGTGTCGGCAAAAAGCAATGCCACCTCGCCCAAGTAAGCTATCGGCATGATGATGAATTCGCCAATCCCATACTGCTTTGCCGGGCGTATCAATTGCCATTTAATCTTGCTGCGGTTGTTGAGCGCCCCACCATGATGAGCCATCGCCAAACTTCGCCCCCTGTGCGCTACCATTAATGCTGCAACGAGCTAAAGCTCTAAAACGATGCCACCACTCAATGAATTTAGACATGTGTCATCTCCATCAGGGTAGGGTAAATCGGCGGGCGGTGCGCCTAACATGCTATTGCTCAAAGTGCTCTTGGCAATATGCGTTGGCATCGGTTTGCTCATCATCCCCATCGGCATGCCCGGAACGGTTGTCATCTTCATTGCGGCTCTCATCTATGGCATTGCCACAAAGTTTAGCAGGATAAGTGTTGTGGCATTGCTCATGCAGTTCGCCCTATGCCTCATCGCCGAATGTGGCGACAATATGTTGAGCATGCTCCTTGCAAAGCGGAGTGGGGCATCCGGCAGGTCAATGGTTTGGTCAATCCTTGGCGCTATTGGTGGTGGCATAGTTGGTGCCAAGCTGAGTGCGGTGCTCATTGCCCTCATCGCCTTTGGTGTGCCATTTGTAATCATAGCGCCACTTGCCATAGCATTTGTGACATTCGCGTTCGCCATACTCGGAGCATTCACAGCGACATTCGCATGCGAACTGCTCTCAGGGAAAAGCCGTCCCGAGGCGCTCGCCATCGCAAAGGCGGCTATCATGGGGAGGGTGCTCGGGACGGTGCTCAAACTCGGGATAGCACTCGCTATGGCAGCCATCGTTATCAGCGCCATGTTTTAAGGTGGCATTTCGGCTTCGCTGCGGCAAACTCAACTCATCGGCAGTGTGTGCATTTACACGGTGAGGTGAGATCGGTGAGCGAAACCCAATCTGTTGATGAGCAGCCGAGAAAGACCTTACAAGAGCGCGTTGCTGAGGCGCTCGAGGAAATCAGACATTATCTGCGCATGGACGGCGGCGATATTGAGCTTGTAGACATTGACGAGGCAAACGGAATCGTGCATGTGCGCCTTACGGGTGCATGCGGGGCGTGTCCGTTTGCTCAATTCACATTGCGGCTTGCCGTTGAAAGCCACATCAAAGAGCGCGTCTCAGAAGTGCGCCAAGTGCTCGCTGTTGAATGAACAACCCGCTCAACCCAAACGCAGCTTGATAGATGCCTCAACATCAAGTTGAATAACCATTGTGTCCGAGCAACTTCCAAGTGGACGGCATTACAACGGCAGCCATCAAAGCTTTGATGATGTCACCCGGTATGAACGGAAGAATGCCCATGATGAATGCCCGCTTTATACCAACAAAATGGGAGAGCTGTGCGGCACCAAATGCATAGATGGTGAATGTGCCAAGCAGCGCCGAAACGAAAGCGAGCCGAAAGTTTCTATCCCAACCGAACTCGGAAAGGCGTCCAACAAGCCAAGCCGCCGCGATGAACCCAATCAGATAGCCACCCGTCGGTCCGAACATGTGCTTCCATCCATGAGCGCCGCCGGCAAAGGCAGGCACTCCAATCGCACCAAAGGCGATGTATGTGGCAACTGTGATGGCACCACGCAATGAGCCAAATGAGAGACCAATGAGGAGCACACCAAATGTTTGAAGTGTTATGGGCACTGGGGTGAACGGCAACGGTATGCGCGCCTGCGACAGCAGCATAAGCAACATGCTGCCGAACAACACCAGTGAGAGCTCACGGGCGATGGGCAAGCGATCGGACAGCCTCATTGTGCAAACTTCTGCCAGCGTCAAATCACGCATCCATATCACCCCTCACCCAAGCATTATGATGCATGAAATGCATCGGCATTGTTGATGCGCTTGGTCAATACACTTGCGATGACATAACTTGTGGGCAAACATTACATGTGGAAAAAATATCATGGCAATTGATGCAACAAGCGTAATGCCAAGGGTAGAGGTGAAGTGGTATGGAAACTACGGTCTGCCAGAGCTGCGGTGCTCGTAATGCAGCGCGAGCATCAGTATGCTGGCGATGCTATGCGCCGCTGAAGGGCAATGCAGCGCAGCCATCGGCGATTACCGTTCACCCATTTGCACAGTTGCTTCGCTCAAGCGCCGCGAGGTATCTCGCTGAAGTTCCACCCTATCAATGGTTTGCGCTGTTTGCAATCCTGCTTTTGCTCGGCATGGTGATGGTGCTTCGCCCAAGCGGCGAGGCTTTCTCATTACTTATCATTCGCGCCTCGCTTTTCATTCTCGGTGCTCTGGCAATGGATACTGCACTTGGGCAGGGAGGGATTGATCTATCAATCGGCGCAACTGCGGCGCTTTCGGGGAGCATCGCCCTGCTTCTCCTGCCGATTGATGTAAGCGCTGCTGCGGCTGGTGGCTTCATCGCCGGCATACTCATGGGTCTAATCAATGCCCTCATAGTCGGCGTTGTGCCGATGCCGAAGGCAATAACCACAATTGCAACCGGCGCTTTAGCCCTCTACCTTTCCATCTCCATTCGCGGCAAGCTGCCGCCAACTTGGGAGGATGCCCTCTTCGCCTTCCTATGCCGTGGGAGCGTATATGGCATCCCGCTGCCAGCACTCGTTATGGTGCTTATTGTGCTTGCCTTCTACTTCGTCTGGCTGAAGGAACTCACCAGAGTCGCCCCAACAAGGCATCGCCGAATGCCGGTAAGCGTTGAGCGTGTTTGGATTGAGCCGGTATACATCTTCAGCGGATTGATTGCGGGCATTGTTGGCGTGCTCGGTGCTGCCGGGAGCAATGTGACCATGCAGCCGCTTGCGCCGGATTGGACATGGGTGCTTGCACCATTAGTCGGGGCATTGATTGGCGGTGCAACATTATCCGGTGATGTCGGTGGAGTTGGCTCAGCAATTCTTGGCGGCATATTGCTGACGCTCATTTTGTCCCTCTGCGAGGAACTGCGCCTTCCGATTGCCGGATTGCCACTCGTCACATTGCTCCTGTTCGCCTCCGTCTACATGGATGGCTTAAAGCGAGCCACCTATGAGGATTTGAAGGCTGCATGGAAGCGATTTCTCGTCCGCCTTTGGGGTGAGGAACTTGACAGGACAAAGATGGCTCGCACTCTATTTTGCATGTTCCTTGCATGCTGTGCGATTGTCTTCATTTGCTATGCCGCTGTCAGCTACTATGCCGTCAATAGAGTTCCACCGCACTTTGCCATGGCATTACAGCCCTCTGGCGAGGTTGAAGTCCAAGTCAGTGAAGGATTGCCTTGGCAGCCAGTGCATCATCGGCAACTGCTAAGTGAGGGTGAAAGGGTGCGCCTCGGAGATGGCGCACGCATGCTTCTAAGATTCAGTGACGGGAGCACAATGGATGTGCGTGGCAGTTCGGAGTTCACATTGCTCTCAATTGATGACATGAGCACCGGCATGCCGAGCACGAGATTTGAACTCACCTCAGGTGACTTGTGGGCGTGGATAAAGCGTTACATTGAGCGCCCAACTGATTACTCAATTGAGACGCCGGCTGTGGTTCTCGGTGTGCGCGGGACAAGGTTCAGGACGACCGTGAAAGGCGGAGAGGCGAGTGTATCAGTGATTGACGGAGCTGTTGCAGCGCATGTTCCGAGGGGCACGGAGATGATCACCGCCGGCGAGGGGGCACTCATAAGCAAGGTAACGAGGGCTATAAGGAAGATGCGCATCGCCGAAAACATATTGGCATCGCTGCGTGCCGAATTCGCAGCTCTGCAAAGGTTGGTGGCAAAGGAGCTTCGGAGGGCTTGGAGGAATAACCTGCTTGAGCGCGGTTGGATTGTGTTGTGCATCGTGCTGATCGCCTTTAGCGCATTCAGCGCTTACATCTTCCACCTTGAGCGCCTTGAGGAGCAAAGGAAAGCCCTCTGGGATAGGCAATCTCAGATGCTCGGCTTGGTGCACCTATATGTGCAGCAAAGGCGGCTTGATGAGGCGAGAAGGCTGCTCTACAAGATCATTGAGGAAGACCCACAGAGTGAATGGGGTATAAGGGCGCAGCGCATGCTTGAAGAATGGGATGCGCAGAGAAGGGAAATTGAGGGTGAGGAGGACGAGGGAAAGCCGCATAGTGGCGGGCAGTGAAGAAGCCGCACCCCGATGTGCGCCTTCATCATAACTCAAAAGCGCAAGGGTGATGATGTATTGAGCGCCCCAACAATGCAGCAGCGGTATGAGCGCGTCAGCGTTGCCCTCGGCATTGTCAGCGGCGTTTTGGTCTGTGCGCTTTTCCTATTGCGAATACCACCAATGCCGCAGCTTGATGATTGGCTGCTCAGGCAATGGTTTCTGCTACGAGGTGAACTGACCCACCCTGATGACATAGTCATCGTCGCGATAGACGACGAGAGCATAAGGCAGCTTGGTCGCTTCCCGTGGAGGCGAAGCGTGCATGCGAAGCTCCTGAAACACTTGAGGATGGCTAAAGTTGTGGTCATGGACATTTTGTTCGTTGAGCCGGATACGGAGCACCCAAGAGATGATGAACTCCTGAGCAACGCTATAGCTGAATGCGGCAACATCATCCTCCCAATGCTATACCTCGGTGAATCGCGCCCGCCACGAACTGACGATGAATGGAAGGCGCTCGAGATGGCATTGTGCAAGTTCGGGTATGCGCAGCTGAGAGGCATTGAGGGACTTTTTAAGGCGCTCATTGACGCAACGGCATCAGATGCGCATGAGGTTCTCAGGGCGCCAATAATGCCGTTCGTTGCCGGGTGCGCCGGCGCCGGAATAGCTCACTCACACCCTGACACAACGGGCATATACCGGCAGCTGCCGCTCGGAATGCCGGTTGAATGCCGAAGCAGCACGGACAAGCTGCGCGTATTGCCGAGTGTTGCCGTTGAAGCTGCAAGGATGGCTCTCGGCTTAAATAGGGATGAAATTGAATTCCTCAAGGGCGGCGTGAAACTCGGCGGCACTTTTGTCCCAACGAGTGGTCCGAATTGGCTTATGGACATCAACTTCGTCGGCGGCAGGGGCGCATTCTACCAGCTGCCTTATCACCTTGTGTGCTCCGGGAGGGTCAGCGAAAAGGAGTTTGCCAATAAGATAGTCATTGTCGGGTTCACTGCCGAGGGGCTTTATGATATCCGCCCATCACCATTTAGCCAGTCCACATACGGTGTTGAGGTTTTGGCTAATGCAATACACACGCTTGTCCATGGGCAGCACCTCCGCCGTTTACCGCGCGGCTTTACCATGCTGCTCATCCTCGTCACCTCTGTGCTTCTTTCGTGGGCGCTGCCACGAATCAACCCATTGCTTGCCGTGTTAGTCATCGTCGCTTTAGCCTGTGCAATTATGCTGGCATGCGTGAAGCTCCTTTCGGAAAACATCCTTATCAACGCCTCACCGCTATACGCCGGTGCGATGCTCTCCTATGCTCTTGTCACATCGTGGGGATATTTCAGCATCGGCAGAGAACACAGGCGCATCAAGAACCTGTTTGCCCTTTATGTGAGCGAGGAGATAGCCGAAAGGTTAGCCCGCTACCCGGAACTTGCAGCCATCGGTGGCGAAGAGAGGGAAGTGAGTGTGCTCTTTGCCGACATAAGGGACTTCACCGCAACGATGCAGCGTCTCGGCGCAAGAAAGCTCACAAAACTGTTAACCGAATACTTTACCGCCATGTCGGATGTGATAAAGCGCTACGGCGGCTTCGTTGATAAATTCGTCGGCGACGAAGTGATGGCTTTGTTTGGTGCTCCAATGCCGATGGATAAACACGCACTCAGTGCCGTTATGGCTGCGCTTGAGATGCGCGCAGTGGCTGAATCACTCTCGCGAAGGTGGCGTGAACGAGGAGACCCCCAACTCAGAATCGGCATCGGCATATCCACGGGAATCGCATCAGTGGGAAACTTCGGAGCCGTTGACAGATTCCAATACACTGCATTTGGCGATGCCGTCAACCTGGCTTCAAGGTTGCAGGCGCTGACGAAGGAGACAAATGCTACAATCCTTGTCTGCCCACGGACGGCGAGCGAAGTTGAGGATGTGGTTGAGCTTAGGTCTATTGGTAAGGTCACTGTGCGCGGCTTTAGCGAGCCAATAGAAATCTTTGAAGTCGTCGGAGTGAAGCCAAAAGGGAATGCCACCTCATCCGCCAGATGAGCCTTCTGGCTTTAGATTCAAACTCGGCAACGCTTGCCCTATCAAATCCAGCTGGAGAGTAAACGAGCCAAGAGAGATGCTCTAAAAGCTCCGAAGCGTTATGGAAGACAGCCCTCAACGACTCATCACAACGCTGTGCACGCAGCATGAGTGCTATCTGCAACGGCGTGTGGTGTGGCTCACAGCGCAAGCCGATGCGGGAAAGCTGGCGCACCAGCGCGGCATATGAGTTGTTCAGGCGCTGCCCAGGTGTGCGAGCACCCCAAAAGGCGGACTTAAGTTTTCCCCATTGATAGCGCAGCATTGGCGTGAATGAGACAATGGCAAGCAAACCAATGACGCACAGGAATAACCTTTGAACCATACGCCACCTTATTCGCAAGTGAATCTCACGCCACCAAGCGAGCATGTTCCACAACGGCGTGCGCCCCCTTGACGGTGGCGTCGGGTCAACTATGACCCATCCGTGCTTTGGGATGTAAATTTCAACCCACACATGTGCATCACGCTCGCGCAGAGTGAGCGTGCGGCTTTCGCCGTCATACTCATCGCTCATGAAGCCAGCAACAATTCTGCTCGGTATGCCGACTGCCCTACACATGACTGCATGCGCGCTTGCGAAGAAGTCACACGCGCCCTCTTGCGATTCAAAAAGGAAGAAGTCAACTGCATCGGAGTTTATGGGGACATGCGGTGGAGAGAGCGAATAGCGGCAATTCTCCCTCAGATATTCGGCGAGGCGCGCTGCCTTCTCGTAAATCGTCTCAGCGTCTGATGTAACCCGGCGCGCGAGCTCTACCACCCTTGTTGGGATGTCCGGAAGTTGCAAATACTTTAGGAGTTCATCACCGCTCAATTCCTCAGGGGATGCCCTCGCATTCCGTATGGCATCCAGTGGCGGTTCATTGGCTGCCGCCACAATCCTATACACTCGCGGATAAAAGTTAACTTTGAACGCCCTCAGCGTGCCGCCATGCGAGAGGCGCAGGTCGGGCAAGCTCGCTTTCGTTTCCAGAAGGAGGGTTACTCCGGGTGTCATGAGAATCAATGAGCCCGCCCCAACTGGCACCACTGTTGCGCTTATAATTTTGGGGTGGGGTGGCAAGCTCACATTGAACCTATAAGTTCCGTAGCTAACCTGCTCAGCCGTGATTTGTTCCTCATCCTCGCCATACTGCCAACCGTGCCCGGTGTATTCATCGTAGACTTGCACACGCCAATATGGGTAATAGTCGCCCCGTATCTCAAACATCTTCCTGTCCGACAATCTTATCGGACCTCCCCAAAGGCTCATGTGGCGTGAGAACATTGTGAACTCAGGGGCAACCATGAGATACCTCTTTGGCACCGCCAGACGAACATTTGGCGGCGCAACGGGCATCCTCAGCAGGAGGAGCAACGGTGTCAACATCAAGCTTGTCAAAAGGATGGCTAAACTCCATTGCGCTCCTGAGTGGAAGTGAAAGCTCAAGAGAGAACGGTCGCTCAGCACCCTTTCGTCGCCCACTTTTGAGGCGCGCATCACCGTCGTCTCGTATGCCAAAAGGAAAGAGCCGAAGATGACGATAGAGAGCGCCGCAATTGTCACCTCAATGTTGATGTTATGTGGCGCTGAGAGCGCAATCATTGAGAGCGATGGCAAAAGGACAAAAGATAGCGGCGCATATTCATCATCGCCCCATCTGCCCGTGACTGTGAGAGTTATAACACACACCCATGTCATCAGAGCGAGCGGATGATAGTCACGGAGCTCAAAGACGATTGGCGGAAAGAAACGGTGCGGGTCTATGATAAACCCATACAGCGGTATGAGGATGACAAGGGTGAGCGACGCGGTCTGCCCAAACTGCTGCAGCCATTTTGAATCTCCGACCGAACGAATGTAGTTTGAGAGCAGACCAAGCATTGCGAACATAAAGACTGTGCTGCCAAATAGCGGTGCATCAATCGTCAGGGTTGATGCGAGTGATGCTGAAAGTGCCACCACAAGCGCGCATCCATATGCCGGCAGCGCTGCAAGGGCATTTCTCCACGGGACTTGCAACTCGCTTACTCGCATAGCCGATCCATCACCAACTCCGCTCAGCATGCAAGTTCACACCACCGGCAGGTGAAGGATTCTGCCTTCGCCATCGCGTATGCCGTGCACGATGCGCGCAAACCCGTTGTGGATAATGGCGCATGCGTCGCACTCAGCGATTATGCGTTCAATGTCCGGCGTGCGCGCTGTGGCAATCGCCACCAGACCAACTGAGCGCCCATAAGTCAGGCGATGCTTTTGGACAACCTCCACCAGTGGTGGCGCCGAGGATGGCTCAATTCGTGCGAGCTCGTAAAGCAACGCTTTGAGCTCGTGAACGCCATTTGCAGTCAATCCGGGTGATTGCACGAACGGCTCTGCCACGAGCGTAACTGTTGCGCCGGCTGAAAGGAGCTCATTAGCTATTGACGCCGCAATTGTGACGGTGTGCTCAATTGACGCATCAAGCCCGTCACCCCAATGCGAGCGCAAGCTGCAATCAACGAGCAAGACGGCATTGCCCTGCTTCTCCCTCTCAAGTTCCACGATGTTCAACTTGCCCGTGTGAGCTGTAGCCTTCCAATGGATGCGCCTCCATGGGTCACCGGGACGATACTCACGGACGCCATAAAATTCCATCCCAAGCCTGCTAACATCGCCATCACCATCACTCATCTCCGTTAACACATGCCCGGCAACATGCCACACATCCGGCATGCTGATGATCTTGGGGAGGACGACGATTTCACAATCGCACTGAAGACGCCTGACATCGCTGAACAATCCGAACGGGTCGCGCATGAGCACCATGATGTGGTCATATTTGTAAATGCCCCTTTTGAGCGCCTTCAGTCCGAAGCTGACCGACGCTGTGCCGTGCGCCGGTATAGCGAGCACAATCCTTTGGGAGCCGTTGAGAGCTTTGAGCCAGCGTTGCTTTGGAAGTATCACCTCAATCAGGGAGCGCGCCAATCTGCTGCTGTTTGCAATCTCAACCGTCAACTCAAGTTCATCGCCACTTGACACCTCTCTTGGTCCGCGCACTGACGCATACAATGAGTGGTGGCTAACCTTAACCCAGAGGAAGCTCAGGATGATGGTTGAAACTACGGCAGCGAAAAGGAACGCAAGGTGATAAATGCCGAAGACGAAGCTGACAACCCAAAGCACGAATGCAGCCATGTAAAACGCAATTCGCCTCGTAAAGCTGCTGACAGGCGGAACTGTTTCGGCGAGCTCTTTGCCCATGCTCATCACCGCATGCTGCTTCATTGCTACACTTCATTATTGCGCAGCCGGCTTGAATTCAACCAAAGAAAAGCCCGAGCTTGGCTGCCGCAAGCGAAGGGGTGTGATGATATGGAAAACGAGCATGGCGGTTATTTCATCATCGGCACCGCAGGGCATGTTGACCACGGCAAGACCGAACTCATAAAGGCTTTGACGGGCTTAGACACGGATAGGCTGCCTGAGGAAAAAATGCGCGGCATGTCCATTGACCTCGGGTTTGCGTATTTCAAACTCCCAGATGGAAGGGTTGTGGGCATAGTTGATGTCCCCGGGCATGAACGCTTCGTCCATAACATGCTTGCTGGGGCTGCCGGGATGGATTTGGTTCTCATGGTGATCGCCGCCGATGAAGGTGTCATGGCGCAGACGGTTGAGCACTTAAACATTTTGCAATTGCTCAATGTGCGTGAGGGCATCATCGTCATCACGAAGCGTGACTTGGTTGACGATGAATGGCTGCAGCTTGTCATTGAGGATGTGCGTGAGCGCTTTAAAGGGACATTCCTTGACGGCGCCCCAATCGTCGCAGTTTCATCCGTGACTGGCGAGGGTTTAAGTGAGCTCGTGCAGCTTATCCAGCGCAAGGCAATGGAGGTCAAACCGAGGAAGGAAGTGGAGCGCCCGTTCAGACTGCCGATTGATAGGGCGTTTATCAGGGCTGGCTTTGGCGTGATCGTCACTGGGACTGCATTCTCCGGCGAGGTGAGCGTTGGACAGGAGGTTGAGATATCGCCCATCGGCGTTCGCACGCGCATTCGCAGCATGCAAGTCCACAAACAAAGTGTTGAGAGGGCATTCGCCGGGCAGCGTGTGGCAATGAACTTGGCTGGAATTGAGAGGGAAAGCATTGAGCGCGGTTATGTCGTAACTGAGGTCGGCTACATGCCACCAACTAACAGGATAGCCGTCCATGTGCGCCTCCTGCCAAGCGCAAAGAAACCGCTCAGAGATGGAGCACCAGTGCGCCTTCACATTGGCACTGGAGAGTGGGTCGCAAGGCTGCTATTGCTCTCGGGAAATGAGCTTGCACCTGGAGAGGATGCATTTGCCGAGTTGCGCGCCGATGAATATCTCGCCTGTGTGCGCTACGACCGCTTCGTCATACGCTCATACTCGCCGATTGAGACAATAGGTGGCGGCATCGTCATTGAGCCATATCCGCCAAAGCTCCGCAGGCGATCGCAACGCTACATTGAAAGTTGCAAGCGAAAGTCAACAGGCGACTACGAAGCTGCAGCTGAGATGCTGCTTGAAGAGCACGCAAACGGCTTAAGTGTGAGAGAGCTCTCCGTGCTGCTCCACATGAAACTGCAGCACACAGCCGACTTGCTCAACATGCTGTGCAAGCGTGGCAGCGCAATCAGACTCGGTGACGACCTCTGCATCTCGGCAACCACTTACAAGGTTGCAAAGGATGAAGTGCTCTCACTTTTGCGCTCATATCATCAAGAGCACCCGCTGCACATGGGAATGAGGAAGAGCGTGCTGTTTGGGCAGGTTAGCAGCATTAGCAATGAAGCCACACTTGAGCTATTGCTGCTGCGTCTTCAAGAGGAAAACGAAATAGCGGTTGAGCGTGAGCTTGTGCGGCTGCGCTCGCATTCGCCCTCACTCAGTGGACGATACTTGGAGATAGCCAACAGCATGCTCAAAATTTGCTCCGAAGCCGGCTTTGCCCCGCCATCAACTGCGGAACTGATGCGACATTTTGCGGGCATGCAAAGGGAGGCATCCGAAGTGCTTCATGCGCTGCTTGAGAGCGAACAATTGTTGCTCGTTGATGAGTTTGTCTTCCACCCGCACACCATAGAGCGCGCAAAACAACTGATCAGCGAGCACATAGAGAAACACGGAAGGATAACCGTCGCCGAATTCAGGGACATGGCTGGCATCACGAGGAAGTATGCAACGCCAATACTTGAGCACCTTGACCGAGTGGGCTTTACGCAGCGCCTCGGCGATTACCGAATATTGCGCTCCAAGGCTCACAAGGCACAACAGCAAACTGCCAAACCATGATCTGACCGATCAGGTTGGGCGGGCGCTCAATTCACGGAAATTCAAACAGCCTCAAAGCCAACGCTGTAGCCTCACATTGCTCACACTCACAGCGCTGCATATGCCGCATGCATCTTGCACCTACTCAAGCCTTGGCACTTTACACTTGACTTCCCTTCCGAGCCTCGCCGATTCATAGATTGCGTCCATGATGACATTGGTCATCATGATTTCTTCTGGCGGTGTGGGAGATGGCTTGCCCTGCTTTATCGCATCAATGAATGCGCTTACTTGTGCCATCATGGTTGAAAACGGCTCTGGGCGAGGCAAGCTCGGGAATGATGTCGTCACCATTGTTCCATGCTCATCCCTGTAAAGTTCAAGCGGCTCAATGCGCAGCCCGCCTTTATCGCCGAGCAGGAATGTCCCGCCGAGTGAATCAAGATGCATAGCCCACGCCATCTTGAGGAGGCACACAGCGCCGTCCTCAAACCTGACAAAGGCTGCACCAAAATCCTCAACTTCAAAGTCGTCAACTTCCCAATGCCAACCGCCCTCAACGAGCGCCTCCTTGCTTTTTCCGATGGCATCGGATGTTATCGCGCTCACTGAGAGCGGCTTTGGCTGCCCAAGCAAATGCAACAGGAGGTCAATCGTGTAGACGCCCAAGTCAAGCACCACTCCACCACCAGCCGTCTTCTTGCGTATAAAACCCGAGTTGCCCCAACCAGGTATGCGCCTTCTGCCGCCTATTGAACCCTCGGCATAGTAAACCTTGCCGAGCATGCCCTCATCAACGAGGCGCTTTGCAAACTGCACCACTGGTGAGAAGCGATTCCTTATGGCGACCTCAAGCAGCTTACCCGCCTTGCGAGCTGCCTTTATCATCTCGGCTGCATCTTTTGCGCTCGTCGCCATCGGCTTCTCGCAAAGAACATGCTTCCCAGCATTGAGCGCATCTATCGCAATCGGCGCGTGAAGGGCATGCGGCGTGCAAATGCTTACAGCATCTATTTCGTCCATACGCAACAGCTCTTTGTAGTCCTTGAAGACATGCGGCACATCAAATTCAGAGGCACGCTGCCTCGCACGCTCAATGTTCACATCCGCGCATGCAACCACATTGACATCGGGCAATGACTTGTAAGCGCGAAGGTGCATACCCGAAATCATCCCGCACCCTATGACACCCACCTTTACTTCGCTCACGATCCCTCACCTCATTTCCCATTCGGGTTTGATTGCGTGCACCACGCCTTATCAGTGATAGGTTACAGCCCATCCTGTGAAATGTTAAGGCAAAAGCCGCAAGCCACGAGCAAACACTTCCTCATAGAGCCAGTAACAGCGGGCAACTTAACAGCCACCCATAAACCCGACTGCGCAAATCCAGCTACTATTGATGTCGTAGCAAATCGCGGTATGCTGCAGGTAACGGAATCAGAATGACACGCCTCCAACAAGAGGGTGGTGATCATGTTCCCGCAACTTGAGGGGGATGTGCTGCACATCATTTGGAAACTTGGCAGCGCTTCGGTTGCGGATGTTTGTAAGGCGCTCCGCTCACTCGGCAAGCGCAGGGCATACACAACCATCATGACGACGATGGCTCGCCTATATCGTAAGGGCTTCCTCAGGCGCACGAAAGCCGGAAAGCGCTACATCTACGAACCAACCATTTCACATTCTGAGGCTGCAAGGCTGTTTGTCAGCGCATTCCTTGAGCGCATGTTCATGTGGTTTGGAGAGCCAGCATCAGCATACCTCATTGAAGCTCTGAATAAGCGTTCATCAAGGGCGGCGTTAAGTGGGCGCACGAGCAAAAGGGAAATGCGCCGAAACGGGTGAGCGTGCGTGGAGATCGTGCTTATCAGCGCATTCATCTTCTTGGTCGCGTCAAACATAGCCATGATGCTGACTTGCGCCACGCTGTGGGCGACTCAACGGCTGTGGGCTCGCATAAAAAACGCCATGACGATGGGTTGGTTTGCCGCAGCCATCCTCCTGCCGCTGGCAGTCGGCATTGCGACTTCAGCATCTGCATCAATCTCGGCGGCATGGTGCATATCTTGCAAGCACCCGCTGCATTACGATTGGCACTTGCAAAGATGCTTCCTGCCATACATGCACTGGTGCGCTCATTTGGGGTGCAGCAACAAATTGATTGCCATTCGCATCGCGGCAGCGGTATCAAACACGATGAAACTCATGGGCAACATCCTCATCATCCTCTTCATCATTGGTCGCATTGCGTGGCACGGGGTGTGGAAGAGAGCCATCAAGCCACCATCTGCAAAGCTCTTATCAGCAGCGAGCATGCTGCCTGAGTTCTCAAGCAGCAAAATGCGAATTGCCGAGTGCGATCTGGACTTCTGTCCCGCCGGTCTATTCGGATGGCTTTCCCCGACATGTGTCATATCAAGCGACATCGCAAAAGCGCTCACAGAGAGCGAACTTGCGGCAGTCATACAGCACGAGCTAATTCACAAGCGCCGTCATGACCATGTGCTTCGCATGCTGCTTCGCTTGCTTTCGTGCGTCTTCCTGTCGCTGCCTTGGTTTTCATGGCTGCGCAGGAGCCTGGAAGAAGCTGTTGAGGACGGTGCATGCACAGAGATGGCATTGCGGCAATGCGCACCCGATTTTGAAAGCGCCATGAGGAAGTGCATTGAGATGCTGCGCGAGCGCGGCGCTCCGGAAGATGCGCTAAAAGCGCTTACACATCGCCTTGAGAGCATGAGGCTAAGGGGCAAACAGCAACGCCAGTTACAACCTCGCATGTGGCTTGCAGCATCACTTGCCTGTGCGACGCTCGTTGCGCTTGTGCTCCTGCTTGCGAAGCCAGTTTTCGGAACGGCTCACTGCTTCCTTGAGGTAGTGTTGTGCGGGGCAAATTAAGGGTGCAAAGCGTGGTGATGACGATGGCAAGCGCTACAAGGAAAGTCATCATTGCCATTTCCATCGCGCTTGTGAACGCTCAATTGGCACAGGTTTGCGTAGCGCAAGCCGAAACTCAGGCTGTGAAAGCGGACGAGGTGGCAATGCTGAGGCAGCGAATTGAGGAGCTTGAAAAGCTCGTCAGCAAGCTGAAGCAAACGGTTGAGGAGCTTGAAGCCAAATGCAATGCGGGTGGCACGGGTGAGCTACTGCTGGCGCGATTTAACCGCCGCCTCAATTCCGCCAACGGCAACACCGGGCTATTGATGCACACATCCATGAGTGGGCTGCTAAATAGCGGAATGCAAGGCCGGCAGGGCGCAGAGGAGCAACAGCCTCAACTTGAGGTTGCGCAACCGCCATCACAGCCATATGGTGCACTTGGTGGTGCAGGGCTTTGGCAGGCAATGAACCCCGATATAAGCGTCATCGGTGGCTTCACAATGAGGCTTGGCGGCAAAAACCCACTTAGAAGCTACAGGGGGGCAACGCTGCGCACGGTTGAGCTTTCCCTGCAGGCTTACGCTGACCCATTTGGACGGCTTGATGCATTTGTTGAACACGGCGAAGAGGGGGCACACATCTGCCAAGCTGAATTGAGCCTCCTTGACCCGAGCGCATTTCGGTTGCCAAAGGGCATCCAGATTCGTGGCGGCATATTGCTCGCCAATGTCGGAAAGCTCAATGCCATACACGCACATGAGCAGCCAATGGCAGACCTGCCATTGCTGCACCAATTCTTCTACTCGCACCCGCACGAAGGAAACGAAAACGGTGGGAACGATGCCTTGAAATTGCTCAACCACATCGTTGAGCATGGCGGACATAACTTTCACGGAGCTGGCGCAAGAATAAGCTATCTCCTGCCAACGAAGAGCCCAAGGCAAGCACATGAAGTCTCAATTGAGGCGCTCAATGCGCACAACCTCACATTTGACTGCGATAGCGGCAGACCATTGCTCCTCGGCAGGTGGCGTTCGTTCTTTGAAGTTACGCCCATAGAACACACGCTTGACTTCGGGCTCAATTACGGCTATGGACCAAATCCGTTTGGCGGCAATACGCACCTTTACTCCGTTGACCTAACTTACCGATGGCGCCCAATTGAGGCGGGTCTATACAGGTCGCTCAGTTGGTATAACGAGTTCGCAGTTGCAAGGCATTCTGGCTCAAACGGCTCAAGGAGCGCAACCGGCTTCTTCTCAATGATTGAGTATCAACTCTCACGGACGCTCTACATTGGCGCAAGATACGATTGGGCAAGCCTGCCGGATAGCAGCGCACATGGCTCTGGCATCTCGCTTGCGCTCACCTATTATCCAAGCGAGTTCTCACGCTACCGACTGCAGCTCAATAGGAGGAGATACTCATTGCTCGGCACATCTTGGGACTTAATCCTTGAAGCAACATTTTCCATCGGCATACATAGACCGCATCCATTTTAGCCATGTGAATTTTGCAGCCCTTGAAATCGCCCGAGGGCGCATTTTCAGATGCGCCAAGCTCATCCGGCAGCTTATGGAACTGCATCTACTCGGAGGCGATGGATATGCGCTTTAGGATGAGGACACCCGTGAGGCTGTGTCTCATTTCTTCACTCACGATTGCCGCCATTCTTTTCGGCGCTGGACATGCTTGCGCAAAGAGATTGTTTGTCGTGACGACGACATCGGACTTGCGCTATTTTGCCGAGCGCATCGGCGGCGATAAGGTGACAGCCGTCAATTTGATGCACCCGCGCCAGAACCCACATACAGTCCAACCGCTGCCATCATTTGCCGTCCAAATGAGCCGCTGCGATTTGCTTGTCTGTGTCGGGCTTGATTTTGAGCTTTGGGTGGACCAACTCATTGACATGGCACGCAACCCGAAGATAAGGAGAGGCGCAACAGGGTATGTGGATGCCTCAATTGGCGTCCCGCTGCTTGAAGTGCCAACTGGCAGGGTCACAAGGGAGCAGGGCGAGATACACATCTTTGGAAACCCGCACTACTGGCTTGACCCAATCAATGCTAAGATAATCGCCAACAACATAGCAGCCGGCTTGAAGCGCGTTTCGCCGAGTGACGCCGACTACTTTGAAGCCAACAGGAGAAAGCTCGCCGATGAGCTGGACGAGATACTTGAGGAGACACTCAAGCTTGCAGCGCCACTCAGGGGTAAAAAGGTCGTCACATATCACCTCACATGGTCATACCTCGCAAACCGCTATGGCTTTCAAGTCATCGGGCAGCTTGAGCCAAAGCCGGGCATACCGCCATCGGCAAGGCACATAAGTGACTTGATTGCTGCTATGAAAGCTAACGGCGTTAAGGTCATACTTAAAGAGCCATTTTACGAGGACCGTTTTCCGAGGCTCGTCGCACAACAGACCGGCGCAACAGTCGTTGAAGTTTCGCCATCCATAGGCGGCGATAACGGCGTCAACACATATCGTGACTTGCTCATCAACATATTGAGCAAGCTTGTAAAGGCAATCACACAGTGAGGAGAACGATGCCCATGCTGCCTCCATTTGCGGCATGGGCTTTAAGCCAGCGTGAAAGAGGGTGAGCGAACTTTGGAATGTGATGGCGTAGCAGCTAAACCAATTGTGACAGCGAGCGGTGTTTGGCTCGGCTACGGAAACAACATAGTCCTCAGGGATGTTAACCTTGAGGTGTGCTCTGGTGACTTCATTGGGCTTGTTGGACCAAATGGCTCGGGAAAAACCACACTCCTAAAGGCGCTCCTCAAAATGCTCAAGCCAATCCGTGGTTCAATAACTTGGCATGCTACAGATGGCAAAGTGCGCTTTGGCTATGTGCCGCAACGGGAGCTGCTTGATGAGCTTTACCCATTGAGCGCTATTGATATCGTGCTCATGAGCCGCGTGAGCGCAGAAAAGCCATGGAGGCGATTCTCAAGCGATGACATTGACGCTGCCCGTTGGGCACTTGAGCAAGTTGGCATTGCTGACATGGCTACAAAGCCATACCGAATGCTCTCTGGCGGTCAAAAACAGAGGGTCTTGATTGCGAGAGCGCTCTCGGTTGTGCCAAATGTGCTTGTGCTTGATGAGCCAACAAATGGGCTTGACCTGCCAACGGAACACGCAATCATGGAATTGATTTACAGGTTGCACCGAGAGCATTCAGTCACCGTCATATTTGCAACGCACCTGCTCAATGTCGTGATCAACTACGCAAACAGGATCGGGATAGTCCACGACGGGTATGTGCGCATTGGCACAACATCGGAAATGATCTCTCAAGAGAGACTGCGCGAGGCATACGGAATTGAAACGACCATCGCAACCGTTGATGGAAAGAGGCTGGTATTAGTGAAGGCTTCATGACGGGCTCGTGAAGAATGAGCAGGTGATGCTGTCAATGATCCCTTGGGGATTGCTTGCCATGCCAATTTTGAGCGCTTCAATTGCATCGGCCGCATGCTGCTATGTTGGTGTTTATGTCGTGCTGAGGCGCATTGTATTCGTGAGCGCCGCATTGGCTCAACTTGGTGCTGCCGGTGTCGGGCTCGGATTGATGCTCAACATCAACCCGGTGGCGACTTGCTACGCATTCATATTGCTCGGAATGCTCTTTGTCCCACTGATACAGCGCGAGAGGAAAGTCAGCCGAGAAAGCATCCTCGGAGCAATGTATGCTGTAGCCGCGTCACTCGCCATGATATTTGTCGCAAAGAGCCCAGCCGAACAGCATTTGATGGAGTCAATACTATTTGGCGAATTGCTCTACGCAACGAAGGATGTGGCGTTGCGTCTCGGAGCTGTCACCGCATTCACACTCGCAATTCACCTGACGCTTTTTAAGCCGTTGCTGCTTTCGTCATTTGACCCCGAGTTCGCCACCACTCTTGGAATACGCACGCGGTTGTTTGACGGCATCTTTTACATTGTGCTCGCTGTGCTTATCGGTGAGTGCATACGGGCAATTGGAGCACTGCTAACATTCGCATATCTTGTGCTACCACCATTGACGGCGCTGCTGCTCACCGACAGGTTCAAGAGCGCTTTTGCCATCTCAATCTCATGCGGGTTGGTTGCGAACATAATCGGCATTGTTGTCTCGTTTCACTACGACTTACCATCAAGCCCAACTGTGGCAGCATGCACGCTATTGCCGTTAATTGTGCTCGCGCCATTGGCACTCCACTCACGCTTGCTTAAATGCACATCACAGCGATAGGGCATTAAGAATCCGACATAGACTTAGCAGCGAACCATCACAGCCAAGACCATTTTGGTCGCAACCAACGCGCTACTATGTGTATCAAAAACAATCGGTGACGGGTTTGCTCACAAGTGCTGCAAGCGGTTTATTCGTGAAAGGGCTCTAACCCCGGTGAACTTCGTTTGAAGTGAAGGAGGTGGTGAAAAAATTTGATGTGACATAGCTGCTGCTTAGCAATGCCCAGCGAGCCTGGAAGCTCACAAACCCAAAACACCGTAAGGAGGGATATCCAATGATGGTAGTAAGGAAGCGCGGCTTTACGCTGATTGAGCTTCTCGTCGTGATAGCCATAATCGCGATCCTGGCGGCGATTCTGTTCCCGGTGTTTGCCAAGGCTCGCGAGAAGGCAAGGATGACTTCATGCCAGTCAAACTTGAAGCAGCTCGCTCTCGGACTGCTCCAATATGTTCAGGACTACGATGAGAAGTTCCCAACCTACTACTGGGGCGAAGGAAATAGCGGCGTTCCAAACTCGTGCACATGGTGGGCTGGCATCTATCCGTATGTGAAGAACCTGCAGATTTACAAGTGCCCGAGTAGCCCGATAAATTCGCACAACACTCATCAAGTCTGGATTAACAACAACCCGCCATTCAACACGCCCGGCTTCGTTAACAACTACGGTTATAACGAACTCATCGGGAATGCAAGCGGTGGACTGCCATTAGCCCGCTTGAACAACCCAGCAGAGACTTTGGTGTTGGCAGATTGCACATCCACTTGGATTGGTGGCTATTGGCGATCTGCCGATAGACCGCACCTTCGCCGTGTGGCATTTGCAAGGGGCGGCGCACCATGCGGCTGCCCACCAAACCTCACAATGAACGAGGATTGGACATTGCACCTCGGTGGCTCAAACCTCGCCTTCGCCGATGGGCATGTCAAATGGTTTCATTGGGCACAGGTGCGCACAATAACTGGTGGCGGTAAGATACGATACTACGACTGGGAATGGTAATGCTCGGGGATGACATCGGCGCGCTAATGGCTAAAAATGGGGCGGACTATGGTCCGCCCAACTTTTGCTTCCCTCCCACAACAGCGCGCTACTGATGCTATGCGCAAAAGGATGCACCACAATGGCAGCACTTGACAACGCAGCCAGAGATGCTAAGCTAAATAACAGCTCGTGAGCGGCATGCCAAAATTGAATGTGCGGCATGTGCATAACGGGGTTTTGTGACGGTGTGGCTCAACCTCATTGGCACATGAGCGGATGTTGAAGTTGCCAAAGCTTCCGTCGGCGCATCTCATGTGCCACACTTAATGATGTCACGCAACGAAGGCGCACCTTGACAGGGTGGCACTTGACAACGCAACCGGATGATGCTAAATTGAATAGTGGCTCATCGGGCAACGCATGCCACGCCGAACATTGAAAACGCAATAGGTGCAACGATACTTCGTAGTGCTAATAGCGCATGGCGAGCCTTTGGTTGGATGCTGCAGTTGTAAATGAATTAACGAGACGAGAATGCAACACTTGGGGCGAAGGAGGTGATGCGAGAAACCATTGAAGCGGTGATGGCATGGGTGGTTGCTCGGTGAGGCTGCGAAGCGCGCAAACCAAATGTAATGAGGAGGGATGCCAAATGATGAGGAAGCGTGGCTTTACACTGATTGAATTGCTCGTCGTAATAGCTATCATCGCGATCCTGGCAGCAATTCTGTTCCCGGTGCTCGCCAGGGCGCGAGAGAAGGCACGCACAAGCTCATGCCAGAATAACCTCAAGAACATCGCAACGGCTTTCAAGATGTATACCAACGACTGGGATGAGAAGTTCCCGGCTCCAAACCATCCAGGTAACGATCCACATAACAATGTATACCAACAGGGTGAAATACCGTGGCCATTGCAGCTTGACCCGTATGTGAAGAACTGGCAGATATTCAAGTGCCCGTCATACACAAGCTTCGGACTCGGCTATGGCTATAACCCATACCTCCAGTGGAGCTTGCGCGGCGAGAATCAATATCCAGCTGGGTGCTCTGAGGCAGATGTGCAGGATGTCGTCAGGACTGTGTTGGCTGCCGATGTGGATACGGCCGCTAACGACTCATCCTTAGTCCCGCCAGGCACGCTCCCGGGCATCGTTGACCAATTCAACCCGGACCTTGTGACGAGCTTGAATGGCAATATTAGCGGCGTAAATCCACCACCGAATCCGATACAGACAGGCAGCAGGCTTGCTGGCACTATCGTAACTGGTGGTGTCCCGATGGGTGGTGCACCTGAGCCGAGGCACACTGACGGCTGCAACTTCGCATTCGTTGATGGGCATGTGAAGTGGATTAAGAACAGGATGCAGATCATCTTCAACCCGAATGCAACGGCACCGGGTAACTAACATTGGACATATGCCTCGGCTAAGGTAGGGTTGACCTGCGGCTGCGGTGGCACATATGTGCCACCGCAGCTTTTCCTTTTGAGCCCATGACACAACCAAAGCACAATTCGCCATGATTCGTTTGGAACTGAAGCATACCTTCGGAGGGGAATAGGGAAGCAAATTTTTAACGAGAACTGAAAAGCCACAAAACCGGCGCACGGGAGGGAGAAGCAACTGCCGACTTTATCCCTCGGACGCATAGTCGCCTACATCACAGCATGCATTGCATTTGCAGCTATTGTCACCTGCCCGACCGAGAGCTATGACATTTGGTTTCACATCGCGACTGGAAGATGGATAGCCATCAATGGGCGCATACCGACAAGGGATACATTCTCACGGAACTCCACGCGCAAATGGCAGCCACACAGCTGGCTGTTTGACTTGGCGTCGTTTCACCTAAGCGGGCGCCCGTGTGCATTGCCATCGCATGATGGCATTCGCAACCTGCTCATTCTCAAGGGGGCACTGTGCGGCATCGCGTTCGTCATCTTGATGGATAGCGCATTTTGGCTGTGTGGGAATCAACCAACTTCGTTGCTGCTCTCGCTCGCGGCAATTTACGCGAGCGTGCCATCGCTTGACATACGCCCGTATGCTGTGAGCATCCTCTTCTTCATCATCTGCCTTCGCATGCTCATCGGGGAAGATACGCACCAGCGCAGAATTGCGCTGAAATTGGGATGGCTCTTCCTCTGCTCCGCCATTTGGGTCAACATCCACGGGAGCTTCTTAATCGGGCTCATCGCTTCGCTCACATTCATGCTTACGGCGCTCATCGCCAAAAGGCATGAGCTAATTCAATGGCTGCATGGCAGGGAGCGCATCTCAGCTAAAACGCTCTCTCACATGCTCGCACCGTTGGCGATGCTCATCGGCGGTTTGTGCAATCCATTTGGGGTGCGTGCCATCACCTACCCTTTCACCTACTGGCTGACTGAAACGAAGCATGCTACAAAGATCGTCGCTGAGTGGCTGCCGCCGGATTTCAAGTTGCCATTTGACTATGCCTTCCTGATGCTCCTCTGCCTGTGCATAATCCTTCCAGCTATTTCACATGTGCGAACTGATGCGAGAGTGAGATTGAACTCGCTCTCGCTCCTTTGCGCCGTGCTGGCAGCGATGGCGTTGATATCGCGGCGCAACATATGCCTGTTTGCAACCTGCTCAGTGCTGTTCATAGCGCAGACATTGCCAAGCGCATTCCAAATCGGCATCCTATCAAAGCCATTCATGCGCAGCTGGCACACCATCACCATCATATCTCTCGCTACCATCCTCGTTTTCTTGAGGAGCGCTTTGATGGCGCTGCGCCATCCATTGCGTGAGGAGCTCTTCCCATACGGCGCTGTTGAATTCATGAAAGCCAACTCGCTCCCGACGCCAATTTTCAACCCGTATCACTGGGGCGGCTTCTTGATAGCAGCGTTTGATGGGCGTGTGAAAGTCTTCATTGATGGGCGAGCCGATATTTACTCGGCTCAATTCCTAAAGCGCTATCATGACGCACAAAATGGCTTACATGGTTGGGATGACTTCCTTGATGAGCATGCCGTGAAGACAGCCATTGTTGATGTCGCAACCCCACTTTATGAGCTGCTCAGGCAGAGCCAGAAATGGCAAATGCTATACAGGGATATAACTGGCGCTGTGTTCGTGCGTGTCTCACGCGAGGCGATTCCACTCCTTAAGCGCGCCCAAAATGACGAGCTCAAATACCCGAAGAACGCGTGGGCTTATTTTTACAGAGGGATGATGTGCGCCGAAAGGAAGCAGTATGAGCGCGCCATCATGCATTGGAAAGAGGCTTTATCGCTCAAGCCGGACATGGCAGAGGCTGCCATCAACTTGGGATGCGCATACGCAAGGCTGAAGCGGTGGAAGGATGCCAAATGGGCTTTTGAGACCGCAATAAGGCTGCTTGGGAAAGATTCACCACAATATTTGCACCGCTACCTGCGTGAGGCAAAGAAGCACGCCGGAGAATGAACTCACACGGCGCTACCATAATGTGAGTTACGCATTTAGCCCCATTGCATGCGGCAAACTGTGGGACAACGGCCTGCACGAAAGGAATGATCCATCTGCACGGTTTGAAGGCATCCTCTGCGGGCAGCTCAATGCCGCTCTTGCATCTATTGCTTATTGCTCAGCTTCCGAGCTGGATGCGGCTTTTGAAATTGAGTGCGCCAATTGCAGTCAACAGCGCATCCAATTGATTGGCGTCAACTCACCGTGCCAGAAATTCAATGGTGATGGACGGCGGCTTTAATAAGGCTGCGTGGTGGCAGGCTCATTTTCCGCCGTTGAAAAATTCGGCATGCCATTTGGGGGTGTGAACATGCGACAGAGGCTATCGCTTGATGGGCTGTGGGACTTTACTGCCGACCCGATGGGCGAATTGCGTATTGACAAGCTCGGGGGAAACATTCAATGGCGCAAGATCAAAGTGCCATCCTTCTGGGAAGCGCAATTTGACGACTTGCTCAATTACGACGGCATAGCTTGGTATCGTAGAAGCGTGCCGATGCCAAAGGAATGGATTGATGCAATCTCAAGCGGGCAAATGCGCCTTTTTATCCACTTTGAAGCGGTTGACTATTATGCGTGTGTCTTCGTCGGTGGACACAGGGTCGGCGAAAATGAAGGTGGCTACTTGCCATTTGAGTTTGAGCTTGCCGGCAACTTGCTCAGCGATATTGTGCGCGATGGCGAGCTGAAGATAACGGTGCAAGTCATTGACCCGACAAATGACAGGCTGCGTTTCCCGAAGTTCCCAGCCGATGAGATACCAATGGGTAAGCAAAGTTGGTATCTCAATGTCGGTGGCATTTGGCAGAGCGTTTGGCTTGAATTGAGGGAACAGACATTCGTTGAAGACATATTCGTAACTCCGCTGCGCGACTTGGAGAGCGTAAACCTGCGCATCAAACTCTCCGGAGCAGTTGAGAAGACCACTCGCTGTGAAATTCTCATTGAGGATGCTGATGGCAACTTAAGGTCATCGGCGCATAGCGATATTCCGGCGGGCGAAAGCGAACTGACAATGCGGCTCGTGATTGAGGACGCAAAGCCGTGGCACCCGGAAAGTCCAAACCTATACCGAGCTATCGTCCGATTGAGCAATGGCGATGAGCACTCAACCACATTCGGGTTAAGGATAGTTGAATGCCGCAATGGCAGGGTGCATATCAACGGAGAGCCAATATACATCATCGGTGCGCTTGACCAAGATTTTTACGCCGACGAGATATACCGACCGCCAAGCGACGAATTCCTTGAGCGCCAGTTCAGGCTTGCAAAGGAACTCGGGTTTAATTTGCTTCGCTGCCATTTGAAGCTGCCCGAAAGACGCTATTTGGACATCGCAGACAAAGTGGGAATGCTTGTCTGGTATGAGGTGCCAAGCTGGTCAAGGTTCGGCGAGCGCCTGAAGCAAAGGGTTAAACGGCACATTCAAGGGATGGTCAGGAGGGATTACAATCATCCATCTTTGGTGGCGTATGGGATTGTCGGTGAAGGTTTGGGATTGAAGTTGAGCGAACAGGAGCTGCACAGGCGATGGCTCGTTGAGGCAGTTGAGCTGCTGCGCCAACTTGATGGCACAAGGCTCATAATTGACAACTCACCATGTGAGGGGAACTTCCACATCAAGACCGACATAAATGACTTCCACATCTACTGCAACTCGCCCGATGAGGATGAGCGCCTCTCACGGTGGCTTGATGAATTTGAAGGGCGCCCATACTGGACATTCAGCACACACGGCGATGCGCAACCAAGCGGCAACGAGCCGCTCATTGTTTCCGAGTTTGGCATTTGGGGATTGCCGGATGTGGACAGGCAGGTTAATGCGCTCGGGAAAACACCGTGGTGGTTTTCGACCGGCAGCGGCGCATGTCGTCCTGATGGAGTTCATGAGCGCTTTTCGCGATCGCCACTTCGCGATGAATTTGCGAGCTTGGGTGAGCTGTTTGAGGCTACAAGGCTGCATCAGGCTGAAGGGCTGCGCCATCAGATTGAGGAAATACGCTCCCGCCACAACATCGCAGGATATGTCCTCACCGAATTGACGGATGTGGCTTGGGAGTGCAACGGCGTGCTTGACTTTGAGCGCCACGAAAAAGAGGCGGCAAAGATGCTTCGCCAAATACAATCGCAAGATGCGCTCATTATCAAGCTGAGCCGAGAGTGCGCCTTCGGCGGTGAGACAATAACGGGGCAAGCACTGCTCTCACATTACAGCCGAAGGAGTGTTGATGGTGGATGCCTGCTGATGCGCCTCGTTGACGAGCACGGAAATGAGCATGCCAGCATAGATTTCCAGTGCCCTCGTGTTGAGCGGGGCGGTGTCAATAAGGTGGCTGAGTTTGAAATTGCGTTGAGTGATTTTGCCAAGCCGACATGGGTGAGCATTGAACTGCAACTGCTCTGTGATGAGCGTGAAGCAGCCCGAACAGCGAATAAGGTCCTCGCCATTCCGAGCTCTTGGAGGCGATTTGATGCCGATGTTGAGGGCATTCAGCTTGCTGCGAAGAAAAGGATATTCGTGCATGAT
This sequence comes from Candidatus Thermosaccharophagus tengchongensis, assembly GCA_032161105.2. Classification (GTDB taxonomy): domain Bacteria; phylum Armatimonadota; class Fervidibacteria; order Fervidibacterales; family Thermosaccharophagaceae; genus Thermosaccharophagus; species Thermosaccharophagus tengchongensis. The sequence goes on from JAVHTD010000003.1 coordinate 40,362, forward strand.
GCGAACTGCTGGCTCAACGGGCTTGGTGAATGGATGCGAAAAGCTGGGATGAGAATGGCTGACGGATTTGATGGCGCTGACATCATCATCGCCCCGTCACTTGATGAGAAGGTGCTGCGTGCCGTGAAGGGCGGCGCAAGCGCTCTTTGCATCATTGAGATGGCAAGGGCAATCCCGATGCCGATTGAGGGCTTGAGTGTGGTTGACAGGTCTTTAAAGGGGCGTCACGGGAGCTGGTGCACATCCTTCACATGGCTTTCAAAGCAGCTCTCTGAGCAACTCAACTTGCCGCGCATCCTGCCGCACGCCATGCGCCCAATAGTTCCGAGGTGCGTCATTGAGGCTGACTTTGAGCGCGCTTCGCATAACTCAAATGGCAACCCGGAGTTTGAGGCGGCACACGCCGGTTTGTTTGTCGGGTGGCTTCACGAGCAATCTTTTGTCGCCTTAACGATGCGCTATGGGAATGGCAAACTGCTTCTCACGACATTCAGGCTTACTGGCGCGGTCAATGATGAACCACCAGCTATAGCGATGCTGCGTGCGCTGCTGCAATTGCTATAGTGGTTTGGCATATGCCACATTGCCACATCGGCGTCAGAATGGCGCTCTGTCCATTTGGTGCTCAAAAGTGCTCCTCAATCTTGCGCCTGAGGAAATTGAGTGAACGCACTGTGCCCTCATCACCAAACGGATTGCCATCCTCAAGGCTTATGAAGCCGCAATAGACGATGGAGGCAAGCTCACTCATGATAGCGTCGTAATTCACATCCCCCTCACCAACGACTGTGTGTTGATATTCTCCCACCTTCCTGTCGCTTGCATGCATGTGCCAGACCTTGTGCTTCACCTCACGCAATACGCGAAGCGGGTCTTCGCCAACCATGAGCGGATTTGATGCATCAAAGTTGACGCCGACGGGCGTATCCTCAAGCCTGTGAAACACCTCAAGGAAGACATCCGGATGGAAGGCGAAATCAACATTCCTCCAACGCCTGTCCTTGTAATGGTTTTCAAGACCGAGCTTTATTCCCCTCGGCTCCGAGAAATCAAGCAGGCGCAATATGCATTCGGTAGCCCACTTTATGCCCGACTCCAACTCAACACCCTCATGAGCGCACCCAACGGTAACTCGCACGCCATGTGCGCCGAGCACGCGGGCTACTTCAATCATCGTCTTCATGTATTCAAGTTCGCGCTCTCTAAAGCGCTCATCCGGATGCGTGAAGTCGGGTGCACATGTGAGCTGCGATATGCCGAGCCCATTTCGCGAAAGCAGGCTGCAAACGGAGTTGAGCGTCTTGCGGTCGTATGAGGGCAGCATGCTGTGGTGAAGCTCAACAAATGATAGCCCAAATTCAACAGCCTTGTGAAACAGCTCCTCAAGTGATGGCTCTTGGCGCTCTGCCATTGAGTTAATGAACCTCACGGCAAGCCACGATAGCACCGGTTTGCCACCAGACACAAGCTCATCCTCCCTCCACGGGAATGGAAACCATCCTATAAGCCATTAGCTGCATCAACTCCGCCTGAGGGAGAAGTATAACAGCGCCAAAGCGTGCACCCACCAATTCATGATGCGCCATACTTACACCATCGGTAAGCGCTATGCCACTGGTGGAAAATTGGCATGCCGCAAATGGCAGGTGGTGATGGGATGATGCGCCTGTGCTTCATCACTAATGGCAGCGAGGATGATTTGAAGTTTGCCTCCGATGAGGGCATACCGCTCGTTGAGATAACCATCCACGACAACCTTGACTGGTGGGAGGGGCGTTCCGAGGAGTATTTGGAGATGTGCCATCGCTATGGCGTTCAAGTTGCCGCTGTCGGCTTGTGGGGAAGAAACTACCTCAGCGACGATGGCGGTGAAAGGGAAAAGTGCCTTTCAGAACTTGAGCGCGCAATTGAGCTTTCACGGAAGCTTAACGCCAGCGTGTTCATAACTGGTGGCGGCATAAACCACAGGGAGACGATACGGCAGATGGCGATGCGCGCAAGCGAGCTGCTTGCGCCATTCGTTGAACGAGCTAACGAATATGGAATCAAATTCGCCTTCTACAACTGCCACTGGGCAAATCACATCATTGGGAGCGAGGCTTGGGATATCATCTTTGAGCGCTTGCCTACTGCGGGAATAAAATACGACCCATCGCACCCATTCTACGATGGCGTGGACTATTTGCGCGAGTTGCGCGATTATGGTGGGCGCGTCTTCCATGTGCATGCAAAGGGATGCGTGAAGATAGGCGATGAGCGATTTGACGACCCGCCAGCCGGCATGGACCAGATTGATTGGAGAAGCATTTTTGCCATCCTTTACAAGCATGACTACAACGGCGCAGTGTCAATAGAACCGCACAGTGAGACATGGCTCGGTGAACGATACTACGCCGGCATAAGATTTGCGAAGCGCTTTTTGGAGCAGTTCATAGTTTGAGTGCGTGGGAGCCATCATGTGAGGGCAGCCGCGCGAAAAAGCGCCCAAGAAATCGGATGGATTTTTTATCCGCCTGAGGTTTGGCAACTTTTGCACAGTCCATGCGGTCGGAAATGCCTGCAACACCCGTAGCGCTATAAATCCGATTTGCGCTGTGAGTTGGCTCACGCTCAAGCCGCAAGATGTGGTTATGGGGGTGAGCAGTATGCCGACAGTGCTCGTCATCTACTACAGCCGGACTGGTAACACTCAGGCGATGGCTGAGGCAGTTGCCGAGGGCGCAAAAAGCGTGCCCGGCGTCAAAGTTGAACTTAAGCGTGTTGAGGAATGCACTGTTGAAGACCTGCTTAATGCTGATGGGATAATCATTGGCTCACCAACTTACTACGGATTGCCGGCAAGCGAAATAAAGCGCCTGTTTGATGAGAGCGTCCGCTATCATGGGCAGCTTGAGGGCAAAGTCGGAGGGGCATTTTCCTCATCGGCTAATGTCGGTGGTGGCAACGAGACAGCCATACTGGGCATTTTGCAGATGATGCTCATTCACGGCATGATTGTTCAAGGTGCCGTGCAAGGCGATCATTACGGGCCGGTGAGCGTCGGTTATCCAGATGCGCGCTCAAAATCACAGTGCTTTGCCCTGGGTGAACGAGTTGCGAAGCTCGTGCTCAAGTTGCACGGTGAATAAGCCTTAAGCTGCATTGATGACCTCTTGGGTGACAAATGGATGCGCTATATCGGAGCGGCAATTGGGTCGGCATCAATTGTTGTTGCGAGCGTAATAGTTGGGCTTGCAGTGAACGCTATTCGCCCGGATGGCATACCGCTGCGCTACAGCGAACTTGAAAGGTTGCTCAGGACGCGCGAGAACCAGCCATGGCTTGAGCGTCTCCCAAAGGGTGTTGAGGTGATTGAGTTTAAGCGTGCATGGATGCTTTTCATCTCCCGCCGCGCAATATTTGTTGATGCGCGCCCAGCCAGCGATTATGTGAAGGGTCACATACCTGATGCTATCAATTTGCCAGCTGCAGAAAAGGAGTTTGAGGCTTCATTTAAAGCTGCGAAGGGCAAGCTCCCAAAGGATGCAAACATTGTCGTATATTGTGCCGGCGGCTCATGACCACATAGCGTATCGGTCGCGGAGCGGCTGGCAAAGCTGGGTTACAAAAAGTTGCTCGTGATGCCCGGCGGATGGGGTGAGTGGGTCTCGCACAAATGCCCAATTGAGCGGTCGGAGAAAAGCAAAGGGACCAAATGAAGCGTATATTCCAGCGGGTGATTTAGATGGTGCGTTGGCGTTGGTGGAAAGTGATGTGCTTCATCTTGCGCATTGGGTTGGGCGGCATATTCGTCTTTGCGAGCCTGGGAAAGATAGTTGATGACCCGCTGATCTTCGTTAGCGTGGTTGAGAGTTACAAAGTGCTCCCAAAGGCTCTTATCCCGCTCTTTTCCGTTGTGCTGCCTTGGGTTGAATTCATCGCCGGCACCCTGCTCATAATTGGCTATGCTGTGGAGAGCGCTGCAGCGGTCATAGCATTGATGCTCGTTGCATTCATCTTCGGCATCGTCATAAATCTGTTTCGCGGTGTTGAGATGGCGTGTGGCTGTTTTGGGTTCATTGAAGGGGGTGATAAAATCGGCTGGTATACCGTGGTGAGAGATCTCGCCATGCTCCTCAGCGCTGTGTTGCTGGTGTTCGCCAATGTCCCGTTTGCTTCGCTTGAGAGTGCCTTCTCAAAGATGCGCCAACGGGACAACAAAGGCGAGGTGATGTGCAATGCGGATGAGCGAGCGAATGAATAGGCGTTTATTCATCGCCACCATTGCCGGTGCGGCTGCAAGCACAAGCTTGAGCAAAACCTTAATCGGCGGTGAAAGCGCACCATTCAAAAAGGCAATACTGCTTGGGATGTTGCCATCTGATATGCCACTTACGGACAGGCTTAAGCTCGCCAGAGATGTTGGATTTGATGGTCTTGAAGTTCCGCCAATGAGTGAGGAAGATGCAAAGAGGCTGCGTGAAGCCGCTGACAATGTCGGGATTGAGTTGCACTCAGTCATCTATGGCGGTTGGCATGCGCCGCTTTCAAGCCCCGATGAGAAGGTGATTGAGAACGGCTTGAACGGGCTTAAGAGGGCACTCCACACCGCAAAAATCGTCGGCGCTGATGCGGTCTTGCTCGTTCCGGGAATAGTTAATGCTCAAACGAGGTATTCCGAATGCTATGAGAGGAGTCAGCGCAATATTAAGCGCATAGTGCCGCTCGCTGAGGAGCTCGGCATAACGATCGCAATTGAGAATGTGTGGAACAACTTCCTCCTCAGCCCAATTGAATTCGCAAGGTATGTTGATGAGTTTGGCAGCGAGCGCGTGCGAGCTTACTTTGATGTCGGCAACATAGTCAAGTTCGGCTTCCCCGAAGATTGGATATTGACGCTCGGAAGGAGGATAGTCAAAGTCCACCTGAAGGACTTCAAGCGCGACAAAAACGCATTTGTCATGCTCCTTGAAGGCGATGTGGATTGGAAGGCTGTAAGACAAGCATTGATTGAGGTTGGCTATAGGGGTTACTTGACAGCGGAGCTTCGTGGCGGCGATGAGGCATATTTGCGCGATGTCAGCGCACGCATGGACAGGATAATCAAGGGAACTTGATGGGCTTAATTTGGTCACAGCAATCCCGTCTTAAAACCATGTTGCGATGCAACACCGTTGCAACATTGATGTGACATTGATACGACGAATGCTCTGCCGCGTCTGAGATATGACATTGCCGAAATCTTTGGCGCTGCACGGCTTTCATAACGCTTAAAGGGGTGAGTTTGCATGCGAGAGATCAATGTCCTTCCCGACATGTCACCGGGCGAACTCACATTTGGTGTGATTCCGAAATGCAAGTGGCAGAAGCGGCTCAAGGATGTGCTCGGTGAGATGGTGACTCCACAGCTCGCTGTGGAGATGCTTGAGACGATGTTCTGGATACGCTCATTTGAGAATCTGATCGTTGAGATGCGCGATGGGAGGTTCAAACCTAAGGAGGACTTCCAATTCGTGGGCGCAACTCACCTCTCAGTTGGTCAAGAGGCAGTGGCAGTTGGAGCTATTGCAGCCATACGCCCCGATGACTACATCACGAGCACGCATCGTGGTCACGGGCATGCCATTGCAAAGGGCGCATTCGCGCTTCGCCGAATGAGTGAGGATGAGCTGAAGCGATGGCTTGGAAGGGATGTGAACGGCACAAGGGAGGAGCTGCTCTCAATTGCGCTTGAGGAACACCTGTATCGGACGGTCGCCGAGCTGTTTGGGAAGGAGGATGGCTACTGTCGCGGGCGCGGTGGCGGAATGCACATTGCTGACTTTAGGGTTGGGCATCTCGGTGCAAATGCCATAGTGGGTGGAAGCTGTGGGATAGCAGTTGGAGCTGCAATGGCTGCATGGAAACTTGGGACTGACAGAGTTGTTCTGTGCATGATAGGCGATGGCGCAACGCAAAATGGCATCTTCCACGAGGCTGCAAACTTCGCTTGCATGGCGCAGTTCAAGCGAGGTCTACCAGTGGTGTTCGTGGTTGAGAATAACCAATATGCGATGACTGGACAGCACTATGGAGAGGTCACCGGGCTTGATTACCTTGCGAGGCGCGGCGCCGCATACGACCTCCACATGATGCATGCCGAGGTAGTCAACGGGATGGATGTGCTTGCTGTTTACGACGCTGTCTCAAGGGCTGTTGAGTTGGCGAGGAATGGCGATGGACCAGTGCTTCTTGACTGCGAATGCTACCGCTACTATGGGCACTCGTTGAGCGACCAACGAACTAAGTATCGCACAGCCGAAGAGGAGGAGGCTTGGCGAAAGCTTGACCCAGTGGATAACTTCGCAAGGCAGGTAATTGAGGCTGGCGTGCTGACCGAGAGCGAAGTTGAGGAAATGCGCCAAAGATGCAACGAGCAGATACGGCAAGCAGCAATAAAATCTGCACATGCACCGTATCCCGATCCGGCAACGATATACGAGGGCTTGTTCTCAAACACGATGTGCGAGGAAGTGCCCGAGAAGTATCGCCATGTGAGCGTCATAAGGCGAGCAAGGAAGTTCCAGAGAGACAGCGAAGGAAAGATAATGTATCGTCACGCAGTGTGCGAGGCGCTCATGGAAGAAATGATGCGCGACAGCAGGGTCATAGTTTATGGGGAGGATGTCGCCGACTACGGCGGCGCATTTATGGTCACAGCAGGGCTGCTTGAGACATTTGGGCGAGATAGGGTCTTCAATACCCCTATAAGCGAAGCTGCGATAGTCGGAACAGCAATAGGCGCTGCTATGGTGGGCTTACGCCCAGTCGTTGAGATCATGTATATTGACTTCATCCTGCTGGCGATGGATCAAGTTGGGAACCAAGCGGCAAAGATGAAATACATGTCCGGCGGACAACCAAAGATACCACTCGTCATAAGGACGACAATTGGCGGTGGAAGGGGATACGCAGGACAGCACTCGCAAAGCCTTGAAGCAGTCGTAACGCATTTTCCCGGGCTCAAGGTTGTAGTGCCAGCAACTGCATATGACGCGAAGGGCTTGCTCAAGACGGCAATAAGGGATGATGACCCGGTCATCTTCATTGAGCACCAAATGCTATACACAAGCAAAGATGTTGTGCCAGAGGACGAATACCTCATACCATTTGGCGTAGCTCGCATCCATCGCGAGGGCAAGGATCTGACAATCTGCGCATGGTCAAAGATGGTTGAAGTGGCGCTTGAGGCTGCAGCGATGCTTAAGGAGCAGCATGGAATTGAAGCCGAGGTAGTAGACCCGAGGACGCTTGTCCCATGCGATTACGAAACTATAGCTGCATCGGTGAACAAGACGGGCAGGCTGCTCCTTGTCTGCCAAGCTCCCGAAACGGGCTGCTTTGCTGAGCACATAGCGTATCAAATGCAGCGCCGCTGCTTCAGGTCGCTTAGGGCACCGATAAGGATAGTGGCAGCTCATAATGTCCCACCACCTATGTCCCCAACGCTTGAGCGAGAGAATATACCCTCCCCGGAGAAGGTGGTTCGTAACGCACTTGAGTTGATGAGTGAAGGTTAATCCCTCATACAAACACTTGTCGGTGATGAGGTGGTAAGCGTGCACCAAGTTTTCACGAAGCCGATCTTCATCCTTTCATCCGTCAGGACACCGCTTGGGCGATTTAACGGCGTGCTATCGGGGTTCAGCGCTGTTGACCTTGGCGCGATTGCCATTAGAGGCGCATGTGAGAGAGCCAATATACCGCCACAAGAGGTTGAGTTTGTGACCTTGGGCAATGTTATTGGCGCCGGCTTGGGCATGGCTCCGGCAAAGGCTGCTGCAGTTAAAGGTGGGTTGCCAGAAAGCGTTTGCGCAAGGCGCGTTGACTCGGTGTGCGCTTCATCGCTTGATGCTGTAGCCATAACCTGCGATGCAATTTGCTCAGGCGCATACGATGTGGCAATAGCCGGCGGTATGGAATCACGCACCAATGCACCCTACCTTGTTGGACCGAGGATGGAGCGCAAAACGAGGCTGTATCAGAAGGGCGAGCGAGTTAAGGTTAAGCGGGCTGGCGCATATACATTCATGTTCAGCGAGAATGAACTTGAACAGCTTCAAGGGACTGGCTTGGTTGATGCGACCGCATATGACGGCTTGCTATGGTTGCCGGAACGAAAGTTCATGCGCCAGTATGCAATTGAGTTCGCAAGGGAAATGGGATACACCGTTGAACTCGTTAATGAGCACGCCTCAAAGAGCCATCAGAAAGCGCGCAGGGCTGCATCAAACGGTTGGTTTGATGAAGAGATAGTCCCATGCGACAGCGTTTGGAGGGATGAACTTTTGAGTGACGAGCAACTCGCACAAATGCTTGATGAGGCAAAGGAGGATATAGCGTCGGCATACAATACGGCTGTGCCAGTTGATGGGGCTGCTGCTTGCACGATCGCTTCCGAGGCAGCCGTTAACAGGCTTGGTGTGAAGCCATTTGCGAAAGTGCTCGGATACTCAAGGGTTGATTGCCATCCGAGCCAATTCCTAACGGCACCCGTAACAGCTGTTACGGAATTGATCGGCGCGCTTCGCAGCAGCGGCTTTGATGGCGAGTTCACCATCGTTGAAGCCAACGAGGCGTTCGGAATACAACTCCCCTACTTTGAGCAGGCGTTTGATGGGATGGAACTCAATGTGCACGGCGGCGCAATAGCTCTCGGTCACCCATTAGGCGCTGCGGGTGTGAGGCTGCTTTGCACATTGCTGCATGCCATGAAGCGCTGGGGACACAAGTTTGGTCTTGTGACGATGTGCTTTGGGGGTGGCGGTGGGATGGCGCTTGCTGTGGAGCTTTTTGAAGCTTGAAAGCCGCTAAGTTACCCGCCTGCGGGCGCACTGATGGCGCATTTGTGGATTATGAACCATAATTGATTGTGGCTGAGTCGCAAAGTTATCCCATCTCTGAGAGCGCATCAAAAATTTAAAAGCTCAGCGGGCAAGGCAACTATGCAAAGGACATTAAAGGTAACCTCGCTTCAACGACTGCTCAACATCATCAGTTGGCTCTTCATTTCCATTGCTGTGGGCAGCGCAATTGGGGCATGCTGTGCTGCAGCCGTATATTACACCCTCGCCCGTGACTTGCCACAAATCTCGGAGCTCACATCAATACGCCCCTGTGAGGCTACCATCATTTACGCGTCAAATGGAGAACAACTTGCCGAAGTGTATGCAGTCAGGAGGAAGTGGGTGCCCATATCCCGCATTCCAAAATATCTCCAGCTGGCTACCATCGCAGCTGAGGACAAAAGGTTTTACACCCACCCGGGAGTGGATCCGCGCTCAGTTGTGCGCGCCCTCATAGTGAACTTAAAAGAGCGCAGGTATGCTCAAGGTGGGAGCACCATAACGCAGCAGCTCGCAAGGGGGCTCTTTCTGAGCCCGGAGAAATCGCTCAAACGCAAGTTGAAGGAGATCATCCTCGCCATCAAGATTGAAAGGGCGTTTTCAAAGCAGGAGATACTTGAGATGTATCTCAACCAAGTGTGCTATGGGCATGGCGCATACGGCGTTGAAGTCGCATCACAGCTCTACTTTGGGAAGCATGTTTGGGAACTTAACTTGCCGCAGTGCGCATTGCTTGCGGCTCTGCCAAAGCGCCCCTCATATTACTCACCCTACGAACATCCCGGGGCTTGCAAGGCGAGGAGGGACTTCATCCTTGATAAGATGGCGGAGTTGGGCTTCATAACGAAAGAGGAAGCCGAGAAAGCAAAGCAAACGCCAATAACCGATGGATTGGTTGACCTGAGGCAGATTGGTGTTGGGCAGGTCAAGGCACACTATTTCACCAACTTCGCCATTAAGGAACTGGTGCAGCGCTTCGGCTCTGATATGGTCTACAAGGGTGGGCTTAAGGTCTACACATCGTTGGATTTGAAGCTGCAAGGAGAGGTTGAAAAGCTGGTTGAAAGCAACCTTTGGAGGATAAAAGCTTCCGGCGCAGACCAAATCGCCATCGTATGCCTTGATATAAAGTCGGGGCAAATAATGGCGATGGTTGGCGGCGCGAACAAGTTCCGAATCGACCCGCGAACAAAGGAGCGAGTGCGCGATGATTATAACCGCGCAACTCAAGCGCCCAACCAACCCGGGTCAAGCTTCAAAGTGTATGTCTATGCGGCAGCGCTTGAGTTCGGATTTAAGCCATACAGCATCTTTAACGACTCGCGAATAACATTCGTCAGCGCCGGCGGTAAGACATGGTCACCGAGAAACTACGATGGGGTCTACGGGCGCTCAATGACGCTCAAACAGGCTTTAGCCATGTCAAACAATGTAATCGCTGTCAAGCTGTGCAGAGCTGTCGGCGTTGACAGAGTTGTTGAATGTGCAAAGCGCATGGGCTTCAGGTTCGCCAGAGATCCATATTCGGCAAGCTACGCGCTGGCGCTCGGCGCAGTTGACGGCTACCTGCTTGACCATACGGCTGCGACAGCATGCGTTGCGAACAAAGGGAACAGGGTTTTCCCAACAACATTGGAGAAGGTATACGATGGGCGTGGGCGATTGATTTACCAGCATGCGCCGCGCACCATCAAAGCGCTGAGTGAGGAAGTGGCTGAGCAGCTCCTTGATATGATGATTGCCGTCGTGACATCTGGGACAGGTAGGGCTGCCGCAGTTAACGGATACCAAGTGGCGGGCAAGACCGGCACAAGCAGTGAGCTGCGCGATTTATGGTTTGTTGGCTTCAGCCCATCAATAGCGTGCGGCGTGTGGGTTGGAAGGGAGGATAACAAACCCTTGAGAAGCGGCTCCGGAGGGTCAGTATGCGCACCCATATTCTCACAGGTGATGAGGGTGGCTCTCAAATTACATCCGGGTCCGACGAGGTTTGAATTTACGGCGCTCAAGAAAGATGGGGGTAGAACGCCTCTTAGCGCGGAGCCAAAGGATGAATTCCGCAGGGTGACCATATGTGACGATAGCGGTCTAATTGCTACCCCATCGTGTCCATCAACGCACGAGGAGGTGCTTCCAAAGGAACAAGTCCCGAGGCGTGAATGCAGCCTTCACCGAACTGACTTCGTTGATGTAGCCATATGCAAACTGTCTGGAAAGCTCGCCGGCTTTTACTGCCCGGCGGATGAAATTGTTTGGCGCAGGATGCCAGCCTCATCAGTGCCAACCGAAATTTGCCCGGTGCATCGCCCGAGCGCAGAAACCTCAGATGCATCCGCAATCGGGGAGCACGAGCAGGCTGATAGGTGATCCGAAACACATCCACTTGTGCTGCAGCTTGAACCTCAATCACATGAAGGTTTTTATGAGCACGCCTTTATCCCGCCCGCCTAAAAACATAGAAGTTGAGCTGCCCATCGGAGCTGCGTGAATTGGAGGTCACCGGCTTTTGTCCGAGCGGAAATGCACCATTGAAGCAAGTGAACGCAGGTCCTTTGCCGGGGATGACAGGTAAATCGGAGCACGACTCAACTTCACCTTTGAGGTCGCTATCTCGTTACCCATGATGTCATACGCTTTAACTGCACGCCCTAACGATAAATGTGCATTGGCAGTTTCGTCTGCGAGCCATGCAATTGCAGTCACGCCGTTTCTGGTGCGAAAGGCATAACAGCGTGAACGGCTTCCGAGGTTAAGCACTCCTAACGGAAGCGGGCTTGATGTGAGAAAGTTCGCTAAAGCAGCATGCATCGGCAGCGTCACTTTCGGTGTCCCATCAACCTCAAAAAACAAATCGCCAAGATGCCCGCCCGATGACGCGCATCCACTTGCGTGAAAGATTTTGCCAACGCCATACGAAAGGAGGATTGCGACAAGGCGCACCATGCAAATGCCCATCTCAAGCTCATCCTGAGGGCTGCTCAAAGGCTGTGCGCCTGAGCCTTCGCCCGATAATGACCAATACCATGTGAGCCAGATTGGCTTTCGCCCACCACGCGCATCAATTTGAGCAAGCAGCTTCTTCATCAGCTGCTCAAGCGCCTCCGATGGGATTTGAGCGGAGCGAATTTCAACTGCAAGCGCATCAACAAACTTCAGCCCACCGGAGGCGACGAACTCATTTGCAAACTCAAGGGCTGCTTCAGCTTCGCCAGCACTTATTCCGCCAAGGAGGAGGCAGTCGCGGCATAAGCCCTTGGCTATGCTGTAAGCAGCTTTCATCAACTCAATGTATCCGCCACATTGGAGGTCACGCTGCCGCGAGCAGGCCGCATGCGGTAACACAGGATGGATCAGCTCAAATGCCACCACGCGAGTCCGGTAGCGTCTCACCTCAACGCCAAAAAGCTCCGCAAGCCGCTTCGCTCTTACTGCTTGTGATGACTCAACGCACTCCCCGGTTAAACCCTCCTCATCCCCAACCTCACAACACTCCAACGCCCTTGAAAGTTGATTGGTTGAGATTGAAAGCAAAGGGTGCACACCGAGCTTTAGCGCCAAATCAACTTTGGCATTAACATCGGCACCATCACCTATAGCTCCAACTGCTGCAGCCTCCGCCAACCGAATTTTACGCCAGAGCAATCCAGCACGCTTTGCAAGCAACAGCAACTCACCGCACGCATGGACATCCTCCGCACCAAATGGTGAATCAACGCCATCAAACTTGCGCAGCACAGCACATCGGGCTTCCGCATTCGCAATTGGATGCCGAGAGTCATCGTAGGCGTGTGCCCTCACAAGATAAAACCCAAACGCCTTTGGCAGAACATCGTGCAGCGGGACGATGATCCGGCTTGCCATCAAGGCTTTGGTGCGGACCTCGCGATGTGAGACGGCAACTCCATTAAAGTCGTAAGCTCGGACATCAATGCTCACATCGGAATCTGCACCATCGTTGTATCCCACAAGGCACAGCTTTGCATCGCCGGAATTCACCCACACATTTGTGGGCGAGTTTGAGGTGATGAAGAGCTCAAACTGCGATAGCGGTCTGTAGGCGCTCGGTGCATCACCGCATTCAAGTTGAATTGCATCCACAAAAATTGAGCCCGCTTCACACCAACCCTCACAGCGGCAATGACCTATCACCACTGAAGCAAACTCCTCGCGAGCCACAAATGTAAACGAATAGCGCCGCCAAGAGTTTGATGGCTTAAATTGGCGCCCATGAGAATCGCCGCTTCGGTAGCGAAGCATCAATGTGGCAATGGCATCACAATCAGAACGCATGAATGCCGAAAGGGTGTAAGTCCTACCGGCGCAGAGCTTAATCCAACCGCTTGAGGCAACGAGCACATTAACGGCGGAAGCATTTGCTTTGAACAGCCCAGACATGCTTATAGGCGCGCCAACACTCAAGCTCAGCACCATCTTACCGTGTGGGGCATCGTCAACCTCAATTACATCGCCATGCAATTTCCAAAGGCTGCCCACAGTGCCGACCTGCGGAGGATAACCACGCCACCCAACTGAACCGCACTCAAAGCTGCTGTTTGGGATGAGGTTTACTGAGCCATTCGCATCCTCGCAATGCGCCTGCGAATCCAAATTGGCGCATGCCAAGGCAAAAGACAACCACGCGATGAGGTGAGCAATGCACCGTCCGTCGGTGCTGTGAGGGTTCACAATCATTGCTGTTTCCTCCCGCGCGACACAAACCACACCCTTGCACTCAGCGGGCGAAGGCAAATGGGCATCCACATGTCCGGTTGCGTTATCGCCTTCGGAAGGTATTCAATCAAGTCGCCGGCGATGAGGGAGACCTCGCCTTTATCCCATGACGCCATATCACCGGCTAAGCCGTGAAGGAAAGCGGCACACGCAGCTGCTTCAAACGGTTCGTTCCCTTGCGCAATCAATCCGGCTATCAAACCGGTGAGCACATCACCCGTGCCACCACTCGCCATGCCGGGGTTGCCAGTCAAGTTTATGTATGCATTTCCATCTGGGGAGGCAATGATGGTGTGAGCGCCTTTGAGCACAACAACGGCATTCAGCTCGCCAGCAACACTCTGAGATATGCCGATGCGATCGGCTTGCACTTCGGCAACCGTCTTCCCAGTCAGCGCAGCCATCTCACCAGGATGAGGCGTCAGCACAAGCTCACAAGCACGCTTTTTCAGCTCTTCCATCCTCCCAGCGAATGCCATAATCCCGTCGGCATCAAGCACGATGGTTTTTGTTGAGTTGGAAACGACCTGACGCACGAACTCTTGCGTCTCCGGCACCCTTGATATACCCGGACCAATAGCAAGCACATCAACTGCTTTCATGCGCTCAAGGACAACATCAATTGCGCCCAAGGATATACTCATTGCGCTCGTTTCCGGCAGCGGCAAGCTCATCGCCTCAATGGCTGCAGCCTCAAAGGCTATGTTTAGGCTCTTTGGGAGCGCCACTGTCACCAATCCTGCACCGCCACGCAGCGCTGCCATGCCGCACATCATTGCAGCGCCGGTCATCCCAGCAGAACCACCGATGACGAGCACCCTGCCGTAATCGCCCTTGTGCGTGTTGGGTGCCCTCGGCTTATAGCAATTCCAAACGAGCTCTTCAGTCGTCACCTTCACCCATGGTTCAAATGACTCAAACAACTCCTTCGGCACACCTATGTAGCCGAGAAACAAATCCCCAACATGCTCAGCGCCTGGGAAGAGTAACAATCCACGCTTTATTGCGCCAAGCGTAACCGTCACATCCGCATTGATGCATACACCACAAACTTCGCCCGTGTCGGAATTGAGTCCCGATGGGACATCCACAGCCACAACATGCTTCCCGCACGAATTGATAACTTTCACGGCATCGGCTATGATTCCCCTGACCTCACCGGTTATCCCGGTGCCGAGCAACGCATCAATGACAAGCTGTGCCTCCCTCAAAGCCGCCTCAAATTCCGCCAGCTTTGATTCATCCACAACCTCAACTACAGGTATGCCGATGCTCGCTGCGGAAGCACAGTTGATGGCAGCATCGCCTTTTAAGTCGCTGGCTCGCGCCATCAGGTAGACGCTCACATTAACGCCCATGTTGTGAAGATGCCTTGCAATGGCTAACCCATCACCGCCGTTGTTCCCGCGCCCACAGGCAACAGCAACCTTTTGCTTTGGTTCAACCCCAACATGCTTCTCAAGCACCTCAACGACGCTTAGTGCCGCATTCTCCATGAGCACGATTGATGGCACACCAAGTTGCTCGGCAGCTCTCCTGTCGCATTCCCTGCTCTGAAACGATGTGAGCACATGCCTTGTAAGCATGGGCTTTTACCTCCCACGACCTTGCTCACGGGTTTAGTGGGTGAGTTCATGATGCAACGGCATGCGGTTTAACCTTCATCCGATAGACGGCGAAGCACGCTGCGAGTGACCATCGTTGGCAAGCCAAAGATTTTGATGAAGCCCTCCGATGCACGATGGTCAAACTGGTCAGCACGGTCATATGTGGCGAGCTCATACCTGTAAAGCGAGAATGGGGATTCTCGCCCTACAACCATGCATGTGCCTTTGAACAGCTTGAGCCTGACCGTGCCCGTTACGGTGCGCTGTGTTGCATCCATGAACGCATCCAAAGCCTCGCGCAGCGGGTGATACCATAGCCCATAGTAGACCACTTCGGCATACTTGAGCTCAAGCCCGCGCTTGAAGTGAATCAAATCCCTTTCAAGCGTGAGTGCCTCAAGCGCTTTATGCGCCGTTATGAGAGTGATGGCTGCAGGCGCTTCATATACCTCACGCGACTTTATTCCGACAAGCCTGTTTTCAATCATGTCCACTCGCCCGATGCTGTGTCTGCCTGCGACCAAGTTCAAATGCGATATGAGTTTGACCAAGTCCATGCGCTCGCCATCAACCGCCACCGGCACGCCGCGCTCAAACTCAACCGTGATGTATTGCGGCTCGTCGGGCGCGTGAGCCTGCGGTGTTGTCCACTCAAATACCTCCTCGGGCGGCTCCTGTGCCGGGTCTTCAAGCTTGCCACACTCAATGCTTCTCCCCCAAAGGTTTTGGTCTATGCTGTATGGGCTTTCAACATCAACTGGTATCGGTATGCCATGCTCCCTTGCGTATTCAATTTCCTCCTCACGGCTCATTCCCCACTCCCTTGCTGGTGCGATGATTTTGAGTGACGGGTCAAGCGCCCTGAAAGTCACCTCAAAGCGGACTTGGTCATTGCCTTTGCCAGTTGCACCGTGAGCAACTGCATCGGCGCCAATTTCATGCGCCACTTCAACAACCTTCTTTGCAATAAGCGGGCGTGCCATCGCTGTAGCCAATGGATAGCCATCCTCGTAGATGGCATTCGCCTTCAAACACGGCGTTATGAAGTCCTTGGCGAATTCATCCCTTGCATCAATGAGGAAGGCTTGCTTTGCGCCTATGCGAAGCGCCTTCTGTCTTATCGCTTCATAGTCCTTGACCTCACCAACATCAACGGTGACTGTCACGACCTCGGCGTTATATCGCTCAGCAAGCCATCGTATAGCGACCGATGTATCCAAGCCGCCGGAATACGCAAGCACAACCTTCATGAGAAATCGCCTCCGTCTCACGCTCACCATCCACAACACAGTGATGGCGCTCAAGGAAATGTCATATGCAACTATGCCGCAAGCTCCCACCATTGGTATAAGGTTGGGTGGGCTAAACTTTGGATTTGATGTCCGTCACCGATGGCGTTGCTTTTCAACCGGCGATGAAGCGGCTCAACCTGCTGGATGGACAATCTGTTAAGGTGGAGATGCGCAATGAGCATCGTTGGCGTGCGAGTCAAAGTGCCAGCGTCAATAGCCAACATTGGCAGTGGCTTTGATGCGCTCGGGTTAGCCATATCATGGCATAACATCGTTGAGGTTGAACGCTCACATCGGCTTAGGATTGAGGTTTACGGTGAGGGCGAAGGCGAGCTGCCAAAGGACGAGAGCAACATCTGTTACAGGGCATTCGCATCGGCGTGCCAATTGGTCGGTGAGAAGACACCACACATCACCATGCGCTTACATAACTTCATACCGATTGCGAGGGGATTGGGAAGCTCAGCTGCAGCGCGCGTAGGCGGCATACTTGCGGGGATAACCTTGCTCCAGAGGGAATTGAAAACGGGAGATGTGTTGAAGCTTGCAGCTATGTTGGAGGGGCACACGGACAATGTAGCAGCAGCACTCCTTGGCGGCTTCGTCATATCCGGGTGGAAGGTGGACAGCGGTGTATTCGCCATGCGCCTCCCAATCAAGGAAGCGCCTCAATTGGTTGTGCTCATCCCAAGCTGCAGGATTCCGACCGAACTTGCGAGGAGTGTCCTGCCAAATAGCATCCCATTGAGTGACGCGGTATTCAACCTCAGCAGAGCCTGTTTAACAGTTGGCGCACTTGTGTGCGGCGAACTTGAGCAGCTCCGCGAAGCCCTCATGGATAGGCTGCATCAACCTTACAGGCAAAAGCTCATGCCATGGATGAACGATGTCATGAAAGCCGCATCGGATGCGGGCGCACTCGGAGCATGCCTCAGCGGCGCTGGGTCGGCAATGGTTGCATTCGTCACAGGCAATGCCGATGCCGTCTCGGAAGCCATGCTCAAGGCGCTTCAAAGGCATGGCGTTGATGGATATACTAAGATTGTGCAAGTGGACGGAGAGGGTGCGCAGATTGAAAGGTGGTGAAAGATGGCGCGTAGCGATAAGGCAATTGCGGGTAGCGTTATCGGCATGCTCACATTCGTCGCCGGAATAACGCTGCTCGTAATCTCATTCGCCCTCACTTACAGCTTTTTCAATCAACTTGGAAACGAGAGGGCTGCGCTGTTCAACAATCTCCCTCAAGAGCCGAAGATGCTCATCAGTGCAGCATTGGGTTGGATATTGCGCTTGCTTTTCCGGCTGACTTGCTTGCTCATCATGGGGCTCATTGCCTCGCTTATCGCTGCTCGCGGCGCTCAGATGTATGGCGCTTCAATGACTTCGGCAAACTATAAGTCGCGGGAGTAGGGTGAGACGAGCAACCAATTCCTCGTGAAGTGATGACAGCTCAAGTTGAGTCTCACGGTGATGGCGAACATGAACAGCAAGCCACAGCGCGAGCAACCACAAATGAAGGATAAGATGGGCATGGAGAAGAAACGGCTACATGCCATCGTCCTCGGCTTGGTTCAGGGTGTTGGGTATCGTTACTTTACGCTGTGGGAGGCTGCAAGGCTTGGGTTGACCGGCTATGTGCGCAACTTGCCCGATGGCTCCGTTGAAGTTGTAGCAGAGGGGACTCAAGAGCAGCTTGAAAAGCTGCTTGAGAGGCTTCATCAAGGTCCACCTGCAGCCAAGGTGCGCAAGGTGATTGTGAAATGGGGCGAGGCTAAGAACGAGTTTGACAGGTTTGGAGTGAGGTTCTGATGTCTGTGTGATGCTCACCGTTCCAACACACCATTTGGGTGAGAGGGATGCGCCTTCCGTTGCTCACAGCTGCGCTCAGTTTGATTTGCGTATCCGCCTACACTGCGCCATCAGCCGGCGATGCGGGCTCGCAAGCATTCGTGTTAATGCAGCTTGGCGAGATTGGGGCAGCAGCGAAGGCGCTTATTGACTCCAGCAATCCTGATGATGTAATGTGGCGTGCTGCAGCTGCCATCACCTGTCTCTCTGCGGGCGAGTTTAGCGGGGCTTACAAAATTGCCCTATCAGCGCTTGAGCATTGCCATGATGAAACTTTGATGCTCGCTGCAGCGCTGTCAGCCATAGGGTGCGGGGATGGTGAAGCCGCTGTGCAACTCCTTACACAGCTTGTAGCATCACAACCCAAGCGTCACCAAATCCTCCCAAGGCTCCTGCTCAACCTTCTCGGAGTGAGCGCAGACGATGGCGATGGGTTTGAGGTGTGCGAAGAGGCTGCCCTCTTTCTTCGCTCGTTCCTATTGATGGAGCGCGGCAAGTTGGCGCCGGCAAAAGAGTGTTTGCAAAGGTTGAGGGAGAACATCACGAGTAGAATGAAGTCGCCCAATTTTAACTCGGCTGCTATGCTGCGCATCTCGCTGGCAGCCGTTGGCGGCAGCGTGAGGCTCATTATGTTCACTCCGCACGCTGATGCGCTCCCAAGAGAAACAGTCCAACACATCCTAACAGCAGCACTCGGCTCAACTGATGCCGTTCACCGAACAGCACCCATACGCCGCGCATCGCCCTTCCTCACGCTCCCACTGGGAGGAAAACCTGGCGGCGATGAGGCAAAGCTTGTGAGCGGGAAGACCAAAATCAGCGTTGACACATCGGCATTCACCAATGTCTCACATGTGACCTTCTATGTGGACTGCCAACCGAGATACACTGCAACTCACCCGCCATTCGTGTGGGAATGGGACACGAGCAATGAGCTGCCGGGGGTCCACACGCTGTCTGTCATTGTCTTTAAGCGCGATGGCTCCGCATGCGCTGCAAGCAGCCAAAAGGTGTTTGTGGTCACGCCTATTGAGGAGGCAGCTCATGCGAAGGTGAGAGCTTCAAGTGATGTGCCCACTGTGCCAGCCATCAGGAGGACATCTGGAGCGAAGAGCACAACCGAATTGACGCAAACCGGGCTTCGCCATACAGCAATGGCTTATGAGATGCAGCAACCCTTCCGCATGCCACCCATACGCCTGATTGATGTGGACAGCAACTCCGTTGAACATTTGCTTGGCTTAGTCTATGCCGCCTCGGGAGATTACCATGAGGCATTTCACATCCTCGGAAAGCTGTATTGGCGCACGCGCAGTGAATCCCTGCTTGGGCAATTGCTAAGGCTGCGCCAAATGATGATCCCGCAATATGCCAACATGCCATTAATCGTAAATTCGGCTCCCAACAGGGGGAAGGCGGTCGCGCTCACATTTGACGACGGACCAAGACCACCATACACCGAACGAATACTTGAGCTGCTCTCCCGCTACAACGCCAAAGCTACCTTCTTCGTCGTGGGCGAGATGGTGCAACTTTATCCCGAACTGCTCCGAGCTATAGTCAATGCCGGACATGAAGTCGGCAATCACTCATACACTCACACACCTTCAAGGCTGCTGACCAAACACGACATTGATTCCGAGCTGCTGCTCACAGACATAGTCACTTCGGAGACATGCAATATTCATCCGCTGCTCTTCCGCCCGCCAGGCGGAGGCATATCGGAGCAACTCATCTCGGCGCTATCGGAACAGCGTTACATATGCTCCCTTTGGAACATCAACATAGGCTCATACCGGGGCACGCCTGCAGAAGTCGCCTCCCGCATGCTCAGCGCTGTAAGGAGCGGCTCTGTAATCTTGATGCACAACGGCATGGATATGAGCGTTGATGTGCTGCCATACCTGCTTGATGGATTGAGGGCTTTAGGGTATAAAGTCACATCGCTCGGCGAGTTGCTCGGAATAAGCAGCACAAGCTGCGATAGCTTAAAGCAACGAAGGTGACAGCCATGCACAAATTTGAGTGTGAATCAATCCCACGGAATGCCGCAAAGACGAGCTGTGCAACTAACTTCACCCTCCTTCTGCTGATGTTGAGTTCGCCCATCATCACACTGTTTGCCACAACGATATACGAGCGCTCCCTTGCGCATGCAAGCAGCGCCGCAGAGGAAGTGAAGCATCGCCATGCCCTCAGGAACTATATGCCCATAACATCATTTGCGCATTTCAGCCATGACGCAATGATGGTGCGAGATCAAGCCGTTGATATACTTTGGCTTATGAGCGACCGCTATTTTCATGTTGGCGATTATGAGTCGGCAGTCCGAATGCACTATGCGAGCATCGCTCTTGACCCGCAGTTTGTTGAAGCATACTCCGTTGCGGCATGGCTGCTTGACAGCATGGACAGGACTGAGGAAGCGCTCTCACTTCTTGAGCGCGGCTTTAGCGTTAACAGGTTCTCGTATCAGTTGCCGTTTGACATCGGATTCATCCTCACACGCCACAAGAAGTTTGAGGAAGCCGTCAAGTGGTATGAAATTGCGGCGCAGCTTCCGGCGCCATTCTGGGTGAGACACGCCTTGGCACATGCCTACGAGAAAATTGGCAAGCTGAAGGATGCTTTAAGGGTTTGGGAGATGAGGCTCAAGGAATCGCCGGATGACCCGGTCGTCAAGCGGAATTATGAGCGTGTCCTCAAGCTGATTGAGGAAAGGATGAGGTGAACTTATAAGTGCTGCTCAAGCGAATTAGGGATGTCTTGGAGGAATTGCACCAACATCGCATAAGCGTTGAAGAGGCGATTGATAAGCTTCGCACGCTCCCATTTGAGGAACTCGGGTTTGCCAAGCTTGACCATCACAGGATATTGAGGCGGGGCTTTCCAGAAGTTGTGTTCTGTCAGGGCAAAACCGTGGAGCAGGTTAAGGCAATCGTTGAGGCCATGTCAAAAAGTGGCGCATCAGTCCTCGCCACAAGGGCAACGCCGCAAATGTATGAGGCAGTTAAAGAAGTCCTACCGCACGCTGAATACCACGAACTCGCACGCATGATTGTCGTTCGCTCCCGTGAGGAGAAGCCGAGAGAGGATGAATTCGTTCCAACCGTTGCCGTCATATCCGCCGGCACCGCTGATATGCCAATCGCAGAAGAGGCAGCATTAACGGCGGAGCTCTTCGGGATGCGCGTCATGCGGATTTACGATGTGGGTGTGGCTGGCTTGCACCGCCTGCTTGACCACAGGCAAGCAATTGAGGAGGCAAACATCATTATCGTCGTCGCCGGGATGGAAGGGGCGCTTCCAAGTGTAGTCGCTGGTTTAGTTGCGCAGCCCGTCATTGCCGTCCCAACAAGCGTCGGCTATGGGGCGAGTTTTCAAGGGCTTGCCGCACTGCTTGCGATGCTCAATTCATGTTCGCCGGGGCTCGTTGTGGTCAACATTGACAACGGCTTTGGTGCTGGCTATTTCGCAGCGCTCGTCGGTGCACACCTGCGCAAGGCATGGGGCGAGGGCATAAAGAGGGCAGGTCATGTTACTTCACCTGATAGCAACGCCAGCTCCCTTTAGTGCTTCATAGAGACGCCTGTATAACTCACTCTCAACCTGCGCTGCCTCTTCACCGACGGCACTCACCCAAGCATGGACTTCAAATGAGAGCGCGTCGGCGGAAAGCCTTGTCAACCTCACCCTCACTGCCGGCTCGCTCAACACCATTGGGTGTAAGCTGACGGCTTCACGCAGCAATGCTTGAAGTGAATCAATGTCTTCAATGTGCGCTGTGCCAATTGAAAGCCGAATGCATGATGGGCTATCCTTTGACCATCGCACAACTGGCGCAGTGAGCAGTTGCATGTTTGGGATGATGACCTGCCTATCATCCTGGGCTCGTATAACGATGGCTCTCGCCATTATGCGCTCAACCCTCCCAACCTGCCCAGCAACGCTTATCATGTCTCCGACGCGTATGGACTTCTCAGCGAGCAGCAATGCACCGCTAATGAGGTTGTTGGCTATCTGCTGCATGCCAAAGCCGAGCCCCAAGCCGAATGCCCCAGCGAAGAACTTGAATGTGGATAAGCTCACACCGAGAAAATCAAGCGCTATGAGTGCCCCCAATGCAAGCGTGCTGAATTTCGCAACATGCGTGATGATGTGTGCGGCGTGCTCATCAAGCCCGTAGCGGGAGAGGGAAATCTGATATGCACATCTTGCAATTGTCCCGCTAAGGCGCAAGGAGATGAGGATGACGGCAATGGCGATGAGCACCGACAGGATTGAAACTTTCTGCCCGCCAATGCTGAGCTGCGGCTCCGAAATGAAAGAACCGACTTTGGGCAGCGTGCCGGAAAGATACATCGCTGTGAGAATGAGGACAAGCGGCAACCAGATTGTTAGTTCGTATCCCTTTGCGGCTTCGGGTGTGGTGAGCAATTGAATGACCTTTGCGCCGAGCAGATAAACGAGCGCGGCGAAAAGCGCAACAGACCCATATGGCATCCAAGCAGCATACTCGCTCCATTCAAAAGCGAGCGAGACACAGTGCGCCAGTGATGCCGCAAGCGCTATCGGAAAGAGGCTCGCGAGCACCCTAAAAATTGGATGCACAGTTTCAATTGGGTATCGGCGCACGCAAACCCTTACAAGCCATCGCGCTGCCAGATAAGCAAGCAGGGCTATGAGCAGCTGCAACGCTAACCCAATGAGATGAGGCAACGAACTTTCGCCTATCTGGACTCCCCAACGCACCGCATTCACCTCTCACCAATAGCTTCCGCTAAAGCTCAATTGTATTCGCCGAATGGCAAAGGGTGCCAAACGATGCGCACTAAATGTGGGTGAACAGCAAGGCCGGGCTATAAGGTGCATGCTTCACCCGTCGCATCATCTTGCACCGCAATCGCTCTCAAAGGATGATGGTTCAAACTCCTTTGTCATGGACGGCTCTGCGCATCCCACTTCACCGCAAAGCGGGATGGTGCTGTCAACCACATTAATCATCCCGCGCTACCAGTGAGATGTTCATCAAACCGTAAAGCTGCCTAATGCTGTGCCTAAATGCAACCTGACAAAGCTGGCTACCTGCGAATCTGTGGGCATACTTTAACCTGTGCCAGTTAAGGCGCTGAACTGCCGGAGGCGATGATGTCATGGGCTCTCATTGCAACATCAGTGGTGCGCATGCAGCAAATGATTTTGACACGCTCGCCTTTTCCTTAAGGTTGTATGAGCGTCAACCGCTTAAGCTCTCCTTCAGAGCCTCAAATTTGGATGAGGCGATTGAATGGCAACACAAACTGCGCTCGCAATTGCGCAGGCTACTCGGCGGTTTCACGAGGCGCAAGTGCAAGCTTGCATCGAGGACGGTTGAGAGAGCGAACCTTCGCTTCCGAGCACCTTCGGGCAGGCTCGTTGAATATAGCCGTGAGACCATCGTCTTCAAAAGCCGTGAATGGTTATCGGTGTATGCTTACTACCTCACGCCAAAGGATGCACGCACACCATTACCGTGCATCCTATGCCTTCCCGGGCACGGAAGAGGCGTTGATGACATTGTCGGGATAAACCCCGATGGCTCACTGCGTGAAAGCTATGGCGGCTATCAAATGGATTTTGCGCTCCAGTGTGTTGAGCACGGATATGCCGCACTCGCAATTGAGCAGCTCGGCTTTGGGCACAGGCGTGATGAGCGTGCGAGGAAGCAATCACCGGAAACATCCTCATGTCAACCCGCAGCCGGTGCAGCGCTGTTATTCGGTGAGACGATGCTCGGTTGGCGTGTCTACGATGCTATGCGCTCGGTTGATTACCTCCTCACGAGGGATGATGTTGATCATGAGCGCATCGCCGTAATGGGCATCTCCGGTGGCGGCGCTACAGCACTCTTCACTGCTGCAGTTGATGAGCGAATTAAAGCCGCAGTCGTAAGCGGCTACTTCAACACATTCAAGGACAGCATAATGAGCATACCGCATTGCATTGATAACTACATTCCGGGCATGCTCAAATTCGCCGAGATGTGGGACATAGCCGGCTTGATTGCGCCTCGTGCGCTGTTCATTGAGTCCGGGACCGAGGATTCAATCTTCCCGGTTGAGGCGACTTTGAGTTCCTACGAACGCCTGAAGCGCATCTACGATGTCTTCAATGCGGGCGACAGAATCGGCATTGAAGTGTTTGAAGGGGAGCACCAATTTCACGGAAGAGGTGCGTTTGAATTCCTGCGCAAATGGCTATAGCCGTATGACAGCAAGCCACCGTGCAATGAGGCATCCGCAAGCGAACGCCATGAAGGCGCATGCCATAAAGATGCCCAGCGATATAGCCACCGGCTCATACACAATCCAAACTGAGTGATGCCCATCTGGGACGAGCACGCCTCTAAAGGCATAGTTGGCGATGTGCACTGAAGTTGGCTCACCATCAATGTAGGCTCGCCATCCGGGGTAGAAGGCATCGGAGACGATGAGCATTTGCGTCCCATCGGAATGGACTTCAAGCCTGAGTTTATTCAAGCCATCAAACACGATGCGGGCGCTCCCGCGAGATCGCTTTAAGCTGCCACCGGCTGGCTGCCCAAGTTCTCCCATCGGTTCAACGATGGCTTTGCTGCGCATGCTGACCATGCCAACGGCAGCATCCTTTAAAAACCGCATTGCCTCATTGGGTGAAATTGCAACTTGCCAATCCGTCACCATGAACGCCCTTGGCATGACATCGGTGTTTTCGTAAAGCCACATGTCAGCTGCGGGCAGCCTTCGGACATTCCTCGGCTCGCGCTTTGCCACCTCCTCAATCGGCGCTCCAGAGACGAAGAATTTCACCGATGCCAAGTCAATCAATTGGGAGTCCGGATCGTCAAGTTGGAAGCCGGGCAGGTCTGAATCAATGCACTTGAGGAAGTTTGCATAGCGTGCTGTCCAGAGCGAATCGGAGCCTTGCACATCCTTCAATCCGTAGACCATCGGAGTGTTTGAAGGCATCCAATGCTTTATTGCATCTGTGCCGATAGCCATGATGCGGTGCTCACCCACATTGGCTTTCACATAGCGCAGGGAATCCGTCCAGAAGAAGACCATGCGCCTGTCGCATGATGGATGAAGGTCGTATGCGAACGAGAAAAGGTCAGCGATGGTGAGGCACACTGCAGCTGGCATAAATGCCGCTCTGGTATGGCGCCACAGCGGAAATGCTAAGACAACACAGCTGAGCAGGAGCAGCAACGCAGCCTTGCAGATTTGCCATTGCTCGTATGCTGCGAGTGGGGATAGCGTTACAACCTCCCAAAAGCTCGCTGCGCCATATGCGATAACAAACAAAACCGCTGCAATGGTGACGGCGCATGGCACGAGCATCAACCGCATCATATTCGCAGCGTGTGTTCCAACACGCCCTCCATCATTTGCCACCTGCTTGGCGCCGTCAAAACTGCTCGCCTCAATTATCGCCTGTGCGCCAAGAGCTGCGAGAATCGCGAGGGCAAAATCAAACATAAGCAATGCCCTTGAGACGCCGACCATTTGACGCACACCCGGCAGCATGCCAAACAGGAAGCATATTGGTGAGCCAACGGCAATCAGGAAGCCAAAGCAAAGCATTAATACGGCATATGGGCGCACTGGGTGCTTGAATGCGCATCCAACGGACGCGAGCATGAGCGTAATTAACCCGATGTAACCGGTGCGCTCAATAAAGTTGAACCTCTCAAATGGGCTCCAGTGAGTGCCATCCCTGTAGTTCCCAAAAAAGTGGGGCACGACCAACCTTATCCATTGCTCCGGTTGGAGGCTATTTGCGAGCACCGCTTCATACCTGAACTCGCCAGCGCGTGTGCTCATCGTTGAAAGCTCAAGTGATGGCAAAAGCTGCGGCGATGAGAGCATGAGAGCAAGCAGGATCGTTAGCAACGGCACAGCGATGTGAGTCAGCATCGCCTTGAATATTGTGCACCTGCGGCATTGCAGCTCCTTCACCATGCACTGAACGCACCTAACGGCTGAGTAGATGGCGAACGAGAGCCACACATAAAATGCAATCTGCATGTGCCCTGCGAGGACCGGCATAGCCATCGTGAGCGATGTTAAGATTGACCACGGCAGTGCTGTCACAACTGATGCATCAGAGCCGATACGCCTCAACGCACATTCATGCGCAGCGATTGCAACTGGAAGCCACGCAGCGGTGCAGATTAGCGTGATGTAATTGAGCCATGCCATAATGAAGCCGCACAGCATAAATGAGCAAGCGCCAATGAGGGCGCACGATGGTCGGATGCCCCAAAGCGAAAGCAGCGCATATATGCCCCACCCTGAGATTAGCAAATGGATGAGCGCAAACCATCCAAACGCCGCATCAATTGGGATGATGACGAAGATGATGTTGAGCGGGTAGAAGATGGCTGATTGCCCATTGCCGATGAATGTCGTCCCACCGAACATGTATGGATTCCACAATGGCAGGTTGCCATCACGGATGCTCTCGGCATAGAACTTGCGCCACGGGTAGTATTGCTGAATCACATCAAGCAACGGTGCGTGCACCCGTTTGAACTCGGGGAAAAGCCTATGAGCGTGATAGCGCCAAGGCGTCATGACGAGTAAAAGGTCGGCTGGCAGGAAGACCCTCCCGCCGATTAACGAACGGTGAATGAGGGCAACAGCTACGGCGAGGAGCACAAAGAGACATGTTAAGTGTTTGGCGAGTCGCATTTTTGCATCTCTCACCTTCTTCATCAGGTGCGGCACAAACGCTGTCACGGCTCAGGTGTCAATTCCGCAAACGCCTTCAAATCAACCCGATATGCCTCATCGCCGCCGACCCTGAACGAGAGCTTGCAAAATGGCGGCAGTGAAACCCTACCGCCGGATATTGCCCGCTCAAAATCGGTGACGAGAACGAAGCGCACATTGTGCGTTCTTATCAATGTTGACCACATGGCGAGTTGTGATGGCTCGCCAGTCCACCGGTAGCATTCCGTTAGGATGCGCAGCTTCTTTGTGAAGTTCAGGGTCTCAGCCCAGTGCCCAATGAAGACCGCCCTGCCGGAGAGTGGTGGAATGTAATTGCCGAGCATTGAGCTACATAAGATGGCGTCGTCACGCATGCTATTTTCCCGCACCCAGCTGATCAACGATATTTGGCTTTGGGTGAGGTAATACGGCGGTTGGAGCAGCCTCTCAGCGAGCATGTTGTTGTTTAGGAGCCAGTAGATGTTCAAACCGATGTATGCGCCATTGGATGGGAACATGAGGATGGTGAGCACAGCGACAGCACAGCAGACAGCCTTCGTTGATATCCGCCGTTGCGACTTTAATTGAGCTTCAACTGCTGCATAAGCTGCAAGCATGCATAGCGGGATGTGTAAGCCCTCAATTAGCTTCCTCTGAAAGCTCAGCGGAAGGTGAATGGCAATGAGTGTCCCGATAAGCCACGCCAATGGCATCGGGAGCATGCGCCACCTGTTGCGCACGCCGAGGATGAGACCAATGAGTGATAGCGGTGCAAGCAAGCCATATGTTCCGAGGAGTATAAGCGGCGGTGGGGTCAGCGTTTGAGTGAGCGCCTTTTGCTTGAAGGCTATGTCCGCTTTGAAAGCGATCACTTGAGGGAGCATGCCAATTATGGAGCACAGGCATACGCATACAACTGCGGCTAAGAGGCAAACGGAAACGCGCCGACTGAATGGGACATGCTTGCAAGCTTTGTCCTCTGAGGCATCCTCAAGTTGCCCCACTTGTAACAACTTCATCCATAGGAGGTGCATTGGATACCAGACGATCAGAACGATGACCATCGTCAACGCGGCATAGGAATGGGCATTGCCGAGGGCGAGTGATAAAAGTGAGGCGAGTAAAACGCTTCTCCAACTGCCACTGGTGAGGAATGAAGCAAGCGATGCCATTAGCCAGACCTGAAATGCATTTCCCAGTGCAGTCAATGGCGCAACGAGCGCTGCAAGGAATGTTATGGCTTCGGGCATGACAAGTTCCTTGCTCACATCGGCGAATCGCGGCACATTTAAGCCAGCCAAATCCCTGAGCAACCACGCCAGCCAACCGAAGCCCGACGAGAAACAGAGGAACACGATGAACGAATGTTTTGATGGCGCAAAATCAAAGTGGTGTGCAGCGAGCCAATATGCGCCAACGCAAAGCAGAGCGACGGCTGCGGTGCGCATAGTTTGGTAGAGCAAATGGAGCGGAATCTTTGTAACGGCATGGAGCAAGCCCAACACCAACATGGGAAAGTGAAAAAGGCTGCCGGGATGCCTCTCCGTCGTGTATAAGTCTTTAAAGGTGATGGCGCCATCTGCAGCCTGTCTCGCCCACATGATGTGAACATTTTGATCGTCCGGGTTGCCCAAGAGCCACATGTATCTCATTCTCGGCGGCGTTATTGCGAGCGCAAACAGGTATGGCAGCCATGTAAGGCAGACAAAGATGAGCGTGAAACGGCTTATCCAACGCTTTTCAAGATGGCTCATAATGGGCACACCGACTAAGTGGGAGTTTCTGAGAACGGCTTTTTCCCATCGCTAAGCCGTGAGTCACTGCAATTAGGATGACCATCAAGCGACCGTTTGTAAATCGCGCTTGCAATGTGATGACCACCTTCCAATGACGCGATGTGGACAGCTTATGCTCGTGCTACCGAGTTGGCAGCTTTGATGCTACAATGCACCATTAGCGCATTAGCTCATTTCATGCCGCAATATCGCAGCGGGCTGACGGGGGTGACTGCGGATGAGCAACGGCATAGTCAGGATTGGCTTCATCGGATGCGGTGGTATCGCACAGCAACATATGAACGCATTGAGCAACATCTCAGAAGCACAGCTCGTCGCATTTTGCGACATTGACATTGAGCGTGCTCGTGCCGCTGCAGAAAAGCACGCTGGAAAAGCCTTTGACAACGCTGAGGCAATGTTGGAAGAAGTTGAACTTGATGCCGTTTGGGTGTCCCTCCCACCATATGCGCACGGGATAGAGCTCAAGCTTGTTGAGAAGGACATACCATTCTTCGTTGAGAAGCCAGTTGGGCTTGACATCGGATTGATACGAGAGATCGCTTCCGCCGTTGAGGGTAAGGGTCTGCTGACAAGCGTCGGTTACATGAATCGCTACAGGCGTGGCGTCAACAGGGCAAGGGAACTCCTTCAAGATGACCAGCCAATACTTGCCCTCGGCGGATGGATTGGCGGGACACCGCGCCCTCGTCCCGGAGTGACAATCTGGCGGTGGTGGGTTGAGAAGAGCAAAAGCGGTGGGCAATTCCACGAGCAGGTGACTCATACGGTTGACCTTGCTCGTTTCCTTTGCGGTGAGGTCGTTGAGGTGCATGCCTTTTCGGCGATGGGGCTGAATAAAGGGGCTCCGGAGAACTACGACATTGAGGATGCAAGCGTCGTTAACCTCAAATTCGCCAACGGTGCAGTGGCGAACCTATGGGCATGCTGTGCAGCAAATGCTGGTGGAGGTGGAGTTAGCTTAAGCATCTATGCCAATAGGACGACGATACTGTTCACCGGTTGGGAACATAACACACGCATACTGCGTGCCGGTGAGGACACCGTTGAGATTGCCGGTGAGCCCAACATCTTTGAAATTGAGGACAGGGCATTCGTTCAAGCCGTATTAACTGGGGATAGGTCACTCATCAAATCGCCGTATAGCGACGGAGCAAAGACCGCTGAAGTGACGCTTGCCGCAAACAAGTCAATGGAAACCGGAAAGCCAGTCAGCCTCATCTGAAGCTCTAATGGCTGGAGTGCAGCAGGCTTGGTGAAAGTGAGCGGTTAAATCATGGTGGGTATTAAGCCCGCTGTAAAGGTCAGTTCAATGGGGCATTCGCGATGGATTCCCATCGGTCAAAACGCTGCATAAGCGATGCAAGCCACACTTCAAAGCCGGGCGGAGCGTGGTGATTGAGATGCTGAAAGGATGGAGACGGTGCATGATGGCGATGTGTGTCATTTATGCGCTTGTGGCTCGCCAATCATCCGTTTGCGCGCAGCCAAGGGAGCTAACATTTACCGACATGCTCTGGCGAATTGTTGACCTGAACGGGCTCCCGTTGATTGAGGACGGCGTTCGTTGCGCTCAGTTTTCAAGCTACGACAGGGCGAGTAAATCGCCGGATGAGCCTGGCTGGGGTGCAAATAGGGATTGGGGCAACTACATCCGAATTGAGCCAAACGGCGAGGCGGTGATGGCTGAGATTGAAGGTCCCGGATGCATAGTGCGAATATGGTCGGCTAATCCGCAGGGCAAAATTCGCTTTTACATTGACGGCGCAGAGCAGCCACTTGAATTTGACTTTCAGGAATTGTTCACCGGCAATGTTGAGCCATTCATAGCGCCACTCTGCGGATACCATGGGCGTGGCGCAAACTGCTACCTTCCAATACCGTTTGCGAAATCGTGCAAGGTGACGGCCGACAAACCTCACGGGCAGTATTACCACATCACATATGTGACCTTCCCGAAGGATTGGCGAGTTGAGCCATTCAAGCTGCCATTGAGCGGGGAGCAAAAGGAGGCATTGCGCAAGGTTACGGACATCCTCAACCGCTCCGGCGAAGACCCAAAGCCAGTTAAGGGCGCTGTTGAACGCTTCTCAAACAAAGTCACAGTTCCACCGGGGCAGCGCACCACATTAGTAAAGCTATCTGGCACTGGCATCATACGGTCGCTTCGCCTCAAGGTGCAGTCAACGGAGAGGTGGGCGCTTCGCAAGCTGCTCTTGCTCTGCTACTGGGATGAAGAAACTGAACCAAGCATATGGTGTCCGCTCGGCGACTTCTTCGGGGCTGGCTTTTACATCACCAAGTATGCGTCACTCCCGATCGGCATTACTGACGACGGCGCATATTGCTTCTTCCCGATGCCCTTCAAGAGAGGAGCACTCATTGAGATGCTGAACGAGGGGCAGAGGGATGCGGAGATTGAGTTTGCCGTTGAGTGCGAGCGCGGCATTGAGCTCCCGGATAGGATTGGCTATTTTCACGCCAAGTGGCGCCGTGAGGCTCCATCTAAAACCTTTGATTACCCATTCATCGTGGCGAGGGGCATCGGGAAATATGTCGGCACAGTGCTCAACATTGACAACCCAGAGCCGGGTTGGTGGGGCGAGGGTGATGAAAAGGTATGGGTGGATGATGAGGCATTCCCATCCACATTCGGCACCGGCAGTGAGGACTACTTTGGAGATGCATGGGGCTTCAGACCGTTCATTCACCCGTTGCATGGCTGCATACTCCGTGAGCGCCCAGACCATGCCGGAAAGACTTGCGTCTACAGGTGGCACATAGCCGATGCGATACCGTTTTACAAATCGCTGCGCTTCACAATTGAGAACTACGGCACCGATAAGGATTACTCAAGCGTTGCCTATTGGTATCAGGTTGAACCGCATGAGGACTTCTTCAAACCGGAGAGCCTCGCCAATCGTCTGCCATGGGCAAAGCGCATAATCGGTGCAATTGAAATTGAGGATGTGAAGGCAGAGCCGAAGGACAAAGTTAAGATAGTGACGGATGAGGACATCCAAGAGGAGCTTTCAGGCGGGAGGGCTCTCCTGTTCACGCCGGAGAAGGACGGCGATACGCTGACGCTATCAATCCAGGTCAAGCGCGAGGATGTGTATGAGCTGGTCTTGCATTCCGCGGGTAAGCGTGCGCAGCCAGATTTTGAAGTGCTTGTTGATGAGAGACCGATGGGCAAGTTTGAATCACCGTTTTCTGAAACAACCGTGCTCCGCATAGGTAGGGTGAGAATGCGCCCAGATGTATCACATGTGCAATTGGTCACCCGATTGAAAGATGCGCGCCGACAGCTCCTTCTTGATGCGCTTGAGCTGCGTCAATCACAAAGGGTCCAGAGGGTGATTGAAGCCGAATCCCTCTCAACCAAGTTTCCCGATGGCATTCAGGTGTCAATTGAGGATGGGCGTATGGACTGGAGCGGTTGGTCACAACTGCGCATTGACGCAACCGGTGCAAATCAATGGGTTGAATTTAAACTGCCGAAGGAACTCATGGGCAAATTCATGCTCTCGGTGCGCATGACGAACGGACCAACATACGGAACTGCCCAGTTCAGCATCGGTGGGAAAGCGATAGGCAAGCCGATTAACTGTTACGCTCAGAATGAGCGACTTGGGCAGGAGGTGGTAGTTGGCATTTTAGAGCTCGCCGGAGACGATGCCAATGTGGTCCGCTGCGAGGTTGTGGGAAAGGATGAGCGCTCTGCTGGTTTCTCAATTGGCATTGACTACATCCGTCTGACGAGGGTGCTTGTTGAAGGCGCTATTGAAGCGGAGAGGATGAGGGTGGTGAAATTTGAGCGCTGCCATCCGGGAACGCAAAACATGGCGCCATGGGGCGCTGAGAGATGGAGCAACGAAAATCAACTCTTCTGCCCGGGTGAACTCGGCGCATATGTGATGCTTGAATTTGATGTGGACACCGATGGAGTTTACGAATTGGAAGTCTACTTCACTAAGGCTCCGGACTATGGCATCGTTGAGGTGCTCATTGATGAGAAGCAAGTGGGCGAGCGCTTTGATGGTTACAGCGCAAAGGTTGAGCCATCGGGGAAAGTGAGCATGGGCACTCTCAAACTGGGTGCGGGGAAACACACCATCACATTTAGGGTGGTCGGGAAGAACGAGAATTCAACCAACTACTTCATGGGCATTGACTGTATAAGGCTCGTGCCGAGGTAGCATTAGCAGGCGAGTTACACGGCACTTCAGCCACACTGCCGAAGGCGGCGAACGGCGGCTGCGGTGAGAAATTAATCGCCATCGGCGGAGAAAAACTCCGATGCCACATGGAGCAAGTTGGTGAGGTTGGTGGTCATGGATGAGAGCAGCGATTGTTGAGGCGCCTAATCAGCTCATCATCACTGATATTGAGGAGCCGCAACCGGGCGAGGGTGAAATACTCGTTGAAGTGAGAGCCTGCGGTGTGTGTGGAACTGACTTGCACATTTACGATGGTCTATTCCCGGCAAACTATCCGCTCGTGATGGGGCACGAATTTTGTGGCATCGTCGCGGCAGTTGGTGATGGTGTGAGCGGGATTTCGGTTGGCGAGAGGGTTGCCATCCAACCAAATGTCCCATGTGGCAGTTGTGAGCTGTGCCGATGCGGTCGCCCGAACCTTTGCGAGGGCTTACTCGCTTATGGGGTTCACTTGAATGGTGGTTTTGCGCGGATGTGCATCGTGCGCTGCGAGAATGCCTTTCCAATAGGCGATATGCCTTTTGAGGCTGGCGCATTCGTTGAGCCGCTGGCGTGCTGCCTGCACGGGGTCAACTTGGTGGGTGTTAACGCCGGTGATAGAGCCATAGTTTTCGGTGCCGGTCCGATCGGTCTGCTGCTTGCGCAAATTTGCAAATTGCGTGGGGCGAGCGAAGTTGTAGTTGTGGACATCGTTGAAGAGAGGCTTCAAGTGGCGAGTTCGCTCGGCTTCGTTGCATTGCTGGGCGATGAATTGAGCTCCGATGAAGCTGCACATGCACATTCGTATGAGTTGGCAATAGATGCTTCAGGCGCAACTGCAGTCATTGAGCGATTGACGAGGTTCGTCCGAGACGGTGGCAGAGTGCTCCTATTCGGCGTTGCTCCAATGGATGCTCAAGTTACCATAAGCCCGTTTGAAATCTACAGGCGTGAGTTGACGATTGCCGGCTCATTCAGCCTTGGCTACGAATTTGATGCCGCCATAAGGTTGCTCAACAGCGGGCAAATCCACTATGACCCGCTGATAACGCATCGCATGCCACTTGATGGGCTCCGAGAAGCATTGGAATACAAGCGCCGCGGCATCGGGCTGAAAACTATCATCTGCCCGAGCGAATGAAAGATTGCGCCACCCTTGGCTACCTCGTTGCAGCTTAACCTATCACAAGCTCTCATATGTCGCCTTCCAACCACCTCGGCTCAAAGGTGATTGATATGGCGGAGCAACTCACCATCGCAATTATTGGGTGCGGTGGCATGGCAGATGCGCATCGGCGCGGTTATCAAATGCTCTGGCAAGCTGGCTACAGGGAATTTCGCATCACTGCAACATGCGATGTGGAGGTAGAGCGAGCTGAAGCGATGGCTGAGAAGGTGGCTGAGTTTCAAGGCGTGCGCCCGAAGGCATACGGCGATGTGGAAAGGATGCTGGCAACCGAGAACGCTCTTATGGCTGCCGATATATGCGTGCCGCACAATGAACATCATGTGATCGCCATCGCCTGCTTTGAAGCCGGGTTACATGTCACCGTTGAAAAGCCACTGGCTATAACGCTGCGCGCCGGGAGGAAAATGCTTGAGGTGGCGGAGTCAAAGGGGCGTATACTGCAAGTCGCAGAGAACTACAGGAGAACGCCGACACAGCGAGCCATCAATTGGGCGCTCAAGATGGGCTGGATAGGGAAACCGAGGATGATCTTTTGGGTGGACACATTTGAGCGCCTATGGTATTGGGGTTGGAGGGAGCATAAGGAGATAGCTGGTGGCGGTTGGACGCTTGATGGCGGTGTGCACTTTGCCGACTTGATGAGATACCACATTGGTGAAGTGGATGAGGTATTCGCGGTTAGCGAGACATTCCTTCCAGTGCGATACATGGAGCCGGAAAAGAGGGATAAGCCGGTTGAGATCAGTGTTGAAGATACCACCATGGCTTTGCTGAAGTTCAGCAACGGAGTGCTCGGACAATGGGTGCTGACAAGCGCGGCGCCGGGGAAAGGATACAACATGCGCGTCGTGTATGGTGAGGAAGGGTGCATTGACCTTCAGGATGGGTTTTATGGACGCACCACACACGAGCCAATTGACGCACTCGTCAATAGATTCATGGAGAGCATAACTGATGAGGAGCGAGAGAGGCTTTTCCCGATGGGCATAACTGACTCTGTGGCGATAGAGTTGCATGAGTTCATTGAGGGCATCCTGCGCGAAAAGCCAATTGAGACCGACGGAATTGAAGGATATAAGTCGCAAGCTGTGTGCATGGCTGTCTATGAATCGGCATGGTTGAATTCTCCGGTGAAACTTGAAGCAGTCGCAAAGGGTGAAGTTGAGGGCTACCAAGCTGAACTGAATAGGCAACTCGGTCTGTAAGTCACGCTGATGCCAACAGGGCTAACATGCTCACAACTCACACTAAAGCGACAAGCAATGGGTGAGCGCGCTATAATTGACACGACAATTCGTGATGTGTGCCCAACATCTTCGAAAGGATGAGGCATGTTGTGTGGAGGTGAAATGCGGATGGTGGACTTGAAAGAGCTCGCAGATGCTGTGATTAATGGCAACCGAGATAAGGCTGTTCAGCTCACACAGCAGGCATTGAATGAGGGCATTGATGCGGCTCGGATACTTAACGAGGGATTGATCGCCGGCATGCAGGTTGTCGGCGAGAAGTTCAAGAACAACGAATTTTACATCCCCGAGGTGCTTGTTGCCGCCAGGGCAATGAAAGCAGCAATGGAGGTGCTTCGCCCAGTCTTGGCTGAGCGACCCGATGTTAAGCCGTTAGCAACTGTTGTAATTGGAACTGTAAGGGGCGACCTACATGACATAGGCAAAAACTTGGTGGCAATGATGCTTGAGGGAGCCGGATTTAAGGTGATTGACCTTGGGGTTGATACACCGCCAGATAAGTTTGTTGAGGCTGTGAAAGAGCACGGTGCAAAGATAGTTGGCATGTCAGCGTTGCTCACCACGACAATGCCAGCGATGAAGGACACGATTGAAGCATTGAAGGCAGCTGGGATAAGGGACGATGTTATTGTCATGGTTGGTGGAGCGCCACTCACTCAAGAATACGCTGATTCAATTGGCGCGGATGGTTACGCCCCGGATGCGGCAAGTGCTGTTGATAAGGCAAAAGAGCTGCTGTCAAAAAGGGTTGCGTAAGTGAAAGGCACATCTGCTATGCCAACCCGAGCCGGCGCAATGCTCGTCTACCAATATCGCGCCTGTAGTGCATCCCATCAAACGAGATCCGTGAGACTGCCTCATAAGCCCGCTTTATAGCGGTCGGGAAATCATCCCCAAGCGCCGTCACACCGAGCACCCTGCCGCCATTTGTTACGAGCTGCCCATCCCTGATGGCAGTGCCGGCGTGAAATACGATCACATCCTCAAGCGCCTCGGCATCCTCAACGCCGGTGATTACCTTCCCCTTCTCATACTTCCCCGGATAACCCCCTGATGCCATGACTACACAGACACAGCAGCGCTGTGATGAGCGCACTTCAACTTCGTTCAAATTGCCCTCCACAACAGCGTTGAGTATCGGCACGAGGTCACTCTCCATCAACGGCAGAACCGCCTGCGTCTCCGGATCCCCAAATCTGCAGTTATACTCAAGCACCTTTGGACCTTCATCAGTAAGCATCAGTCCGGCATACAGCACGCCCTTGTAGGGGCGCCTCTCTTCCGCCATTGCTGTCACAGTCGGCTTTATTATCGTCTCAATGATGCGCTCAAATAGGGCTTCATCAATCGCTGGCACCGGGCAATAGGCGCCCATGCCGCCAGTGTTTGGTCCTTTGTCGTCATCAAACACCGGCTTGTGATCCTGCGACGGCAACATCGGCTTCACAGTTTCGCCATCCGTGAAGACCATGACAGAGGCTTCCTCACCTTCAAGGTAGTCCTCAATGACAATGAGGTCACCGGACGAACCAAACTCGCGCTGAACCATAATCCTCTCAACAGCAGTAACTGCCTCATCAATGCTCTTGCATACGATGCTGCCTTTCCCCGCAGCGAGACCACTTGCTTTCACCACTATTGGCGCACCATGTGAACGGACATACTTGAGCGCCTCATCTGGGTTGTCAAAGATTTCAAAATGCGCTGTCGGTATCCCATACTTGCGCAGCAGCTGCTTGCAAAAAGCCTTGCTCGACTCAATCTCAGCTGCGAGCTTATTCGGTCCGAAGATCTTGAGACCGCGCTTTTCAAACTCATCAACAATGCCTTCAGCAAGGGGCGCCTCCGGTCCAACCACTGTTAAGTCAATTCGCTCAGACTCGGCATAGCTTACAAGTGAGGCAATGTCCTCTGCGCTTATGTCAACGCACTTTGCAACCTTAGCTATGCCGGCATTCCCCGGGGCACAATGCACCTCCCTCACAAGTTGGCTTTGAGCTATCTTCCAAACGAGCGCGTGCTCTCGCCCGCCAGAACCAACCACCAACACCTTCATGCGTCGCACCTCCCTACGCCGATAAGCTTTTTCTCCACATCGCGCCACGAAGCCAACGGCTTGTCCCAGCTCAAAGTGCACACCCAGCCGCAATTGATGCGATGAAGTCGCCAACTTCGGAGGTGCTCATCCCCATCTTCCCAGCCTCCATTGACTTTATCCTGCCGCTGCTCAGTGCACTCACGCATGCTTGCTCAATGCGCTTTGCTGTGTCGTGCTCCCCAAGAAACTCAACGAGCATCTGCATTGCGAGTATGGCTGCAATTGGGTTGGCAACATTCTTCCCAGCATACTTTGGTGCTGAGCCATGAATCGGCTCAAACATTGATGTCCGCCCCGGATGTATGTTGCCGGAAGCAGCTATGCCCATACCACCTTGAATGATTGCTCCCAAGTCGGTTATGATATCGCCGAACATGTTCGTCGTGACGATGACATCAAACCACTCCGGGTTCTTAACCATCCACATGCAGCATGCATCAACATAAGCGTGGTCGGTCTCTATGTCGGGATACTCCTTTGCCACCTCCTCAAATGTGCGCTTCCAAAGCTCATGTCCGTAAGTGAGCACATTTGACTTGTCAACCATTGTCACCCTCCTTTTCTTGCCACGCTGCCTTGCAAGCTCAAATGCGTATCTTATGCACCTCTCGGTCCCACGCCGTGTATATACAGCGACTTGGAAAGCGACCTCATCCTTAGTGCCGCGCTTAAACCAACCACCAATACCGACATACACATCTTCGGTGTTTTCACGCACAACTACGAAGTCAATGTCTTCGGGGCGTTTGTCCTTAAGTGGCGTCCACACGCCCGGATAGAGTTTCACTGGGCGAAGGTTGATATAAAGGTCAAGCTCAAACCTGAGGCGCAGAAGCAAACCCCTCTCAAGCACACCCGGGGGCACATCCGGATGACCGATGGCGCCAAAGTAGATGGCGTCAAATTGACGCAGCTCATCAATGGCACTGTCGGGCAGTATCTCACCGGTGCGAAGGTATCTCTCACCGCCAAAGTCATAATGGAAAAGCTCATACTTCATCCCCGTAGCGGATGCGGCGGCTTCAAGCACTTTCAAACCTTCACGCACAACCTCGGGTCCAATGCCATCACCGGGTATGACGGCTATCCTGTGAACCCTCCTCAATGTCTCCACTTTGAAAACCACCCCGCCACAAACCCGAAAATGCTGTAGGCTTCATATGAGTGCGCTTTTAAGCCCCGCAGGTTTCGTGTGCAACACAGTTGCAACAAGAGGAGCGCAACAAAGGGAACACACCCCGCACAAATGCAAGATGACTTCCAATTGGTCACAGGCAATGGATGGCAAAGCTTCTGGCAGTATGGTCACTCCAACTTGATCAGTTGAAATTCAGCGCGTATCGTTATGCTCATTGGCACACGCCTCGGAAGCTGCGGTGCATTA
The DNA here is from genome assembly GCA_032161105.2 of Candidatus Thermosaccharophagus tengchongensis. Lineage (GTDB taxonomy): Bacteria > Armatimonadota > Fervidibacteria > Fervidibacterales > Thermosaccharophagaceae > Thermosaccharophagus > Thermosaccharophagus tengchongensis. The sequence continues at coordinate 79,349 of JAVHTD010000003.1, forward strand.
ATCCCCTCTTCATCCCTTGGAGGCGCATCCTCACTCGGAGCTTCCTCCCTTTCCTGCCCTTCGTTCTCCTCAACACCCTGAGGCTCATCAACTTGCTCATCGGTTCCCTTCGCCCCTTCACCACCTGTGCCCCTTTCACTTGCACCGCCCAGCTGCTCACGCTTGGGAGCGTTCAAGTCCGGTCCGATGACAGACGGAACTAAGTCCGGCGGCAACTCTTCAATCGGCACTGACATGCACACTTCAATTTCAATTGTCCCAGATGCCTCCTCAACGCATCCGGCGTGACAGTTGAAACTAACCAGCGTTGTGCCTTTGTGGTGGGCTCGAACCCCATACATCGCCCTGAGTTCAATCGGGATAAACCAATCAAGCGGCAGATCATATTTCGTCTCAAGGTATGCGACTGTCTGACCCACAGGCAAAGCGGCAAGCCTGACAAGCCTTGTGTGTGTGACAATTGGGTGTCCACCGCCAATGTTGTGCTCAACTTGCCATGCATCCCCAACCCCCACTGGCTTATCCGGCAAACCGACACAGAGTGCCCCGACAGCTAAGCTCACCAAATCCAAGCCAGCTGCTGCCTCAAAAACATCGCCAGCCGCAAGACCCTTAACAGCGATAACTTGCCCAAGTGGCGTCATCGTGATGCTGACCGTGTGGTTTGCAACCCTATCTATCTGCCTCCACCCCTGCCCAAAAAGGCGCATAATGCCCCCAACCACATTCACATCCATAACCAACTCTCCGGAGCGCATCTGGCGCTTAATCGCCGTTTCAATGTCTATGTTCGCGCTGAATTGCAACGGTGTGCGCAAAATCCCAAGTGTCGTTGATGCATCGGCACCGACAATCAACTTGTATTTCCTGCGCCCACGGGCATCAACAGCATACCGCATTGTCACCTTATCAACTTTTGCATTTCCCTGCGGCTCACCGATGCAGATGAGCGGCTCCGTTGGGAACAGCAATAGCGCCGCTACTATGCCAAAGCAAATGGCATCCTTCCGAACCATCTCCTGTTTAAGCCCCCTGTCATCGCGGCATCGTTCATCATTTGCACCGTTGCCGACCCAATTAATTTGACGCAGATGTCCGTTTCACTCCAACCTCGTCCAACCAACTTAAGACTTTGGACTTCGCTATCGCCTCCGTCAATGAGCGTCTCTCCGCATAGGCATGTAGTCCAATCCAAAGCACCAACACGGATAACTGAAATCCAAATGGTGTTGCCATCCAGATGAAGCTCCCGAGCGTCGCCCCAAGAAAGTTTGCACCGGCGTCACCGAGCATGGCACGACATGAAAAGTCATAAGGGGCATAGGGCAAGGTTGAGACCATGAGCATGGCAATTGTGAACCGTTCATTGCCGTGCGCCACAACGATGGAACACGCACATAAAGCCCAAAACACCTTCAGCGCGCGTGAGGGGCGTTTGTCAAGCAAGTTAATTCCGTTAGCCGACAGGCAGATGAGCATAACGCCAAGCAGCCAATTGGGCAACAGCTTGGCATCGCCTTTGGCTTGCCAGAGAATAATTGCAGTCGCCCCGATGATGCCCCCGATGGCTTTGATCAACCCAGTTGTTACGCGGCGGTGATAAAGCAGTGCGCGAATGTGCCCACCAAGACCACGCCACAACCCATCTCCATAAAAGTCATCAACCAATCCGATTGACAGAAACCAAGTTCCCACAAGCACCATGAGCGAGCATACGCTTGCGAGGTTGACGAAGAAGGGGCAAGCAACTGCGAGCTGCAACGCAAACGATGCGCATATGGCGATACCGCCGGAAGTGGTCACAAGTTGTCCGCGAAAATTCAGCCTCAACAAATCATCGCACCGCATCAGTGCGAGCATTCCCAAAGGGACAACCGCAAACGGGAACAGGATGACCATAGGAATGATTGACCACAAACCCATCACAGCAAAGCCACCATTTAAGCCATTTAAGCATTGCCCTTATCCCTGCGCATCGTCTTCAAGGCTGAGCTAAGTTTTAATGAGATGAGCCTTGGCAGCGCCGCTCTAAGTATGTCCACCAACTGCCTCCCCCTATGGATAAACCCCCTAATGGTGCGCCCGGTATGGCGGTGCTCAAACTTGATTGGGATTTCAACAATGCGCGCGCCTTGTGAAAGCGCATCAATCGTCAACCCCACCTCCACACCAAATCCGTGTGCGAGCCGGCCAATGCGTTCAATCAACTTGCGGCGCACAGCGCGCTGCCCGCTGAGCGGCGCCTTAGGAACAAACCCTCCAGAGAGCGCTATGGCAAGCCTCGCAATAGCCTTCGCTAACCCAAAACCACCGAGGTTGCCACTTGGCGGAGGGGCAGCAATAGCCATATCAATATCGCCATCAACAACAGTCCGTATGAGCGGTTCAAGGCTGATGGCACTCTCGCCAAGATCAGCATCAACGAATAAAAGCACATCGCCTTTAGATGCACTTATGCCCTTCATGAGAGCCATCCCTTTGCCGCTGTTGCTCTTCAGCCTGATAACAGCGGATGCTCCGCAGCTTAGAGCAATCTTGGCGGTGTCATCAATTGAACCATCGTCAACAACGACAACTTCAATGACATGCGGCAGCCGCCACGCAGCCATAATCGTAGAGCCAATCCTATCAGCTTCATTGTATGCGGGTATGATGACTGAAACACACCTGCAAGAGCCGGAGCGCTCGCTCATGAGCGTTTGCCACGCTCTCTCATCGCCCTACCGTGTTGACCTAATTGTGCCGCCAATGCCCTTGGCATTCAACTGGAGATTGGGGAAGCGTTCCCTTGCCGTCTCCTTCCAGCCGTAATTACCTTCGTGCCCGGCAAGAGCGTAAGCAATGCAAATTTGCCCAATGGCTGATTCGGCATTGTCAACCGTAGGCACACCAATATAGCGGCACGCCGGAACAATTGACCTCTCAACTTCCGATGTCTCGCATATCACGATCTTCGCCCCAAACGGCTTCAGCGCCTTTATGAGCTCTAAATCCACCGCCTCAAACTCATCTTCATCTCTGGCTGCCTTGATGCCGCTGATAAGTATCACAGCACCAACCGGGTGAGAGTAATCCCCAGATAGCGTCACCCAACCACCATGTGCGAACTTTTTGAGTTGGTCATCCTGATCGCCAAACTTGATGAGCCAAGCAAGCTTTGCAATCAATGCCCTTCGGTATGCCGAGCGCAAATCGTGCGCATCCTTTGCGACCGGTTGCACCGAGAGGTTACCCGCCAGCCTCACAATGGCATCTTCTGGCATGGTGAACACCGTTCTATGAACTTTCGTCACAGACCGAACAACACCGCCGGCTGCCCTCAGCACAAGCTCAAGATCCTTTAGGAATGCCGCATCGCCTTCCGGAGCTGTCACAATGATGGCTATGTTGCGATACTGCAATACATTGCGAAGGAGCAACGGTGCGGCAGAATGCAAAAACTGTTCATGCCACGCCACCCTTTGCTTCACCTCAGCCAACTTTGATTGCAGTGAGCGCATGGCTTGCTCCTTCTCACGCAGCTGCTTGTTAACCTCTTCACGATACTGACGAAGTTGCTTTTCAATATGCGCAGCGAGCTTCTCAACTGCCGGCTGACGGCTTAGCCCAATTCCAACAAGCAAACCGATGAGGAAGAAAACGAGGACAGCAACAAGCGATGCGTAGTAAAAACGCACATCCATTCCCATGGCTCGTTCACCAACTGTCAGCTCAAGGAACACATTGTGAATCAGCGCCGCGTAGCGCCGTTTGCCGCCCCTAACCGAAGCGCAATTAGAACACCAACTTGAAAAGCCTTTCCAACTGCACGATTGCCCAAAGGGCGATCGCTCTCAGGAAGCCCATTGTGTATGGCGATGATTTTGCGATGACAAATGCAGACGCTGCGCCGAGCCCTAAAAGCGCGGCTATGTGCCATAGCTTCAATCCGCCGGAATAAAGCTGGCTGACACCTTTCGCATCCACAAGCAAATGTCCGAGGCGCAAGCGCGTGAGGAATGTGCTTGCCATCCCCTTGCGTCCCTTCTCAAGGAACTCAATGAAACTCGTGTGCGTTCCGACCGCTATGATAAGGCTCGCACCACATGCATAAGCGAGGAGCATAGCCGCATCTTCGCTCGTCCCACGCACCGAAAATGTGACAGCTTCAAAGCCCAACCTCCTCACCCTTTCAAGCCCGGGCGCCTCACCGTCAACATACGCATGCACAACGATGTCGGTGGCACGCCTAAGTGCCTCCTCGGAGACACTGTCCATGTCACCAAAAACTATGTCGGGCTTCAATCCGAACTCAAGAATGGCATCAGCGCCACCATTAACACCGATGAGCACGGGATGCTCACTGCGCACATATGGCATGATAGCCCTAAGGTCTTCCTTATACCCGCGCCCGCGGGTCACGATGAGCGCATGTCTGCCATGCAGCTTCGTCTTTAGCTTCGGTGGCATTATGCTCCCGGAAAGCAACTCGCTCCCCTCTCGCTGAATGTAATCAAGCGTGTTCCTGACAAACGCCTCAACAACCTCGCTGACGCGCCTTGAGAAGGCTTCTTTGCGGCGCTCAAGTTCATCAGCTGTGAGCGGCTTGCCGCGAAGCACGACATCGTCAAATTTGAGCTCGCCATATGGGATATTGACCTCCACCACTTCACCATCACGCAGCAGCTCAAAAGCCCTTTTGTCCATCTCGTCAATGATCGGTATGTTGTGTGAGAGGAGGAGCTCAGCACCGCTGGGGGGCAAATTGCCAGTGGCTGAGCTTGAGATGTTTATCACAGCTGATGCTCCGACCTCAATCAAGCTATAGGCTGCGATCAAATCAATGTCCTCATGATCAATGAGCGCAATTTCGCCCCTCCTCAATCTCTTCACGAGCCTTTTGGTGAGCCTGTCCATGCGCACAGGTGCCCGTATAATGCCTTTCATGCCCTTCACCGCAGCGCTGCACAAAGAGCATGTTCCAGCTTGCCGCACATGTCAGAGGCTAAGCAGCTTGCCTGGTCAACATCTCAGCGGCTTGCTTTAAGGTCGTCTCGGTTATCCTCGTTCCGGCGAGCATCCTCGCTATCTCAGCAACGCGCTCATCAAACGAAAGGTGATGGGCTCGTATTAGTGTCCGACCGCGCTCTGTCACTTTCCTAACGCTGATGTGGGTATCAGCCATGCAGGCAATTTGCGGCAGATGAGTGACGCATATCACCTGAGCGAATTTGGAAACGCCCTTCAGCTTCATGCCGACTGCCTCGGCGGTTCTACCGCCTATCCCAACATCAATTTCGTCGAAGATGAGCGTTGGTATCTCGTGCGCTGAGCGCAGGATAGCCCTCAAGGCGAGCATCACGCGTGATATCTCACCGCCGGAGGCTATTTTTGCGAGCGGCTTTAACGGCTCACCCTCATTGGGCGAAATCAAAAATTCAACTCGGTCAATGCCATCCCTGTCAAAGGCATACTTCTCGCCATCAACCGAGAGACCGTCTTCATCCACTTCCCTGACTATGGACACCTTAAACCGAGCCTTGTCCATCATGAGCGAACGCAGTTGCTCTTCCATCGCCATCTCCATTTCCTTAGCGGCTTCACACCTTGCCCTTGAAAGCTCACCGGCAACCTGCGATAGCCTTTGCCTCAACTCAACTGAGCGCCTTTCAAGCTCTTCAAGGCGCTCCTCATGCGATTCAAGCAAGCTCAACTCCGCCTCAATTCGCTGTCTGTAGGAGAGCACCTCTTCAATGCTGTCGCCATACTTGCGCTTTAATGCGCTTATGAGTGCGAGCCTGCTCTCAATCGCCTCAAGCCTCATCGGGTTAAACTCAAGCCCAGATGCATATTCATCAATCTGCTCAGCCACATCCTCAAGCGAGTAAATAGCCTGCTCAATTTGCTCCGAGTGCTCACTCAATCTCCTGTCCCACTGAGATGCCCTCCTCAACTCAACCAAAACCGCTGAAAGGAGTGGAATTGCACCCTCAACATCCTCCTCGCCACGCAGGCATTTGCGCATCCTCCCGATCGCCTCTAAGAGCTTCTCGGAGTGTAAAAGCCTTTGCCGCTCCGCTTTGAGTTCTTCCTCCTCGCCGGGGACGAGTTTTGCGGCATCAATCTCACGCGCCTGATAGCGAAGCAGGTCTATGCGCCTTTCACGCTCACGCTCGCTGCTCATCATCTTGCGCTTAAGCCCTTCAACCTCTTTGAGGGAATCGTAGAGAGAGCGATACTCCTCAATCAAGCCCCACAATCGCTCACCGCCATACCTGTCAAGGTAAGCGAGATGAGTTTCCGGGCGTAGCAAAGACTGATGCTCATGTTGTCCATGTATGTCAACGAGCAATTCACCGATGCGCTTTAGCATCTTCAAGCCAACCGGACGCCCATTGATGAAACATTTCGTCCTCCCGATGCGCTCCAGAACTCTGCAAACGATGAGTTCACTTGTCTCATCACAGCCGAATTCATTCAAAGCCCTCCGTATGGCTTCGTGCCCATGCAGCTGAAACACAGCCTCAACAATTGCGGTATCAGCTCCGGTGCGTATCTGCTCAACATCGGCGCGCTCGCCAACCGCAAGCGATATGGCGTTTATGAGGATTGACTTACCAGCGCCCGTCTCGCCTGTGAGGACATTCAATCCGGGACCCAACTCAAGCTCAAGCTCATCAATCAAAGCGAGGTTTTTGACCCTGAGCAGCTTCAGCATCGCAGTTCGCCTTCCTTAAGCCACACCGCCGCGCTGCTTGATTATCGGCTCTTCCTTGTAGCCCCACTTAAGCTTTTGGCGTAGCCTCCCAAGAAAATCAAACTTGCGTAACCTGACCAAGTTCGCCTTATACTCGGATGCCTTCACATACACCTCATCGTCCTTGAGCAACTTCAAAGTCAACTGCCCGTCAACCATGACGGTGACATCCATCGGCATCGCTTTCATTTCGGATATCCTGATTGAGACCTCCACCGACTGGGATGTGACAACCGGTCTGACATGGAGGGAATGAGCGCAGATTGGGTTTATGATGAACACATCTGCATCCGGAGTGACTATTGGTCCGCCGGCTGAGAGCGAGTATGCAGTTGACCCAGTCGGCGTGGCTACGATTACGCCATCAGCAAGCTCAGCCATCAAAAGCTCACCGTTGATTCGCACCTCAAACATCGGGACTTGCGACAGCGCCCCCCTTGAAACGACGACATCGTTCAAGCCATAATTGAGCCACACCGTTTGCCCTTCCCTGTGAACGACCGCCTGAAACAGCCTCCGAGATTCAATCAGATGCTCCCCATTGAGTATCATCTCAAGTGCCCATTCCACATCTTGCCAATCAACCTCGCTCAGAAAGCCGAGCCCGCCAACTCTCACCCCGAATATTGGCGTCCCATGCTTTGCAGCCATGCGCACCGCACTCAAAATGCACCCATCGCCGCCAAGCGCAAATATCATGTCAGACGAAGCTATGTCATCCTGGTGGGCAGAGCATGAGTGCTTGCCAACAAGCTCGGCACACTCGCTTGTGAGGAGCATATTGATTCCCCTTTCATCAAGCGCCGCAACAACGCTGCGTAAGGCAATCTCAATACTCGGCTTGTGCAAAGCAGCCACAATCCCAATGACGCGCACATCACCTTTCGGCTTCATGCAACTTCGCCTCACAAAGCGTGCTTTGACAGATTGCACCCAATGTCAAAGGTAACGCGCTTAAGCCCCTTTTAGGAAGGGAAGGCACACAGCTGAATGTGAGGGTGGTTCACAACCCGCAATGCGGCATCACTAAGAGGGCATCCAATCTCGCCTCTGCGGAGAGCAGCTGCTACCACACGAAATTCATCCACCGATGGTGCTGGATTGGAGCTATTGAACAGTCTTGAGGCGCTCCCTTAACCTCTTCAGGTTCTCTTCAGCTGGTTTATGCTTCGGGTCAACTTCAAGCGCCTTAAGATAGCACTTCTCGGCATCTTGCAACTTGCCCTGCCTCTCATACACTGCTCCCAAGCCATTCCACGCATCGGCGTTTTTTGGATCCAGCTCGGTGGCACGCCTGTATTCATCCAACGCAAGACCCAAGTTGCCGCGGGTGTAATGGATGAAACCGAGCAAGACCCTCGCCGGCGCGTTCTTCGGATCTCTAACTGAGACCTCTTTACACAACTCCATTGCCTCATCATACCGCTTAAGCTCAACGAGCACATCGGCGAGCTCCAATCTGGCTTCCAAGCTCTCCGGCTGCAGCTTCAGCACCTCATTCCATTCCGCTGCAGCCTTCTCAAAGTCGCCATTAGCCCTGTATGCGATCGCGAGGTTTTGGCGAGCCGTAATGAATGCCACATCTTCCTTCACAGCCCTTTGGAAGTATTGGATAGCCTCATTGCGTTTTCCGAGGAGGAAATAAATTCTGCCGATGTTGTTAAACAGCGCCGGCTGCGGCTTGAGAGCAGCTGCGAGCAAGTAGGAGTTGAGGGCTTTCTCCAAATCATTCTGACGCTCATACAACTCCGCCAAAGCAACATGCGCATCCCAACACTGCGGGTCAGCTTCCGCAGCTCGCTTGAAATAGTTTATAGCCTCAACCAACCTGCCCTTCTGCTCATATGCAAGTCCAAGCGCGTAGCTCACCTGAGACGAATTATCACCGAGCTTGACTGCCCTCTCAAGCACGGTTATAGCCTCCGAGATTCGCCCCGCATTCAAGAGGGCAAGCCCGAGGTCTGAATGATACGATGCATTCTGCGGCGCAAGTCCCACTGCCTGTGCGTAGCTCTCTATCGCCTTATCCATCATCTTCAAGCGAGCGTAGCAGTGCCCCATGCTGCTGTGCAACTCAGATTGGTCGCAGCGCCTCATAGCCACAGCCCTGAAGCGCTCAATCGCCTGATCATACTTGCCAGCCGAAAGTATTGACAGGGCATCCTTCATCGCCGCCGCAATGTGCTTCTCTTCAACCTTCTGTCCGAGCTTTGCGGCGAATAGCTCAATCACCTTTTCATATGCCTCTATGGCTCGCATGTATAACTCCGCAGCCTCTTTCACCTTACCAGCGCCCTCCATCTGTGTCGCCTTAAGGAGGATGGCATTGCCAAGATTGAAATGGGCTTCGCTGAGCTTGCTGTTGAGCCTTGTAGCCTCAGTGTATGCGCCTATAGCCTCATCAAGCTTGCCCTTTGCTTGGAGTGCACAGCCCAAATTGTTCCATGCTACAGCGAGCACACTTGCGTCGCCCTTGAGCTTAACTGCCTTCTCAAAGTTGGCAATTGAATGGTCGTATTGCTTCTTGTGGAGATAAATGAGCCCGATGTATGTGAGCGCCTCAACATCTTCGGGGTTAACTTCAACCACTGCCTGAAAGCCTTGCAATGCTCCGTCATAGTCACCCTGCCGGAACTTCTCGCAGGCTTGATTGAATGTCTCAACCACATCTGCAGCTACGACTAAGCCCATACGGATGGCAACGACGGCGCAAATTATGCAGATTGACAGCATCAGAATTGACACATTGGCAAAGCGAAGCAACCTCCCGTTCATGCCTCACAACCCCCGCTCAATCAGTATTGGATATGCTGAGAGCACGCCGGCGCAATGGGACTACACCAAGCGATGCTGAATGCTAATTTTGCCGTCAGCGATTGATGAGCGCTATCCTCGCCTTTGAAGTGGCAAGCGCCCATTTCAACGGAGCACAAATTTGTGGATTGCGTATGCGACGCCGTCGTCATCGGCGCTTGGGACAACCTCGTGTGCAACCCGTTTGACCTCCTCGGGGCTATTCGCCATAGCCACCCTCAATCCGGCACATTGAAGCATGTCAATGTCGTTCAAGTTATCACCTATCGCCATCACTTGCTCCTTAGGTATAGCCAACCTTTCCAAAATAACCGTAAGCGCCTTACCCTTGCTCCCGTCCTTGTGATGGACCTCAACGACCCATCCGCCATATGCCACGCTATACGACGCGGTGATTGACAATGCCTCACCAAACTCGCTCTTTAGCCGCCTTACGCAATTCAAAGCCACATCCTCATCCCCAATGGCTACAACTGTTGCCGGTTCAAATGGCATTGATTGAGTCAAATCATCAACCCACTCCAATCTGGCTATGTTGCGCTCAACATATGCCTCAGGTGGCGGTAGAATCCTTTCGGCGACCACGCAATCGCTCTCAATCCCGTCGGCCATCGCCACCGAACCCATGCCACAGCCCCTTATGACCGTTACCACCTTCTCCGCCAGCTCAACCGGTATGAGCACATGGTGCCAAACTGCACAGCTGCCCCAGTGCAACACAACTGCGCCACCAAACAAAATCACCGGTCCTGAAAGACCGAGCTCCTCCATCAAGTGGCGCATCGTATACCTGCTCCTTCCGGTTGCCGGAACGACCTCACATCCGAGCTCAATTGCCATCCTGATTGCGGATTTAACCCTTTCCGTAGGCACCTTACTGCTCCCTATGAGCGTCCCGTCAACATCGGCTGCGATTAGCTTTATCTGCGGCATTGACAATGCGAGCACCCCATTGCGAGCGATTGGAGCCGTTTGCCTTTGCAAGGCTTATCGGTCATTGCTGTCCCTTGAGCTGCTCTTCAATGGCTTGCAAGTTAAAACCATACTTTGCACCGTGCTGCGAAATTACCCTTCGCACATACTGCAATCTTTCCCTCGGATGCGGATGCGTTCTGAGGAGGCGCGTGATTGCGCTATCCCGTGAGCCCTCCATCCTCAAAAACATGTTCAAGACCTTGAGAGCACCTATTGGGTTATAGCCAGCTTGCATCATGTAGATGACGCCATACTTGTCAGCTTCACGCTCATGTGAGCGTGAATAGCCTCTCTCATGCAGTGCCAGCGCCACTGAGACACCCATGCGCACGATCTCGCTGTCTGGCACAAAGACGCTCGCAGCAACCCCTAAGGCGAGCCTCTCGCTAATTTGCTTGCGCGCATGCTTCATAGCTATGTGCGCCACTTCGTGACCCACAACATAAGCCAGCTCCTCATCTGTAGAGCACAAATCCATTAGCCTCTTGGTGACATACACGAATCCGCCCGGAAGCGAGACTGCGTTTACCCATTCATCGTTGTTGAGCACCTTGAATGTGTAACTTACATCCCTGCGCGGGCACACTGAAGCAATCTTTGATCCAACACGCTGCAGCCTCTCAACATGAACACCACTTACGAGGGCTCCACCATATTCACGCTCAACTTCAACCGCCGCCTGCTTCCCCACACGCACTTCAAGGTCTCTCGTCAACAAATCAATCCCAAATGCACCTTTTAATGCGCACAGGGTGAACAATGCCAAAATAGCAACTCCGATTTTGCATCGCACTAACATGCGCATACCACCTGCATATGAGTTACCGAACTAAGCCTATGCGCCATAAAGGCCACCAGCGAAACAATGCCTTCCCCTGCAACCTATCCCTCGTGACGAAGCCCCAGCGCCTGCTATCGGAGCTGTTTGAGCGGTTATCGCCCATCACAAAATAGCACCCTTCGGGGACGCGCACCCAACGCTTGCCCGAATGCATAACTACACACTTTGAAAGCTCGTGAGCATTCATCCAGTCGCCGAAGTCATCGGGGAAGTTCTCAAAGCTTCTAAATTGGACATAGGGTTCGTCAAGCTTCTCACCGTTGACGAAAACCTGCCCACCCTCAATCCTGATGAGGTCATTCGGTATCCCGATGACCCGCTTTATGTATGTCGTCTGATTTTGGTGAGCGCTTAACTTGAGCGCCTCTGGCGGTGCCTCAAAGACGACCACCTCCTGCCTCCTCGGTTCGCGAAAGCGATAGAGGAACTTGCTGACCAATATCTTGTCGTTGACCTCAAGCGTTGGGCTCATTGAAGATGACGGTATGTGGAAGGCATGCACAATGAACGGGCGTATGATAAGCATCACAAGGATGAGCGCAAACAGCAATGCCTCTACAATTTCAATCAGCTGCTTGCGCACAACTTCAAGCCTATCCCATGATGCTAATGCCAACGCAGCCCTAACTATCGCAAGGACAACAATAACAACCCCCCACAGGGCTGGCGATGACAGCACTTCCCAGCGCATCCGTATTCACTTCCCATCTGACGAATCGCCAGCGATAAAGCTTATGTCACTGCACCATGCCATCATCCCTCGTGGCTATTCATCTGTGCCCTCCAGCGCTGCGCTTTCGGATTCACGCGAGCGCTGCTTATCGGCTTCAGCCCTCGCTCTATCCTCCTTCAACCTCGCAGCCTTGCCCTTGAGCTCACGAAGGTAGTAAAGGCGAGCTCGCCTGACCTTCTGCCGCCTGACGACCTCCAAGCGAACAATGCTCGGTGAATGGAGGAAGAAAGTCCTCTCAATAGCGACATTGTGTGCGCCAATACGCCTGACCGTGAATGTCTCGCTTGTGCCACTGCCTCTCCTTCGTATTACGACTCCTTCAAACACCTGCTCCTTCTCCTTGTCGCCCTCAAGATACCTCGTTGTGACTCGCACGATGTCACCCGGACGAAAGTCGGGAAGTTCATCCTTGCGCATGTAGTTCCGCTCAACTTGCTGTAATAGGCGCATATCCATAGTTGCCTACCTCCCAACGGTCTGTGAAGCCCGCAATCAGCATCTGAGAACTCATTCTCACATCAACGCATAATCAACTCACCATGCCAATTTGAGCGAGGTCAACTGCCATGAGTTGGGGAAATCCAACAGGGCTATATGTGCCAAAGCCATTATAGCGCGCATGTGCTTTCCATGCGCAATGGGACGGAATTGGGCAACACAAAAGACTCACTATGGCTCAACCATTTTGCGCTTGCTCGCACGCTGCATGAGCAGCATTGCAATTACGCTCATCGTTCCAAAGGTGAGCGCCATGTCAGCTATGTTGAAGACGGGCCATACGCGCAGGTCAATGAAGTCAACGACGCTGCCACGAAAGAATCTGTCAAGCGTATTCCCGACACCGCCGCCAAACATCAGTCCAAAGGCTATGCACGCAAACGGATGCTCACAAAGCAGATGCCTGCCCCACAAAAGCAACCCCACAAGGCAGATGATGGACAGCAATATCAACCCATCGCCGATACCGTGAGCGAGCCCGAAGGCAATGCCATAATTTCGCACATGCTTTAAGTGGAGCACACCCGTAATCAAAACCCTCTCACTGCCCACGGGGAGCAACGAGCATATGAGCGCTTTGCTTATCTGGTCAACTGTTACGGTCATTGCAGCCACAACAATGGCATAAATCCAGCGCCGAAGCAAAAGGGAGTTTGTGATGCAAAGGCGCAGATGTGAACCTTTGTCATTCATCTCGCTTATGCTCCCACAACAGACGAGCTCAAACTCACAAACTCAACCGCAACATTGCATGATAAGCCACGCGCATACCCTGCGCCATTTGTGACCATCGCATGTGTGAGCTTTGTGAGCTTCATACAACTCGTTCTGGCACGAACTCACCTCATGATACATGATAGCTTAATGCCGCCACCAAAATGAGCGCCGATGGTGACGCAAACCGCCAATGCTCAATGCGCTTGGAGGGAGCACAATGGAGCAATGGCAATCTGGCGCCATACAAGAGGGAGGAATGCATCCCCCTGTGCGTCCAGCCATAAAGCTGTTGGGCGATGAGTTCGTAGAACGCATAGTGAGTGAGGCACTGGATATATTGAGCAAGGTTGGCGTGTTCATTGAGCATGATGAAGCCCTCTCAATGCTCGGCGATGCCGGGGCAAAAGTTGACATGGCGAAGAAGCGAGCCCTTATCGGCGATGACTTGGTTTGGAGATGCTTGAAGAGCGCTCCAAGCAGATTGAGGCTATACGATAGGGATGGCAATGCATCAATTGAACTTTGCGGCATGGAAGTTCATTTCACCCCGGGCTCAGCAGCCCTCAACATTTTAGATGCGAAATCGGGCAGGATAAGGCGAGCCGTTAGCGATGATGCAGTTGCATTTGCCAGAATAGCGGACGCGTTGCAAAATATTGACGCACAAAGCACCGCCGTTATACCTTCGGACATACCGCACGAAATCGCCGATAGGTATCGTTTGTTCATCGTGCTCACAAATTCAACCAAGCCAATTGTGACCGGCACATTCACAATTGAGGGCTTCACCGTGATGAAGGAGATGCTCACTGTCATTCGTGGAAGCGAAGAGGAGCTGCGAAAGAAGCCGCTTGCCGTGTTTGATGCGTGCCCATCACCGCCGTTGAAATGGAGCAGGTTGACAGCTCAGTCACTCATTGACTGTGCCACTTATGGCATACCTGCTGAAATTGTCTCAATGCCCCTCCTCGGCGTAAGCGCTCCAGTGACTCTGTCTGGGGCGCTCGTCCAACACACTGCCGAGTGCCTTAGCGGAATAGTCATTCATCAACTCGCTTCCCCGGGAGCTCCGATAATCTACGGCGGTTCTCCGGGTGTCTTTGATATGCGTCATGGGACCGTCGCAATGGGAGCAATTGAAGTGGCAATGCTCACCGCTGCGTATGCGCAAATCGGACAATACTTTGGTCTCCCAACACATGGTTACCTTGGGTTGAGCGACTCTAAGCTCTTGGATGCGCAAGCCGGTGTTGAATCGGCTATCGGGATGCTCATAGGGGCGCTTGCTGGAGTAAACATGATCGCCGGAGCGGGGATGATTGAGTTTGAAAACTGCCAAAGCCCAGAAAAGCTCGTCCTTGATAACGATGTGTGCGGCATGGTAAGGCGCATGCTCAAAGGCATAGAACAGCGTTCAGTGGTAATCGCTGAAGACCTATATGATGACATAATGTCAGCGGAGCACTTCCTCACATCCGAGCACACGCTTAAATGGATGCGACATGAACTGCTGTTTCCGTCACAAGCCATTGACCGATTGACAAAGGAAGCTTGGGAGCGAGCCGGCGGATTGGATGCTGTGAAAAAGTGCGCAAGCATTGTTGAAGAGATCGTCTCAACGCACCGCCCGAAGAAGTTGCAAGATGATAAGCTCAATGCGCTCACCGAGATAATGCTCGCCGAGGGGCGCAAATATGGCATCAAGCATATGCCGGCTTTGGATGCCATCCTGCATTCTGACGAATAAAGGCGCACAGCTTTCGCATCATAGCAGTGCTACATCTTTTTGGCAGCACGGCTCTCTCAATTGGTGATGGATTGTCGGGTTGATCTTGAGGGGCGACTGAGCTATGAAGGGCGGCTTCATATACCTCAACAACGCTGCCACATCCTTCCCAAAGCCGAAAGAGGTCTACCGTGCAGTCATGGATTACATGCGCCATCTGGGAGTGAGCCTTGGCAGGGGCACAGATAGCCTGACAGTTGCTGCCGAGAGACTCGCTTACAGCACGAGGGAATTGCTCGCATCACTATTTGGCATCAAAGACCCGCTGCGCATCGCTTTCACATTTAATGCGACACACGCTTTGAACATCGCCATTAAGGGCTTCCTTAAAGGCGGTGAGCATGTCATTACCACGAGCATGGAGCATAACGCCGTTTGGCGACCGCTGAAATACCTTGAGCGGACAATGGGAATTGAACTGACCGTGATTCAGTGCGATGGCGAGGGAAGACTTAACCCTATGGAGGTTGAACGCCACATAAGGCGAAATACGAGGCTCATCGTGATGACACATGCCTCAAATGTCACTGGCACAATAATGCCAATCTGCGATGTGGGCGAAATAGCGAGGCGGCATGGGATACCGTTCCTTGTGGATGCAGCTCAAAGCGCCGGCATCCTGCCAATTGATGTTGATGAGATGAACATAGACATGCTCGCTTTCACTGGGCACAAGGGCTTACTCGGACCCCAGGGCATCGGTGGACTGTATGTCCGAGAGGGGATTGACATTGAACCGCTGATACATGGTGGGACTGGCTCACACTCACACCTTGAGGAGCAACCGCCGGAGATGCCAGAAAGAATTGAAGCCGGAACACTTAACATGCCGGCTATAGCCGGGCTCAATGCCGCCATAGGCTTTCTGATGCGTTACGGAATTGACAGGGTGCGCCAGCGTGAGTTGGCGCTAACGGAGTTAATGTTGCGCGAGTTATCAAGGCTCAATGGTGTGAGAATCTTCGGACCAAAATCGGCATGCGAGCGCGTCGGCATTGTCTCATTCACCATTGATGGACTTGATTGCGGCGAGGTGGCTATGAGGCTTGAGAGGCAGTTTGGCATAATCGTGCGATGGGGATTGCACTGCGCGCCGATGGCGCACCGCACTATAGGCACTTTTGAGACGGGCACTATTAGGGCGAGCGTCAGCCTGTTCAACACTGAGAAAGATGTGCTCGCACTCGCGACGGCGTTACGAAAGATATGCAGGGGTTAAGCAGCTGTCTCAGCCATTGCAATCCGAGAGAGGCAGCTGGCAAAATGCGTTTTGGGGTGAGGAAGCAAGATGAGGTGGTATGCCTTAAGCATTGGAGATGCGGTGTCGCATTCATCCAAAAGCAGCCAGCCGCTCATACTCGCAGTGGATGATGATCACGCCGTGATAGAACTTCTGCGCGTGTGCTTGGAACATGAGGGTTTCAAAGTCATCACAGCTATGGACGGACTTCAAGCATTGATGCTGCTCCGCCGATACAACCCCGATGTTGTAATCTTGGACATTTACATGCCGGTGCTTGATGGGTGGGGAGTGCTTGAAGTGATACGCTCCGATGAGCGTTTTCGTGACTTGCCAGTGATATTGCTCACAGTTGAGCGCTCACCAAAAAGCATCCTCAGAGGTTGGGAGGAGGGAATTGATTGCTTCATTTCAAAGCCATTTGACCCGGATGAGCTGATAGCGATCATCAAGCGGGCATTGGAATTAAAGCGCCATCGCAACGCTCATGAGGGCCCCCAAATCGCGTAAGCTCATAGGGGGGTGAACGGGTTGAGACCTTTCTTCTTGCATCAGGTTAAAAAGCTCAATCAGCTTGAGCGTTTGCTTTACGCCCTAATCTCCTTACTCGCCTTTGCCCTCCTGCTCACGCTCACAAGAGGCGCACTTGCATGGCTTAAGCGCATGGAAACCCAACCGGTTCACCTCCCGCTGTTCATAGCTCTTACCGCGACATTGATTACCGCCATGCTAATTCACAGGCGAGCAAGCTCATGGCTCAACTGGCTCTACAAGCTGACAGAGGATGCTCCCGGCGCACTCGTCATAGCCGATGCCCTCAACCGCATAGTTTATGCAAACAGGACAATGTGTCTTCTGACCGGCTACAGCTTGGGTGAGCTCACCAAAATGAACCTGAGCGAGCTGTTTGATGGCGAGCTCACGACAGCAGGAGAAGCTGTGTTGCGGACAAAAGCCTCAACAGCGGTGCCGGTTCTCATCGCCATAAGCGAAGCCAATGTGAGTGGACTAAAGCTGCGCGTCATAACTGCGCAGGATATCAGCCAAGAAGTTGAGCATCGTAAGGCACAGGAGCGCCTCAACAGGCGATTGGAAGCAATGTATCGTGTCGCATCGGCGCTGAGCGAATATACCGAGCTTGGGACGATACTTGAGCGCGGCTTGGAAGCAGCCATGGAGACGCTGAATGCACCAGCCGGGCGCATTTACATGTTTGAGGATGGTGACACCTTAAAGTTGGTCAAGCACAAGGGCATATCAAGCAAGTTTGCCGACGAGGTAAAGGAGTTGAGATATGGCGTTGGCAATGTTGGGACTGTGGCGAAGACGCTTAAACCGAGCATTGTTGACTACCTCGCATCAACATCGGAACACAGAAATGCATGCCTGAATGAGGGGCTTAGGTGCAGCGCTTTTGCGGCTCTAAAAGCCGGAGCCACAGTTTATGGCGTGCTCGCCGTCTCATACCGAGAACCGCTGAGATGGGGCGAAGAGGAGCTATCACTGCTTGAAGCGATCGGAAACGAACTCGGTGTGGCGATACAGCGCGCAAGGCTGGTTGAGAGCTTAAAGGTGTCCAATGAATGGTATCGCAACCTGTTCATGCTCGCCTCAGATAGCGTGTGCATATTGAAGCCGGATGGCGAAGTGATTGATGCGAATGAAGCGTTTGGGAAAGCACTGGAAAAAGCGCATGGCTCAGGCACCCAACCACATGGGAAATCAATCTACGAGCTAATAGCGCCATATTCGGTTTACATGATGAGGCAGTGGATGGACAACATGCTAAAAGGAATTGAAACCGAGGCTTGCGAAATTGCCCTCGGAGAGAGGGAGCAAGTTTGGTATGAGGTTAGTGGCTCACTCATAACTGATGAGCGCGGCAATGCATATGTGCTTTGCTTAATGCGTGATGTAACGAGGCGCGTCAGACACAAAGCTATAACGGGCATCCTTGAAAAGCTACGCCGGGCACTGGAGAGGATGCACAGACCACATGAGGTGATGCTGACAGCAACTGAATTGCTCTCACGAGAGCTTAACTGCGGATGCGCCATCCTGCTTCATTCGCACGAAGATAAGCGCTTCTACAAGCTGGTAGCCGCACTGCCGACCGAAAGTTCGGATGGGAAGCCCACACCACATAGGCTCGTCATAAGTGAACCGGAAATTGGAGTGGGCATTGAGCAGAGGCTATGGGAGGTTATATCTTCCCAGAGGGCAAAAATAGCATCCCGAGGGGAGGACGAATTTAGCGAGCTGCTCAAACTGATCGGGATGCCCTCTGGCATGCAGGCATTGAAAGCCTTTATCCTGCCCATGACATCCCCTGAAAGATTTCACGGAGTGCTCCTGATCGTTGGCGAGGAATTGGACGACGAAGATATTGTCCTCTTCCAGTCGGCGGCAAATGAAGTTGCAGCATCACTTGAGACCGCGATGCTGTGTGAACGGCTTTTAGAGATGAACGAGAAGCTTGAGGAGCTGGTCAAAGAGCGCACCGCAAGGTTGCTCGCCCTTTATGAGCTATCTCAGGCTACCCAGAGGCTTGATAACATAAAAGCCATCATGGCAAAAGCAACCACCACGGCACATTCGGTCGTCCCATGCATAGCTGCTGGTGTGCTCGTCAACCTTGAGAACGACTCGTTTGCCATAGCGTGCGCCTTAAAAGACATTGAGAGCAGCACTGTTAACGAACTCATTAAAGAGCTCGTTATAGCGTATGAGCGCAGCGCTTCGGCAAAGCTTGACATATCAAAGCTGCAGCTTGAGGTGTTGGAAGGTGACAGACAGCCAGAATGGGTTGAGTCTGGCGATGTGAGCGTGCGAGTCTGGGAACTGCATCTGGAGGATGGAACTGTGGGCGCATTTGGTGTAGCACACCATGCGAAACAACCACTTAGCAGTGAGGATGGCGAATTCATCACATCGCTTGTTGAGCACATCACTTTGGCATTGCAAGGGGAGATAAGCTCAAGGCTCAGGGAGAAGGCGCAACTGAGCGCCTCCCTTGAGGCGCTCGGAATCGGTATGTTAATCGTTAGCGGGGACGGAGAGGTGCTCATTTCAAACAGCATAGCGAAAGAGCTCTTATCCAACCTCGGCAAGGATGAGCGTGAGGCACTCGCTGCGCTCGGAATTGACGAACTTATCAAAGCCATAGCCAGTGAGGGATTGCAAACACTTTCACGAGAAGTCATGTGGGGTGATAAATGGTTTGAAGTGAAGGTCTCGCAGTGGCGCAGAGATATGCAACAAGTGGACTATGCCATCTCACTGAGGGACATAACCCCCCAAAAGCTCACAGAGCAACAGCTGTCGCATGCTCGCAAGCTCGCATCCATTGGCGAGCTTGCCTCCGGAGTCGCCCATGAGATAAATAATCCATTGACTGCCATTGTCGGGTTTGCCGAGTTACAACTTGAGCGAGAGGACCTCCCCGAGGAGACGCGAAGGGATTTGATGCGCATTTACAATGCCGGCTTGCGTGCGAGGGAGATAACGCACAAGCTGCTTGCCTTCTCAAGGGGATTGCGGGAGAAGGTCTCGCCGGAGCTTATTGACCCGAGGGCTGTTGTTGACCAAGCGCTTGATTTGGTGGTTTCGCAATTCAGGAGCATCGGAATTGAGCTTGAACGAGATTACGAACCAGACCTGCCCACAATGATGTTAAGCCAAGCGCTCCTACAACAGATTGTGCTCAACCTTGTCTTGAACGCAAAGGATGCAATTGAAGCTTCGGGGAAAGGCTCAAAGGTAACTGTGAGGTTGAAGCGCCATAACGATCACATTGTCCTCGTCGTTGAAGATAACGGTCCGGGCATCCCGCAAGACATCATTGAGAAAATCTTTGACCCGTTCTTCACGACGAAGCCATCCGGGAAGGGGACGGGGCTTGGTCTTTCAATTGTGCACAGGTATGTTGAAGAGATGGGTGGAAGGATAACAGTGTGGAGTGTGGAAGGCGTTGGGACAAAGTTCACGGTCACATTGCCCATAGCCCTGCCCGAAGATGGCAAGCGGGTTGAACTTGAGGAGAAGAAGGCAGTGCCCGGTGCAGTGCAAGGTAGCCCGAGCGTTTTAGTGGTGGACGACGAATCATCAGTGTGCGCCTTTGTTGAGGAGGCATTGAAGCAGCGCGAGTTTGATGTTGTTTCTGTCACAGACCCGAGAGAGGTGCTAAGCATCCTTGAACAAAGGTTCTTTGATGTCATTCTGCTTGACATACGCATGCCACACATAAACGGCTTGCGCCTATACGAACTCATCAGGGAGAGGATGCCAGAGCAAGCTCAACGCGTCGTCTTCCTCACGGGTGACATCTTAAGCGAGATAGCATTGGAAGCACAGGGCAAAGGTGTGCCAATGCTTCTCAAGCCGCTGACGGCTGTTGAGCTTTCGTCATTCCTCGGGGAGCACATGGCAAAGTTTGCCACACCCAAAATCCGTGCATGACGCCTTGCGGGCTTGAAGCTGCGTCACAGGGTAACTCGCACGCATCGGAGGTATGGGAACATGTTCTGGCTAATTCGCATGCTTATGCGCGTGGTCAAGTGGGTTGTGTTGCACATCGTCAGTGTTGCGGTAATAGTCGTCCTGATTGTGCTCGCCGCACTCGTCATATCGCGCATGACGCCGCTGGACGAATTTTACCGCGCAAGGGCTTATGCAAAAGTTGGCGACTACAAAAATGCAGAGCAGTGGTATCGCAAAGGGTTAGAGGCGCACCCGGAAAGCCGCTATGCGCCACAGGCGAGATATGAACTTGGCACTCTGCTCCTGGAGCAAAAGAGATACAACGAAGCGTTGGCACAGTTTCAAGCTGCGCTTGGCAAGTTGACCGATGATGAGCGAAGGGCAAAGGTGTTGATTTCAATCGGCGACTGCTATGCCAACATGAAGAAGTGGGATGCAGCCGCATCCAGCTACATGCGCGCCGTGAGGGAATGCAGACTTGATGAAGCGGGCGCAGCAACAGCGCTATTTCGTGCAGGGCAGTGCTACGAGGGCGCTGGCAATTTCAGTGCTGCCGGCAGCGCCTACCGAAAAGCCTTTGAGGAACATCCGACCGCGCCCGATGCACCAAAGGCGTTGTTGGCGTATGCCGATTTGCTCTGCAAACTCGGAAAGCACGAGAGGGCAATTGAGAATTACAACCTGCTCATCAAGCGCTACTCAAATAGTGATGAGGCAGTGATAGGGAGGTTGCACTTGGCAAAGGCATATGAGGCGCAGCGCGACTACAAGAGCGCGATAACGGCATTGCTTGATTTCATGAGGCATTCGCCGAGGCTCGCGCGGTCTGCCGCATACAGGCAACTTTTGGATAGCGCAAAGGCGCAACTGAAGCGCCTAAAAGGGTATGACGAGCGATAGGCAAGCAGGGAGCGCAACCGCTCCCACCAAAGCGCTCACCATGGGGGTGAAACTGACAGCGACATGCATTTGCCGAAAGCTTATCGTGGCTTCATTGCACCGAGGGGTGAGTTTGAGCCAGCATACTTGCGCAGCTATAACGATGGTGCGCTGTCAATCAAGGTTGAGAAGGCGCTGAGCATGCTTGAGAGGTGCACGCTGTGCCCGAGAAGATGCGAAGTCAACAGGTTGAAAGACGAAGTGGGCTTTTGCAAGACTGGCAGGCTCGCTATCGTCTCAAGCTACTTCGCTCACTTTGGCGAGGAGGATTGCCTGCGCGGCTGGCGCGGCTCTGGAACAATCTTCTTCTGCCAGTGCAACTTAAAGTGCGTCTTCTGCCAGAACTATGACATCAGCCACTTCAGCAACGGGAGGGCTGTAACGGCAAGTGAGCTCGCCAACATGATGCTTGAGCTCCAGAGTCAGGGATGCCACAACATCAACTTCGTCACGCCATCTCATGTTGTCCCGCAGATACTTGAGGCATTGCTGTTAGCCGTGGAAAAAGGGTTGCGCCTCCCGCTCGTATACAACACTGGTGGCTACGACTCCGTTGAAACACTGCAGTTGCTTGACGGCATCATTGACATCTATATGCCTGACTTCAAATTCTGGACAAGCGAGAAAGCTAAGAGATACCTTCGCCGTGAGGACTATCCCGAAGTTGCCCGGGCTGCGCTGAAGGAGATGCACAGGCAAGTTGGCGACTTGAAGTTTGATGAGAATGGCATTGCGCTAAGGGGATTGCTCGTGCGCCACCTCGTCATGCCGGAATGCGTTGATGAGACACGCCAGATAATGCGCTTCCTCTCCGAGGAGATCTCAAGGCACACATTCGTCAACATCATGGCGCAATATTACCCAGCTGGGTTAGTCAACAGCCGTTCATACCCGGAGATCAACAGGCGCATAACGGGGCGCGAGTATGAGGAGGCAGTTGAGGCTGCAAAAGAAGCGGGGCTCTACAGGTTTGATGAGCGTTGGAGAAACATCGCTGTCATAAGGTGGCTATAATGCAATTTGCATCTGCGAGGTGAACAAACTGCGGTGGCAAAATTATGCGGTAAGGTGCACAAGTTTGGCGACCATATTGACACCGATGTCATTATACCGGCTCGCTACTTGGTGACGACAGACGAGAAAGAACTTGCAAAGCATTGCATGGAGCCGATTGACCCGACATTTGTCACGCGCGTCTCACAGGGCGACATCATTGTTGCCGGCGAAAACTTCGGCTGCGGCAGCTCAAGGGAGCACGCTCCACTCGCCATCAAAGCCACCGGGATAAGTTGCATCATAGCCAAATCGTTTGCCCGGATATTTTATCGCAACGCTATTAACATCGGTTTGCCAATCCTTGAATGCCCAAGTGCTGCCGAGGAAGCCGAAGAGGGCGACTTGATTGAATGCGATTTGAAGACAGGGATCATACGCAATTTGACCAAAGGGACACAACACCAAGCTGAACCATTCCCCGAGTTCATGCGCCAGATACTTGAATCCGGCGGGTTGATTAACTTCGTCAGGCGCCGGCTTAAAGGGACGAAAAGACAATGAGCCGGTGAATGCACCATGGGGACGGTTCATCGGCTTTATGTGACTTGGGTGCACGATGGCACACGATTGGATGTGTTCATCCACAACCTGCTCCCCGACATCTCACGGACGAGGGCGAAGGAACTTTCTGACAGCGGTAAGGTTACCGTCAACGGCAGGAGACGGAAAGCGAGTTACATCGTCCACGAGGGTGAGGTTGTTGAGGTTGAGTTGACTGAGGGGACAGCAGACGAGGTCAATGAGCAACTCTTGGAGCTGGCGGCGAAGATCAAAATTGAGGTGCTTTACGAGGATGAGCACTTGCTCGTTGTGAATAAGCCGAGGGGGATTGTCGTCCATCCGAGCCACACAACTTCCGAGCCAACGCTAATGCATGCACTGCTCGCATCAGGCTACAAGCTTTCGGATGTCGGCGGCGCTAATCGCCTCGGGATAGTCCACCGCCTTGATAAGGACACTTCGGGATGCCTCATCGTGGCAAAGACCAACGAAGCCCACCTGTCACTCCAAAAGCAGTTTGCATGCCGTGAGGTCACAAAGCGTTACATCGCCATAGTCGTTGGCGACCCAAATTGGGATGAAATGCACATTGCTGCGCCAGTTGGGAGGGATAGGTTGAACAGGCAGAGGATGGCAGTTGTGGAGGGGAGCGGTAAACATGCTGAAACGCACTTTGCCATCATTGAGCGTTATGGTGAATTCTCCCTCCTAAAGGCGCACATGCTCACTGGGCGAACACATCAAATCAGGGTGCACGCTTCACACTTGGGTCATCCAATAGCCGGCGACGCAAAATACAACGGCAGAAAGAGGGCGCTAAATACGGCTTCAAGGATGAACGACACCAAATTGCTTCAGATGCTCTCGGAGCTTCGTGGGCAGGCACTGCATGCAATTGAAGTGAGCTTTCCCCATCCGATCCTTAACAGCCAAGTGAATGCGGTTGCGCCAATCCCGCACGACATGAAACAAATCATTGAGCACCTGCGCAACCTCAAATTGGCAACTGCTAAGTTAAGCCCTTTGCGAGCTTCCATCCCATTTGAGAAGTGAGTAGCTACCTATGTATCTCACTTGCTGCCGGCAAACCGTAAAATCCCTTAGCGTGCATCACCGCGTTAAGTATCGCCTGCGCGACTGCCTCAACTGCTGCAACGCACAATGAATTCAGGTTCGCCGGGATATCCCCCACGGAGAAGGCGAATGTGACATCGCCGTCAAACATCGTATGCGCCGGTCTAACAGCGAGTGCAATGCCATCTTGGGAAGCTTGAGCGAGCTTTGTCGCCTGCCATTTCTCAAGGCGCGCATTGGTGATCACGGCTGCAAGCGTCGTGCTCTGTAATGCGCTTCCGGGAAATCCAACCCCTCCCCTAACCTTCACCACTTCAGTTGACATGATGAAGTTCCTTCTGAGGCTATCATAAGCTCCAGCCACAATCTCACCAGTGCGCCAGTTTACGACATCACCCCACGAGTTGGCGACAGCAAGCGCAAGCACACAGATATCGTTTGGCAGTTCAACACAGGCAAGTCCAAGTCCACCCTTCATTGCGTGCCCCATGCCGAGCGCCTTCCCAACAGATGCGCCAGTGCCGACACCAACATTGCCCTGCATTAACCCATTGCACAATGGAACCGCGCCCTCGCAAGCCCTGTATCCCCACTCGGAATTCGGACGCACACGAGATGAGCCGACGGTAAGGTCAAAGATGACTGCACCGCACACAATCGGCACCTTCGTGACACCGACATCAAACCCTATTCCATTCTCCTCAAGCCAGCGCATTACCCCAAACACTGCCTCAAGCCCAAACGCACTCCCACCAGTGAACACGAGTGCATGCACATACGGCACAACATGCAACATGCCAGCTGTATCTATGCCGAGCACTCCGGAAGCACTCCCGCGCACATCAACACCGCAAGTTGCCCCCTTGGGGAACAGAAGCACGGTCAAACCTGTGCCCCCATCAATGTCGCTAACATGCCCTATGTGCACATCCGTGAGTCTATCTCCCACTCTTTTAAGCACTGCCATTCACCACCTGAGGTGAAAAGCGCCTGTCTCGCTGCGCAAATGGCGTTGCAATCACCGCTCACAACTTCTCCAAAAAGCCAATGCCTCACGATATTCCTCGCTGCGCATGACCTCGTTCATCGCCTCATCAATCTGGCGCTGGCTCCTGTCGTAATGCCCGTAATACACCTCGCGGTAGAGCCTCTCGTAAAACCTCGCAATTGGTTGGCGAGGCTCAAATCTCTCCACAACCTTTATCGTTGACGCCGCCTCATGAAGCGACATTGCCCCGGCGCCGGCTGCGGCAAGCAACGCCATCCCGTAGGAGGCATCCCTTGCCGTAGTCGTGCACACAGCCTGCCCGAATATGTCAGCGGCAAGCTGCACCCAGAACCTGCTCCTTGAGCCACCCCCAACCATCCTTATCTCCTTAAGCTCATGCTCCTTTGGGAGCAGCCCCTTGATTATCTCAATTGCGTCACGCACGGCAAAACATACCCCTTCAAGAATCGCCCTTATGAAACATGCATCACCGTTGCTCTCCGGCTCAAGCAAGTATGCCGATACGCCATACCAGCACCCCTTACCCTCAGGAGCTTTGACGAGCCTGTCACCCGTCAGGTATGGCGAAAACATGACGCCGTTTGATCCCGGCGGGACTTGCGCTGCTCTCCTCGTGAGTAACTCATATGGGTCAACTCCGAGTTTGTGCGCAGCCGTGCGGTATGTGTCGGCAAGCACATCACGATACATCCTCAACCCAATTCCGGCACCGTTTACACAACCCATGTTCACAAGCACATTCGGGACGGTTGAGTAATGCACCTGAGTGCGCAACTGTGGGTCAACGAGCGGCTTTGTCCCAATTGGCGCAACCGCAACGCCGCTTGTCCCGAGCGTGAAGAGCATCTGACCAACTTCAAGCACACCACCTGCAAGCGCACCAGCAAGGCAATCCCCAGCACCAGCAATCACGAGTGTGCCCTCGTCCAAACCTGTCTCATCACTCGCTTGCCTCGTCACTTTTCCGATGACCGAACCCGGCTCAAGCAGCTGCGGCGGGGTGAGCTTGTCAATTCCGAGAACATTGAAAGCCTCAAGTGCCCAACGCTTTGAAGGTATGTCCATGAGCGATGTCTCCGAACCACCGCAATAGTCCATGGCAACCTCGCCGCATAGAGATAGGGCGATGTAATCCCTCGGCGTGAGGAACCTTTTCGCGCGCTCCCAAACAGGACCCCAACGCTGCGCCTCATATTCTGAGCTACCGGCCTTCCAATCCTCCCAACGCCTCTTGACATAGAGCAAATGCGCTCCAGTCCAGTTTGCGAGGAAATCGTTGCAGATGACATCAATCAGGAAGCGTTCCCCAAGCTTATCCTTCAGCAACTGAGCGCCTTCAACAGCTTCCCTTGCAGCCCTCCCATCGTTCCACAAGAGCGCAACGCCAACAGCCTCATTTGCCTCGTCAAGCAAAATCATCGTGTGCATCTGACCAGTGAAGCACACAGCCTTGACTTTGTATTCGGGCTGCATTGATTTGAGCTCGCCAACTATCTTGCGTATCGTCTCAAAGGCAGCCTGCCGCATTTCATGCGGCGATTGCTCAGTCCATCCCGGCTGCGGTATGTAGAGCGGATATTCCGTGCTCGCTTCCGCGAGCAACTTGCCAGAGGCATCAATAGCAGTCCCTTTCACGCTCTGCGTCCCAACATCCACCCCTAAGAACGCATCCACAATTCATCACCTGCCCTCGTTGAGCATTTGTTCACCGCTAACTGCCCTGCCCCTGTGCCATTTGCCTCAGCAGCCTCTCAACGAGCTTGCGCTTCTCCTGCCTTATGCCCTCACTCCCCCTTTCATAATCGTAGACCCAATAGCCCTCTCGTGTTGGGTGTCTCTCAAAGCATGCATGCAAGCTCAAGTTGGATGCGATAAGGCGTTTGCTCACCCTGCGGAGCAAATTAATCTCAGCCCAAAGGCGAATGAAGTGTATGCCGTCATCATAGAACGGCATTATGAGCGACTGCATCAGCTCAAGTATGCTCGCCTTCATGACCACCTCCTGATGGGAGTAGCTGAGCAATTGGCGCAGCCTACCAGCAGGCATGTGAAGATGGCTATCATACTTCCCATCCCACGAGAGCATCATCTTGCCATGTTGGTTCTTCACCTCAACCTTAACAACAGCGCCGGCACTGATCCCCCTGCGCTCATACCACTCCTTGAAGCCGAACATCAAACCGCTTTCAAGATTGACCCACACAGGAAATTCATCCCCGCTCTCATCAATGGCAGTGTAATGCTGCAGCATTTCGCTGCCACGAAACAGCCCCATGTCAATTTGACGGAGCTTCATCGTCCCAGCAATGATGTGATGATATGGCACCGGTATGATTGTTGAGCGCTTACTCTTGGGCACGCTCTGCACGCTCACCGGCTCGCCAACATCCTCATACTTTGGCGCATTGACCCATTTGAGCAAATCCGGTTCAAGCGCTTCATCCGGAAGCTCAATCTCAACGGCTTGTGGCTCCTGCGCAAGCAAGCCCTTCGGTGGCACCGGAATCAAACTTTCCGGGATGACTTTCACCCACTCCGGTATCTTCTCTTTCAGCCACCACTTGTGGTTGCCCAACCTGATAAAACGGGCATCACTGCTCAACCTCCTGTGCACTTCATATAGCGTCGGATAATAAGCTTCATGTGTTGGGTCAATCTCAAGCGCCTCAGAGAGCAAAATATCAATTCTGGCTGGTTCACTCCTTTCCCTCAGCCACGCTACTAACTCATCCCAATCTTCCGATGTGATTGGTAACGGACGCACCTTTGAGCGCTTAACAATTGCCTGAGCACGATTCATTGCCTTGTTCAGGTCGGACAGCACTTCACGCGTGAATTCGCTTGCCCTCTTTGACTCCTCAAGGACCATTTGGCGCAGCCGCTCAATCAGACCGTCAGTGAACCAATACCCCGGAGAGATGACACGCAGCTTGGCTGAGCTGAAAAGCTCCCTCAAGATGCTCTCGCCATCCAGTTTATGGTTACGACCGCGCCAGCAGATAAGCACCATCTCGTGGTGCGACAACGGTTGCCCCAACCCGTCAATCATCCTTTGGCACACTTCGTCCAATGGCAAATTCCAATCAAGTGACAATTCATCAACTCGCCAGAGCAGCTGTTTGATCCTTTCCTCCTCGCCGAAGAAGTTATCAGCGATAACATCATCCTCACCACCGCCACTCAAATCTGGCAGCCAATAGCGCAACCCAAATTTGCCCTCACCAACCTCCCAAAATGAGTGCGTGCGCGTCGTCAAAAGCCCTCTAACAATCTCGCTCACCTGTTCAACGCTTCCCTTGCCGGCTTGTGAGAGCCATATGCTCAACTCGTCAAGCGACACAGGATAGCCCAAACATTTCAAAGCCTCGCTTATCATCCCCTCAAGTGAGCTATGTGGTGCATCAAACCGCCACCGCAATTCCCAGCGATGCTTTGCGAAGATGAAGAACTCGCTCAAGCGCAACTGCTGTCTTAAGTATTCGGTTGATATGTCAACCTCACTTGAGATGGCGTTCCTAACCTCGGCTGAGTGTAATGGCTTGCCGGCTTTGAGCAGGGCAAGCTGCGCCATATGCGCAACATAGTAGGGCACATAGGAGTTTAATGCCTCTGTCGGGCTAACTTCCATAACGCCCTCACTCACAGCGCTGCACCTCCAAACTTAACATTGCTCTTCACCGCTAAGGCAGCTTCGCAAACAGGTCGTATTCACTTGCGCCGTCAACTAAAGCTCTGACGAAGCTGCCCGGATTCAACCCGCTGCCCTTCACATAAACGAGACCGTCAATTTCAGGTGCATCACGATAGCTTCGCCCCACCCACATCCCCTTCCGTTTATCCCGCGATTCAATCAACACCTCAATCTCGCCCCCGATGAATTGTGCGTTTCGCTCAAGCGATATTTGCCTTTGCAGTTCCATCAGCCGCTCGTATCGCTCAAGCTTGACTTCATACGGAACTTGCCCATCAAGCTTGGCTGCATCAGTTTCTGGCTCCGGCGAGAATATGAAAGCGCCAACCCTGTCAAGCTTCGCCTCCTTGAGGAACTCAAGGAGCATCTCAAAATGCGCCTCACTCTCACCCGGAAAGCCAACCATGAAAGTGCTCCTTATTGCGATATCCGGCATAGCAGCCCTCAGCCGCTCCACCAGCTTCAAGTAACTTTCAAAGTCCCCCATGCGCCTCATCGCACGCAGTATCTCGGGATGGACATGTTGAAAGGGGATGTCAATGTAGTGAACGACCTTCTCAATGGTTGCCATGGCTTCAATGAGCTCATCGGTAACGGTTGTCGGGAAGCCGTAAAGTATGCGCACCCAATGTATGCCATCAATTACAGCGAGACGGCGCAGCAGCTTTGGCAACATGAGCTCACCATATAGGTCAAATCCGTATCTTGTCGTTTCCTGCGCGACCAGAATCAGCTCCTTCACGCCTATGGAAGCGAGCCATCTTGCCTCCGCATCAACTTCCTCCAGAGGACGACTGTGTTGGCTGCCGCGTATCATTGGGATAACACAAAAGCTGCACGAACGGTCGCAGCCCTCGGCAAGCTTCAAGTATGCATACCAATTTGGCGTGCTGAGCAATCTCTCCCTGAATGGCTTGCTATAAGCTTCGGCATCGCTGCGCAATTTTGCATCCACAATCGGCGCTTCAGACAGCGAGCGAATCAGCTTGGGTATCTCAAAGAGCTTGTCCACAGGTAAGCACGCATCAACTTGAGGGACCGAGCGCTTGATGACTTCCAAATTGCGTGAGCAAAGGCAACCTGCAGCTATCAACAAACGCGCCTTGCCAACTTTTTTGTATCGCGCAAGCCTTTGAAGCACATCCACCGATTCATCAACTGCTGCTTTGATGAAGCCACATGTGTTTACGATAATGACATCGGCATCCTTAGCCCTTGTCGTGAGTTCGCATCCATGCCGAAGGAGCTCGGCAACGAGGCATTCAGAATCAACCGTGTTCTTTGGGCAACCGAGGGACACCACCATGCACTTTGACGGGCGCCCAGATGGAGCAGCTGCCATAGCATGCGACACACGCTGCAGAGCAACGCGCCTTTGTCCTTTCTCAACCATGCAAACCTTCTCTCCCCTCACAAGCTTTGCAAAGATGTGTGCAAAAGCAGCGCTATGGCATTCACCTCAACCGCATTCTATAAGCGTTTACTTGCAATGGCGCAAAATCGCTCCCCGCACATCCCTTCAAAAGCGAGTAACGAGGAGGCAAATCACAGCCACCCGAAAATCTTGAACTCCACAACGGCACGGCTCTGAAAAATGGCTATGAGAATGCCTTTTCCGAAGGCTGCCTCGCATCTACAGTATAACCCGCAAACTTGTCGGGCAAAACGCGCATGGGGCTTAGTCGGGGGCATAAGTTGATGTGACAAACTCAATCCCCTTTGCGGTTCCTGTTGACCTCCACTTCAATCTTGAACTCGCCCAAGTTGACCGCCTGCTGGTCAACAACACTTGCTGCACTCTCGTTGCTCTGCTCGCCAGTTGGCTTGCCTTTGCCCTCTTCTCCACCTCCCACGCGATCACGATTTTCCTCACGCATGAACTTCCTGAGCATCTGCGGGTATGTTAGGGAACGCTTTTCCCTCTCTGTAATGTCCTGCAACTCCTCACCGGTCCGAATGATGCGCGGCGTTATGAAGACCATAAGTTCGGTGCGCTCCTTAACATCTTTCGTGCGGCTGAACAAGGAACCTATTATCGGCAAATCTTTCAGCACCGGCACGCCTTGGACAAACTTGCGCAAGTCGTGCTTCAGTATCCCACCGATGACCACAGTTTGACCATCTCGGACTTGCACCGAGGCAACTGCCTCACGCTTCGTTATGACCGGCAACTCCTGCCCCTGCAGGATAACCTTCTCGGCTATGTCGTTTATTGTCTGCCGTATGTCCATGAGCACATAACCGCTGTTGTTAATGTGCGGCGTGACCTCAAGCGTCAATGTGATGTCCTCAAATCCAATGGTGTATTGCGGACCTGTAGCTGTGATGATGACATTCCTCGGAACTGGGTATGACTTGCCTATCGTTATAGTCGCCGGCGTGTTATCAAGCGTGAGTATATGCGGCGTTGCGAGCACTCTAACTTTGTTCTCCAAAGCGAGCGTCTGGAGGAGGGCTTGGAAGTTCTTGCTGACGACCTCCCAAGACAAGCCGGCGCCAATCTGCTGGACGCCGAATTCCGTCCCAAGCTTTGAATCCATCGTCTCACCAAACAGCCTCTTCTGCAGGACTGCCCATTCAACGCCGAGTTCAAGCTCCTTTGTGAGCGTCACATCAACAATCATGACCTCAATGAAGACTTGCGGAAGAACCGTATCAAGCTGCTCTATGAGCTGTTCAACGACATCAAATGCGTAAGGAGGCGCAGTTACGATGAGCGAATTGGTCTTTGCATCAGCAGTGACGGATATGTCTTGGAGGTTGCGCAAAGGACCTTGAAACTGCCTCTGCATAGCGGCGAATACGAAGAAGAAAAAGCCGGTCGGACGGCGCTGCTGGGCGAGTATTGAGTTTATCGTGCTTGCAAGCTCGGTTGCGTTCACATTTTGTATCTTGTAGATGCGCACCAGATTTGTCAGCGCAGCCGGTTGATCAAGCTCCCTTATCAAGCGCTCAAATTCGCGCATGTTATCCTCAGTCGCCGTCACGATGACGGAATTTGTGCGCACATCCGCCTCCACAACATTTCGCCGCAAGCCAACCAAACGCGCTGCACCTGTAGGTTGCTGCCTCCCAGCCCACCACCAGAAGAAGCCGCCAAAACCCCTTTGCCCTCCGGGTGTTTGCTCAAACAGTTGGTTAAGTATATCGGCTACTTGAGCTGCATCCGCATACTGAAGCCTGAACACCCTCGCCATAACTGGTGGCGCGAAGTCCTTATCAAGCTCGCTCACAAGCTGCTTTATGCGCTCAATGTTTTCCTTAGTTGCAGCAATGATGAGCGCGTTGGCACGCTCATCAGCAGCTATTGCTATTTGCCTCTCAAGTTCGCCCCTTGAGCGAGTCGCCATGCGCGTCCTGAACCTCTCAAATTGACTGCGGAAATCCTGCGGCATCCTTCCAACCGCAAACCCCTCCTGAAGGAGGGTGCGCAATGTATCTGCGAGTGTGACGGCATCCGCATACTTGAGCGGTATCACTTCAATCTCAATTGGCGGCATGATGTCCACATCAAGCTTTTCAACTATGGCTTTGATAAATTGCATCTTCTCAGCGGTGGCTGCGACAATGAGCGAG
Source organism: Candidatus Thermosaccharophagus tengchongensis (assembly GCA_032161105.2). Lineage (GTDB taxonomy): Bacteria > Armatimonadota > Fervidibacteria > Fervidibacterales > Thermosaccharophagaceae > Thermosaccharophagus > Thermosaccharophagus tengchongensis. The sequence continues at coordinate 112,014 of JAVHTD010000003.1, forward strand.
TTCGTTCTCGGGTCAGCCGAAATGAGCGCGTATGCGCTCAGCACACCCCTTGTTGTCTCCGCCGTCCTCGGCAACCGCACCGAAGGTGCAGGGCCACCTTCCATTCTCGCTCCGGGCATGGCTTCAAATATCTCGGACAGTATCCTATCAATCTCAACTGCGTCAGCGTGATTTAGAGGAATAACCTCAAATGTGAGCAACTCGGCTGTCTCAACATCAAGCTGCTCAACAAGCTCCCTGACCATCTTTAAGCGCTCTTTGCTTGCCCACACGATTAGCGAGTTTGTTCTTGGCTCTGGGACAATCTGCACCTGTAGCTCCACAGCTCTCGGCTGAGGCTGCGGCTGTGCTGGTGGTCTTGCACCTTCGGGCTGCTGCGGTTGAGCCTGCGGTGTTCCGGGACGAGGCGGCGTTGGCTCAACTATGCCAAACAGCCTCGTCAAAATTTGGGCGAGCTGTTCTGCATCGGCGTGCCTCAGTTTGATAATCGCAAGTTCCATCGCCTCGGCAACGCTGACATCCACCATCCGAACGATGTTCATAAGCCTCTCCACATTGCGCTGCGTATCGGTGATGATGAGCAAGTTGCCAGCTGTTGTGCTTGTTATGAGTGCATTCTGCGCCGAGATAAGCGGCGCCAGCTCCTGCTGCAATTGCTTTGCATTTGCATAGCGCAACGGTATGACTTGCGTTACGAGTTGATCGGGAGACACAACTGGGCGCTCACCCTTTTGCGGCGGGCTCATTTCCTGCTGCGGTTTTGTTTCGGTGCGCAGTTCCGTAGCTTGCGTCCTTGCCTCACTCAGCGGGACTATCCTGATGATGAAATCGCGAGGCGTTCCGAGCATGGCAAACCCGCGCACATGCAGCACTGCAGATAGCACCTCAAATGCTTGCTCAACTGTCAACGGTGACGGAGCAATGATCGTCACTGTGCCTTCAAGCTGCGGATGAAGGACGAACACCTTCCCGGTCACCTTGCTAAAGAACTGAATGACATGCTCAATGTCCGTGCGCACAAATGAGAATTCAAGCTTCAACTCCCTGTCATAAACGACCCTACCTGTCTCTGAAAATCCAAATTGCCTTCCAAATTGATGCGTTGGAGCCTCACGGGACTCGCCCTGCCCACTCTGTTGAGCGCTTTCAATTTGCTTTTGCGGCTCTGGTGGGGCTTCCTTCTGCTCCGCTTTTGAATCGCCCACATTAACTTCACCTTGCACACCACCAGCTTGCGCTGCCTGCTCTTGCTGGTCTTGAGCGATTGCAGGCAAATGAACCTGAGGAGCTGAAAACACAAACAGCACCGCAAGGCATACAATGCGTATAGTCCTGCGGCGCCTGAGCAATGTAAGTAGGCAGCCTTTCATCTCGCCTCACCCTCATGAGCAGCTTAAATTTTACGCTCACGGTTTCCCGATGCATCATCGGTTCGCATTCACAGTTGCTATTGCCATTGCGAATCGCCCTTCAATTGCCCTCCTCAGAAAACCTCCTTCTGAAGCGGCGTATGCGCTCCATAACATCTGGCGGTATGTTGTCCCCGTAGCGCTCACGCATGCGTTGCATCATTTGCTCAAAGAATCTTGAACGCCCCTCAAAGGTTGGTGGTGAGGGTGGTGATTGTGATGTAACCTGTTGCCCTGTTTGACCTGTTTGCTCTGTTTGACCCGTTTGCACAGTTTGTTGTGATTGCACCGCCGATTGTTGTTGAGATCCAGATGGGCTTGCTGATGGCGCCCTTTGCTGGGAGACGCTGCGAGCCATCAACTCGCGCTTCTCTTTGTTCTCCCCGAGCGCGTAGTAAAAAGAATGACCGTCTCTCTCAAGCTCAATTGCATCCGGTGCTATGCGGAGCACGCGCATTCCAAAAACACAATCGCCCTCCTGGACATACATGCCTTCCTTTGTGCCCAAGTTCTCAATCAGAGCGACCGGTTTCCCATTTACCAGAACGAATGCCGTGTATGCCATGTCCTTTGGCTTCTCCGGGGCGCGATGTTCCCTTGTCATATGGGTGCTCTCTGGCGGCTGAGTTTGCACGCTCATTGGTGGCGGCAATGGCTGTAGTGACGGCGGTGCTGCCGTATTGACTGCTGCCATACGAGGCGTGCGTGCGCCCTCTTCGTGGGCTAAAACAACGGGCTTAAACACATTGCGCTCCCATATAGCGACATACCTTTGCACCGCCATTGAACGAGCCCTCAGAATACCATCAATGTCAACATTCACATCCTGCGCATCAGCTTGAGCGGCGGGCTCAGTCGCCCCCGCAGTTGTAACTTCTCTCACTGCTTGGCTTGGTGCTCTCGGCGCAGTTGTATGCCTCACATACGCATAGCAACATGCAACCAGGAATGGAATGAAGATTCCGAGTATGATGGCATCTCGCCTGGTTAACTCAAGCCTCATCTTGGTCACCGCGGCATCCTTGTGCCGCTGCGCTGCGAAGCTGCCCACTTGCCACTCTCAATGAGCACATACCTTGAAACGCGCATTTGGATGCGCAGCCTCTCACCACCATCCTGTGATGTGCTAATAGCCATCCTGTCAACGATTGTTGGTGGCGTCATTCTGCGCAAGCCCACAAGGAAGTGAGTCAGCGCCTTCATCGTTCCATCCATTGTCACTTCAATTGGCATTGTGACCCATCTCCCATTGGGCTCGGCAACGGACTCACACGGTTGGAATGAACTCACGCGAAGTCCACATTGAGCTGCTAACTCACTCACCTCTGAGACAAGCTGCGATACCAACTTGCCACGCTCAAATTCTTTAACCGGTGAGCCAATAAGCCCCTTCATCTTTTCATAATCGGTTTGAAGCTGCCTCACCAGTCGGATCTGCCGGTCAAGTTCGTTTAGCTGCTGCTTTTGCTCTTTAAGCGCCCTATACATTTGACGGATGGCGCTCTTAATCGGCGTCACCCAGAATGCCAAGATGAGGATGGCAAACAGCGTAAGTAGCCCATTGATGATCAAGATACGATGTGCCGTCACCTTCATCAATTTTTGCTCTTCGTCCAAAATCTGCGTCACCATTGCTCACCTCATCGGGACTTGCACGGGTATCGCCTTACGGCGCGCTAATGAGCACACCAACCTAAAATCAACGACAGTTCTTCCGGCTACTTCTCGGCTCACTACACTTGTGACAACCACATCCGAGAACATCGTGCTCTTATCACCATCGCCAAACTTCAGCTGCCTAATTGAGCGCACCGCCTCATCAAGTGCACGATAGCTTAAAGCCGTCCCTCGCATCGTCACCTCTCGCCCGCGTGCGCACTCAAGTTCGCTTAACCAAACATCCTTCGGCAATGCCATGCTAAGCCCATAAAGCATCTCAAGCCAATCGCCACTAACATCGGATACCTCGGTGAGCAAATGGCGCATAGCTGAGACCGTTGCCATAAGGCTTCCGGTCGCAACCTCGGAACGCAGTTGCGAGCGCCTTTCCTCAAGTGCCTTCGCCAGCGCTTCGGCTTCCACTTGAAGCTGCTTGAGCTGCGAGTTGTATGAAAGCGCCAACACCACCAACCCAACATTTAAAGCGAGAAGCAAGAGCGCAACTTGTTTCAACACCTTTGGAATGATTACCAACTTGAAGGGGCGTCTCGGGGCAAAGTTGAGTGTGCTTCTGCGCAGCGCCAATGAGCGCGCTGCACCATATGCAGCAGCCGTCAGCATAAATTCATCCTTGCCTATCAACCCTGAGTGGCTTCCAGCCAACCTCGGCATCTCAAGCAACTGCACGCTTATCCCGAGGCGCCTCCCAAGCCAATCAACGAGGTTTGGTATAAGCGCGCCACCACCGCACAGCAAAACCTTCCGTATAGAGCTGCCGAATGCGCGTTCAACCATTTGCGCCGTTTTCAAAATCTCCTCCTCAAGCTTGAGGAGCCACTTAAGAACGGATGAACAGCCAACGGCATTATCGGCGCCTTGCGTCTCGCCCTCCCTCAAGAGCTCCAAGTCAATTCCATTCCTGCGCATCTTCCACTCCGCTTCCTCCGACGAGCAACTTGCATCCTCACTGATGGCTTTCAGGAGCTGCCCGGTGCCCACAGGAACACTCCTCGCCACAAAAACATCCCTTGCATGCCCAACAACTACATCCGTGCTCGCAGCGCCTATGTCAATCACACAGGTCAATCGCTCGTTAAGCGCTTCATCATTCGCTGCCTGCCAACAAGCGAGTGCTGATGGGGTGATCACATTCAACTCCAATCCGGCAGCATGGGCTGCCCTCAAGAGGAATTCAACCGCTTCATGTTTACACATCCCGACCAGCACATGCGTGCCATCGCGCCCGAAGGATTGCACGACATGACTAAACGCAACGCGGTTAAACGAGAACGGCATTTGATTTTGCATCTCCACCTGCGCCAGCTGCTCAATCATCTCCCGCCTTTTTACCGGCGGAAGCGTTATCCTGCGCAAAGTGCATGCCGTCATCGGGACACAAGCGCATATTGCGGCATCATTCACACGATGCGCTGAGAGGACTTCGGACAACTTCCTTCCGACTTCCTCACAGCGCTCCTCACCCTCCAGTTGCAGAGCAACCCTGTTCAAACCGGCAATCTCAACCGAAGAACCACGCCGGCGCAATATGACAACCTTGAGTTCGCTCTCACCGACATCAAATCCGACAAAGAAGCGCTTCCCGAACATCTCATCTCACCTTTCCCGCCAGTAGCGCACCACAAATGTCACATTGCCCTGCGATGCACCTTCCGACCGCTGCAACGCGCCCGCCGAAAAAGCCTCCCCACCTCGTTCCCCTTCGCCCGTCATCGGTTGGGACAATACGCGTTCAACAATGCACTCTATCACATAGCGTGCACCGCTCCTCATCCAACCCACCGAGACGATCCTAAAAACCTGAGTGCGCACGCTCACCTTATCAACGAGCTGTCTGAACGAACGCTCATCAACCGATGGCAGATCAAGCAGTTGTGAGAGTGACTCAAATGCCCCATAGCGCTGTCTATATGCAACAATGTCACTCGCTATTTCCTGAGTCATTCCCGGGATGCTCATCAGGACTTGCAAAGGCGCAGTATTGATATTGATGGCATTATACCTCGCCCTGCCCTCCCAAATGGTCACTCGGTCAATTATCTGGCGCGCTTTATCTGCAGGCAGACCCGGCACCGAGAACAAATCGGCAAGGGAGCGGAACTCGTTTGAGGTCCTCTCACCCGATTGCAGCGATGCACTTTGCTGTGGCGGTTGCATTGCACCCTGCTGCGATGCACCTTGCTGCGGCGCGCTTTGACCCATACCCTGTTGGAGCTCCCCAGCACCCGGTTGGAGACCAAAGGGCTGTAAGGCTGCAGCTCGCCCGGGTGTGAGTTGAGGTGGTTGAGGTGGTTGACTACCACCTTGTGGCGGCATGTTCCCTGCGCCACTTCCAAACGGCGCACCCATGGGCGGCGTCAACATCGGCGGACGCTCCCCCGGCTGCACAGGAGATGGTGTGGATGGAGGAGATGGCGTGGATGGTTGAGCTGCCGGCTGTTCCGCACCAGTGGGGCGTTGTTGGGTTGAAGGGCGCGGCGCACCTTGTTGGGGAGCACCCGTCCGGTATCGCACAATCGCCTCAATCTCTTCGTCCGTGAGCACATCCCCAAGAACTCTCTTCATCTCCTCAGCAGATGCTTGATTCAAGTTTAAAAGCGGTGAGCCATCCGGCATCACATTCGGCACAGCCGAATATACTGTCAAGCAATCACGCAGCGGCAATGCGCCTTGTCCTTCGGCATCAACACCGCTCAGAGTGGATGAGGTGAAAGCGTAAAACCCATCCACTGTCATGCCGCGCACAAGGAGCAGCTCATGCAATGTCTCAAACGGGGCATTGCGCGGCTTGTATGGCAGTCCAGAGGAGAGATACCAATCTGCCTCAGCGCCATAAGTTTGAGGTGTGTCATCCTCATCTCGCCAATCAATGATTGCGTCGGCGAGCGCCTCATCTCCGAAGAAGTTAACCAACTCATCTCTTGTTGCGGTGTTCACATTCAGCTTCCCGCTCTCGTCCTCAACACGCACAACATACCTCCCAACATCGCTTAATATGCCGTCTTGCTCCGAGTCAATGAAAGCCCACTGGTCATTGTAGCTGTCAAAGTTCATCTCATCAGTTGAGAGCAGATGCAGCGCATGCGCGATGCCAGCCTTCGCAAGGTAGTAAGCTTTGACCTCGCCTTCATACAATGCGCTGCTGCGCACTTCCATGCGCACAGATAAAAGCATGGAAGCGGCAAGCAACGATAGCACAGCCGCCAGCCATAGCACAAATATGAGCGCAATTGCTTCATCACGGTGCCCTAAAATCGCATTTACACATGTTATGCGCCAATGACTGCATTGACGCTCTACGCCGCTTTGCTTTGATTGAGCAATGCATCCCTTCCTCAAAGAGAGCTTAAGGTTTGGAACCGCCCTCATGGCTTAATCGCCTCAAGGCGTGATGTTGCTTTTTCACCTTGCACCCTCTTCCACCGGCTCGCCAACCTGTCTCTGCTCAAATCGCTGCCTTTGCTCAAGCTGTTGCCCTTGCTGTGTTCCCTGTTGCGCCTGTTGAAGATGCTCAAGGCTCAACGCAATTGGGATGTGGCGCACAGTCACGGGCACCGTCGTTGTGAAGATTAAAGGTGGCTCTAACTGGCGGATAACATTTTGGGAGCGAAATTGCTCTATCACCCTCGTCGGGAATACACCAACTGTCACTTCAACTGCGGCTGGAAGTCTCTCAAAGTCCTGCCATTCATCCAACCACTGCGAATTGGTATCGTCAAGGTAACGGAAATTGAGCAGCCAGATGTTCGGCGATATGACGGTCTTCTTTTGTTCCTCTCCGGTGGCTCTTTCACTCACCAAGCCGGGCAGCAGCCCAACAGCCCTGACCAAGCCTTCCTCGTTCGTCTTTGGGTCAATGTCAATGTAGTAGGCAACCTCAACAATGTCATACGATGGTTGCTCATGCGAGCGCGGGTCGTTGACGGCGGCGGTCAATCGGAGCGAATCCTGATCAAGCTGAAGGCGCTCATTGTAGTTATCCTCGGTGAGGAATGTGATGATTGAATTTGGCATCGTTATCTGCGAGGCTGATCCAATTGGCGCACGCAGCATGCCCGATGGGCTCGTCTGAAAACCCGTGGTGCTTTGACGAACCCCAGCAGCGCCAGCACCAGCAATCTCCTCGGGTAGCTGCACTTGCATCGGATAGCTACTTCGCAAGTCCTTCAAAATTCGTTCAAGCGCCATTCGTCCAACCCTGCTCAACTCCATTTGCTCCTCGCAAGCCCGCTCTGAGAGCTGCACAACCCTGAAGGCAAAAGTCAACCCGCCAAATAGCAAGGTCGCAATCGTCAATGCAACGAGCAGCTCAACCAATGTCACTGCCACAAGCGTGCCATAAGCACGCATTGAAACAAAGTTACCGGACTTCATTGCGCCCCTCCTCTGAAGGTGTATTCAAACTCTCTCCCCCTGCAGGGCTGCTTGCCGATATGCCTTCGGATCCCGTTTGAGGTAACGATGTTAATTTCTCCTCACCAATGGCTGTGCTGAGTGAAACCTCTCGCTCGTTAGCCCCCTCAAACCAAATCACCGTCACAGTTACGGTCCTCAAGCCCTCAACCTGCGAATCCGAAATTTGAGCCCTCCACTTGAACTGAGGAAATGCATCCCCGAAATCGCCCTCCTGCTCACTGGGCTGCTCATCAATTGAGGCGAGCAACTCCTCCATCTTCGCCCTTGCAAGGTTTATCGCCTCCGTCCGCCTTGAGAGTGATTGGACTGCCACAAGCCCGTTGCTGACACCTCGGACTATGCCAACCACAGCTATGACCATGATGGCAAGCGCAATTAGCAACTCAAGGAGTGTAAAGCCGTATGTGGCGCTCTTCCTCACCACTATCCAAACGGCGCTTGCGCGATGCATTGCGCAATCGGGCTTACTCGCCATTACCTTGTGGATGCCTCCCGCCATTCAACGCCGATCTTGGAGTTGACCGCATCAACGCTGATCGTCATTTGGAAGCGGCGCCACCCGCTCACAATCACCTTTGCGCCAGTAGCAGTCCCATCATGGCGAAACAGGATGGCACTGAGCTTTGAACCGCTCTCGGCATCAGCGATGTCAACCTCAATCCCCTCGGGTATCCTTACGGAACCAAACTGTCTCTCCCCAACCGGAACAAACTCATCCGGCGAAAATTCAACCTGCCTATCGGCGAGCAGCATCACCAATTCGCTCGGCAACTCGTATTCCTTTGTCCCGATGGTCACCTTGGACATCAATCCCGATTGGGCACCGCCGATGCCAAGCCGCACAGCATCCGTTAGGGTGTGCTCTTTTGGCACAAGCACTTGTATGACTCTCTCACGCTCATCCAACGATACTGCAGTGATGCACCTTCGGCTTACGGCATACTGATGGGCGTAATTCATGCAGGCGATGATACGCCTTGAAAATGAGCGCAACCTCTCGGCATCATAGTAAGCGGTGAAGTTGGGCAGGGCAAGCGATGTTATTAGGGCTATGATAGCCAGCACAACGATGAGCTCAATCAGCGTGAAAGCCATTGTAAAGGCGTCTGGGTATCTCGCACTCACTGCTTGATGTTGAGGCATGCCTTTGAGAGAGCGCTCACTATTCCTCCCAGTTCCCGATGTCGGCATCAAGACCAGTTCCACCTTCTTTTCCATCTCGCCCAAGTGAGTAAAGGTCAAAGCTGTCCACATTGCGCTTGCCCGGACAGATGTATTGGTAGTCATTCCCCCAAGGGTCCTTTGGCAGTTTGCCGTGCTTGAGGTATGGACCTTGCCAATTCTTCGGCGCTGGTTCCGTTGTCGGCTTCACAATCAAAGCCCTTAAACCTTGCTCGGTCGTCGGGTAATATCCGTTGTGCGCATAATACATGTCAAGCGCGGCTTCAAGCGCTTGGATGTCCATCTTCGCCCTCGCCCGCTTTGCCTCCTCAATTCTCCCGACAACCATAACGCTAACGCCACCGGCTAAGAGCACAAGTATGACCATCACGACCATCAACTCAATCAGGGTGAATCCGTTTTTCCTCCTTCTGATCTTGCTGTGGCGTGGGATAGCCATTCTCTTTCGCCTCCCGGCAGCTTGATGTTGTGTGCCATCACCTTATCCCAGCCATCAAGTTCATCTGGAATATGGGCAGCACCATTGCGAATATGACGAAAGCCACTATAGCGCCCATCGTCAAGATTATCGCCGGCTCAAGTAATCCAACGAGCGTTTTGAGCGATGCATCAACTTCAACATCAAGCGTCTCCGCTACTGTCATCAGCGTCCCCGGCAGATCACCTATTTCTTCACCTACAGCTATCATGTGCGTGAGCAGTGGTGGGAACAGATTTGCGGCACGAAGGCGTTCCGCTATCCTTTCCCCCTCCCTAACTCTCCCCCTAACTTGGCTCACTTCTGCGGCGAGCACTTCATTTCCGAGCACATCCTTGGCTATATCAAGCGCCTCAAGTATTGGCACACCACCGCGAAGCAAAGTTGCAAGCGCCCTCGCAAATCTGACGACCGCCATCTTCATGGCGAGGCGCGAGTAAATTGGGAGGTGCAACTTCATGCTATCAATCATCATCCTGCCAACCCTCGTTGATGCCACCTGACGGTAAAGCGCAAATAGCCCAATGATGGTTAAGATGAATGCCCACCACCATTTGGATGCGAACTGCGATATGCTCATCAGGATCATTGTGGGCGTGGGTAACGCCTGCCCGAGTTCCTCGTATATGGCTTGGAAGCGAGGAACCATGAATGTGATGAGCAAAAAGACAGCCACACTCCCGAGGGTGACGAGAAGTATCGGGTATGCGAGTGATGCTCGTATCTGAGAGAGCCTCGCTTGTTGCCTCTCCATGTAGTCAGCAAGCCAATCAAGTATGAGTGGTAACCTTCCGGCAGTCTCACCAGCCCTTATGAGGGCAATGTAAAGCGGCGGGAAGAATTTGCCGTGCTTGCTCAATGCCTCATGGAATGTGCTTCCCGATCGGACATCATCAGCAACTTTCGTCAGCACATCTGAGAGCGCTCTATTCTCGGTGTGCTCAATCAACGCCTCAAGGCAGCGCATCAATGGCAGTCCACCTTTGAGCAGGTTGGCAAGCTGCCTTGAAAGCAGGGTCAGATCTTGATGACCGACCCTCCCCCTTATGCTCACTCCACTCCGCAGCTTGCCATCCAAGACGACCCTAACTTCCAATGGGTAATGCCCCATCTGCCTTATGAGGTTGAAGGCTTCCTCGCGGCTGTCAGCCACCAGTTCCCCGCGCACCTGCACGCCGCTTCTGTTGAGAGCCACATAGCGGAATGTAGGCAATGCGCATCACCGCGCCATCGTGGGGCGCCACCAATTACACACGCGAAGAAATGGCTTCTACTTTAGTGGATTGCCATTCGGCAGCTGCGTCACTCTCTCAACCTCTTCAATTGTCGTTATGCCGAGCAGGACTTTGCGCAATCCGTCTTGGAGCAGTGTGTGCATTCCATGTTCAATTGCCACTTGCCTTATTTCGTCGGATGGAGCCTTGCGCAGAACCAATTCCCTAATCGCTTCATCCATCACGAGCAGCTCAAATATGCCTGTCCGCCCGAAGTAGCCGGTGTATCTGCACTCATCACACCCAGTGCCGCGATAAAACTTGCAATCCATTGCCTCCTCAAATCCCTCGGAGACAAGCGCCTTCCTGACCGCCTCTCCCGGCTCATACTCAACCTTGCAGTTCTCACAAATCTTCCTCACAAGCCTTTGAGCCAATATGCCCTGAAGGGAGGAGGCAATGAGGAATGGTTCCATACCCATCTCAAGGAGCCTTGTAATCGCCCCGGGAGCATCATTGGTATGAAGCGTTGAAAACACGAGATGACCAGTCAATGCAGCGTGTATGGCTATCTCGGCGGTCTCGCTGTCCCTGATCTCTCCGACCATGATTATATCCGGGTCATGCCTGAGTATTGACCTAAGGGCGTTTGCAAATGTGAGACCAATCTGCGGGTTGATTTGTATCTGGTTGACTCCGTCAATCTGGTATTCCACTGGGTCTTCAATTGTGATGAATTTGAGCGTCGGGGTATATAGCCTCTGTATGGCTGCGTAGAGCGTCGTTGTTTTGCCGCTCCCAGTCGGACCGGTTGCCAGCAATATGCCATACGGCGCTTTTATGACGCGCTCAAACCGGCTCAAGTCATCCCCCATCATTCCGAGCTGCTCAAGCGTGAGAAGCGATGATGACCTGTCAAGTATCCTTAAGACAACCGACTCTCCGAACATCGTCGGTATGATTGAGACGCGAAGGTCAATTTCCCTGCCGAGCACGCGTATTCTTATGCGCCCATCCTGCGGCTTACGCCTCTCGGTTATGTCAAGGTTTGACATGATCTTTATCCGAGAGACGATGGCTGCATGGAAGCGCTTTGCCGGTGGTGGGACTTCATGGAGCACTCCGTCAATCCTGTATCGTATCCTCAAAGTGCGCTCAAACGGCTCAATGTGAACATCGGTGGCTCTTTCTCTGACTGCATTTCTGATGAGCATATCAACAAGCCTTATCACCAGAGCCTCTTTTGCGAGGCGAGTCGGGTCACCTATCTCCTCCTCAACCTCAATCACTTCAATTTGCTCATCTTGGCTCTCCTGCATCACCCTGCGCATATAGTGCTGCTCAACTAAGGACTTTATGTCGCTCGGACAGGCAAGATATGGCTCCACATTTAACCCGGTGATGAAGCGCAGGGCATCCTCGGCAGCAACATCAAGTGGGTCTGCAACCGCCACGCGCAACACGGAGTCTCGCTTCTCAATCGGAAGAACCATATGCCTGTATGCGACTTCCGGTGGGAGGAGCGTTATAGCATCTGGGTCAATCTTCTCCTCACGCAGATTGATGACTGGCAAACCAGTTTGAATTGAGAGAGCCTCAACAACATCTTCCTCCGTGCAATAACCGAGCTCAACTAACAACTCACCGAGCCTTTTCTCTCCCGAGCTTTGGGCTTGCAACTTCAAAGCCTCTTCAAGCTTTTCCTTTGACAGCTTTCCGAGCCTGATGAGCACTTCACCTATTAGTTCGCCATAGACCCTTTGTTGGCTGCTTGAGTTTACTTCTTCACCGCGCTTCAAATGACATCGCCCCCCATGAGGGCATCAGGTGCCTTTAATTCACTTAGTCGGAGCGGTAATTGACGACGCCATCCGCTCAAGAACTGATCTTGAGATGCGTGAGACAAGCACAACATTGACATCGCCCACACGCCTGTGGACGATGCCTTGTGGCATGAAGAACATGGGCTGCCTTCCATACCGATGCTGCTGTGGGCGCTCCCTCCCCTTAATTGACTTACTCTCAAAAACGGATATGACGCCCAAACCATTGGTGTAGATCAACTGCAAACTCACTCCACCACTCCATGGCGGCATTTCAATTACGAACGCTTTGTCAAAAATGTATCCGGGAGGAAGCCATGTCGGGAGCAACGGTGTAAATCCCAAATCAGTTGGTAACTCGGAAAGCCCAAACGGACCTCTCCTTGAGAAACCTGTGTTGACCACTTTGCTCTCCTTTGGCAGGTTCAATTGGAAGAGCGATGGCGATATATGCTCACTAAGCGTGAATTCCTGATACTCCATTCGCCACGCGAGGCTGCCATCGGGGTTGTAATCTTCAACCTTGAGGGGAATATAAATGCCGCTGTCAAGCCACACTTTCCGAGACGGATTGAAGCCATGATATGGCTCAAACGATATGATATAGCACTCCCTTCCACTCACCTCATCCTTCCCGAGAACATTTACCCTGTAGTTTTGCAGGAGGAGGTCAAGCCGTTCCATATTCACATCCCAAGGTGCCTTGAAAACATCGCGCGATTGAATGACCACCTTACCACCAGCGACTATGTGCCACACGGTTTTCCCGTCACTGATTACCACATTTCCCTTGGCCGTTTCCGGCTCAATCAATTCCGTGCGCATTCTCCCGGCGGCATCGCGCCATATGCGCCATACCCACACGCTCTCCTTGCCACCATAAATGAACACCGCCTTTTGTATGCCGCTGTAACTCCTCGGAACGCCCTTTTTAACCCATTCATGCACAAGCTGAACACCATCCAACTTGCATCCTTTCCCAGACGGCACACCACAAAATGCAGAGATGGTCTGGGTTAACACAAGCATTGCAAGTATTGCTTGAGCAAACATGATACCGCCTGTGATTTTTACCATTTCCCTCACGGCTTCAATTTCACCATCGCTTTGAATTGAGCTTCACTTTCCGCCTGCGTTGAATCTCACCGCAAAGACACGAAGTTAACTATGGAGGCACTCAGCACAGGGCTGGGCAACGCCTGCGCCTCTTCAGCGCCGAGCAAATGGGCATGCACATAAACTGGCAAGACATCGCTATGCGCTATATCGTGTATCGTCACCTGCTTGCTCCTTATCCCAAGCCAACACAACCCAAATAGCACTGTCAGTGCAAACGCGAATCCCAAGGGAAGCCATTTGAGATGCGAACGCTGTGTCACCGTTTGAGCCGATTCAAGCTCAGCCAACTTGGGAGCTATGCACTCATACACATCAACCGGCGCTTTAACCCTTTCAGAGCCATCTTGTGTTCGCATAGCTTCACATATGAGCTGCAAAGCGCTCCACTCAGCTCTGCATGCTATGCATTCCCTCATATGAGCCTCACACCATTTTCTCGCGCTCTGAGTTATTTCACCATCAACCATTAGTGACATATACTTGCGAGCCTTTGCGCATGCCCATCGCATAGTTCATCACCCTTTCATCAAATTCGTATGTATGGAGCGAGCATTCTCTTGAGCAATTCCCTCGCTTGAAAGAGCCTGCTCTTTACGGTCCCGACTCTGCAACCAACGATGCGAGCAATTTCCTCGTATGACATGCCATCGTATTCCCGTAACAGAAGGACAACCTTAAGTTGCTTCGGTAAGGACTCAACTGCCTCACGAACCTTCATCCTCAGTTCGCTGCCAAGCACTCGCCCTTCCGGGTCGCCATCCTCGCTTGGCACATCGTAGTGCTCCGCTGATTCATCAACCTCAAACGGATCCATCTCGCTCGGCTTTATATCGTCCCAGTAAACCGAGTTTATGTGCCGCCTCCTTCGGAAATCAATGCATACATTCACAGCGATGCGATACAACCAAGTGTAAAATTTTGACCTGCCCCTGAACTCACCCAGCTTCGCAAAAGCTTTGATGAATGTCTCTTGGGTTAAGTCTAAAGCATCCTCATGGTTGCCAACATAACGATACGCCAAATTATAGATGCGATCCTGATATCGCCTGACGAGAACAGCAAAAGCTTCTCTTTCACCGGCACGGGCGAGCTTACCGAGTTCGTCATCATCAAGGTGACTCAAATTTAGCATCCTTCTCGTCCTCAACTCAAACCCTCCCAATCCTGCAATGTCGCGCTGGATGATGAATGCCCTCTTCACCCTCTTTGGACAAGCAGCGATGTGACCGGATCACCGCTCCTCCACTTCAGCGAGCTGCCGCGACAACCACATGCTCACTTCATTAGACGATGGCAACATCAGCAAGTTTGATCATCAATCGTCCTCTCAACCAATTGTATTCTGAGAGGATGATGATGCACCATGCCCCTGCAAGCCGGACTGCACGACGACGAATGTTGAAGGTGCTGCAGAAGAAAAGCGATCAGCCAACGCGCCCATCCTACCAAGCTGAGCGAAACAACGGCTGTTAGAGTGAGCCGTTCCCAATTGCGGCGAAGCCAATGGGGTCAAATTGCGCAATCGCGGTGTTGTGATCATTCAACCATCGGGTCACCAATCCCATCCGTGTTCTTTTCTTTCGCTCGGGCTGAAGAAAGCGCGCAGGAACTCCTTAGCCTTTTCAACCGCTGCATCTCCCAAATGTCCGTAGTAACCTTTGGCGAATTCCTCAAAGCCCGATTGACCGTCATATCGCCCTTGCAGCAACTCAACGCACATCCTTGCACGCCTGCAATTCAACCACCACTTATCGGTGAACTGCTGCCATGTGGCTTTGTTATATCGCTTCTCCATCCACTCCTCGGGTTTGAAGCCATCAAACCGAAGGTGCTTTTCGCCATCGGGATACATCCTCAAGATGGTTTGGTAGATGCGCCACCAGCGGTTGCTTTCGTCTCTTATCGGCATCGCTGTTTCCCAATCAAAGCCCTTTAACGGTTCTTCATTCGGCTTATACTCACGCCCGATGCTCAACGCTTGGATGTCACCGAAGTCGGTGGAGTAGCGAACTTCATTTTCAAGGTCGGTGTTCTGCTCAAAGTTGCGCTTTGATGCCGAAAGCAATCGGTTGCCAAGTTGCCAACCATATTTTTTCACGGCGTAAATGATTGCCATCTTTGTTATGAGCGTCGGTAAGCCTTTGACGGCTTGCTCCTCCTCATCCGGGTTGAACTCAATCCCCTTCCTGCGAAGTTCGGCGAGCACCCTTTCATCCTTCAAAGCCGGGTCGTTCAATGGCGCTCCCTTCTTAAGCTTTAACATCACCTCGCTCCTCAAAGGCTCATCAAGCGCATTCAGTATCGCTTCAAGGCGTTCCTCACGCATCGCATCCAAGTAGCGCCCCATCATTGATGTGACTACGGAGCCACCCTCAGTTACCTCCTCGGCGAGCTGTCTACCTGTCTTGCGCTTGTATTCCATCATTCCCTCAATCTCGGCGTCAACCGAGGCGGCAATCTGCGATAGGTCGTGAGTCACAGTCGCATTGGTGTATAGGCGCACACCATACCTGTTGTTTCCGGCGTTGAACTCGCGCAGCACCTTAAGCCCAACTGGTCCAGTCACCGACACCTTAAAGTGATTGTTTGAGTGCCCGACTCGCCCATCGCTCAATCGGTGATAAAGTTCATCGGCATCCTCAAGGAAGATCTCATCAACTGGCTTCAAGCGCTCACACAGCCGCATGTATATCTCCGGCGCTTCGTTGAGCAGGTAATCAATGTCCTCGTGCTTATCGGTGCGCAATTGGAAGGCAACTCGCCCGAGCCCCTCAAGCAGGAACACAGGGCGTTGCCCGAGCATAGCATTTACAACCACTTCCTCGGTGAATGTTGTTCCAGCCCATTCGTCATCCAAACTTTCCCTTATCTGCCGTTCAGCTATTCGCCTTCTGACTGGTGCCCACTTCCTTGGAAGGTCATCCTCACCAAGCGTTGCTATGACTGGGTTTGTCGTTCCGCCGAGGCTGCCGAGCTTTCGGCAATCATCTGCCTGCTCGCTATAGTCATTGAAGAATTGCGTTATCGTCTTCCCGGAGCGCCTCGCAAAGTATTGCTCAACATAGTAATTGCCCCGTGAGAACAATTCAGCCCTGTGCGCTATGTAATCTGTAAGCGTGGCAAATGGGTCTTTACCCCTCTCCATCTGCCACTTCAATGCCCATGCACGAAATAGGTTTTCTCCCTTAGCGCTGTTGACATTGAACGCGTATTGGCGAAGGTAATCAAGGATCTCACGGGCAACCCGCTCATCTTGCCCTTGCATCCAGGCAAGCAGTGAGAGCATCTCTTCCCTCTCGCTTCCAATCTCCTCCTCGGTGAGGACGCCCTCCCCATGCCATTCAAACCTTGTCAGGTTATGGTCAAGGTCAACTGGCGAATGAATTGAGTCAGCCCAATAGAGCGCAAATTGGATATAGCGTCTCCGCAACTCCCCGTCAGCTTCGGCAAACCTCCTTTTAAGCTCCTCCCTTATGGCTGGGGCAAGCTCTCGGTATTCACTCGGTGTGGTGAAGAAAACGAGCTTATAGGCGGCAATGCGTGCATCATCACCATCCATAAGATGCTTTGTCCGCCCATCGCGCCCTTCAGCCACATTCAGGATCGCCCTCAGCAGCCTTTGCATCCGTTCCGAAGCAATGGACACATGAGTTGGGTTACCACTGTGCTCCCTTTTTCCCATTCCTATTCACCTCCGTGCCCGAAACCGCTCCCCACCTCAGCTTAATGTCACAACCATTTGCGAGCGCTAAAAGCCACCAATGCAGGAGACAATGCTGCCCCTTCATCTTCGTCCCCTGAGATGCCTTTCTATCTCCCTCTTGAGCTCGCGCTCAATCAACATTTTGCGCTTGTCGTGTTTCTTCAAGCCCCTTGCGAGAGCTAACTCCAGTTTAGCGTAACCGCGCTCATTGAAGTAGATGCGCAATGGTATGAGTGTTAGACCCTTTTGAGCAACGGCTCCCATAAGGCGATTTATCTCATGCTTGTGGAGCAACAGTTTCCGCTTCCTGTCGGGTGGCGGAGAAAAGTGTTTGCTCCCTTCCCATGGAGCTATGTGGACACCATAAAGCCATACTTCGCCATTTTCAACCTTTGCAAAGCCCTCACTCAAGTCCACCCTGCCAGCACGCAACGATTTGACTTCGCTACCAGTGAGAGCAATTCCAGCCTCGTATGACTCAAGTATTTCAAAATCGCGCTTTGCACGCCTGTTGACCGCCACTACCCTCATCCATGACACCTCTTACTCATCCATCTGTTGCTGTTTCTGCGCCGTCCATTTGAGGGAGCTGCACTTATGGCTTTTGGCAATGTGCCTCACTTCATCTTACGAGGGGGTTTCTTGCGCTCCTTTGGATGAAGTATTTTGCTCACCGCAACCTTTGCCACTTCACGAATTTCTGGGATGTCAAACGATGCTGCATACCTTAGCGCATCCAACGCCCGCTCATCACCTATCTCGCCGAGCGCTTCAATGGCTGATTGCCTGACTTGCGGATGCTCATCAAACACAAGCCGTATAAGCGGGAGAGTGCCTCTTTTATCCCGTATCTCACCCAGCGCTTTTGCGGCGTGGTAACGCACGCTCCACTCTGGGTCATTCAACGCCTCGCAAAGCAACTCAACAGCATTTGCATCCTTAAGTTGCCCAAGCCCTTGAGCAGCCGTCAGACGAATGAGCCAGTCGGTATCATTCAGAGCCTTCCTGAGCAAAGATGATGCCATCGGACCCCCAACCTTCACCAACGCTTTGACGGCGCTGAATCTCACCTCGTGGTTTGGATCCTTGAGCAATCGGCTAAGCTGATTAAATGCCCGCTTATCGCCTATGTAACCGAGAGCCTGAACGGCGGATTGCCTGACCCTTACATTCCTATCCTTTAGCGCCATTATGAGCCCTTTAACTGCCCGCCTATCCCTCAATTCGCCGAGCGCTTTCGCGGCAGCGTTGCGCACAGATTGCTGTGGGTGCTTCAATGCCTTTGTCAAGCTAAGCACAGCATCACCACCAATTTGCACCAATGCTTCGCTTGCTGCCTTCCGCACTTCATAGTTTGGTGACTCTAAACCCTCAATCAGTGTATCTATCGCTCGCTTATCCCCAACCATACCGAGTGCTTCAGCCGCATGCTTCTGTATCTCCACATTTGGCGATGTCTTAAACAAGTTGAGCAAGGCTGGCAATGCCCGTTTGCTGCCTATTTGTCCAAGCGCAGTTATGATTATGCGCTGCAATTCGGTTGGCTCTTTATCCAATCGCTTGAGCAACGGTTGCACGGCATCTTTACTCCCGATCCTGCCAAGAATATAAGCACTCCATTTGCGGATACGGGTATCCTCATGTTCAAGTCCTTTAATAAGCCGTTGCACAGCTGGTTTCCCAATTGCCACAAGCGCCTCAGCCGCAACGCGCTGCACATTCACACTCGGGTCTACTAAGGCACGCATCAAAGGTTCAACACCCTTTGGATGCCCAATTTTACCGAGGCAAATTGCTGCTACCATGCGTTTTCGGAAACTTACGCCATCAACGAGCGCCCTGCTGAGAGGCTCTATCGCTGCCGTCCTAAAAGATGCTATATAGTTCGCTATTTTTTCCTGCTCTTCCTCAGTTTTGTTCTCAACCGAGTTGAGCAGGCGCGTCACTGTAGCCCTTATCTGTCTCCTATCCATCGCTTTGCCCCCCGTTTGGGTTTCTTCTCCGACAGCACTAACAGCCGTTGCAACATTCGCACTTACAACTGTCCTTCTACACCTGCTGCCATCTCCAGTTACCATTATATCGCGCTGTTCGCTATTGTAAACCCGAAAGATATCCGAAAATTTTGCGAATTTGTCCCCAATTTTCCCATGCAGCCGAATTCGGTTAATATAGCGACACCAATGGAAGCATGCTTCACTTTAGTTAGACATCGCCTTGAGGCTATAAGATGCGCTTGAGGGGGATGATGAGGCTAATTGACACGATAAATTTAACATGATTTCAAAATTTGCATCTCAAAGAAAACATGCTTCCCATCGCGTCAAAATCTTTTGACACTTCACTGCTTGAAGATGTGATCCACTCACAAACATGTCCAGCTTTTTATGAAACAAGATGGACAAAACATATGGGACTAAATTCTTCAAAAGCCCGATTTTCAAGGCGATAGCCTTCGGTGTTAAACTTTTGCCATCCATTCTTTGACTCACAACGGGCATTAGCGTTCGTCCATCGGGATGTAGCGCAAGTTTGTTGGACCATCGTAGTGAAGCAGGGGTCGTATCAGAACATTGTTGGAATACTGCTCAAGCGCGTGTGCGACCCAGCCAACGATCCGCCCAAGAGCAAACATGCAGACATACATATCCTTTGGTATGCCAAGGAAGTGGTAAATGCAACCGCAATAAAAGTCAACATTAACATGGATGCCCTTGCTCTGTAACGGTTTCATTGCCTCCTCAATTGCAAGCAAAATTTCAAGAATACGCTTATCGCCGTGCTTCTCACTGAGCACCTTTGCAAGTTCCCTCATATGCCTTGCCCTCGGATCCTCCGTCCTGTAAACCCTGTGTCCAAATCCCATTATCCTTTCCTTTTTTGCCAGCTTTTGTCGGACATACTCATAAGCCCTCTCTGGAGAGCCAACTTCTAAAGCCATATCTGCAACTGCCTCAGCAGCACCACCATGTAATGGTCCTTTCAGGGTCGCAATACCTGCCACAACTGCCGCATGTATATCGGAAAGCGTTGAGGCAGCTACACGCACTGCAAATGCTGATGCATTTGAACTATGCTCAGCATGTAACAACAAATCCAAATCAATCGCCTTTGCTTCCTCCTCGGTTGGCACATCGCCGCGCATCATGTAAAGGAAGTTGGAAGCATGAGACAGTTCGGGATTTGGCTTAACTGGCTTAAGCCCCTTCCTCAAGCGCTCGTGCATGGCTACTATTGTCGGTAGTTGTGAAATTAACCTCACACCTTTTTGGAGTGTCGCCTCCAATGAGTTATCGCGAGCATCTGGATCAACAGCACCAAGCGCAGAAACTGCCGTCCGAAGAACATCCATCGGTGGCGCATCCTTTATATGCTCAATTATTCTCGCTACAACATCGGGCACACTGCGGCTTTGGCGCAACTGTTCGCAAAACTGCTCATACTCCTGCTTTGTTGGGAGCCTGCCATGAAGCAGCAGATAGGTGACTTCCTCAAAATTTGAGTGTGTGGCAAGGTCGTGAATATCGTAGCCGCGATAGATGAGCACCCCCCTTTCGGCATCAATTAGACACAGCTTAGTCGTATCAACGACGACGCCTTTCAAACCCCTCGCAGGTATAACTGGATCCATCTCTCATCCTCCTCTCATGGGAGTTACAAATTCGCGACGGAAGGTGTCGTGTCATACCGCAACGCCATTGCAACTTACAACTTGGCTATACCAATGCCCGCTGTCCTTAACGATGCGCCTTTGTGTCTCAAAGTCAACAAATACGATCCCGAACC
This sequence comes from Candidatus Thermosaccharophagus tengchongensis, assembly GCA_032161105.2. Taxonomy (GTDB): domain Bacteria; phylum Armatimonadota; class Fervidibacteria; order Fervidibacterales; family Thermosaccharophagaceae; genus Thermosaccharophagus; species Thermosaccharophagus tengchongensis. The sequence goes on from JAVHTD010000003.1 coordinate 132,821, forward strand.
GTTTGGTATATCCGTAAGCCCATTCAAAGTTATCCATCAGCGACCACACAAAATAGCCAGCGAGGTTTACACCATCAAGTATGGCTTTATGAGCGCTCAGGATGTGTTGGCGCAGGTAGTTTATGCGCTTCTCATCATGGACTTTCCCATCTGAAGAAACCTCATCTGCGTAGGCTGCGCCATTCTCGGTGATATAAATTCGGGGCACACGATATTCCCCATGCAAACGCATAAGCAATTCGCAAAGCCCGTTCGGGTAAACTTCCCAGCCCATCTCGGTATACTCTGCCCCTTCCACTCTGACACCTTTCGTCTTCAACGGCTTTGAACCCTCATCATGCGCAACGACACTGCGCGAGTAATAGTTCACGCCGAGAAAATCAATTCGCCTCCCAATGATAGCCATATCTCCAGCCCGAACGCTCGGCATGAGTTCACCATAAAGCTCAACCATATCACTCGGGTATGCTCCCACAAACAGCGGATCCAAGAACCAACGATTGAGAAAACCATCGTGGCGCATCGCTGCAGCGATGTCCTCTTCCCTATCGCTTGCAGGGTGCACTGGAGATAGGTTAAGCGTTATCCCGACTTCGGCATCGTTGCCGCACAAATCGCGCAGCAACTCCACAGCGAGACCATGTGACAATAGCAAGTGATGCGAAACCTGAAGTGCCACCCTGTAATTCCGTATCCCTGGGGCATGATTTCCAAAGCCATAGCCAATCCATGCTACCACCCAAGGTTCGTTGTGCGTTATCCAGTGCTTGACTCTGTCTCCAAGGTGCTTGGCAACGACCGAAGTATACTCGGCAAAGTAAAATGCCACATCCCTATTCGCCCATCCACCCTCATCTTGGAGTGCCTGCGGCAAGTCCCAATGATAGAGCGTGATAAACGGTATTATCCCGCTCTCAAGCAGGGCATCAACCAAGCGGCTGTAAAAGTCAAGCCCCTTGCCATTCACCTTCCCCTTACCATCTGGCAAAATGCGCGCCCAAGCGATTGAGAAACGATAAGCCCTTATCCCCAACTCCCTCATCAACTCAACATCTTCACGCCAACGGTGGTAGTGGTCGCAAGCAACATCGCCAGTGGTGCCATCAAGTATCTTGCCCTTGGTGTGAGAGAAGGCGTCCCATATTGAAAGCCCCTTTCCGTCCTCATTCCAAGCACCTTCAATTTGATATGACGATGTTGCAACGCCCCATATGAATCCTTCGGGAAACTTAGCCACCATCTCCTCCACCACCCCCATGCTTGCATGAATGAGCTAATGCACTCACTGACAACAAACTTCCTCACGCACATTTGTTACCTCATTGCGCTCATTGACGAAGACCACGCGCACACGGTGCGCCTGCAACTCCTCTTCGCTCACCAACACATACGATAGGATGATGACCTTATCGCCTCTCTGAGCTAACCTCGCTGCGGCGCCATTAACACAAACGGTTCCGCTGCCTCTCTCACCTTCAATGATATAGGTCGTGAACCTCTCACCGTTGTTCAGGTTAAGCACATCAACCTGTTCGTTAGGTAGAAGGTCGGCAGCTTCCATCAAGCTTGCATCAATCGTGAGCGAACCTTCGTAGTTCAAGTTGGTCTCAGTTACGGTTGCGCAATGTATCTTTGACTTGAGCATCGTGCGCATCAAGACACATCACCCCGATACGCACATTAACTATTCCCGAATCCACAGGCAACATGCGGTTCCTTCCCGAATTCACAGGTGCGGAGCTAACGCGGCACCCTCAAAATCACATTATCAATCAAGCGCGCCTTGCCAACGAACGCGGCAACAGCGATTACCGCGTCCCTCTCCACACGCTCAATCGGCTCAAGCGTTTCGGCATCTACAACCTCAACATACTGAGGGCGCACAAGTTCCGATGAACGCAAATGCTCCTCAACAATGCGCTTCAGCGTAGCTGCATCCCTCTCACCGCTCATAAACATTTTCTGCGCAGCCATCAAACCGCGAGAAAGCGAGAGCGCAGCTTTCCTCTCATCGGGCAGCAAGTAAACATTCCTTGAGCTCATCGCAAGCCCATCCTCTTCTCGCACAGTTGGGCATGGAACTATCTCAATCGGGAAGTTCAAGTCCCTGACCATGCGCTTTATGACCACGAGCTGTTGGTAATCCTTCTCTCCAAAGTAAGCCCTGTGCGGCATTACAATGTTGAATAGCTTAGCGACAACCGTCGTCACACCGCGAAAGTGTCCGGGTCTAAACGCACCGCATAATCCATCTGTCAGCCCCTCAACATTCACATAAGTGGCATAGCCTT